>CAUAWO010000014.1:0-62061 GCA_958432865.1 Bacteroides stercoris
TTCAATCATTTATGTGGTTAAGTAATTCATCTGTAGGAAGGAAAGTGGTGATGAGTGTTACCGGTATCGCCCTTATCCTGTTTCTGACATTTCACATGGCGATGAACCTTGTTGCATTGGTTTCGGCCAATGGCTATAACATGGTTTGTGAGTTCTTGGGAGCAAACTGGTACGCGCTGGTAGCTACCGTAGGTCTGGCTGCCCTGTTCATCATCCACATCATCTACGCTTTCTGGCTGACGATGCAAAACCGCAAAGCGCGCGGTAACGAGCGTTATGCAGTAGTAGACAAGCCTAAAACCGTGGAATGGGCCTCTCAAAACATGCTCGTACTGGGCATCGTGGTAATCGTAGGTCTCGGTCTGCACCTGGTTAACTTCTGGGCAAAGATGCAGCTCCCCGAACTGATGCACAACATGGGCGCACATGCCGACATGCTCACGCTGGCTTACGCAGCCAACGGTGTCTATCACATTCAGAACACCTTCTCCAACCCGGTATTCGTAGTGCTTTACCTCATTTGGCTGGGTGCATTGTGGTTCCACCTGACTCACGGTTTCTGGAGCTCCATGCAGTCTTTGGGCTGGAACAACAAAGTATGGATCAACCGTTGGAAATGTATCTCCAACATCTACTCCACTATCGTTGTTGTATGCTTCGCTCTGGTAGTTGTCGTATTCTTCATCAAATCACTGATGTGCAGCGGCGCTTGCTGATAAATTATTGTAAATGATTAAATTGTAATAGCATTATGACTAAGATAGATTCTAAAATACCGGAAGGACCGGTGGCTGAGAAATGGACCAACTATAAAGCTCACCAAAAATTAGTAAACCCTGCCAACAAACGCCGTTTGGACATCATCGTAGTAGGAACCGGACTTGCCGGCGCTTCCGCTGCCGCTTCTCTCGGTGAAATGGGTTTCAGAGTGTTCAACTTCTGCATTCAGGACTCTCCGCGCCGCGCACACTCTATCGCTGCGCAAGGTGGTATCAATGCTGCAAAGAATTACCAGAACGACGGCGACTCCGTTTACCGTCTGTTCTACGATACGGTAAAAGGTGGTGACTATCGTGCCCGCGAAGCAAACGTTTACCGTCTGGCCGAGGTTTCCAACAACATCATCGACCAGTGTGTTGCACAAGGTGTTCCTTTTGCACGCGAATACGGCGGCTTGCTCGACAACCGTTCATTCGGTGGTGCACAGGTATCACGTACATTCTACGCCAAAGGACAGACAGGACAGCAATTGCTGCTGGGAGCTTACTCCGCACTGAGCCGTCAGGTAAACGTGGGTACGGTGAAACTGTACACGCGTTATGAAATGGAAGACGTTGTCATCATCGACGGACGTGCCCGCGGTATCATCGCCAAGAATCTCGTAACAGGTAAGCTGGAACGTTTTGCTGCTCACGCTGTAGTTATCGCTACCGGCGGTTACGGCAACGCATACTTCCTCTCTACCAATGCAATGGCTTGCAACTGTTCCGCTGCCATGGCCTGCTACCGTAAAGGAGCCTGGTTTGCCAACCCCGCTTACGTACAGATTCACCCGACTTGTATCCCCGTTCACGGCGACAAGCAGTCCAAACTGACTTTGATGTCCGAATCTTTGCGTAACGACGGACGTATCTGGGTTCCGAAGAAACTGGAAGATGCCAAGAAGTTGCAGGAAGGTACGCTGCAAGGAAAAGATATTCCCGAAGAAGACCGCGACTACTACCTGGAGCGCCGTTATCCGGCATTCGGTAACCTCGTTCCGCGTGACGTTGCCAGCCGTGCTGCCAAAGAACGTTGCGACAAGGGTTATGGCGTGAACAATACAGGTCTTGCCGTATTCCTCGACTTCTCCGAAGCTATCAACCGTTTGGGCAAAGATGTGGTTGCACAGCGTTACGGCAACCTCTTCGACATGTACGAAGAAATCACAGATGTCAGCCCGTACGAAAACCCGATGATGATTTATCCGGCTATCCACTATACAATGGGTGGTATCTGGGTAGACTACGAACTGATGACTTCTATTAAGGGCTTGTTCGCCATCGGTGAATGTAACTTCTCGGACCACGGCGCCAACCGCCTCGGTGCTTCCGCATTGATGCAGGGTCTGGCAGACGGTTACTTCGTATTGCCTTATACTATCCAGAACTACCTGGCCGACCAGATTACCGTTCCCCGCTTCTCTACCGACCTGCCTGAGTTCGCAGCGGCAGAAAAAGCCATTCAGGACAAAATCGACTGGATGATGAACATCAAGGGTAAGAAGTCTGTAGACTCTATCCATAAGGAATTGGGCCACGTAATGTGGGAATATGTAGGTATGGGACGTACTGCAGAGGGCTTGAAAGAAGGCTTGAAGAGACTGAAGGAAATCCGCAAGGAATTCGAGAAAGAGCTGTTCATCCCTGGCGAGAAAGAAGGCATGAACGTCGAACTCGACAAGGCTATCCGTCTGTACGACTTCATCACAATGGGCGAACTCGTAGCATACGATGCCTTGAACCGTAACGAAAGCTGCGGCGGTCACTTCCGCGAAGAGTACCAGACAGAAGAAGGCGAAGCCAAGCGCGATGACGAAAACTACTTCTACGTTGCCTGCTGGGAATACCAGGGTTCAGACGAAAAAGAACCGGTATTGCTGAAAGAACCTCTGGTATACGAAGCAATCAAGGTACAGACTCGTAACTACAAGAGCTAATCGGGAAGTTGAACATTTAAAGAATTAAAGAAAATGGATAAAAATATATCATTTACGCTCAAGGTATGGCGCCAGAAGGGTCCGAAAGCAAAAGGCGCTTTTGAAACATACCAAATGAAAGATATTCCGGGCGATACCTCATTCCTCGAAATGCTGGATATTCTGAACGAACAGCTCATCAGTGAAGGTAAAGAACCGGTTGTATTCGACCATGACTGCCGCGAAGGTATCTGCGGTATGTGTTCTCTTTACATCAACGGACATCCGCACGGTCCTGCAACAGGAGCCACTACCTGCCAAATCTATATGCGCCGCTTCAACGACGGCGACACCATTACCGTAGAACCCTGGCGTTCTGCCGGCTTCCCGGTAATCAAAGACTTGATGGTAGACCGTACTGCATACGACAAGATTATGCAGGCAGGCGGTTATGTCAGCGTACGTACAGGTGCTCCTCAGGATGCCAACGCTATCCTGATTCCGAAGCCTATTGCCGATGAAGCCATGGATGCCGCTTCCTGTATCGGTTGCGGTGCTTGTGTAGCCGCTTGTAAGAACGGTTCCGCCATGTTGTTCGTTTCTGCTAAGGTAAGCCAGTTGAACCTGCTTCCTCAAGGCAAACCGGAAGCATTGCGCCGTGCCAAAGCCATGTTGAGCAAAATGGACGAACTCGGTTTCGGTAACTGTACAAACACCCGTGCTTGTGAGGCCGAATGTCCGAAGAATGTCTCTATCAGCAACATCGCACGTTTGAACCGCGACTTCATTACCGCAAAATTGAAAGACTAACCGTACTTTCTGCATTTGATTAATATCACAAGAACTCTTCTATCGGGAAAACCGGTAGAGGAGTTTTTTTTATGATAAGAAATTATGGAACCTGCTTGATATCCCAAGCAGGTTAAACAGACAAAAACATAGAATCCTGGGCTGCAGATAAGGATGGCTTCTCAACCTCTTTCCTCAAATTACGGGGAGACAACCCAAAATTCTTCTTGCAGAAATTAGAGAAATGAGATAAAGATTCAAAGCCATATTTATAACAAATTTCAGAGATTGTAAAGTTTGTATGCCGAAGTTCATAAAGAATGCCTTCTTTTCTGCGTTCCTGCATCCACTCGTACACAGGCTGATGGAATACAGAAGTAAAGATACGGCGGAAAGTCGTCACTGTATATCCCCCTAATTCGGCAAATTCTTCAACCGTCTTGACCTTATCATGATTCTTAAGTACGAAATACTGAAAACTATCCGTGTATTTCGATAACGTATGCACCAACATGGAAAGCTCATAATCCGAATAGTAACGCCACAGGATAAACGCCAGTTCTTTCTGCTTAAATTGCAGTAGCTCCCTACAAATCTTCCCCTCAACCAGATAAGACTTCGAAGCTTCCAAGAAAAAATTCAGTTCAGAACATATTTTCAACGGGAAAAAGATAAGAGGTGGAACCACATCTTTTACGATATGCTGAAAGCGTCCCTCACAAAAAGATTCCGGCTGGGAAAAACGGTAGCATACACACTCTACATCGGTCATGGCAAGCACTTCGTATTTTGAACCGACAGCCTGCAGAATAAACTCACCGGCATGCAACGTCACGCCTGCATATTCTTCACTGTTGACAAGAGCCTCACCTTTTAAAAGAAACATAATGATATTGTTATCGCACTTGGGCATAATAAAGTGAAACCCTCTACTATGAGAGGCGTATAAGATAAGATTGTCCACAGCCTTGGGACATTTCAGGCAATCGGCGTTAACCGCTTCACAAGCGGGAGAGTCGTACATGACAGGATAGAATGTTTTGTTTGTTTGCTCTGGCAAAAATAAACATTAGCAGCCAACAAAAAAACATATTCCCCGAAAACTTTAAAAACGTTTTCGGGGAAGAATCAAAATATTATGAAATCAACAGGACTCTTATATCAAACTCTTATAACCCGGTGAATGTTCCGTCCTCATTGGTCCATATGCCAACATTCGGAGTAAACTTAATAGGAGTAGCATTGTTGGTCAGCGTCAATGTATACCGAATATTCTTGCCCATGCCCCAACTGCCTGTAAGGTTAACGACCTTAGTATCATTCCAGGTATACTCACTTGATTTATCTTTCGGTGCAGCAGTATAGGTAATCTCCAAAGTAACGCCTGTCAGGTCGTCTTGAGGCATCAGCATAAACAAGGCATTACCGGAAGCCTCAAAAGCAGTAAAAGCATCAGGTTCTGCAGCAGTCGGAGTAACGGATACGGGAGTGCCGGTGTATTCGTATGTCACGCCCGAAACAGACTCTGCCAGGTTACTCCAAGCCCCCACAGTGCTGCTTCCGTCAAAAGTAAAAGTAGCCTTATCCTTTGCACCTTTAATCACCAATTTCGATACGGTGTAAATAAAATCGGCAACATCACCCTTGATTGTAAAGTTCACCTGCGTCAGAAGATGCTGGAAAGGAAGAGAAATGGCTGACTCAGACTTTACCTGATTTATTACGTTGGCAGCAACCAGATCTTCCTGACTGTCAACCGCCTTCACCGCATACTCGAATTTCGGATAACCGGCAGCGGTAGTAATATCCAAAGTTTGCGCCGGTGAGGTAGCAAAAAATTGCAATTTACCGGAGACAGGCCAGTAGTAGTCGCCCTTATACTTCCATTCCCCGCTTGATTTATCAACTTCTATATCATCCATAAAACCCGTATTCAACTGTACAGTTCCTCCCATTTCATCTGTTGTTTTATAAGCGCTTACAGTAAACTTACTGAAATTCTCAGTAGTGGCAACCAATGTCTTTGTTCCGGTCTTCACCACTGTCCCGAATTTAATCCGGTTCATTGTACTTTCATTCTCAAACCCTTCATTTTCAGAGCAACTTACCATTGCTGCGGCTGTTAAAGCCACCAATAAAATTTTTCTCATAACCATTTGTTTTTAGTTAATATATTAATTGCTTATCTTGTTTCTACACGATTATATCCACATTCGTTTCATCATCCCAATCACCTATATCACCTCCGATACCGCTATTTCCATCTTCTTCCTTATCCACCTCTACCGTAATCTGTCCATCGGGAACAGGCACCTCAATATGTATTTCCCCATCAGGAGCAGGCTGTATTTCTTCTTCCTCACCGGAGGTCGAAGGTGTTATCAGCTTTTTGATATCAACCAGAATCTCCTGCACCTGCTTATCCACCTTGATAATCCTGATGGTCAGCACTACCGGACTATCGCCCCGCGTATCCGCACTTTTCGGAAGCCTGAAATGCGAAAAATGCCCCTGCAACAGTCCGTTTTTACAATCATTCTCCACATAAACGGGCACTTCTGCAAGTGTACACAGCCTTCTACCGAGAAAGTAACCGCCATTCAACCCGCTGACGTAGCACACAACAGTCGATATATTTTCTACACCATCCACCTTCACGGCAAACGAATAACTGCTTACTACCCGTTCCGGTTTCAGTTTCATCACCATAGCCGCTTCGCTTTTTGTTATTTCCACATCATCCAACGCCACAACGTAGAAATCGTCCGGCGACCAAATCATATCCTCTCCGGCATCCATTCCAATACACCGTTCCGTATATGCCCTGATAGTACCATAGCACTCATCGCCTTCTATGCAGACACATTCCGTATTATAGTTGTAAACTATCATTGCATAATGGCCGGGCGGTACTTTCATTTCCCCGCCGGCAGCCGGCAAATAGCCGTCTACTTTCCGCCCCTCGGCATCTTTCGGATAAAATATTACCCGCACGGTCTCCGGCAAATTCTCCGCAACTCCCGTCCAGTCCAGCGTTATCTGTACGCCACTGACAGGATAATCGTCCAGCACCTCCCTGAAATTGCACCCTGACAGGATTATCAACAGACAGAACAGAGGCAACGGTACATTATATCTGATATTTTCCACCACATTCATTGTCCTGCCGTTATATGCCATACTAAAGAGACCGCTACCTTTGTAGGACCCACAAAATGAAAGTGTCCTCCATTAGTTCGGACTAATTCTCCTTGATAAGAGGTATATTTACAGTATTCCGTTGTCAAATAACCTATTCCCAAACTGCACTCGATTGCAAGGTGCCCGGTTATTCTGCGTGCATATCCGCAGGACAGACCCGAAGTCATATAATACTTACCGCGAATGCCACTCTCTTCTTTCAACTGAAAATCATATACTCCTCCCTCGGTATATACCCCCAGGAAATACCCTGTCAATCTGTTACACAGATTTCTGTTGCCCAGCCAACAGCGTACTTCCACACCTCCCGAAAGAAGCTGATAACAAAAGCCGTTCCGACTGTTCAACCACCAAGGACATTTATATTCAGTATTCAAAGACCACCTCTTTCCTGTCGAAAACTCAACTTCCACATTCGGAGCCAACGCCAAATCATATATCATATTATTCTTCAGAGCTACCATAACCTTATGTGATGGTCCCAGCCTTTTTCTTTTCTCAGGGAACGCAGTCGGAACCAGTTCTCCGCTACCGGCAGACATTACCGGCAGTGCCTTCTCCGGCATCCGTATTCCGGCAATAGGAAACTCCTTCGAATGTACCGTATAGCTGCCTATCCGCGGAAAAACAAACTGCAACAGATATTTACAGGCCTTGCCTTCGTTCAGATAGAACAACAGTTCCGTCAATTTGCCGAAATTCCCATAATGATATCGGATTAACATCAAAACCTCTTTCCTGTCCGGCACATTCTTATCAGCGAGTACCCACCGATATACTTCTCTCCATTCGTCCGGTTTTATAACCGAGTCCAGCATTACACTGTTTACAACCATCAATATGTCAGCCCGTACAGATGCTCTTCCCACTGATAAAAAAAAGAGCATTATAAGAGTTACTATATAGATACGGTTCACCATAACTTTGCTTTGTACAAAGCCAAAAATAAACCATTAAAATTAAAGAAGATACAGAAAAACCAACTCATTTAGCAACTTGGAAGATTCTGTGAAACGATTGGAAGTTTTTTGCAACTTATGCTACTTCCAATACAGACAAAGAACCGGAATATTCCACGAAAAGCCCCAACAGCAAGCCTCGCTTATCCGACAGTTATCATATAGTCATTATATACACTTTATTTAAGTCAAGATGTCCAAGCGTGCACGAAAACAGTAAATATTCGCAAAAGAAAACTAAAAGAAATTCAGAAAAAGAGTAAATATTTGGGAAATATATGAAGAAGCTATACATTTGTTACGTGATTTTTTTCATAGTATTAGATTTAAGGTTAACAAAGGTTGGAGTACAGCGGTACTCCTTTTTTTATGCCAATAAGCAATATACTCCTCCAACCAATGCCTTTACCACCCCTTTCATCTCCAGTTCGAAAAGCAAGGCGCTCATACGGTTTACGGGTATGTCCGCCTCCACTACCAGCGCATTGATATGCAAGTCTCCCTGATGAGTCAGTATACGCACCACCAGCTCCTCCTCATCCGTCAGTTCCGGAAACAGATTGCGCTGGATACCGGCTGCTTTGGCAGCAGGCTCTGCACTCGCCCACCCCATTGTTTTTACGAACTCTTCGGCACTCTGTACAAGCGCAGCCTTATTATCCCGTATCAACCGGTTGCAGCCGATAGAAGCGGCATCCGTCACCCGCCCGGGCACGGCAAAGCAATCACGGTGATAGCCGTCGGCCAAATCCGCTGTAATCAAAGAACCGCCTTTAGCGGCAGATTCCACAACAATCGTCGCATCGCACATACCTGCCACAATACGGTTACGGCTGACAAAGTTATGCCTGTCCGGAGTAGTTTCGGATAAGAACTCGGTAAGCAAACCGCCGTTGACCAGCATATCGACAGCCGTCTTACGATGTACAGAAGGATAGATACGGTCCAAACCGTGAGCCAGAACGGCAACAGTAGACATATTATCGGCCAGGGCGGCACGATGTGCATGAATATCAATGCCGTAGGCGAGGCCGCTCACTATCAGGGCATCAGGGAGAAGCACGGACAAATCATGCACGAAATCCGCACAAAACCGTTTGCCGTACTCCGTTGCACGGCGCGTACCTACCATATTGATAACATGTAAACGGTTAAAATCAGTGTTTCCTTTGAAAAACAGGACAACCGGAGCATCCTCACATTCCCGCAGACGGGAAGGATAGGCCTCATCCCGCAAAGTAAGACAAGTCAGGCGGTTCTTTTCCACAAACTCCATTTCACGTTCGGCACGAAGAAAAGCGGCAGGACAGTCAAGAGCCGTAATTATCGAGGAATTCACGCCGGGCAGACGTTCCGGCAATTCCTTACGATACCCGAAAACGTCAATGGCGCTACCTATGGCATCTATTAAACGCTTTGCCCCGATATGTCCTATACCGGGACAGAGCATAAGAGCTATACTGCAAAGACGTTCGTCATTATTCATGGTCGAGGTAGGGGGCAAAGACGTTATCGAATAACTCGCTGTCGCTTAAACGTCCGTTTACCACACATACCGTTTCAACCACTGCCTTGATGGCTACTTTATTGTCACTTGCCCTGAAAATATCCTGGTAGAATACATACTTGATGCCTTCTTTCTTCATTGCCAGCTTCGATACGAACTCATCACCGCTTTTCAACGGTGTCTTGAAAGCCATATTGATGCGTGCTACCACCGGATCTACCCCCTGTTCGTGGAGTGCGGCAAAGCTGACACCCGTACTCAACAGGAACTCGTGCCGCGTATGCTCCAGATAATGCTGGTAGTTGGCATTGTTGACAATACCCTGAAGGTCGCATTCATAGTCGCGGACCTTCATTTTCAGTTCATAAATATAGTTCATTATAATACCTGCAATTTAACAATTTACCATTTGATAATTAACCGCGTTTATTCTCGATATCCAAACCCTTGAACCGCTTGAGCTCCTCTACGGAAACCAGTTTGTAGAGTTTGTCGCTGGGACGTATCTTATCCGCTTTCATCGAGAAATGCTGCCCTTTTTTCACCGTCTGCACGGGTTTCAGATCCACGCGCGCTTCTTCCAATGTAGTGAATACGGCTCCCGTTGTCGGTCCCGTTATCAGCAGCTTGTCGCCGACATTGATTTCGGCGGCTTCCACCAAGAACTCCGCCACACCGATATTCGAGAAGTAACGGATACCCTTGCCGACATAAATCTTACGTTCGGTAGCGGCAGAACCGTAGTTCCGGGTCCATTCGCCCAAGCGCTGCCCCAGATAATAGCCGTCCCAGAAACCACGGTTAAACACGGTTTTCAGGCGCTCGTCCCAGGCAGCTATCTTTTCGTCGGTAAACGTGCCTTCCACATAGGAGCGAATGGCCTCCTTATAACATTCCACCACCGTACGCACATACTCGGGACCGCGGGCGCGTCCTTCAATCTTGAACACACGCACGCCTGCATCCAGCATCTTGTTCATGAAATGAATGGTTTTCAGGTCTTTGGGCGACATAATGTACTGGTTGTCTATATCCAGTTCCACATCCGTTTCCTTGTCGCGCACCGTATACGAGCGACGGCATACCTGCATACAGGCTCCCCGGTTGGCCGAATGGTTCATCTCGTGCAGCGAAAGATAGCACTTGCCCGATACCGCCATGCACAAAGCGCCGTGGCAGAACATCTCGATACGTATCCGCTCACCGCTCGGTCCGCAGATATTCTCTTCACAGATATGACGGTAGATTTCCGCCACCTGCTCCAGATTCAGTTCACGCGCCAGCACCACCACATCGGCAAATTGGGCATAGAAACGCAAAGCTTCCACATTCGAAATATTCAGTTGCGTGGACAGATGCACCTCCTGTCCTATCTGCCGGGCGTAGCTCATCACAGCCACATCGGCTGCAATCACCGCCGAGATACCTGCCGCTTTTGCCGCATCCACAATGGTTCGCATCAGGGGGATATCGTTATCGTAGATAATGGTATTTACCGTAAGGTAACTTTTCATACCATGCTCATCACAGGTTTGGGCAATCTCCCGCAAATCGTCAATGGTAAAGGTATTGGCGGAACGGGCACGCATATTCAGGTTTTCGATACCGAAGTAAATAGAGTCCGCACCCGCCTGGATAGCTGCGGCAAGAGACTCGCGCGAGCCTACCGGAGCCATGATTTCAAAATCGTTCAAAGTAGTAGAATTCATCCAATATGAAATTTAATGATGCAATTATTTATTACCGTGCGCATCCAATTCCCGTTGAATCAGTGTCACAAGTTCCATGCCAAGCTGTTGGCCTGCCGTCATCCCTTCCATTGTAATGGCAGGAGTAACCGCTCCCAGCTTCTTGCCCACCGGAGATTCGTAGAAGGCTACAATCTTCTTCAGGTCGTCCAATGTCAGGTGTTTCTGATAGATGGGCACATACACCTTCACCAGATTATCGCTGAAAAACTGCTTTGCCTTTTCCATTACTGCATTCCACGTGGCCTCCGATACAGAGGGGGACTGCTGCTTCATCATGCCGATTATCTGCGGAACCATCGTATCCACAGTGGCCAGACCGCCGGAAAGCAACAGCATTTTATGCAACGTTTCCTGATATTCCTTATTCTGCCCTTGTGCAGAAACAGGGGAAATGCCGATGAGCAGTGTCATCACGCACAATGCGACTGAAAGCAAACTCTTTTTCATAATTATTTCTGTTGTTAAGTGAATGAATAGTGCAAATATACAGATTTAAGGAAGAAGCTGTATATTCTTTCAAGGATTTCACTCCTGCATAGCGAATGAAACAGGCTTTTTCCGTACTTTTGCAGGCAAATCCCGTCAGATTATGAAGATTAAAGATATAGACCTCGGCAAGCACCCCATATTGCTTGCCCCCATGGAAGATGTGACCGACCCCGCTTTCCGACTGATGTGCAAAGGTTTCGGAGCGGATATGGTGTACACCGAGTTTGTGTCGAGCGACGCGCTGATACGTTCCGTCAGCAAGACCGAACAGAAGCTGAACATCAGTGACGAAGAGCGCCCCGTAGCCATACAGATATACGGCAAGGATACGGACACTATGGTAGAGGCGGCGCGTATCGTGGAGCAGGCGCGTCCGGACATACTGGACATCAATTTCGGCTGCCCCGTAAAACGTGTGGCCGGCAAAGGAGCCGGTGCGGGAATGTTGCAGAATATCCCCAAGATGCTGGAGATAACCCGTGCCGTGGCAGATGCCGTAAAGATACCCGTGACCGTAAAAACCCGTCTCGGCTGGGATGCCGGCAGCAAGATTATCGTAGACTTGGCAGAGCAACTGCAGGACTGCGGCATTGCCGCCCTTACCATCCACGGCCGCACCCGCGCCCAAATGTATACGGGTGAAGCGGACTGGACACTGATTGGTGAAGTCAAGAACAATCCGCGCATGCACATCCCCATCATCGGCAACGGTGACGTCACCACCCCCCAAAGGGCCAAAGAGTGCTTCGACCGCTACGGGGTGGACGCCGTTATGATAGGCCGCGCCAGCTTCGGCCGCCCTTGGATATTCAAGGAAGTGAAACATTATCTGGAGACGGGTGAAGAGATACCGCCCCTCAGTTCCGAATGGAAACTGAATGTACTCCGGCAGGAAGTGGAAGACAGCGTAAAACTGCTGGACGAACGGAGAGGTATCCTGCACGTACGCCGCCACTTGGCAGCAAGCCCGCTGTTCAAGGGTATCCCTAACTTCCGGGAAACGCGCATCGCCATGTTGCGGGCAGAGACAAAAGAGGAACTGTACCGTATCTTTGACGAAATAGAAAAACTGATATAGCTTAAATTATCTTACAACCCCAACCAAAAGAGTGCCCTGCTTTTCTATGGGTCGGCAATCATCCGCCGAGCGAACCTCATTCAGTCAGGGAGTGAAAGACAATGAGTCAGGGACTGGCATCATTTGAACATCGGCTGCGCAAACCACCGCTTGAACATCCACGTTGCCACCACATAGAGCACAATGGCAGAGAAAAAGCCCACAATGGCATCAATCAGGTAATGCGCCTGTATGTACACTGTAGCCCCGCACAGCAGCAGATAAAAAGGAAGCAGGCAGGCAAACAAACGCCTGCTACCCCGCCATGCCATAATCATCAGGATGGTGGACATGCCGACATGCGAACTGGGGAATGCCGCCGTCGGACGCTCGCCCACCTGCTGCGAGCTTTCCACCAGATTATAAAAGAATCCGTGTTCATATCCCGGACCGGGCAGCAGCTCCTGGTTGTGGTTAAAGTAATCGCCGATAGCCGGGAATATCCCCTGCGCCACGTTATCCCCGCCGATAGCCGGAAAATAGAACTGCGGCCCTGCCACCGGCACGAAGATATATATCAGGTAGTAGATGAAGAAAGCGGTGACTATCACGAACGACACTTTCTCAAAAAGGTCGAAGCGGTAGAGGAAATACCACACCACTACCAGAAGTATCATCGGATAGTAGAAGAAATAACCCATATTGAACGGTTCGCTCACCCACATCTGCGGAAAACGCAGACAGAACCATACGGCAGGCTGTCCGCCGAATATCCATTGCTCGACCGAAGCGAAAACATGGTCCAGGTTGGGGAAGATACGGTTGAACTCGAATGTGTCGGGATACCAGTAGGAGAGCAACGACATCTGGATAACGATGCGGATGAAAGCCGAAAACTTGCAGGGCGCAAGCCGGTAAAGATACATCAGCAAAAACGTCATGCCTGCAATCACAGCGCGGTCTGCAAGCATCTGCACCGGATGATCCATTTCTTGGAAAAGAAACAGTATGAGTATGGAAGTCAGCAGATTATATATCAGCGTAATCTTCTCTACCGCAAAAAGCCCTTTACGGGTTTCTACTCTCTTGAATAAGTCTAAAGCCATCCTTTATCTTTATACCAGGCAATCGTTTCCTTCACTCCCCGTTCCAGGTCGTATTCGGGACTGTAGCCCAATTCCTCGACAGTCGGAGTTATATCGCATTGCCAGTTGCGTTGTTTCATTATTCTATACTTGTCCGAATTGAGCGTACTGGTGGTATTCCGGCGTTTCGCCCAATATTCGGCGAGCAAAGATACAACTTTCAATATAATTAACGGACATCTCAGACGAATTACAAACGGATTCCCCAGTTCTTTCCGTATCAGGTCGGAAAAAGCACGGCTCCGGTACACCTTGCCGTCTGCCAGAAAATAGGTGCGGCGGGATATTTGTTTCTCTATCCCCAGGAAAACAGCCTGCACGATATCCTTGACGTAAACAAACGTCAAATCCTGCCGGCGGAAACCCACGGAGAAGTCCGTGTGCCGACGGATAGACTTTGCCATCAGGAAGTAATCCTTCTCGCGCGGTCCGTACACACCCGTAGGACGATAGATGACATAAGGAAAATCCGGTATGCCTTGCAGATACCTCTCCGCTTTCAGTTTGCTAAGGCCATAGGCGGTATTGGGCACAGGGGTATCCTTTTCCGTAATCGGAGTATAGGTCTTTTCACGTATCGGACCGAATACGCTCAAGGTACTGATAAAGACAAACTGCCTGGGAATCATGTCCAACTCCCGCAACGTGTCTACAAAACATTTGGTCTGCCGGTAGTTCACACGTTCGAAGTCGTTCTTATCTACACATTTTGTAGCTCCGGCACAGTGGATAATGTAATCGAACTTACCATACAGTTCCTTATGACCGGAAAGTTGCGCACAAAGCTCACCGGGATGCGCAAAGTCGAGTTCAAGAAAATGTATCTTCCTGTCCTGCAAATACTCCCGGCTGCTGGACGAACGGATGCCTGCCCATACGCCGAATCCCCGCCTCAACGCCTCTTCTACGATGAAACTCCCGATAAACCCGCTTGCTCCTGTTACTAAAACCGATTCCACATTATGAATTTTATAAATTATGAATTATTTTCTCCCGGTATCCCGTTACTTCACCATTCCGCCCCTACTGTACGGCCTCATCATTTCACCGGCTCTACATGAATACCTACATGAGTGCCTTTACCGAACTGTTCCTTCAAGGTATTCTCAATGGCCGTTGCCGTACGGTGTGCTTCTTCCAGTGTTATTTTTCCATCCATGCGCACATGCACCTCTATCGCGTAATAATTCCCGATACGGCGGGTGCGCAAATGGTGAGGCGAACTTACTCCGGGAAAAGAAAGGATAATCTTCTGAATTTCATTTTCCACATCGGCGGGCAGCGATTTCTCCAGCAACTCATCTACGCAAGGAATCAATAACTTTACGGCCACCTTCATGATGAAGAAACTGACAACAACCGCGGCTATCGGGTCGAGCACCCGCCAATGATTTCCCAAAAGAATAGCCCCGCCGATACCCATGGCAGTTCCTATGGAAGAAAGAGCATCACTGCGATGATGCCACGCATTGGCCACCACTGCCTGAGAATTCAACCTCTTCCCCTTAAACACCGTATAGCGATAAAGCGCTTCCTTAAAGGCAACGGACACCAATGCCGCTATCAGTGCCAGCATTCCCGGTTCCTGCAAAGAACCACCGTGAAGAAACCGATAGATAGATGAAGCGCCATTCCAGAAAATCCCAAAACCGACGCCGAGCAATATTATGCCGATAATGGCAGTTGCCAAAGTCTCGTATTTGCCATGTCCGTAGTCGTGTCCCTCATCTTCCGGCTTGGAAGAGATACGCACAAAAACAATGACAATGATGTCTGTAACAAAGTCCGATAACGAATGTACGGCATCCGCCAGCATGGCGGCACTATGCCCCATGATGCCTGCAAAGAACTTGAACAGAAGCAGCAGGAAGTTCACTACGCTCCCCACAATCGTTACGCGGTAAATGCCTTTTTCCCTCGCAATCTCTTCCTTATCCATAGATTGTACTTCCATGACGTTTTTCTAAGTTGTTGCAAATATAGTACATAAATCCGTTATGACCGGTCGTTCCCTTATAATTTTCAGTAAGACAGAAAGATTTTGAAGCCGGAGTGAACGAGTGAATACATTTATTTGTTTACTTTGCAAGAAAGATAAAAAGACATCAGATTATGGCTAAGACAAAAAAGGAAAAGAAAGAGAAAAAAGCCGGCAAGCGAATGAAGAAGAAAGAGCTCGTCAAAGCACTATTGGACTTCTTCCACGCAAAACAAGACGAAGTACTGTCCCCGAAATACATTTTCGAACAACTGCATCTCACTACACACCCGCTGAAAATGCTGTGTATGGATATACTGTCCGAACTGTCGGATGACGATTACATCACCGAAGTGGACAAGCATAAATACAAACTGAACAATCATGGTGTGGAGATGACCGGCACTTTCCAACGCAAGAGCAACGGAAAGAACTCATTCATACCCGAAGGCGGCGGCGACCCCATCTTCATTGCCGAACGGAACTCGGCACACGCCATGGCGGGCGATAAAGTGCGTATCGCCTTTTATGCCAAACGCCGCGGACGCGAAGCCGAAGGCGAAGTCATCGAGATACTGGAACGTGCCAACGATACCTTCGTGGGAACGTTGGAGGTTGCCAAATCATACGCTTTCCTTGTTACGGAAAACCGCACGCTGGCCAATGACATCTTTATCCCCAAAGAGAAACTGAAAGGTGGAAAGACAGGCGACAAGGCCATCGTCAAAGTGGTGGAATGGCCTGACAAGGCAAAGAATCCTATCGGTCAGATTATCGACATTCTGGGGAAAGCCGGAGATAACACCACCGAGATGCACGCCATCCTGGCCGAATTCGGATTGCCGTATGTTTACCCCGCATCCGTGGAAAAAGCCGCAGACAGGATACCTGCCGAAATTCCCGCAGAAGAATATGCCAAACGTGAGGATTTCCGCAATGTAACCACCTTTACCATAGATCCCAAAGACGCTAAGGACTTTGACGATGCCTTGTCCATCCGCAAACTGAAGGACAATCTTTGGGAAGTGGGCGTACACATTGCCGACGTGACGCACTACGTAACGGAAGGCAGCATCATCGACAAAGAAGCCGAGAAACGCGCCACATCCGTTTACCTCGTAGACCGCACCATCCCGATGCTGCCCGAACGGTTGTGTAACTTCATCTGTTCCCTGCGCCCCGATGAAGAGAAACTGGCCTACTCTGCCATCTTCGAGATGACGGACAAGGGAGAAGTAAAGAACTCGCGCATTGTGCATACGGTTATCAAGTCCGACCGCCGCTTCACCTACGAAGAGGCGCAGCAGATTATCGAAACCAAAGAGGGAGACTTTAAGGAAGAAATCCTCAAACTGGACTCGCTTGCCAAGATATTGCGTGAAAAACGGTTTACCGCCGGCGCCATCAACTTCGACCGCTATGAGGTGAAATTTGAGATTGACGAGCAGGGCAAGCCTGTCAGCGTATATTTCAAGGAATCCAAAGACGCCAACAAACTGGTAGAAGAGTTCATGCTACTCGCCAACCGCACTGTGGCGGAAAAAATAGGACGTGTACCCAAAAACAAAAAGCCGAAAGTATTCCCCTATCGTATTCACGACCTTCCGGACCCTGAAAAGTTGGATAACCTGGCACAGTTCATCGCCCGCTTCGGCTACAAACTGCGCACCGGCGGAACCAAAACGGATGTATCCAAATCCATCAACCATCTGCTGGATGATATTCAGGGGAAGAAAGAGGAGAACCTTATTGAAACCGTATCCATCCGCGCCATGCAAAAAGCACGTTATTCCGTGCACAACATCGGTCACTACGGATTGGCATTCGATTATTACACCCATTTCACTTCGCCCATCCGACGCTATCCGGACATGCTGGTGCACCGGTTGCTGACCAAATACCTGGATTTAGGCGGACGAAGCGTTTCCGAACAGAAATACGAAGCCCTCTGCGAGCATTCCAGCAGCATGGAACAGATAGCTGCCAATGCGGAACGCGCCTCTATCAAGTACAAACAGGTGGAATACATGACGGAACGCCTGGGACAGACTTACGACGGCGTTATTTCCGGTGTTACCGAATGGGGACTGTACGTTGAGCTGAACGAGAATAAATGTGAAGGAATGATACCTATCCGCGACCTCGATGATGATTACTACGAATTCGACGAAAAGAATTATTGCCTGCGCGGACGACGGAAGAAACGCACATACAGCCTCGGCGACGCTATCACTATCAAGGTGGCACGTGCCAACCTGGAGAAAAAGCAGTTGGACTTTGCACTGGTTGAATAGGCGGAATTATCATTGTCAGTTACAAAAGTTTACCTACACATACATGAAGACAATTACTATTACAGACCGCTCGCAAATAGAAGATATCATCCGTAAATGCCCTTATTGTACGGTCGGGATTATCGACGGAGAGGGTAATCCGTATGTAATACCTATGAACTTTGCCTGGGAAAATGATACTATTTATCTGCATTCGGGCCCCGAAGGAAGTAAAGTAGAAATGGTGGCACGGCATCCGCAGGTCTGCATCACCTTCTGTGAAGGGCACGAACTGGTGTATATGCATAAACAGATAGCTTGCAGTTACAGCATGAAATCCCGCAGCGTTATCTGTAAAGGCAAAGTGCGTTTCATAGAAGATATGGATGAAAAGCGACGGATACTCGACCTGCTTATGAAGCAATATACGGACAATGCATGTAGCTACGCCGAACCGGCTGTACGCAATGTGAAAATATGGGAAGTGAAAGTAGATGAAATAAGCTGCAAATCGTTCGGGCTGAGACCGAGTGAATTGAAATAATCTCTACAAAAAACTTTGCCCGAAGTTTGATTGTCACTAACCTGCATTTTCAAGGTATCCCAGTCCTATACTCAGAATACTTCAGTCACATAGGTCGTCTCTGTATAGGACTGAGCACATAACTCATCATAAGGGATATTCCTCAAAGGCATACAACAGCGTCGACAAATAGCGTTCTCCCGTATCAGGGAGCAACACTACTATGTTTTTACCCTCATTCTCCGGCAACTGCGCCAACCGGGTTGCAGCACTGACAGCCGCTCCCGAAGAAATCCCCACCAACAGGCCTTCGTATTTCGCCAGTTCCCGCCCGGTACGAATGGCATCATCATTGGATACCTGCATAATTCCGTCTACCACGGCACTATTATAGTTTTTCGGAACAAAACCTGCACCGATACCCTGAATCTTATGCGGGCCCGGTTCTCCGCCTGACAATACCGGAGAATCTTCCGGTTCTACGGCTACCACTTGTATCCGGGAGTTATGTTTCTTCAAAGCCGCACCCACGCCGCTCACCGTTCCGCCGGTCCCCACACCGGCCACGAATATATCAACCTTCCCGTCCGTATCCTGCCAGATTTCCTGCCCGGTAGTGCGCTCATGAACGGCAGGGTTAGCCCGATTATTAAACTGCTGCAGAATCAGTGAACCGGGAGTGCTTGCCTGCAACTCTTCGGCACGGGCTATAGCACCTTTCATACCGTCTGCACCGGGCGTCAAAACAAGTTCCGCACCAAGGGCTTTCAGCAGATTGCGACGTTCCGTACTCATGGTATCCGGCATAGTCAAAATCAATTTATAGCCTTTGGAAGCTGCCACAAAGGCAAGCCCTACCCCGGTATTCCCACTGGTCGGCTCAATAACCGTTGCACCGGGCTTCAACAGCCCTTTCGTTTCCGCATCTTCTATCATAGCCAGCGCAACACGGTCCTTTACGCTGCCCGCAGGATTAAAGTATTCCAGTTTGACGATGACACGAGCTTTCAAGTTCTTGTTTTTACCATAATTGTTCAACTCCAACAAAGGAGTATTGCCAACTAAATCAGTCAGGCGTTGTGCTATTTTTTTCATATCTTGCAGTGAATTATCAATAAGACAAAAGTACGGCGGAGTCCGTTCATTCAAAATACCATAAATGTGGTAAATCCATACTATAAATGAGGGATATGTAGGAAAATTGGTGAGTATTTTATACCTTTGTAGCCACTTTATTAATAAAGGATATCATAATGAGTCCACTTAATTTTACTCACATCCTGACACAGGCAGTCGATGAGCTATCGGAAAGCGAATCCTACAAAGGACTGTTTCACCAGCACACGGACGGCAATCCATTGCCTTCAGCTAAGGCATTGTGCGATATTATCGAACTTGCACGTGCCATTATCTTCCCCGGATATTTTGGAAATTCAACGGTCAACAGCCGTACGGTAACTTACCATATCGGAGTCAATATAGAAAGACTGTTCGACCTGCTGACCGAGCAAATATTGGCAGGACTCTGTTTCGGCAGTGATGACGAATGCAGTTGCTGTACCGAACTTCAACGTGAGGAGGCCGCATCAATTGCCGCCCGGTTCATCAGCCATTTACCTGAACTGCGTCGCATACTGGCTACGGATGTTGAAGCCGCTTACAACGGCGACCCTGCCGCACATTCGTTTGGCGAGGTTATCAGTTGCTATCCGGCCATACGCGCTATCAGCAATTACCGCATAGCACACGAACTGTTGGTACTCGGCGTGCCTCTCATTCCGCGTATCATCACCGAAATGGCCCATAGCGAAACCGGTATCGATATTCATCCGGGAGCTGCCATAGGCGGTTATTTCACGATAGACCACGGTACAGGTGTGGTAATCGGCGAGACTTGCATCATCGGCAAGAACGTAAAACTATACCAGGGTGTAACCCTCGGAGCCAAAAGTTTCCCGCTGGACCAAGACGGTAAACCCATCAAAGGCATACCCCGCCATCCCATACTGGAAGACAATGTCATTGTCTATTCCAATGCCACCATATTAGGGCGTATCACCATCGGAAAAGACGCTACCGTAGGCGGCAACATCTGGGTAACGGAAGATGTGCCCGCAGGCGCAAGAATAGTACAAACCAAAGCAAAAAAGTAAGAGATTTTATGATTTCAGAATTATAATCCATACCATATGCGTAATAGTAAAAATGAAATCATACCGGAATAAATCATAAATTATAAATCATAAATAAGTAGATGAGCGAACAATCATTCGAAATGATTGCCAAAACTTTCCAGGGACTGGAAGAAACATTGGCACAGGAACTGACCTCTTTGGGTGCAGACGAGATACAGATAGGACGTCGTATGGTATCATTCCGCGGCGACAAGGAAATGATGTACAAGGCGAATTTCTGCCTGCGGACTGCTATCCGCATCCTGAAACCTATCAAACAGTTTGTAGCGAAAAATGCCGATGAGGTGTATGAACAGATCAAGGCAATCCACTGGGAAGATTATCTGGATATAGATAAAACTTTCGCCGTAGACGCAGTTGTGTTCAGCGAGGAATTCCGCCATTCCAAATTTGTTTCCTACAAAGTGAAGGATGCCATTGTGGACTATTTCCGGGATGCATACGACAAACGCCCGTCCGTACGCATCAGCAAGCCGGATGTATTATTGAACATTCACATTGCAGAAACCAAATGCACTCTTTCTCTCGATTCATCCGGCGAGTCTCTGCACCGCCGCGGTTATCGTCAGGAAGCCGTGGAAGCTCCTCTGAATGAGGTTTTGGCAGCCGGCATGATATTAATGAGCGGTTGGCACGGAGAATGTGACCTGATAGACCCGATGTGCGGCTCGGGAACAATCCCCATCGAAGCTGCCTTGATAGCCAGGAATATCGCACCGGGCGTATTCCGTAAGGAGTTTGCTTTTGAAAAGTGGATTGATTTCGACCAGGATCTGTTCGATAAGATTTATAACGATGACAGCCAGGAACGTGAATTCGCTCATAAGATATACGGGTACGACAACAACCCGAAAGCCAACGAAATCGCAACCCATAACATCAAGGCAGCAGGCGTATCCAAAGACGTAACGCTGAAGTTGCAACCTTTCCAGCAGTTTGAGCAACCTAAGGAAAAGGCTGTTATCATTACCAACCCGCCTTATGGAGAGCGTATATCTACCAACGACCTGCTGGGCTTATACTCCATGATTGGCGAACGGCTGAAACATGCGTTTACAGGCAACACCGCGTGGATACTTTCTTATCGTGAAGAATGCTTCGATCAAATCGGATTGAAACCTACTGCCAAGATACCTCTGTTCAACGGTGCTCTGGAATGTGAGTTCCGTAAATACGAAATCTTCGACGGAAAATACAAAGAATTCAAAAAGCAGGAAAGCGAAGAGGGTAATAAAGAGTACAGACCTTACGCTGCAAGAGAAAAAAGAGAATTCAAGACCGGAGAAAGAAGAGAGTTTAAATCCGGAGAGAAAAGGGAATTCAAGCCGAGAGAGAGAAGAGAATTCAAATCGGATGATAAACGGGAGTTCAAGCCTCGTGAATACAGAAAACCGGCAGACGGAGAATGGAAACCGAAGCGAGAATTTGACAGAGAGCGAGAATTTAATAAAGAACGTAAACCGGGAGAGTTTCGGAAACGGAACAACGAACGGAATAACGACTGAAACCGTTAAAATTAAAAGCTATGAACATAAAGAGAATCGGTAAGGCAATCATGGTATTGCTACTGGCAACACCTGCTTTATCTTCAATGGAGCTTATGGCACAAAACTTGAAAATGCCCACTCTGGAAGACCTTCTTCCTGGTGGCGCAACCTATCGTATCGCTGAGAACCTGCCGGGTTTGCAGTGGTGGGGTGACGTATGTATAAAACCCGGCATCGACTCTTTGTTTGCCGTCAATCCCAAAAACGGGAAGGAGACATTGCTCACAACCCGGGAAAAGGTAAATAAAGTACTCAACTCACTGATAACTCCTACGGAAACAACCGCAACACCCGGCCATAAGGGAAATAAAGTACAGCATTTCTACAATACCGAGTTTCCATGGCCGGACAAACCGTATATGCTTATCAAATTGCCTGCGAGATACATCGTTTATGATTTCGAGAAAGATGAATTCGTCAAAGGTCTGCCGCAGGCTGGAGAAAGAAATGGTGCAAACATTGACTATACCCCGGAAGGCGGACACATAGCCTATACCGTTAAGAATAACCTCTTCGTAGACAACAAAGCCGTAACCGAAGAACCCGAAGGAATTGTATGCGGGCAGAGCGTACACCGCAATGAATTCGGAATCGGCAAGGGCACCTTCTGGAGTCCTCAAGGAAACCTGCTGGCCTTTTACCGCATGAACGAAAGCATGGTAACTCCCTATCCGCTGGTGGATATTACTCCCAGAATAGCGCTGGTGGACAAGATACGTTATCCGATGGCAGGGATGCTCAGCCATCAGGTTACCGTAGGTATCTATAATCCGGACACTCAAAAAACCGTTTACTTGAATACCGGCGATCCTACCAACCGTTATTTCACCAATATCAGTTGGGCGCCCGACGAAAAGAGTCTTTATCTCATAGAGCTGAACCGTGACCAGAATCATGCAAAACTTTGCCGATACAACAGCGAGACCGGCGAACTGATGTCCACGCTTATCGAAGAAACGCATCCCAAATATGTGGAGCCTCAACAACCCATCCTGTTCCTGCCTTGGGATCATACTCAATTTATCTACCAGAGCCAGAAAGACGGCTACAACCATCTGTATCTCTACAATACGGACGGCAAGCTCATCAAGCAACTGACAAAAGGGGAGTGGCTGGTACAGAACATTTTAGGATTCAATGCCAGAAAGAAAGAAGTTATCATCGCTTCTACGGAAGTATCTCCTTTGCAAAGCAACCTGTACAAGGTCAATGTCAATACCGGCAAACGTACTCCATTGGACAACAGCAAGGGAGTACACAACGGAATACTTTCCGCTTCGGGCAATTATATTATCGACCGGTATTCAACTCCGGATACTCCCCGCAAAATAGAGATAACCAATACCCAAAGCAAGAAAAGCGTCTCTTTGCTCACTGCGAAGAATCCTTATGAAGGCTTTGTCATGCCTGCCATAGAAACCGGTACAATAAAGGCTGCCGACGGCAAGACCGACTTATATTACCGCCTTGTAAAGCCTGCCGACTTCGACCCGAATAAGAAATATCCTGCAATCGTCTATGTATATGGCGGTCCTCATGCCCAGATGATTACCAACGGCTGGATGAATGACGCACGCGGCTGGGACATCTATATGGCCAATAAGGGTTATATCATGTTCACGCTCGACAACCGCGGTAGCAGTAACCGGGGGCTGGAGTTTGAAAACGTCACCTTCAGACACTTGGGTATTGAAGAGGGCAAAGACCAGGTAAAAGGAGTGGACTACCTGAAAAGCCTGCCTTACATAGACAGCAGCCGCATCGGCGTTCACGGCTGGAGTTTCGGCGGACACATGACTACCGCACTCATGCTGCGCTATCCGGAGATTTTCAAAGTAGGCGTGGCCGGCGGACCGGTCATCGACTGGAAATATTATGAGATAATGTATGGCGAGCGCTATATGGACACCCCGCAGACAAATCCCGAAGGTTATGAACAGTGCGACTTGAAGAACCTCGCAGGGCAACTGAAAGGACATCTGCTCATTATCCACGATGACCACGACGACACCTGCGTGCCCCAGCATACGCTTTCTTTCATGAAGGCATGCATAGATGCACGCACCTATCCCGATCTGTTTATCTATCCCGGACATAAGCACAACGTTTTGGGACGCGACCGCGTACATCTGCACGAAAAGATAACCCGATATTTCGAGGATTATTTATAAACCGGACACATTTTCAACAGTAAACAATTAAACGTATCCATAAAATGAAAGTATTATTGCTTGGCTCAGGTGGCCGTGAACACGCTTTGGCTTGGAAAATTGCACAAAGCCCCAAAATAGAGAAACTGTATATCGCTCCCGGCAATGCGGGAACAAGTGCAGTGGGCGAAAATGTAGCCATCAAAGCTACGGACTTCCCCGCCCTCAAGGCTTTTGCCCTTGAACATAAGATTGACATGATTGTAGTGGGTCCCGAAGACCCGTTGGTACAGGGTATTTTCGACTTCTTCAAAGAAGATGCCGCTACACAGCACATTGCTGTCATCGGTCCTTCTGCAAAAGGTGCGCAATTGGAAGGCAGCAAAGAATTTGCCAAGGAATTCATGCTGCGCCATCACATCCCTACCGCCCGCTATAAAAGCGTGACTGCTGCAACACTCGAAGAAGGACTTGCTTTTCTCGAAACGCTCACCGCTCCCTACGTTCTGAAAGCCGATGGCCTGTGCGCCGGTAAAGGCGTGCTGATTCTTCCGACTCTGGAAGAAGCCCGGAAAGAGCTGAAAGAGATGCTCAGCGGTATGTTCGGCGATGCCAGTGCAACAGTGGTTATCGAAGAATTCCTCAGCGGGATAGAGTGCTCGGTATTTGTCCTGAGCGATGGTGAGCACTATAAGGTACTGCCTGTAGCCAAAGACTATAAACGTATCGGAGAAGGTGATAAGGGATTGAACACCGGCGGTATGGGTAGCGTAACACCCGTTCCGTTTGCCGATGAGGTATTTATGGAAAAGGTGCGCAAACGCATCATAGAGCCTACCATCAACGGACTGCGCGAAGAAGGCATTCTGTACAAAGGTTTCATTTTCCTGGGACTTATCAATGTACAGAACGAGCCTATGGTTATCGAATACAATGTACGTATGGGCGACCCGGAAACCGAAAGTGTCATGCTGCGCATCAAGAGCGACATTGTAGAGCTTTTCGAAGGCGTGCACAAGGTAAACCTCGACACCAAGGCAATGGAACTCGACACGCGCACGGCTGCCTGCGTAATGCTGGTCAGTGGCGGGTACCCCGAAACGTATCAGAAAGGCTATCCCATGAGCGGCTTTGACTTGGCAGAAACCACGGACAGCATTCTGTTCCATGCCGGTACCGCCGTAAAAGACGGGCATATCGTCACCAACGGCGGACGCGTCATAGCTGTCTGCTCCTATGGAGAGACAAAAGAAGAGGCTTTGAAAAAGAGTTATAAAGTGGCCGACATGTTAAGTTTTGAAGGCAAATACTTCCGTCGCGATATCGGATTCGACCTTTAACAGTCAATGAGAAGCCAAAGATTCCAAAATCGGGTTACGGCGGGACGATTTACGCTTCCCGCCGCCATCCTTATATCAGTAGCCTGCTGGATACTGAGCGCTATTCTGTTGCCCGATTTGGAGATACGGAAAGGCAATTACCCCCTATGGGACATATTCTATAGCTCATGTATTCCAACGTGGGGCACTCGTCTTTTCAGCTTCATCCTGTACTCCGTCATAGGGTATTTTCTTATCGGGCTGAACAACGCCTTTGCCATCATCCGCATGCGGGCCTCAGTACAGACAGCCATTTATTTCCTGCTGATTTCCGTTTGCCCTACCATGCACATACTGTATGCAGGAGATTTGGTAGCGGTCACTTTTCTCATTGCTCTGTATTTCCTGTTCAAGAGCTATCAGCAATCCAAATCTGCAAGCTATCTGTTTCACGCATTCGTATTTATAGGAATGGGGAGTCTGCTTTTTCCGCAACTGATATTCTTTGTTCCCGTATTTTGGATAGGCGCGTATAGCTTCCAGTCCCTGCACCCCAAGAGTTTTTTCGCTTCGCTTATCGGCTGGAGCGTACCTTATTGGTTTCTATTGGGCTATGCCTATCTATCCGGACACATGGATTTATTCTACCAGCCATTTCTGGAACTGGTGAATTTCCGCTCTATCCTATTTGGTTTCCGACCTTGGGAATTGGCGACAATCGGGTATATACTCCTTTTATATATGGTCAGTTCAAGCCATTGTTTAATAGCCGGATATGAGGACAAGATACGTACGCGCAGCTATCTGCACTTCCTGATATTCCTGAACTTCTGTATTTTCGTCTATATAGGACTGCAACCCGCTCTGTACCCCCATCTGTTCTCTCTGCTGCTAATCGGCACCAGTATTCTGATAGGACACTTATTCGTACTGACCAACAGCCGGAGTTCCAACCTGTTCTTCATCATTATGCTGGTCGGATTATTTACTTTATTCGGATTCAATCTATGGACGCTTTTATAGATACACTCATACAACTCCTGATAGACTGGGGATATGCAGGGCTCTTTATCTCGGCCTTATTGGCGGGAAGCATCATTCCGTTCAGTTCCGAGCTGGTGATGCTGGCACTCGTCAAGGTAGGCTTGAACCCTGCCATCTGTGTTCTTGCCGCCACACTGGGAAACACAATGGGCGGTATGACCTGCTATTACATGGGACATCTCGGCAAGACAGACTGGATAGAAAAATATTTCAAAGTGAAGCAAGAAAAAATAGACAAAATGCAGCGTTTCCTGCAAGGTAAAGGAGCGCTCATGGCTTTCTTTGCCTTTCTGCCCTTTATAGGAGAAGCCATTGCCATAGCACTGGGATTTATGCGCAGCAACGTAATGCTGACTTCGCTTTCCATGTTTACAGGAAAACTGATACGATACATCGTTATGTTATCGGCTCTTCAAGGCGCTTTGTCGGTGATGAGTGTTTAGCGGTTGGTAATTAATATTTAGTGATTAGCGGGTATGGAACGGATTATAGAACAGACGGAAGACGGAAGCACCACATTGTTTGTGCCGGAGTTGAATGAGCATTATCACTCGGTAAAAGGGGCGCGCACAGAATCGCAACATATTTTCATCGACATGGGGCTGAAAGCCTCCGCCGCTACCTTGCCGCATATCCTTGAAATAGGTTTCGGCACGGGACTGAACGCTCTGCTCACACTGGAAACAGCCGGACTGGAGCAAAAGCCGGTTCACTATACCGGTATCGAACTTTATCCTCTGTCATGGGAAGAAGTGAATGTTCTACATTATAGCGACAATCCCCTGTTTAAGGAATTACACACGGCACCCTGGCACAAAGACGTGAACATTACACCGTACTTCACGTTACACAAGATACAAGGAGACGTAAATAAAGTGATGAGCGACAAGCAGCCAGCGATGAGTGACAGATTACCTGTTCATCACTCATCGCTAACCACTAATCACTACTTCGACCTTGTCTATTTCGATGCCTTTGCTCCCGAAAAACAGCCGGAAATGTGGAGCGAAGAGCTTTTCCGGCACATATATGCCGCCATGAACAACAACGGCATACTGACCACATATTGTGCAAAAGGCGTTATCCGCAGGCTTTTGCAAGCCATCGGATTTAGGGTAGAGCGTCTTCCCGGTCCGCCGGGTGGCAAACGCGAAATACTGCGGGCATCCAAAACAAAGGAATGAGCCATACACAAAAAACAAACAAAGTAACGGCCCCACAGAGCCACATATACAAAAAACCATAGATAGAATAGATGAAAAAGATATACTTTCTACTACTTGCAACGATACTGATAGCTTCCTGCAAACCCGGAAGCAAAACCAACAATAGGAGCGAAGGAAAACAGGTTATCACCGTTACCCTCGAGCCTCTACGGTACCTCACCGAAGCCATTGCCGGCGACCGCTTTACGGTAGTCAGCATGGTGCCCAAGGGCACAAGTCCGGAAACCTATGACCCTACGCCTCAACAGCTCGTAGAGCTTGCACGCAGTAAGGCTTACTTCCGTATCGGCTATATCGGTTTCGAGCAGACTTGGACTGACAAGCTGACAGACAACGCTCCTCACCTGCAATTCTTCGATATGTCGCAAGGTGTAGATCTGATTTATGACAACACGCATGTTCATCATCACGCAGCCAACGAAAAAGAGCACCAACACGCCATCGGTGTGGAGCCCCATATATGGAACTCGGCCGTCAACGCCCAAATCATCGCAGGCAATATCTTAAGTGCCTTACGCAATATCGACAAAGGCAACGAAGATTTTTATCTGGAACGCTATAATACTCTTTGCCGGAAGATAGAACATACCGACAGCCTCATACGGCAAACGCTGGCAACACCCGGCGCAGACCATGCCTTTATGATTTACCACCCGGCACTCTCTTATTTCGCCCGCGACTACGGATTGCATCAGATTCCCATCGAAGCCGGTGGCAAAGAACCGTCTCCTGCACATCTGAAAGCCTTGATTGATACCTGCAGCAGCGAAAATGTACATGTCATCTTCGTACAGCCGGAATTTGACCGCCGCAATGCCGAACTCATCGCCCAACAAACCGGAACCCGGGTTGTTGACATCAATCCCTTATCTTACGATTGGGAAACGGAAATGCTGAATATAGCCCAAGCGCTGAACCCAATGAAGAACCAAGAATGAAGCAATGAAACCTATTATTGAAATCAAAAACCTCAATGCCGGATACGACGGCCGTACAGTACTTCGCGATGTAAACCTCACCGTTTACGACCGGGATTTTCTGGGTATCATCGGTCCGAACGGAGGTGGCAAGACCACTCTTATCAAATGTATTTTAGGATTGCTCAAACCGCTTTCCGGTGAAATATCTTTCACCTCTTCCCACACGGCAGGCAACTTACAGCTCACCATGGGCTATCTGCCTCAATACAACAGCATAGACCGCAAGTTCCCTATCACCGTCGAAGAGGTGATTCTGTCAGGGCTCAGCAGCAAGAAGTCACTTATTTCGCGTTTTACAAAAGAACATAAAGAAAAGGCACATCAAGTCATTGTACGCATGGGACTGGAAGGACTGGAAGAACGGGCTATCGGTGCATTGAGCGGCGGACAGCTTCAACGCGCCTTGCTGGGACGTGCCATTATTTCGGATCCCGAAGTGGTAATCCTCGACGAACCCAGTACCTATATCGACAAACGGTTTGAGGCACGCCTATACCAATTGTTGGCCGAAATCAACAAAGATTGCGCCATCATACTCGTCAGCCACGACATAGGCACAGTATTGCAGCAGGTGAAATCCATTGCCTGTGTCAACGAAACACTGGACTACCACCCCGATACCGGCATTACCGGCGAATGGCTGGAACGCAATTTCAACTGCCCCATAGAACTGCTGGGACATGGAACATTGCCGCACCGGGTATTGGGGGAACATCATCACCATTGATACCCCTCATATCTGCCTATAGAAAGCTAACAATATTTTTTATTGGGTACCTACCATTTGATAAATATCAATAACTAACATAAAATATTGGACAACTCAACCAAACCATAAAACTCATATCTAATAAAGTTACCTTCGATATCAAAAACAAATGAACTGCAGAAAAACATTATATAATGTCTTGGATACATCGTTACATAGCATATTCTTACAAACGTTTTGGAAGAAGCTTATCTTTTCTTCCAAAACGTTATACTCCAATAATATATTCTGCAAACAGTCAGAATTTCACAGGATAATCATTTAAAATAATAAATATCAATAAATTACTAATATAATCTTATACTCAAAATATTCATTATCTAAATTAAGGCTGGTATTCCCTTAACTTAAATTGGTACAATGGTAATTCCCCATTGATAATCCCTATTAGCAGGAATGAGATACTGCAAGTCAGGCATAGCTCCCCAACTATCATACCCGCCTACTCCCATTTGTTTCATATCAATACATACTTCTATAAAATTTCTTGGCACTATATCATTAATATGAGTCTGCCGTGGTCTCACATTTTTAGCAGCTATGATATCATGCTTTAGTTCTTCTTCATTACGATTAAGCCACTGATAATCTCGTTGAGTAGTTTCCTCTCCATCAAAATCCTCTACAGAATTACATAAAGCATTAAATCCCATAAGGCTATCTGCATATATTGTTAATCCCTTACCATTCTTTTCCGTTAAGGTTAACCAACGTGTATCTGTATGATGACCATTTTCTTGTGGCCGCACATATGGAAAATACATGCCATTTGCAGTATTTCTATAAAGACCTACAAATGCACCGGCATTACGATCAATATAGTTTTCTTCTGGCCCGCGCCCAAAGTAAGTAATCCGATTCATTTCTATAGGAATACGAAAACGCATTCCTATACGTGGCACAGTTAAAAACAATGGTCTTTTATGAATATCTTCATTCCCTGGAGTAAAAGTTGCCGCTAAAGTTTCTTCAGAAACATCTGCCTTCTTTGCTTTCATATCCGTCGCCGTAAAAGTATAATTTGCTTTTACTACACCTGATGGATAAATGCGATAAATAACATTATACTGATTCCCGGCTGGTAACAAGTAAGTAGCAGCCACAACAGCAGCCTCCCCTTCCATATTAATATCAGTAGCTGCAACTTTGAAGTTTTTACTAGCTTGTTTCCATATCTGTAAGCGCTCAGGCATTTGGTTACCATAATCATTATCATTAGGAGCACGCCAAAAATTTGGCTGAAAGCCAAAACCATCCTTAAAATATTCTACACCGTTCACTTTATAAGAAGTAACCAAGCCATTCTTTAAATTGAATATAAAACGAACTTTAGAAGATTCAACAGCCACAAAACAGCTATCCTTTCTACAGGTTAAAGTAGGACCATCCATTTTGAAAACTTGAGGTAATGGATTTATGGGAAGGCGAAACTGCTCCTTAGCAATCTCATAACCTATAGGAAGTAAAGCCTCTGGTTCAATAGTTGTTACACTGAACTCCACAAAATATTCTACGCCACTCCTCGGTTTCAAGCCACTTACATCCACATTTAATAATTTACTTTTTTGAGGAGCGATGTCTAAATACAACTTACCAGAACGAACTATCTTAGCATTTTCTTTTATCCAATAATTAATTTGATATTTTTTCAAGTTAGTAAAATAAAAACGGTTCCATATTCGAAATTTACCAAAAGCCAAATTAATTGCCTCAAAAGCTACATTCTGATGTACATACTTTACCTCACAATAAGCCGGATGAGGAGTACGATCTGGGCTGACAATACCATTACAACAAAAATTTCCATCACTCGGCATATTGTTCCCAAAATCTCCCCCATAAGCCCAAAACTGGCAGCCATTTACATCTTGGGTCAGAATACCTTGATCTACCCAATCCCAAATATATCCGCCTTGCAAATTTGGATATTTATAAATAGCTTTCCATTGTTCCCAAAGACTACCCGTAGAATTCCCCATTGCATGGGCATATTCTGAAGGAACAACCGGGCGATCACTCCCTTCTTTCCCTATATTTTCTAACCAAATGGCAGTAGGATATTGCGGAACATACATGTCTGTGTTCCATTCCCACTGCGCACGTTCGTAATTTACAGGACGATTCATTATATTTTTATCAGCCTGTTTTATCCACAAATAAGTCTGATAAAAATTATATCCATTCCCGCCTTCATTACCTAAAGACCAGAAAGTAAGAGAAGGATAATTCTTATTACGCTCAAACATATTAACCGTACGATACATATGTGGTTTTAACCATTCAGGATTATTACCCAAAGTACCGCCTTTACGTAAATCATAACGCATACCATGACTTTCAATATTAGCTTCATCATATATATAAAAACCATATTTATCACACAATTCATAAAAACGACGATCCTGTGGATAATGGCACAAACGTACAGTATTAATATTGGCACGCTTCATAAGTTCAAAATCTTTACGCATCAAATCTTCCGTTAGATAATGACCTGTTTCTGGATTATGCTCATGAATATTCACTCCTTTCAGTTTCAAAGGCTGCCCATTAATCAACAAAACAGTGTAATTTTTTCCATTTTCAGCTTTCTGTTCTATTCTTTTTATTTCAATACGACGAAAACCAACATTAAAAGGAACTACCTCAGTAGATTCTCCATTTTCTTGAATAGTCATTATCAATTTATATAAGTTAGGAGATTCCGAAGTCCAAGTCTGCACATCCTGTAGTTGTCGTTCAAAAGTAACAGTTTTTATTCTACCAGAAGGCAAGAGTAATTTTGTTTCACCTGAAGCAACAATTTTGTTTAACGCTCCAATCAACTCATAACAAACTTTCAATGCAACAGTACTATCCTTATGATTCTTCATATCAATAGCTACCTTAAAAATACCATTCTTATAGCTATCATCCAATGTAGAAGTTATTCGAAAATCCTTAATTGATGCTTTAGGTTGTGAATACAAAAAAACGTCCCGTTCAATTCCACTTAGACGCCAAAAGTCCTGACATTCCAAATAAGAGCCAGTACTCCAGCGATAAATCTTTAATATAAGTATATTTTTCCCTGGCCGTAAAAAATTATTAACCAAATATTCAGCTGGATTTTTAGAATCTTCATTATAACCAACTTCCTCACCATTAATATACACATAACAGCCAGATTTCGCACCAGCTATGTGTAAGTAGATATCACGTCCATCCCAACCGGCAGGTATAGTAAATTCCTTACGGTAAACACCTACTGGATTCTGTTCGGGCAATAGCGGAGGTTGCGGGTTACTAGGTTGGAATTCATAACATTGATTAGTATAAATTGCTGTACCATACCCTTGAATTTCCCAGTTCCCCGGCACTTTAATCTTATGCCAATTTGTAATGGAAGTTGAAACATCAGTTATATCTTCAGGAAGGTCTTTATAAGATTCTACATAATAAAAATCCCAAATGCCATTCAAAAGCTTATAATATGGACTATTTTCAAATTTTCCTGTTAACGCTTGTAAACGGTCAGAGTATGTCATAAAAGAAGTGCGAGGACTTTCTGTATTCACAGAAGTAACCAGTACATCTTTCCAATAAGGCAATGACGAATATCTGAATGAACGTGACGAAGCCCTTCCATACCCTTTTACAAGAATGGAATCCTCCGTAATATCTACAATAGAATATGCATTCTGAGTTTTCGTCTCAATCATCCCTTCTTGTGTTATCATCGGAATTCCTTTATAATAACCAAATGCACCAGCATGGTGATGTCCGGAAAAAACTGCCTTTACACAAGAATATTTTGAAAGTGTATCCAGTATTTCCATATTGTTCAAAGCTGTAAATTCACTTTGAGGATAAAGGGGATGATGTGTAAAAATCAAGGCATTATAACCTTTTTCTTCACATTCAGCCAATAAGTTATTGAGCCATGTCATCTGTTTTTTACTGATCCCCCCATTCCACCGATGAGCCTGCTTTCCTCCAATTTGTTTTATATGCTCTAACATCTCAGCTAATTCCTGCTCTTTTTCAGTGCCTTTTACATTGGCATAAGCCGAAACTTCATTGGTATTCAGCATAATGAACACCCAATTCTGCTTTTTGAAAGAATAGTACGCTGATGGCATATCTAACTGTTCATAAAGTATAGCATCATCTGTCACTTCCTTATAGTCATGATTGCCTGTAATATGATAAATTTCATTGTCAAGGTGTGATAGATAGAACTTTATCGAATCTAAATCCATATTCTTCCTATCAATAATATCTCCCAAATTAACAGTAAACTGAACATTTTGTTGATTAAAACAGTCAATGCAAGTATCCAATTTTTGCAATGCTTGTCTATAAAATCGAGTATTCCCTGGTGGACAATCTCCATATTGAGTATCGGCAAATAATCCGAACCTGATAACCGGAGAAGTATTTTGTGCTACTATACCGCTTCCTACAAAACATAGATATATAAATAACCTGATAAATCTATCCATAACGAATCATTTTACATAAAACAAAGGAAAAATCTGTTGCGAAAAAGCAACAATATTCTAAACGAAATGAAGAATCTGCAGACAAAGCTTGAATGTTTACAGATTCTTCACTCGCATAAACAGAGAAAATATATAAAAAGACCTTATACTTTTCTCTCTCAATCTGATTAATTCATTTTTTTCACATCCGATTCACTCAAAACTCCTTTATACAATCTGGCATATACAATTTTCCCAATAAAAGAATTTTGAATAGAAGGAATTACCACATCACGATAATCTCCGCCAATTCCCATCAAATAATCCGGTGCCTGATTTTTTTGGGGGAAATTAAATGAGCCAGAAACTTTCATTTCTTTCACCTTATTGCCGTTAAGGTACATCCTAAAAGTGGTTTTATTATATATTACAACAGCGTGATAATATGCATTCTGCCCCACTTGTATTGGTATTTGAAAATTATTGTTTGGTAACACCCATTTATTATTTGCCCTATAGTAGAATGCAAGTTTATTATCACTGGTCATTTCATATCCTAATCCACCACTTTCCATCGAAGAGAATGGATTGACTCCTCCATCAGGAGAAAATAAGATCTCCATTGAAAACATTCCTTGCATTGCATTTCCAATAGCATCTTCTTTAGTGTATGGAACATAAAAAAAATTAGTTCCGTCAAAAACAGCTTCGTATTTTGCATATAGAGTATTCCAACGGGTTACGATTGCATTTGTTGTACCTTGAACCACTGGTAAAGAAGAAAGAACCTTACCTTTATTTGTCGCTACACCACTATCTGCAAATTGCACATCCAACACAAGTTTTGGAATCTCTTCATTAGGGAAACCTATAATAAGCACGGCCAAATGGCTATATTTCTTTATCTTTTCCTGAATATCAGGCTCATTATAATATATCCTATAATTCCAGGCATACTGTTTTACTGGCCTATTATTAACTTGCGCATTCTCAAAATTAGCTTTTATAGCTTCATAAACATCTGAATCAAAACTTATCCCATCTACATTATTCTCTTGCATAGACTGCAACCAATTTTCACAAATCTCTCTTTGTTGCTGTTCTGTTTTTCCTACCAAGCTGTTCCAAGTCGAGTAAAAACTAACATTCCATCCATCATTGGCAAATGAGGTTAAATGAGTGATATAACGACTTTCAACCAAAACACGATCTTTAATGTCATATTTACTATCTAAACGGTATAAAGTCTCACGAATGATTTTTTCATTTTCATCGGTACTCAAATCTTTAAAATCAAGCCACAAGAAATTAAAATCTGGTTTCATCTGAAGAAGATCATCCATATATTCCTCAAAAGTTTTTCCCGTTGAAGTTTCTAATTCATGCCCAATCATCAGTACAGGGTTGCCATTTTCTCGAGAAACATGAATATCTACTTCAAAGTTAGTAATTCCATAATCAATAGCATCTCGTAACTTTACAATATCATTACATTTATGTGCACCTAATATCATTTCATCTCCCAAAGCATAAGGACAAAAATTGCTCTTTGTCAACGGAACCTCATTATTAACATTCAGCAAATCAGAGGAGCATGACGAGAAAAGTATAAATCCCAATACCATGCTCAATATAAAGCTCTGCTTTTTCATAAAGATTATTATTTTAATAATACTAAATTAGGTTATCAATCCCATCCCGGATTATTTGGCTTCAGAGCAGGATTTCTCTCGATTTCGACTCCAGGTATAGGCCACAACATATCTCTATCAAGAAATGTACGAGTCATCATTCTTTGTCCAGTCGCTCCATATACATCTCCTGGAAGTACATCTTTAGCAATATTCCAACGGCGAAGGTCGAACCAACGATGACCTTCAGCAATAAGCTCGACAGCTCTCTCGTGTTTAATGCGTTCAAAAACTTCCGATTTTGTTGTTGCTTTTAGCCAAGTAGCACCACTATTGATAGCAGGCATATTAGTAGAAGGTCTTTGGCGTACTTTATTGATGTACTCAACAGCTGTAGTCTGATCATCTAATTCATTCTTGCATTCGGCATACATCAAATATACATCAGCTAAACGAATCAACGGAAAATTAATAGGTGTATCTTCGCGGTTATTAATCTCTCCATTCATATTACCTACTGGAACAAATTTTCTAAATATATAAGACTCTCTTCTATTAGTTCCTACCCGAATAAAACCATTTACTTCATTAGGGGTTTCATTACGAGCAATCACAAATTCACAAGTTTTCGGAGCCTCATTCACCCAGCCATCATAAGTAGTATAAGGCATTATAATAGTTTGCATCATCCTAGGATCACGCTGTTTATACATAGCAAGTAACTTATCCCTATTTTCTGGATATGCTTCAATAGCCTTACCTCCTTTAGTCAGTGTACAAACATAAGTTTTATCCTTTACCTCTATACTAGTTGTGAAACCCGGAATAATTTCTTCCCAATCAAAAGGGCGTCCATCTTGATATTCATACATATCCACTAGTTTAGTAGAAGGCAATGCAGAAGCCCAATCACTGCCATAAGTAGCGCGGTTTCCCATATAAAAAGCAATCGGCATTCCATAATCCTTACCTACTCCACCTGAGTTTTGGATTGCGAAAATCATTTCATTGCTCTCATCTCCTTCAGGAGTAAACAATTTGGAATAATCCTCATATAAAGAATAATTATACCCTTTACCAGATTTATCCAAAATAATCTCTTCAAAATCAGCGACTGCCTTTGTATACTCTTTCATATATAAATACACTTTTCCACGCAAGGCATAAGCTGCTCCCAAAGTAGCCCGTCCATACTCACTTACATCCCAATGTACCGGTAAATTATGAGTAATAGCAAAATCCAAATCATCAAGAATAAATTTTAAGACATCTGCTTCTGTACTTCTAGGTTTCTTCATATTGTTATAGTCTGTACTCAAATTAACAGACTCGTCATATAAAGGCAAAGCTCCATAAAAATTGTATAATTCAAAATAAAACAGAGCACGCATAAACTTAGCCTCAGCCACATACTGCTCTTTCTGACTTTCGCTCATACTTTCTATTTCAGCTATTTTCCGTATAACCAAGTTGGCTCTCATTACACCATCAAAAAGTGACTGCCACTTTTTCTCCACAAAACTGGAACGTTCATTGTAAATACCTGTGATAACATCACTGTATGCCTCGTTACCAAAACCAGTACCAATATCGGACATACTATCAAAAGTAAACTTCAACCCAAAAGCATCATCTACCTGCATTGCTGCATATACCCCCATCATGCCTTGTTTGGCATGCGTCTCTGATTTCCAAAAAATTCCATCACTCACTTGATCGGATGGATATCTATCCAAATCATAACAACTGTTCAAGCTTAAAGATGCTAATAATATACTTGCCAATAATTTATATTTTTTCATAAAGCATTAATTTAAAATGAAAGATTAATACCAATAACAGCTTGTTTCATTGCCGGATAATCAACACCATCTACTTCAGGATCCAAACCGTCATACTTTGTAAACGTAAAGAAGTTTTCTAAACTGCCATAGATGCGGATACGTTCGACTGGTAAAGAAGGGAATGCAGATTTTGAAAAGCTGTATCCCAATTGAATATTCTTGATTTTAAGGAAAGACCTATTCTGAATCCAAAAATCGCTGATCAAAGTATTCCGGTTATCGTTAAACTCTAAAAGACGAGGATACTTAGCAGTTCCTGGCATTATACCTTCATGCCAACGCCCATCGGCAATCTCCTTATTTAACTGATAACTATGACGAACAGAAGGACGGAAATAATTATCTAGCCAATAAGTTTCCACTCCAGTAACTCCTTGCAAAAGAACAGAGAAATCAAATCCTTTATAAGCACCACCTAAATTTAATCCAAAAGTACATTTTGGAGTAGCACCATTGCCTATCACTGTACGGTCATCATCATTAATAACACCATCGCCATTAATATCCTTATAAAGCAAGTCTCCCAGTTCCGGCGTATTAGAAGGAAAAGTTTTCTTGACTTTCCCCGTAGCTGGATCAATCGGAGTATTATCTATCAGCTGTTGAATATAAGCTAAGTCTTCTTCAGTCTGCACAATACGATCTACAACATAACCATATTGCACATTTATAGGATGACCTTCCTTAATCATATCAGCATTCGTAATAGCACTCTCATTTCCTTTAAATTTAGTAACCTTATTCTTGATGAATGTTACATTCCCATTTATAAAATACGAGAAATCTTTGATTTGGTCATGCCAACCTAAACTGACTTCCACGCCTTTGTTTACTACAACACCCGCATTTTGCCTAGGAATAGACGCATTACCATTTACCAATGGAGCTGGAAGATCAATTAAAATATCTTCTGTCTTCTTATGAAAATACTCTAAAGTACCACTTAAGCGATTCGCAAAAAAACTGAAATCTATTCCGGCATTAAATATCTTAGTTTTCTCCCAAGTCAGATTAGCATTAGGAATAGCCAACATAGCCAAACCTGTAATAACATTGCTATTCAAAACATAATTGGATGCACCATACAAAGCCTGTGCATCATAATTACCTTCAATATCTGAATTGATAGCTCTCAACGTGTTATTACCTAACATACCATAAGAAGCACGTAACTTAAGATTGCTTAACGCTATTTTTTCTGCAAAATCTTTAATAAAAGGTTCCTCACTAATTCTCCATGCTGCAGAAGCTGAAGGGAAATATCCCCAACGATTCCCTTTTAAGAAACGCGAAGAACCATCAGCACGAAAGTTTGCTTCAACCAAATATTTATTATCCCAATTCAATTTAATACGCCCAAAATAAGAGCGCATCACCCACTCTACCATATTACCAGAAGATGTAGCTGCACCAACAGCTCCATCAAGTGCACCTAATCCCGGATCAATCAAATCTTGTTTTGTTGTCTTGAACCATTTATAGCGAAAAAGTTCCTGACTAGCTCCCGCCATTATACTATAGTCAAGCTTTGAAACTTTATTCTGATAAGTAGCAGTTACATCCATCAGATAATTATTCCATTTATAATCACTATCCATAAAGGAAGTTTTGCCTATTCCGGTAGAAGTCACTGTTTCATTCTGAAAATTCCATTGTTCAATAAAAACAGGCTTGGAATCACTTGTTTTATTACGAAGCATATAGTTAAATGAACCCGTTAATGTCAAACCTTTTAGCGGGACTAAAGTTCCATAAAAACGTGCCTTCAAGTATCTGTCTTGATTTTCGCCATCTGTTTTATATAAACGATATAGAGGATTGTTGGCCGCATTCTGAGGATCATCTTCACCATTGTTAGTAGCTCCAAATCTACCATCAGATGCGCGGAATACCATACCAGGAGAAGTAGCTGCAGCATATGTAAAGATGTCCTCCATCTTATCTGTACCAGGTTCTGTAAAAGCTACATATCCATTTATATTAGCTCCCAATTTTAACCAAGAAGCCACATCCATATCTAAATTTATGCGTGCCTGTGATTTTTTATAACCAGAGTTCTCCATAACTCCCGGATTATCTAAAAAGCCAAATGATGTATAAAAACGAATTTTATCTGAACCACCACTAATAGAAACGTTATGATTATGACTCAATGAAGTCTCGAACATAGCATCCATTAAATTTGTATTCGGATACTTCAAAGCATCTTTCCCTTCATTTTGACGCCATAAGTCTATAGAGTTGGTAGAATATGTGGTTGGAAGATTAGAATTAGTAAGTCCCTCATTTATTAACTCCATATAATCCGCATAATTAGAAACCAGGTCAAAAGTTTTCCCCACAGATTCCCATGAAATATAACCATTATATTCCACCTTTACCTTTCCTTGCTTACCTGTACGTGTAGTAATCAAGATAACACCATTAGCAGCTCTTGAACCATAGATAGCAGCAGAAGCGGCATCTTTTAAAACAGAAAGACTTTCAATATCTTGGGGCTGAACACTACTCAGAGAACCTTCTACTCCATCAATAATAACCAAAGGAGCCGAATTATTCAATGTTCCTTGACCACGAACCATAATAGATGCAGTATTTTCACCCGGTTTGTTAGAACTAGAAGTTACTTGCACACCGGCAGCCATACCTGCCAAACCTTGTGACACATCCGTAATCGGACGGCTTTCCGCCAGATCTGCTACATTAATATTATTTACAGAACCAGTCAAATTTACTTTCTTTTCCGACCCATAGCCCACAACTACAACTTCATCCAAAGCTTGTGCATCCTCTTTCAAAGTTATTTTTAAATCTGTAATATTAGCAGAAATTTTAATCTCCTGAGATATATATCCAATATATGAAATCAAAAGTATATCACCTGTAGATACACCAACAAGGGTAAAGTTTCCATCTATATCCGTTATCACGCCATTTACTGTGCCTTTTACTATCACATTAGCACCAATAATCGGTTCACCAAATACATCTAAGACAGCACCTTTGATTGTCTTTTGCTGCATAATATTTTCTACTATATCCGCATGGGGTGATATAGAAACAGATCCAGTTTCTACTGCCCATAACGATCCAGTAGCAAGTAAGACCAAGGATGCTCCCAATACTATTCTTTTAGAAAGAGAGCCGTAGTGTTTAACATTCATTTTCATAAGTATTTTAAAGATTTGTTGTTTTTAACGTTGCAAGTTTACATCTTTTTACTTTATATTCATTATGCAAATTATCCAAAGTCACTATTAAAATTATCCATGGACATTTTTAATAGAATTCAGGAAGATTTTCATAGTTCATGTTACATTGCTATTTCCATGTCATACAGATTTCACTCCTGCTACCATTAAATACTCCCACCATAAAATAGAAAGACTTAGACTTTTAGTCTATCAAAATAATCAGTCCGACAATAATCCCATATATTCTGTATTATTGTACAATCCATTTTTTTCTAAATGAATTAATATTGCAGTGTTAAATCTATCCGATTTATAAAACTGAATTTGAATAGAATTTTAGAAGATATCAAAAGCAGCCAACACTTATCAAATCTTTAATAGAAATATGAAAACAAAAATTATTTTTTTAATTATCCTTTCTTTTTATCTGTCTGAAAATGCATTTGCTGGAGAAAAAGTAAAACAACCAATAAACGAAAGGAAACAATGGAGTGACCTTTGCTATAAAATAGCACAACCAATTCTAGAAAATATGAGCAAAGGTGAATTACAAAAAAACATGCAGTTAGAACTTAGTCCTACTTGGGATGGACGAGATAAACGGGTTAGTTATATGGAAGCTTTCGGACGTTTGATGGCTGGAATTTCTCCTTGGTTATCTCTATCTGATGACAATACACCTGAAGGGAAGCAACGCAGTCAATTACATAAATGGGCACTCCAATCATACAAAAACGCTGTAAATCCCGAAAGCCCAGACTATCTTTTATGGGAAGGTCCTACCCAAATATTAGTGGACGCCGCCTATATTGCCGAAAGCTTTCTCCGTGCTCCTCAAGCAACTTGGGAACAACTGGACAAAATAACCCAACAACGCTATATCGAGCGCTTCAAAAAATTGCGCACAATTCGTCCGGCATATAATAACTGGCTCTTATTTCGCGCTATGACAGAAGCATTTCTACTTTTCATAGATGAAGAGGCCGATCATTTTGCACTCACAGTAGCCATGAATAAACTCAACGAATGGTATCTTAGCGACGGCTGGTATTCTGACGGTCCAGAATTTGCTTTAGACTATTATAATTCCTATGTAATGCATCCTATGTTTGTGGAAATACTGGAAATTTGTCAAGCAAAGGGCTTCCCTACTCCCATCAGTCCCAAACTTGCAATTCAACGCATGCAAAGATTCAATATCTTTATTGAAAGACTTATCTCACCAGAAGGCACATACCCAGCCTTCGGACGTTCTGTAGTATATCGATTGGGAGCCTTTCAATCACTGTCACTTGCTGCCTGGAAATACGGATTACCCAAAGTACTATGCAATGGACAAGTCCGAAGTGCATTAACTTGTGTCATGAATAATATGTTCTCTATAGAAGGTAATTTTGATGACAAAGGTTTTCTCAAATTAGGATTTGTCGGTCATCAACCAGAATTGGCAAATTATTATACCAACAATGGAAGCTTGTATATGACATCGCTTGTTTTTATGCCATTAGCCTTGCCCGCCAACCACCCATTTTGGAGTGAACCAGCTGCTGACTGGACTTCTCGAAAAGCATGGAGTGGCAAATCTTTCCCTATTGACGGACATCACTCTCTACGTAATTAACAATAAAAACATTATATCAAAAAAATACCATGAGAAAACATTTACTCTTATCTATCCTATTGGTCTGGTCGGTTAGTATTTATGCACAACAAGCCAAATATGTATTTTATTTCATCGGTGATGGCATGGGAATTAACCAAGTGCAAGGTACAGAAATATACCGTGCTGAACTAAAGAAAAAAACGGGAATCTCCCCTTTATTATTTACCCAATTTCCCTACTCTACTATTGCAACCACCTATTCAGCGAGCAACCGTGTAACTGATTCCGCAGCTGCCGGTACCGCACTAGCAACTGGACACAAAACCCAAAATAGTGCAATTGGCGTATTAAAGGATCAGAAAACTCCCATAAACAGTATAGCCGTATGGGCTAGAAACAAAGGGTGTCGAGTAGGTATAGCTACCAGTGTAACTGTAAACCATGCTACCCCAAGCGCCTTCTACGCACATGCAGCCACACGTACACTCTATCATGAGATTGGTAAAGATTTATATAAAGCTGGGTTTGATTTCTATGCAGGTTCCGACTTCAAAGAAAGCACAAATCCTAAAAATCCTTCAGCTGAAAACCTATATACAATGGCCGACAAAAATGGTTACATCATTGCTCGTGGCTATAAAGAGTACTTGAAAAAGAGCAAAAAAGCTAGAAAAATGATTTTATTTCAAACAGAAGAGGCTTCAAAACATGAAATAGCTGCTATACCTTATGCCATCGACCGTCAAAAGGGAGATATGACACTTCAAGATATTACCCGCTCTGCCATCAATTTCTTATCCAAAGATATATCAAAAGGTTTTTTCCTTATGGTAGAAGGAGGAAGAATAGATTGGGCTTGCCACAGCAATGATGCTGCAACTACCTTTCATGAAATCATAGATTTTGATAATGCTATCAAGATAGCTTATGAATTTTATTTACAACATCCTAATGAAACCCTTATTGTGGTAACTGCTGACCATGAAACCGGTGGTTTTGTCCTAGGAACAGGTTCTTATAACCTTAACTTACAAGTTCTGAAAAATCAAAAAGTAAGTGAAAACGGCTTTACAAGAATTGTAAATAAAATGCGTACAAGAACCAATAATCAAGTAAGTTGGGAAGCTATCCAACAAGCACTAAAAGAAAATTTTGGATTTTGGGATAAAGTAAAATTGACAGAAAAACAAGAAGCTCGCTTAAAAGCCACTTATAATGAAAGCCTGCAACATCAAAAAATTAATTTGGAAAAAAGCGAATACTCCCAAGACGAACCTATCGCAGCAGAAGCCAAACGTATCATTAATGAAATTGCCCAAATAGGTTGGATTAGTGGTGGACATTCAGCAGGCTATGTTCCTGTTTTTGCAATCGGAGTAGGAGCTGAACTATTTCAAGATAGAATAGATAATACACAGATCCCTGCAAAAATTGCTCAAGCAGCCGGATATATACAAGAATAACAACTAAGATTCATTTGCTACAACTCTTTTCTGATAATTCTGCGGGGTACATCCATATTGGTTCTTAAAACAACGGCTGAAGTATACCGGAGAACTGAAACCAGTCCTATCGCTCGCTTCAGATATGGGCAAATTCGGGTATTGTCGGAGAAGGGTTGCTGCATATTTCAAACGATAATTCAATACAAAGTTATTAGGTGTCATACCAGTCAATGCTTTAAACTTGGAATACAGCAATGAACGCCCGATGCCTATCCCTTTGCATAATTCCGGTATATTAAAGTCTGGATCATCCATGTGTTCTTCTATTATTTGAGAAGTTTTACGCAATATTTCCTGATCAAGCGGATTTATACTAGTCAAATCAATTTCAGACAAAGGTTGTTTTTGAAGTTGATGCTGTATCAACAAACGATTCCTTACCAAATTATTGGCCCTTGCTAAAAGCAACTGTGCATTAAAAGGCTTACTTATATAATCATCAGCACCACGATTTAACCCCTCTATATTCTGCTCTGTAGTATTAAGTGCTGTTAACAGAATAATTGGAATATGGCACAAATCAATGTGATTTTTTATCTGCAAACACATTTCAGTACCACTCATTTCAGGCATCATAATATCCGATATGATTAAATCCGGTTTATATTCATAAGCTAATGAAAGCCCTTCTTTACCATTATTCGCTAAATAAACTTGATAAAATGGCTCAAAGAGCTGTTGCAAAATATGCAATAACTCATTGTTATCTTCTACTAAAAGAAGCTTACGTCCATCCCCCCGCTCTGATTCATGCAATAAATTATCCTCTGGCATTGATGTATTAACCTGATATTCAACCACGTCTTTCGATGGTAATTCAGAAGTAATAATTTCTGGAGTATTATCCATGAACTGAACATGTTCATCATTCTGATAAACATTCATATTAAGCGATAAAGTAACTGTAAAAATACTTCCCTTACCAACTTCACTTTTCACGCTAATTGTACCATGATGTTTTTCTACTATACTTTTTGTAAGGGCCAATCCAATACCTGTTCCTGGTGATTGTTCGGTTCCCTTCTGATTTTCTCCTTGATAGAATCGATCAAAGATATGAATTGAATCAGAAGCAGGAATGCCACAACCGGTATCGTAAATCTGTATTTTTACGCTTCCGCTATCCGTTGCTATTGTCATTCCTATCTCCCCACCTTTAGGAGTATATTTAAATGCATTTGAAAGGAGATTGAAAAAGACTTTTTCCAATTGTTTTGCATCAAACCAACAAATTATTTCTACCGGATTACAAATAAAATTATAGTGAATATCGGATTGATGGGCATAATCACTGAACGAAAGGTATATCTCCTTTAGAAATTTACCTATATCTTGTTTCCTTATCTGCAACTTAAAACAATTCAGTGTAAAGCGTCTGAAATCCAAAAGTTCAGATACAAGGTTTGTCATTTGCTGAGCACTCCGCTTTATCTTCAATATCTTATTATATACCTGTGGAGATAACAATTGATTTTGTAATAAAGTATCTATATGGCTAACAATTAATGTCAACGGAGTACGAAATTCATGACTTACATTAGTAAAAAAGACCAATTTGGCATGATTCAGCTCTTCAATATGCTGCTTTTCCATACGCTCTTTTTCCAACGATTGTGCTAAAGCCAATTTGGTTATTCGATTCCACGCATAATACGCAATGACAGAACCTATTGTAATCAAATAAAACATCCATGCCCACCAAGTCAAGTACCAAGGAGTAGCAATATGAATAATCAAACTGATTGGAGACAGGTTAGAAGCATGTGCCATACGCACATATAGAGTATAAGTGCCAGGATCAAGATTTGTATATCTAGCTTCTGAAACAGAAGTATAAGTCCATGTTTTATCCAAACCATCCAGTTTATACTCAAACCCTTGTTGGGCATGCTCATTCCGATAATCAGAACGGGCAAATCTGACAAGTAAATTGTTTTGGTCTGAACCCAAATTTAATTCTTTTACGAAAGGTAGTGCAGCAGTTAATACCTTCTCTTTAGGAGAAGGAAGTATTAGTTCATTATCGATATAAAGAGTAGAAAAATAAAGAGAATTAATTTCTACTTGAGACGTTTGAAATTCTTCTTCACTCAACAACGTTACACCTTTTGTATCACCAATATAAATCCTATTAGCAGAAGACACATAAATGCCACAATCACGAATTACAGGTGCTTTAAGATAAATTTCTTTCTGTACCAACCTTATAAAAGTCTGTTCTAACGAATTAAATAGAGTAATTCCTTGGTCACCAGTAAGAATAAATTTATTATCAGTGGTTTTCTTCATATTATAACAGTAATTACTGGATAATTCACTGTTTGATGTATTATAAGCAATAATTTTCTTTGTATGTCTGTTATAAAACAACAATCCACTTCCTAAAGTACAAACATAAGCACCATCTTTCACAGCAAGAATACGTGCTATTCCGCCTTGATAACCCATTTTTTGTATGGGAACAGATCTTTTTTGTGATAAATCATATAAAGAAACAATTATAATCTCATCTGATTGATTAACATATAAATTTCCAGCATCATCAATATCGAAGTTTGTACAGTAAGAATCGGGTTTGAATAAAAAAGTAAAAAGATTACTCACAGGATCAAGTAAGAAAATACCTTCACGAGAAGAAAGATAAAGCTTTCCATTCCACATTTTTACTTGATAAATAAAATTATGTGGAGCCAGATTCCCTCTTGAACTATGTTCTTGATAATTATAAAACTGATTCTTTTGGATGTCATAACGGGATAATCCACCTAAATGGGTCCCTATATATAAGTAATCGTTTTTCTCATCATAACAAATACTTTTGATATTATTATATGGAATAGAGTTCTGATGACCTGCAGTAAATTGATGTATTAACTCCCAATTCTCATTAACGCAGCTAATACCTCCACCATCTGTACTTATCCAAAGGTTACCATGTTTATCTTCGACCATCTCACCTATGTAAGAATAATAAAGATTAGAACGATTGCCAGCCTGATAATCATAATGCACAACACCATTACGATCCGGACTGAAGTAATTAACTCCTCCATAATAACTCCCTATCCAAATAGTTCCTTGCTGATCCTTATAAAGAGAGAAAATAGAAGGATGATTCAATCCTCCTACATATTGGGGAATCTGTATTAATGTATAAGTCTGCTTTTGAATATCATATTTTTGTAAACCTGCAAAAGTACCAAACCAAATATTATGTTCATTATCCTCCACAAAAGCTCGTACCTGCGGATTACGGATTCCGATATTACTAGTAGGAGTGTGAGGTACCTTTTGCAATACATCATTTTTTAAACGATACAATCCCTGCATACGTGTACCAATCCAGACCTCTTGATTCGAAGCTTCGAAAATACTATATATATCTATACCACTCAACATAAAATGGGATAATCCTAAAGACTTACGAGGAATAATACAAAGCCCATCCACCATGCCGACATAAATATTGGTATCACTAACCGTCAATGTATTTACTGTATGAGAAGGCAACCTCAAAACAAACTGCAACTGTTTCTTTTGGCAATCATAAGAAAAAAGAGAGTCATTACAAGTATACCAAATTTCATTTCTACAAGCAGCCAAAGCTGTAGTCACATTACCTTTCGTATATTGTTTATAATCAGAATAAAAAATATTATAACCAAATAAATTATTATCTGCTATGAAAAAAATATTACCTTCATCATCATGTACAATAAAAGAAATATAATTTCCTATCCAAAGGCTATCACCTTGTATGTTAGTTATATTACCTTTTACATAAGTAATTTGTTCTCCATCATACATATTAATGCCTTCCTGAGTTCCAAACCACATTCTTCCCAAACCATCTTGTGCTATACTCAGAACAGACGGTTGAGATAATCCATTTTGCAAACTTAGATTACGAAAATACTCTGCATTTGCCGAAAGAATATTTAAGAATGAAAACAATAAAAATATGATTCGGTTTTTCATTAGTTTTTTATATTTTATATGAATACAAAAATACGCAAAAAAGAGACAATAGAGAAATCAAAAGACTATAAATATAATATATACAAAACTGTCATCCAATAATTTGATGTTCTATTCTTTTCTTGTTCTATCATCAATTTTCACAATTAAAACACTTAATAGTCCAAATCTTGACTTTTTCTCTAATATATTTCCACCTCATCTAAATTAAATGTGCAATTTTCCCTAAACTACAATCAGTTCCAATTTTAAAATTCCCCCTATATCTCTAAACCAATCCTAATAATCCGCCTTATTGTCACTTATTTAGAACTGAAATCATTATCTTTGCGCCCATATATGCCGAAATTAAAATAAAACCATAACGAATTTCATCCGAATGAAACAGTACAAAACCGTAAACAACCTGATTGGTTGGATTACCTTTATCATTGCAGCAACGGTTTATTGCATGACTATTGAGCCGACTGCAAGTTTTTGGGACTGCCCGGAGTTCATTACCACCGGCTATAAGCTGGAAGTAGGACACCCGCCCGGTGCACCGTTCTTTATGTTAGTAGCCAATCTGTTTTCTCAGTTTGCTTCCGATGCCTCTACCGTTGCCAAGATGGTGAACTACATGAGTGCACTGATGAGCGGCGCTTGTATCCTGTTCTTATTCTGGAGCATCACTCACCTGGTACGCAAACTGGTTATTACCGATGAAAACAACATCACCAAAGGACAACTGATTACTGTCATGGGCAGCGGTCTGGTGGGTGCATTGGCATACACATTCAGTGATACGTTCTGGTTCAGCGCCGTAGAGGGTGAGGTGTATGCTTTCTCCTCACTGTTCACGGCAGTAGTGTTCTGGCTGATATTGAAATGGGAAGATGTGGCGGACGAGCCGCATTCCGACCGCTGGCTGATTCTTATCGCCTATCTCACCGGATTGAGTATCGGTGTTCACTTGCTGAACCTGCTCTGTCTTCCGGCTATCGTGCTGGTATACTACTATAAGAAAGTGCCCAATGCCAACGCAAAAGGTTCGCTGTTAGCACTTCTCGCATCTATGGTGCTGGTAGCGGTTGTGCTGTACGGTATCGTTCCGGGCATCGTAAAAGTGGGCGGCTGGTTCGAGCTGTTCTTTGTCAACACGCTCGGCATGTCTTTCAACAGCGGTGTCATCGTATATATCATCTTGCTGGCAGCCTGCCTCATCTGGGGTGTATACGAAAGCTACAATGAAAAGAGCAAGTCGCGTATGGCACTCTCGTTCATACTGACCATAGCCATGCTGGGTATTCCTTTCTATGGTCATGGCGGCAGTTCTGTCATTATCGGCATTATCGTTATCGCGCTGCTGTGGCTCTATCTCAAACCGGGCACGCAGGAGAAGATTAAGGAGAGATACCGCGTATCGGCACGCACACTGAACACATCACTGTTGTGTACCATGATGATTGTTATCGGATATTCATCCTACGCGCTTATCGTAATCCGCTCCACCGCCAATACGCCGATGGACCAGAATTCTCCGGAAGATATCTTCACATTGGGCGAATACCTGGGACGCGAACAGTACGGTACACGCCCGCTGTTCTACGGTCCGGCTTACTCCTCACAGGTAGCCCTGGATGTAAAAGACGGATATTGCGAACCGCGCATCTCCTACAACGGAACCAAATACATCCGTAAGGAAAAGGCCACTGACGACGAGAAAGACAGCTACATCGAAATTCCCGGACGCATCGAATACGAGTATGCGCAGAATATGCTCTTCCCCCGTATGTACAGCAGCGCTCATGCCAACCAATATAAGGCATGGCAGGACATCAAGGGATATGACGTACCCTACGACAAATGCGGCGAAATGATTATGGTGACTATGCCTACGCAGTGGGAAAACATTAAGTTCTTCTTCTCCTACCAGCTCAACTGGATGTACTGGCGCTATTTCATGTGGAACTTCGCCGGACGCCAGAACGACTTGCAGGGTAGCGGAGAAATAGAACACGGCAACTGGATTACCGGTATCAAGTTTATCGACAATATGCTGGTAGGCAATCAGGACTTGCTGCCGAAAGAACTGAAAGAGAACAAAGGTCATAACGTATTCTACTGCCTGCCGTTGCTGCTCGGAATTATCGGTCTGTTGTGGCAGGCCTATCGCGGACAGAAGGGTATCCAGCAGTTCTGGGTAGTGTTCTTCCTCTTCTTCATGACCGGTATAGCGATTGTGCTCTACCTGAACCAGACACCGAGCCAGCCGCGCGAACGCGACTACGCATATGCAGGTTCGTTCTATGCTTTCGCCATCTGGATTGGTATGGGCGTGGCAGGCATTATCCGTCTGTTGCAGCATTATGCCAAGATGAAGGAACTTCCCGCCGCCGCTATCGTTTCAGTGGCCTGCCTTTTCGTTCCCATACAGATGGCAAGCCAGACGTGGGACGACCATGACCGCAGCGGCCGTTATGTGGCACGCGATTTCGGGCAGAACTACCTGATGTCATTGCAGGAAACGGGTAATCCGATTATATACACCAACGGCGATAACGACACCTTCCCCCTGTGGTACAACCAAGAAACGGAAGGCTTCCGTACCGACGCCCGTACCTGCAACCTCAGCTACCTGCAGACCGACTGGTACATCGACCAGATGAAGCGTCCCGCCTACGACTCTCCCTCCCTGCCTATCACGTGGGACCGTATGGAGTATGTAGAAGGTACCAACGAATATGTTCCGGTACGTCCCGAATACAAGAAGAGCATCGATGCCCTGTATGCCGAAGCAGAGAAACAAGCCCTGAGCGGCAACACCGAAGCACTGGTAAACGTGAAGAAAGAATTCGGCGAAAATCCTTATGAACTCAAGAACATACTGAAATACTGGATACGCAGCAAGAACGAGGACCTGAAGGTAATTCCTACCGACAGCATCGTGATGAAAGTGGATAAGGAAGCCGTACGCCGCAGCGGAATGATGATACCGGGCGATTCCATCCCCGACTACATGCACATCTCGCTGAAAGGCAAACGCGCCCTCTACAAGAGTGAGCTGATGATGCTCGAAATGCTGGCGGAAGCCAATTGGGAGCGTCCTATCTACATCGCAGTCAGCGTAGGGCCGGAGAACCAACTGAACATGGGCAACCACTTCATTCAGGAGGGTCTCACCTACCGTTTCACTCCGTTCGATACCGATAAGCTGGGTGTGAAAATAGACAGCGAAAAGATGTACGACAACCTGATGCACAAGTTCAAGTTCGGCGGCATCGACAAACCGGGCATCTACATCGATGAGAATGCCATGCGCATGTGTCACTCGCATCGCCGTATCTTCTCCCAGCTTGCACAGCAGTTGATACGCGAAGGCAAGAAGGATAAGGCTAAAGCCGCACTGGACTATGCCGAGAAGATGATTCCCGCCTTCAACGTGCCATACGACTGGCAGAACGGTGCCGTACAGATGGCCGAAGCATACTACCAGTTGGGCGATTCTACCAAAGCCGACGACATGATGAAAGCCCTTGCCGACAAAGCCGTGGAATACCTCACCTGGTATCTGAGCATGGACGACAACCGCTTCTCCATCTCTACCCGTGAATTTGAATATCACTGGGCAGTGCTCGATGCTGAAGTGAAGATTATGAAGAAATACAATTCCAAACTGGCGGAAATCTACGCTCCGAAGGTAGAAGAGTTGTACAACTTGTATGCGGAAAGATACGAAAGATTACAAAAAATGGAAAAAAAATAATGCCGGTACACGGTAGCGAATGAGTGGATTACCGCAGGTACATCCTGCCGGTAAACCTGCCCATTCGCCACCGGATGCCCGGCATCAGTCAATAACCGTTAACCACCGATTAACCGTGTTTATAGAACAGCCACCCGAGTTTGTTCGTAAGTTATATCCCAGCGCCGTATGGCGAATGGACCCGGACGAGAGAGCCGTCTATCTGACTTTCGATGACGGACCTATTCCCGAAGTTACTCCGTGGGTACTCGACTTGCTTGACAAATACGACATAAAAGCCACCTTCTTTATGGTAGGTGACAATATCCGTAAGCACCCTGATGAGTTTCAAATGGTTGTGGAGCGGGGACACCGCATCGGTAACCATACCTTTAACCATCTTAGGGGATTTGAATACAACTTCAAAGACTATCTGGCCAATGCGGAGAAAGCCAATGAAGTGATGAAAACGGATTTATTCCGCCCCCCGCACGGACACATGGGATGGACACAGTATATGATACTGAAACGTCGCTATAAGATAATAATGTGGGACTTGGTAACGCGCGATTATAGTAAGAAACTCCGCGGGCCTCAGGTGCTTGCCAACGTTATGAAATATGCGCGCAATGGCTCTATCATTACATTTCACGATTCCTTAAAGTCCTGGAACAACGGCAACCTGCAATATGCACTGCCACGGGCAATAGAATTTCTGAAAGAAGAGGGATACGAGTTCAGACTGTTATAGAATTATAGAGTTATAAAGTTGAGAGTTGAAAGTTTTCATGCAGCACAATTGCGCAGCCTGACTTTCAACTCTCAATGTTTTTAGTTTACTTTTACCGTCAGCGGATTACGCACTTTTTGGGCGAAATCAGCCATATATCGGTTCCAGGCATCGGCAGTCTTGATATCTGCCTTATCCCATGCAAATCCCCAATAATATACATATTCCGAACCCGGTTCGTAGTCGCTTACAGCAAGTACATGACCGTCGGCATTGTTGCGTTCTTTCTTTTCCTTTTCAGAGAAAAGTACGGTTTTCGCATCTTTGACAACAGCGGGAACCGCAGCACCCATAAAGATTTTACCGTTATCGGGACCGGTCGTAGGGTCTACATAAGTAATGTAACCGTTAGCAGCATCGGCAACGACAGCTCCATCGGGTTCATGCAATACGATGCCTGCAACGATAGGCAATGTTTCTTTCAGATTGCTGTACGATACGGCAGTCTTGTTCAAATGCGAGCCTGCATCAAGTGTAATCAGACGCGTTTCTACCACGGTCGAATCTCCCTTTACAGTCAGCGGAGTAAACTCCAGCTTCACCGTAAAGCGTAACGGGCCGTTATCCAAAATCTCCTGGTTCTTATAGCACCACGGATAGATAATCGTATCGTTTACCATCAGTGCGGCTACACCGGCTCCCAATGTAGGACCTACTGCATAACAGTCCATCCCGTAACCGTGGTCGATGTGATAAGAACGCTCGCGGCTTAACTCGGCGGCAGCCTTCGGATCGATCTTTTTCAGTTCGGCAATCTTGGCAAGCGTTTCCTTGTCCAGTTCTTTGGCGTACATGGCCTCCAGTATCGGTTCGGTAGTGTTATACTTCGTAAACAGGTCATAACCGAAACCACGCTCTCCTTTAGCCTGCAAAGCAGGACCGTAAGCGCGGAAAGCCACCAAATCATTCTCCCAAGCCATATCATCCATACGTTCGGGATAGCATCTGCCACAGGCCTTTACATCAAAAGCCTCAGGCGTACCGGTTTGTATGGTGTACGTAGCGGTGCCGCCAGCAGCTATCGCAGCCGGGAATATAACCTTGCCGTCGTACGTAATCTGATAAGGCACTTGCTGCCCGTCGGCATTCAATACTACAATCTGTGCCGTGTCCGCCAAGCCCAGGCGGTCTGTAACAGTTTCCATAGATACCTCTACCATTTCATTGGAGCGCTCCATGGCCAACGGATTGGTTACCGTAACGGTCACCGTCCTGCTGTCGTTGCAAGCGAAGCAAAACAAGGCCGTCATACCTAATAAAAGAAGTTTCTTCATAGTGAATAAATAATATGATAAAGTGGTAATGTAACAGGATGGTAATGCGATAATGCAGCAGGTGATGAAGCAACCTTATTATAAAAAATAAGGCGGTAAAGCAATATCTTCTATCACTTACCGCCTCACTACCTTATTACCTGTTATTTCGGTTGTTTTCCGATGTAAGCCAAGATACCGCCATCAACGTACAGAATATGTCCGTTCACTGCGTTGGAAGCCTCAGATGCCAAGAACACAGCAGGACCTGTGAGTTCTTGCGGATCCAACCAACGACCGGCCGGAGTCTTAGCGCAAATGAATGAATCGAACGGGTGACGGCTGCCGTCAGCTTGTTTTTCACGCAACGGAGCAGTCTGCGGAGTAGCGATGTAACCCGGGCCGATACCATTACATTGGATGTTGTATCCACCGTATTCGGAGCAGATGTTACGAGTCAGCATCTTCAAACCACCCTTAGCGGCAGCGTATGCAGATACAGTCTCACGACCCAGTTCGGACATCATGGAGCAGATGTTGATGATCTTACCGTGACCCTTCTTCATCATTGCAGGCAGAACAGCCTTAGAAACGATGAACGGAGCATTCAGGTCGATGTCGATAACGCGACGGAAATCGGCAGCTTCCATTTCGTGCATAGGGATACGGCGGATGATACCTGCGTTGTTAACCAGAATATCAACAGAGCCCACTTCTTTTTCGATAGTAGCCACCATAGCCTGAACAGCCGGTTCATCGGTTACGTCGCATACATAACCATGTGCCTTGATACCCTTTTCGGCATAAGCAGCCATACCTTTGTCTACCAGCTCCTGGTTGATGTCGTTGAAACAGATTTTCGCACCTTGTTCTGCAAAAGCCGAAGCAATGGCAAAACCGATACCGTAAGAAGCACCTGTTACGAGGGCTACTTTACCTTCCAGAGAAAAATTCAAATACTGATTCATGATGTTTATTTATTTTAGGTTGAAAAAATAGTGTTATTTCAAATCGGTAATCAAGGAGAAATCCTGGTCGCCGTAATCCAGATTCTCGCCGCCCATCCCCCATATAAAGGTATAATTGTGCGTAGCTGCGGCAGAGTGGATAGACCATTCGGGAGAAAGGACAGCCTGGTCGCCCTTCATCCACACATGGCGGGTTTCGTCCACCTCGCCCATAAAGTGGCAGATAGCATGGTCTTCCGGAATCTCAAAGTAAAAATAAGCTTCCATACGGCGGCTGTGGACGTGTGCCGGCATTGTATTCCACACACTGCCCGGAGCAAGTTCCGTCATGCCCATTTGCAATTGGCAGGTCGGCAGCACCTGATTTACCAGCATCTTGTTGATATTACGGTGGTTGGAGCCTTCCAAAGAACCCATCTCAGCCACTACCGCATCTCTCTTCGTCACTTTCTTGTCGGGATAGTTGCGATGAGCCGTTACGGAATTAAAATAGAACTTGGCCGGATGAGCCGCATCCTTGCTCTCAAAAGTAACTTCACGGTCGCCCGAACCCAGGTAGAGGGCTTCTTTATAATCCATTTCAAACACAGCGTCGCCGGCTCTGACCACGCCCGGTCCGCCTACATTGAAAATACCCATCTCGCGGCGGGTCAGGAAATAAGGGGCTTTCAACGGGTCGATAGCCTCCAGTTCCAACACCTCACCCACCGGCATGGCACCACCTACCACCATACGGTCGTACATGGAATATACCATATTCACTTCATTCGGGGAGAATACTTTCTCTATAAGGAAATCACGACGAATTCTTTTCGTATCATAACTTTTCGCATCTTCCGGATGCGCAGCGTAGCGGATCTCATAGTTCGTTCTCATGATTATATTACCTTTCTTTAATTTTCAAAATTAACAGCCAGCGGTACGTCGTTTACGTACACGATTGCAAATGTAGCAAAAGAAAACGGCAAAACATTGCTTTTTTGTCCTAATTATCTATCAATATTGTACAAAGAAAGGAAAAATCATCAGAAATGTCCTAATATTGAATGAATAAATCAAAAGAAAAAATAAAAGAGAATCCTATAGTTGCCAACCGTGCCATCTATATGGCAAACCCGTGCCATATAATAGACAAAGTTGTGCCAATATAGTGGCACAACCCATATACTAATGAAAAAAGCTCCGACAATCATCGACTGTCGGAGCTTTTTTCGTTGGACTACCAAGATTCGAACTTGGACAAACAGAACCAAAACCTGTTGTGCTACCATTACACCATAGTCCAAACATATGCGCTTTCTGTTAAAAAGCGGTGCAAAGATAGAAGTATGTCCCGAAATATGCAAATATTTCGGGACATTTTTTCATATCCCTATATTATTTTGCAATAATCAGATAATAGTTCTTCTTGCCGCGTTGCACCAGCAGATACTTGTCATCCAATAAATCAGCAGTTGTAACAACCTGGTCGAAAGCAGCCAGTTTTTCTTTGTTCAAAGAGACGCCGCCGCCCTGCACCAGCTTGCGCATTTCGCCTTTCGATGCAAATACAGCCGCATTGTCTACGAACAGATCAACTGCCTTTACACCGGCAGCCAGCGCATCACGGGATACCTCAAACTGAGGAACACCCTCAAACACAGCCAGCAAAGTATCTTCGTCCAGCTTTTTCAACGCCTCCGATGTGGCATTGCCGAAAAGAATGTTGGACGCATCGACAGCCGCGTTGTAGTCCTCTTCGGAGTGTACCATAATGGTGACTTCCTTAGCCAGACGCTTCTGCAGGACACGCAAGTGCGGAGCTGCTTCGTGCTCGGCCGTCAGAGCCTCGATTTCTTCCCTGGACAAAGAAGTGAATATCTTGATGTAGCGGGCTGCATCGGCATCGCTTACGTTCAGCCAGAACTGGTAGAACTTATAAGGAGATGTATAGCGGGGATCGAGCCATATATTGCCGGATTCCGTCTTACCGAATTTACCGCCGTCCGCCTTTGTAATCAGAGGGCTTGTCAGGGCAAATACCTCACCGCCATTGGTACGGCGAATCAGTTCGGCTCCCGTGGTGATGTTACCCCACTGGTCCGAGCCGCCCATTTGCAGCTTGCAACCTTTGGTTTCGTACAGATGCAGGAAATCGTAGCCTTGCAGCAACTGATAAGTGAATTCTGTGAAAGAAAGACCGTCGCGGGCTTCACCGTTCAGACGCTTCTTCACCGAATCCTTAGCCATCATATAGTTTACGGTGATATGCTTGCCTACTTCACGGGCAAAATCAAGGAAACTGAAGTCCTTCATCCAATCGTAGTTGTTCACCAACTCCGCACGGTTAGGGGCATCCGAATCAAAATCCAAAAACTTGCTCAACTGCTTCTTCATGCCTGCCATATTGCGCTGCAATGTTTCTTCAGTGAGCAGATTGCGTTCCGCCGACTTACCGGAAGGGTCGCCAATCATACCCGTAGCACCGCCTATCAGTGCCAACGGCTTATGGCCGCAACGCTGGAAGTGACGCAATATCATCACACTGCAAAGGTGTCCGATGTGCAGGGAGTCTGCCGTAGGGTCGAAACCGATATATGCAGTCACCTGTTCCTTTGCCAGCAGTTCTTCCGTACCCGGCATCATATCGTGGAGCATGCCACGCCATTTTAATTCTTCTACAAAATTCATCGAATGATTAACTATTAATTATTTGATTTATACTTTGTCTGCGACAAAAGTACGACTCTTTATCCGAACAAACAACTCTTATTGTTTAAAAAAGACTTTGGCGATATTTTCCCGTATCGCTTCCGTGAGTTCCGCCAAAGATACGCGACGGACTTCGGCTGCCCGGCTATATAAATCCGCAACCGGCACGGAGCTCTCGTCAGTTTCCAGGAACAGACGGTCGGCTGGAGTTATCCGCAGCGCCTCTTCCTGATAGTTCTCCCCAAAAGAGAGATAAAACCCATGCCTCAGACATTCCTCCGCCAGAGCCGCTTTCCCGCGAAAACCATGAATAATCCAGGGGTTGGCCGGCTTTATCTGCTGTTTCAACTTCAGCAACTCACTCATAGCCTTTACCAAATGAATGACCAAAGGCTTGTCAAGCTCCACAGACAACCGCGCCTGATATTCAAAAACCTTTATCTGCACAACCATCGGAGCATCGGCCAATTTATCCAGTCCGGCTTCCCCTATGGCAAGAACCTGCGGATGCCCGGCTAAAGAAGCCAAAACATTCATTTCATTCCGAACAACCGGAGTAACGGTTGCCGGGATATGCCAGGGATGTATGCCTACCGAATACCACGCCCCCTCTTCCGGAGCAAAAGTATCGGGATAACGGTTCGCAATAGCCATTCCGGGCACAGGCGGCAAGCGATGCGTATGTATATCGACAGGAAATTTCATGGAACAGGATCATATCCGGAACCACCCCAGGGATGGCAACGCAATATACGTTTTACCGCCAGATAAAGGCCTTTGAAAGGGCCATGTTTCTTAATAGCCTCAACTGCATATTGAGAACAGGTAGGAGTAAATCTGCACGAAGGGGAAGTCATGGGCGAAATGCACTTCCGGTAAAAATAAATAGGAAGCAACAGCAGATATGAAAGCAGGCGTTTCATGGCTTCATAGGCGCTACGGCTGCCATATTCGCATCCGATACGGTAACTTTCTCAACAATACGCGCCAAAGCAGTCTTCACCCTCTCTTCTATTACGGACGATTCCGTCAGCTGGTCGGAAAGGTAAATAAAGGCAATGACCAACCGGCACTTCTTTTCTGCCAAAGCGTTCAACAGTTCATGTTTGTTTACACGGTAAGCCTCGCGTATCTGACGCTTTACGCGGTTGCGCTTCACCGCACGTTTGAAGCGGCGCTTCGAAACACTGATAAGAATGGAAGCATCCGCCTCCAGCTCCTCTACCGGCAAATACACCACGCGCAACGGGAAGACCGAGAACGAACGCGAACCGCCCGCAAACATCTTCTCTATTATCTTTTTTTTATCCAGTCTTTCGACTTTATGTAAGGTATTCGCCATGAAGTATAAGGTATAATGTAAAATATAGAGGGGGATATGAAAAAACGGGCTACAGGTAGTGCTGCTAAGATTCCGCAGTCTGCCCGCCGCCCGTTATTGCTTCGTTACGATTATAAATGTATCCGACAGGCTTATAACTTATAATTCATAACTCATACTTCTTTTCACTTTCCCTTGTTGTTCTCCTTTATGAACATATCAAGCGCTGCCGTCATAGAGGGCGCCTGCACACTGGGAGCTTCCAAATCCAAACGGAGTCCGGCATCACGGACAGCCTGTGCTGTTGTAGAGCCGAATGTTCCGATTTTAATCTCTTTCTGCTCAAAATCCGGGAAATTCTTCTTCAAAGAAGACACACCGGCAGGGCTGAAGAATACCAGCATGTCATAGTCAAACTTTTCATCCGGAGTAAAATCATTACTTACCGTACGATACATGACTACTTCCGTATGCTGGATTTTACTCTTGTCCAACAGGTTCTTAATATCGTCTGTATGTACATCCGACATCGGCACCAAATACTTTTCAGTCTTATGCTTTATAATGGAAGACAACAGGTCATCAAACTTTCCGGTATTTCCAAAGAAAATCTTACGCTTGCGGTATTGTACATATTTCTGAATATACAAAGCAATCGCCTCCGTCACACAGAAATATTTCATGGTCTCAGGGATTGTTACGCGCAATTCCGTACAAAGATGAAAAAAGTGATCGATTGCATGACGCGAAGTGAAAATAACGGCGGTATGATCCAATATAGAGACCTTCTGCTGTCTGAACTCTTTTGCTGAAAGGCTCTCTACTTTGATAAACGGGCGAAAATCGATTTTCACACCGTACTTCTCGGCAATGTCGTAGTAAGGAGATTTCTCTGATGCCGGTTTCGGCTGCGACACAAGTACTTTCTTAATTTTCAACGTCCTAAAATTTTATTATCAAATAATCGTTTAGTTGTATCACTCCTTGGTATAGCATAAAACAAGGCATGATTTCAAGGGCACAAAAGTACAAAATTAAAAGGAAACTGCCATGTAAATTGCTACAAAAAAGCTTGAACCACTTATAGAACATCAATATTTTAGTAAAAAAGGCTAAAATCAATCCAATTATTACTGTAAGTTGCAGACTTAAATCGAAATAAACAATAAACAGCACAAACGGGAAAAGAGTGAAACCAAGATAATAAAGCAGGGTGGAATATGACTCAAGCCAGAGAGTCGTAGTACTTTCGTCAAAAAAAATCCAGCCTAACACAGAGTATAAAATCCATTTCAGAAATAAATACAAAAGACTTATCCCGATATAAAGCCCCAACAACGCAAAAGGCGGAACATGATGCACCAATTCTGGCTGAATATCATTGCAGTAATTAAAAATGCAGACCCCGGAGAGTATGCAAGTCTGCAAAATCAACAATAGCAGGTAGCGCATATCACCCGCCGTTGAGGTTGCAAATATGCTGGTACGCTCACGATGCAACAGGAAATCCTTTACCAGCTGCAACAGAAACCTACGGCTACGGGAAAGCACATAGGCCGACAGAAAAAAACAACATAGCAGCACAATGGTGATGCCGTCGTCCATTCTCGGAGAATAGGGAATAGGCACACCTTCCGCTCCACCGGGTATCCATGCCGCCAACCAACTCATCATATCGCTGCAAACTTACGGATAGAGGCATCCCACAAAGGTACGGTATGTACCAGTTCAACCGCTTCCCCGGCTGTCGCGGCTACATGCCAGATGGCACTGTGCTGCGCACGCATGAAGTTTTCGTCCACAGCCTTCTGCAACATAGCCAGCAACGGGTCGAAATACCCCTTGATATTCAATATGACTATCGGATTCAGATACAGTCCCAATTGTTTCCAGGTAATGACTTCGAGCAATTCTTCCAAAGTACCGCAACCGCCGGGCAATGCAATCACAGCATCGCTCAAATCCGCCATCAGTTGCTTGCGTTCATGCATATTTTCCACCTCTACAAGCTTGGTCAGTCCTGTATGATGCCACCCCTGCTCAATCATAAAACGGGGTATCACTCCGGTCACCTCACCGCCTGCCGCAAGTGTGGCATCCGCCACTGCAGCCATAAGTCCCATATTACCGGCACCGTTCACCAAACGGATATGCCGCTGCCCCAGCAACGTTCCCAGTTCACGGGCGGCATTAAAAAAAACGGGGTCTATTTTAGTGCTCGAAGCACTGTATACACATACGGAGGTTATCTTATTCATCATCTTTCAGCTATATCAATTATTACCTTGTTGCAAAGGTATATGATTTTAAGGAGATTTGAAAAAAGAAGCTGCTCATTCTGCCCCGGAATATTCCGAAGGCAGAAAGGCAGCTTTCTATAATAAATAGCTGTAAAGCTATGCTGATTACTGTTTTCTTTAACGAAGAACGGAGAATTAGAGGCCGAAAGCCGCTTTTACCTTATCAACGTAATCCAGTTTCTCCCAGGTGAACAGTTCTACAGTCACGTCTTTATCGCCTTCATAGCGAGACTTGAAGTGTTTGGTGACAACCTGCGGCTCACGTCCCATATGACCGTAAGCGGCTGTTTCCTGATAGATAGGGTTACGCAGCTTCAAACGGTCTTCAATGGCTTTCGGACGAAGGTCGAAAAGCTCATCGATCTTTCTGGCTATCTCGCCGTCGCTCATATTTACATGGCTGCGCCCGTAGGTATTTACATATATATTGATGGGACGCGCCACACCGATGGCGTAAGATACCTGCACCAGCATTTCATCTGCCACACCGGCAGCTACCAGATTCTTGGCAATGTGACGTGCAGCGTATGCGGCACTGCGGTCTACCTTGCTAGGGTCCTTACCGGAGAAAGCACCACCGCCGTGTGCACCTTTACCGCCGTAAGTATCCACAATAATCTTACGTCCGGTCAAACCGGTATCCCCATGAGGACCGCCGATTACGAATTTGCCGGTAGGATTCACATGATACTTGATATTATCGTTAAACAGCGACAATACTTTCTCGTGATGGATAGACGCAATGACACGGGGCATCAGGATATTAACGACGTCGTTACGGATAATGCCCAACATCTCCTCGTCCGCCTTCAACTGTGCAGTTTCGCTGTCGTCGGCAGGCTGAATGAAATCATCGTGTTGGGTGGAAACTACAATCGTATCGATACGGACAGGATTGCCGTTATCATCATATTCAATGGTTACCTGGCTCTTGGAGTCCGGACGCAGATACGTCATCACCTCTCCTTCGCGACGGATATCCGCCAGCACTTGCAGGATACGGTGGGCAAGATCCAGGGAGAGCGGCATATAGTTTTCCGTTTCGTTAGTGGCATAACCGAACATCATGCCCTGGTCGCCCGCACCTTGTTCCATAGGATCCTGGCGCTCCACACCACGGTTGATGTCGGGGCTCTGCTCGTGAATGGCGGAAAGCACGCCACACGAATTGCTCTCGAACATATACTCGCCTTTGGTATAGCCGATTTTCTTGATTA
>CAUAWO010000015.1:0-61336 GCA_958432865.1 Bacteroides stercoris
CTTTTTATATCATACATAATAATTCCCTCAGCTTATCTCAAACGGTCGTATGCTTTAACCAATACCTCATCCTTACCAATGGCGCGGATGGCAAGCCAATTCAAAATGATGGCAACCAACGGCAGACACACAGTCCATGAAGGAGAAAATGTCATAGACTCTTCTTTCAACATAAAAATAAAAGTGACCAATGTGGCATAATACCCGATCAACAAAATGGTGCTGAAAATAGTCAGACGGATTTGCAACATGCGTTTTTTGAACAAGAAGATAGTGCCGAAAGCAAGAACCGCAACAACCAGCAAAATCACAAACAAGGCCCATGGAGCATAATCTTTAGTACCATCCGCCATAGTAAGACACAGATTTGTTAAAGCGGAAACACTATAATCACTTCCTATGTATGAGCCTACGGGACTACACAGGCAAATAATAATCAAAATGGTAACAACAAGTAAATAAACAGATTGAATGCGTTGTATCATAGTCTCTTTAATTTTAATCATACAACCCGTCATTCTAAACGCAGTGAAAAACCTGAAAACACAAAGTGAATGGTTATCAGATTCCTCACTGCGTTCAGCATAACAGGGCTAATATAATGTGAGGTGCATCAAAATGTACCACAGATTACTCAGATTGATACAGTTTCCACACGAAACGACTCATGTTTCAAAATAGAACGATCTGCGTAACCTGCGGTAAAGACCTTTTGCACAGCCCCAAATGAAAAATCACTGTAGTTTCTCTTTTTCTTTAGCAGGATTACGGAAATAAACCTTGCCTTCTTCATATTCCTGAGCAGCGATCAATGTCGGTTTCGGAAGTTTTTCGTAATAACGTGAGATTTCGATCTGCTCTCTATTTTCAAAGACTTCTTCCAGGTTATCGTTGTATGAGGCAAACTCCTGCAATTTCTTTGAAAGATCATTCTTCATCTCAACACTAATCTGGTTGGCACGTTTGCCAATGATAGCAACAGTTTCATAAATGTTACCTGTGTCTGCACATAAATCCATCATGTCACGGGTAACAGTATTACTTGGAGCGTTTGTCTTTTTGTAATCCATAATTTCTTATTTAGTTTTATTCATTAAATTCTTTTACGTACTTATTGGCATCCTTGTAGATGCTCTCCACTTCTTTAGTATACTTGCTGTCGGGAAACTCGTTCTTGAAAGAATAATATTCATCTATCGTTTCACGCATACGCTCTTCTTTCTTTTCTTCCACGCTCGCTTTCGCCATATCATATTTGGCACGCAAGACCAGGATAGAAAGATCTTCGCGCATCTTGGTATAGGGATAGTCTTTCAAAGCATTCTGGGCGGTAACGATGCAAGACAAATAGTTGTTACCGGTAGTGCTATAAGTACTGTTTCCTGTATAAGAGCCCAAATCATAATACAATTTCGCAGCCAGATAGTCTTTCATCACCAGCTTGTCCTGCAAATCAAAAATCATTTGCTGTGCATCCTGCCGACGGCTACTGGTAGGGAAATATTCCATAAACATCTGCAACTCCTGAATAGCTTTATAGGTGCTCGACTGGTCCAAACGAGGCTCCGGAGTATCCAGGAACAATGCTTTTCCTGAAAAATATCTGGCCTGTTCCGTATAGACCCCACGCGGATAAGTATTATAATAAGTGGTGAAATAATGCGAAGCTGTGATGAAGTCACCCTGATTATAGTAGGTCATACCCAACATATAAAGTGATTCCTCAGCCTTATCCGTTCCCTTCATGATGGTAATCAATTCCTCCAGAATGGTGGCCGCCTTAGTATTCTGCCCTTTGCCAAAGTAACTTTTGGCCGCTTCGTACTTGTATTCGTAGTCCGTGCTTTTTAAAACTTTGTTATACTCTCCACAAGACGTTAGAACCGTACCGGAGACAAGAGCTATAATGATATATTTTTTCATCTTATTCAAATAATTGCGCAAATTTACGCCTTTCCACCGAATAATGCAATATTTCCATGTTTTTAAATGCTAAAAAGTCGACAAGAGTCTATTTTTTAGAGATGAATAGATAATATCTAAGGAAATAACTGTATTTTTACATCTCATTAAACCAAACATGCTATTATGAATTTTGAATTGATTTCCGAATACCAACCCACCGGCGACCAACCGGAAGCTATCGCCCAGCTGACCGAAGGGGTGCTGGAAGGAGTCCCCGCACAAACTTTATTGGGGGTCACCGGGTCCGGCAAGACTTTCACGATTGCAAATGTAATTAAAAACATCAATAAGCCCACCTTGATATTAAGCCATAACAAAACATTGGCAGCCCAGTTATACGGAGAGTTCAAGAGTTTCTTTCCCAATAATGCTGTGGAATACTATGTATCTTATTATGACTATTACCAGCCGGAAGCATACTTGCCGTCCAGCGACACCTATATAGAAAAGGATCTGGCCATTAATGAAGAGATTGACAAATTGCGGCTGGCTGCCACCTCTGCCCTGCTGTCGGGACGGAAGGACGTGGTGGTGGTGTCTTCCGTGTCCTGCATCTACGGTATGGGGAACCCGTCGGATTTCTATAATAACGTAATCGAGATAAAAAAAGGCAAACTGCTGGACAGGAATGTATTTTTACGCCGCTTGGTGGACAGCCTGTATGTGCGTAACGACATAGAACTGAATCGCGGAAACTTCCGCGTAAAAGGTGACACGGTAGACATTTACCTGGCATATAGCGACAATCTCCTCCGGGTTATGTTTTGGGACGATGAAATTGATGCCATTGAAGAGATAGACCCTGTTTCGGGAATCCGTCTGGCAACTTTTGATGAATACAAAATTTATCCGGCCAATCTTTTTATGACCACCAAAGAGAGCCAGTTGAGAGCTATTCATCAGATTGAGGACGACTTGACGAAAGAGGTGGCCAAATTCGAGGAGGAAGGAAAAATGTATGAGGCGAAACGACTCTATGAGCGCGTGACATACGATATGGAGATGATTCGCGAACTGGGGCATTGTTCGGGCATAGAAAATTATTCCCGCTACTTTGACGGGCGTAATGCAGGTACCCGTCCTTACTGTCTGCTGGACTTCTTTCCGGATGATTTCCTGATTGTAATAGACGAAAGCCATGTCAGCGTACCGCAAATACGTGCCATGTATGGTGGTGACCGGGCCAGAAAAACCAATTTGGTGGAATATGGTTTCCGGATGGAGTCGGCTTTTGACAACCGTCCTCTAAAATTTGAAGAGTTCAAGGAACTGGCCAAACAAGTGATTTATGTCAGTGCCACACCTGCCGATTATGAATTGGTGGAAAGTGAAGGCATTATCGTTGAACAGGTTATCCGTCCTACCGGATTGCTGGACCCGGTAATTGAAGTACGCCCCAGTCTGAATCAGATTGACGACCTGATGGAAGAGATACAGCAACGTATCGAGAAAGAAGAACGTGTACTGGTGACCACGCTTACCAAACGCATGGCAGAAGAATTGACCGAATATCTGCTGCGCAATGACATCCGCTGCAACTACATCCACAGCGATGTGGACACTTTGGAACGCGTCAAGATTATGGATGAATTACGTCAGGGCGTTTATGATGTACTGGTGGGTGTGAATTTGCTTCGTGAAGGTCTGGACTTGCCTGAAGTGTCTTTGGTAGCCATTCTGGATGCAGACAAAGAAGGGTTCCTCCGCTCCCACCGTTCTCTGACCCAGACAGCAGGACGCGCCGCCCGCAATATCAATGGAAAAGTAATCATGTATGCAGACCGCATGACGGACAGCATGAAAAAAACGATAGACGAAACCAACCGCCGTCGTGAAAAACAGCTGGCATATAACGAAGAGCATGGAATCACCCCCAAACAGATACAGCGTGCGCGGAATGCTGCCTTGTTGGGCAACAACAGCAACGAAGTTGCCGGAACCACTCAAGGTCCCAAGGCATACATCGAGCCATCTTCCGATACAACGGCTGCCGACCCGATTGTTCAGTATATGACCAAGCCACAGATGGAGAAAACGATAGAACGTACCCGGAAACTGATGCAGGAAGCTGCCAAGAAGCTGGAATTTATAGAAGCTGCACAATACAGGGATGAGCTGCTGAAACTGGAAGATATGATGAAAGAGAGATGGGGATAGGCTTGTCTCCTTGGCGGAAGAAGGCGCACTGCCTGTCGAGGAAAAGCCTGTTACCCGAAGAAATATCACGGATATGCCGGTGAGTTCCGGAATAAAGGCAGGGATGGAAAAGGAAAAGACAAGAAGGACAAACAGCAAAAAAGCAGGGAGTGTCCCCCTGCTTTTTTCAGAACCGTACCATTAATTCCATCACAAACTTGTCTTGTTCGGACTCTTTTGCCAAAGATAGTTTATCATAGAAATATTTCTCGTAATTAAGACGCAAATCCGCTTGAAAAGCCTTTCCAAAGCTTAATGTCACACCTCCAGTCACACGCTGGCGGGAATAATCGGTAATGTAAAGCTTACCATCCTCATCCGCATTACCGTTACTATGATCTCCCATACTGTCATAACGTCCTAGAAATGAAATTTTCCGGAACAGGCCTTTCTTGATAAACAAGTCGTAATTGACAAAGGCGTTGAAAGCATGTACATCATCAAATGAGTTTTTCGCATAAGTTTTATAAAGGTATTCGGCTTCTATATGCCAATTATCAAACTCGTAGTAAGTACCGATATCATACATATAAATGCTGATTTTATCGGGATGTATTTTCTGGGTACTCAAAGTCAAGTTATAATTTTTCCACGGCATCAATTGAAGCTTAACAGAATAATTCAACGTGTTGTGCCACTCTTTCTGATTGGTGAGTCCGGAGCCGTTGAACAGTCCGCCTTCCAGTTTCAACGGCAGTCCCTCCTTTAAAGAGAAAGCTCCGGTAGCACCCACATCACGCACATTCCCCACCTGTTTGGCTATGAACGAACGATTAGCAAAATATTGTTGGTGGGGAGATCGATGAGCGTCTATGGTGAAAGGCACACGCATCTGTCCTAGTGTGACATTCCATGTATCATTGGGGACAAAGCGGGCATATGCATCCAGCATCTTGATGCTTCCCTCATCGGACAAGTCTATTTCAGCTTTATAAGCAATTACCGGAAGAACCTTCCCGTCCAGACTGACACGGGCGTTACGTACCTGGAACCGTTGCATTCCGTTAGTGGTTTGAAGTTCATATTTACCGCGGATCGTTCCATGTACTTCCGGCAGATATTCTTTAGGAATAGTCAGCTGTGCGGAAGCAGTTGCAATACTCAGCATTGTAAAAGCAGACGCTACAAGTGTATTTCTCATTTTTATTAATGTGACTTTCTTTGTTTACGGCTGCAAAGATATAGGTTCGGTATATCTGTAATATTTCATCCATATTACAAATATGTTTCATTTGATATGGGGAAGACATTTTACAGCCACATTCCGTATTCTTCTCATCTGCTGTGAACGCAGTGAATATGGCCCCAAAAATATCGACGTACCGACAGAGTTATTCAATAATACGGGCAGTTTCCACCTTCTCCAGACGTGCACGGAGTTTTCCCATCATGGATTTACGTATCCGGAGCCTCATCAGGCAATCCATATCATATGATTGCTCCAAGATGGCAGGCTCGTCTTCTTTCACAATGCGCATGATATCATTCATAAAAGGATATTCAAAGGATACGGTGATTTCTTCATCCACTGTTCTTTCCACTATATCAGCAGCAGCTATTGCTTCGGCAGCGGCTGCCTTGTAAGCGACAATCAGTCCGCTGGTTCCCAATTTTATACCTCCAAAGTAACGGACCACTATAATAAGGATATCCGTCAGCTCATTGGAATTTATTTGCCCCAAAATAGGCTTTCCTGCGGTACCCGAAGGCTCTCCGTTATCATTTGCCCTGAAATCCTTCCTTTCATGCCCCAGCATATAAGCGTAACACACATGGCGGGCATCGTAATATTTCTTCTGATACGTGTCAAGATGCTGCTTTATTTCCTCTATGGTACGTACCGGAATGGCAATAGCTATAAATTTACTCCGTTTCTCCGTATATATGCCTTCGGCAATGTCTGTAATGGTTTTATAAGTATCTTCTTGTATCATGGGTTTCAGAAATCATAAATCTTTTATTATAACTCACAGAATCTGTCTGGCAATCCATGCACACGCCTCAGCATCAGCCAGCGCATGATGGTGATTCTCCAATTCAAAACCAAAAAAACCGGCCACCGTATGTAACTGGTGGTTTCTCAACCCTTTCAGCTTCCGGGAAGCCTGATAGGTACAATAAAAGTCATAATCAGGATAATCCATACAATAAGTACGGAACACGGCTTTCAAACACCCCTCATCAAAGGCTTTGTTATGCGCAACCAGCGGAAGCCCCTCTATTTTAGGGGCAACCTGCTTCCATACTTCCGAAAAAACAGGAGCATGGGCAGTATCTTCCTGTGTCAATCCATGAATACGGGTGTTCCAATACAAATAGTAATCCGGTTCGGGATGAACGAGGCTGTAGAACCGGTCGGCTATCTCACCATTTCTCACAATAACCACCCCTACACTACATATGCTGGTACGTTCATTATTTGCCGTCTCGAAGTCTATTGCTGCAAAATTATCCATACTTTTTTTCGTTACACAGACAAAGGTACGACAAAAAAGCGATATACAAAATTCTTTTTTCCGGTACAATTCCCTATCTTTGAAACCTCAGCAGCAAAATAGACCAATATCTATGACAATCAGCACTTGTGAAAGCTGAAAGATTAGACCATCTTTGCACTGTTTTTGTTTTTTAACTTAAACTAGATTTATAGTAAAATGAAAAAAATGAAATTCCCGACCCTGTTAATAGCAGCAGGGTTACTTTGTATCTCCGTTCACACAACGGCCCAACCTGGGCCCCGAAAAAAAGTGGGCGTTGTTCTCAGCGGCGGAGGAGCCAAAGGAATGGCACATATAGGTGCTTTGAAAGTTATAGAAGAAGCGGGTATCCCTATAGATTACGTGGTAGGGACCAGTATGGGCTCCATTATAGGCGGACTTTATTCCATCGGTTATACTCCCGAACAGATGGATAGCATGGTTCGCCGGCAGGATTGGTCCTTTCTGCTGAGTGACAAAATACCACGCAGCGAACAGAATATGGCGGAACGGGAGGCTTCCGAAAAATATGTATTTTCCCTGCCATTCGGTAAAAATGCCAAAACGCAAGCCGTAGGAGGATTGATAAAGGGACAGAACCTGGCAAACCTGTTCAGTGAGCTGACCGTAGGATATCATGATTCCATCGATTTCAACAAGTTACCTATTCCCTTCGCCTGTGTTTCCGAAAATATTGTAAATGGCAACGAGGTAAATTTTCACAAAGGTGTATTGGCTACGGCCATGCGGGCCAGTATGGCCATACCGGGAGTATTCACTCCGGTCCGGCTGGACAGTATGGTTCTAGTGGATGGAGGTGTGGTAAACAACTACCCTGTAAATGTAGCGCGTGCCATGGGGGCGGACATTATTATAGGAGTGGATGTTCAAAATGACTTGAAACCCGCCAACGAACTGAATAGCACCGGCAGTATCTTGGGGCAACTCATCAATTTAATGGGACTGGAACTTTATAAAAAGAATCTGAAAGAAACCGATACATATATAAAGGTGGATGTGGAGGGGTATTCTGCCGCCAGTTTCACCCCCAGTGCGGTGGACACACTGATTCGTCGGGGAGAAGAAGCGGCATTGGCACAAAAAAACTCCTTGATAAAGCTGAAGCAGGAACTGGGGCTGGACAGTACCTATATGCCGAAACCCCTTCCCAGCTATCCGTACTCCCCCAACCGCAAAGTGTATATAAAAGAAATCACCTTTGACGGATTGGACGAAAAAGACAAACGGTGGCTGTTGAAGCGCTGTGATTTGAAAGAAGACTCCGAAATAAGCCTTCGCCGCATAGAAGAAGCAACAGCCATACTATGCTCCAATCTGGAATATTCCAGCGCCACTTACAATCTGCCCGAAGCCCCCGGCGGAGGTTATAACCTGCATTTTCTTTTAAGCAAGAAATATGAGAATAAGCTGAACGTAGGAATCCGTTTTGATTCGGAAGAAACAGCCAGTCTGCTCATTAATGTCACCAGCAATTTCCGGGGAAAAGTACCCACTACGCTGTCACTGACAGGACGATTGGGCAAACGTTATGCCGCCCGCATAGATTATGGATTCGAACCGGCTCCATTGAAGAACATCGGACTGGCATATATGTTCCAGTACAATGATATAAACTTTTACCATCATGGAGATAAATCACATAACTCTACCTACCGCTATCATTTGGGAGAATTATCCTTTTCGGATGTTTGGTACAAAAACATACGCTTTGCCGTGGGGCTGAGGTATGAATTATATGACTATGACAAATTCCTATACCAGGAAGGGAACCAAGGTTTTGACGTAGGAACAGAACACTTCTTCAGCTATTTCGCACAAATGCATTACGAAACTTTCGACAAGGCATATTTCCCTACCAAAGGCATATCAGCACGAGCGTCCTATTCACTTTATACGGATAATTTCACCAAATATGACGACCACGCTCCTTTCTCTGCCATAAAAGGCTATTGCCAGGGAGTGATTCCCGTTACACGCAGATTCTCCATACTGCCTGCCATATACGGACGTTTTCTGATAGGGAAAGATATTCCTTACTCCAAACTCAATGCGATGGGGGGGGATGTGCAAGGACGTTTCCTGCAACAGCAACTACCATTTGTCGGGATAAACAATGTGGAATTAACAAAGAATGCGTTACTGATAGGAAGCATGAAATTCCGCCAACGGATGGGAAGTGTGCATTATCTGACGTTAACGGGCAATTATGCGCTGAGTGCAAGCAAGCTGAGGTACCTGTTGGAACAGGATACCATGTTCGGCTGTGGTATAGGCTACGGTTTGGATAGTATGTTCGGCCCCTTAGAGGCATCAATAAACTATGCAAACCGAGCCAATAAAGTGAGTATGTACGTCAATCTAGGATTTAAGTTTTGATTCCTCGTTGATAACCGCCATCATGCCTTCTATCTGAGCCAAGGCCATCATACGGCCATGAAACGAATAACCCGGGTTGTATCCTTTGCCGGCATCATCCAGCATCATGCGCCCATGATCCACACGCATCGGGACACCCGGACGTTCTTTTTCAAAAATACGGATCAACTCTATCACATGAGCACGCCCTCCCAAATGAGATGCTTCTATAAAATTCCCGTTGGGAAACGCATTGGTACTGCGCAAATGTACAAAATGAGTGCGGTGTGCAAACATACGTGCCAACAAAGGTACGTTGTTATGCAATCCGGCGCTGAGCGAACCGGCACAGAATGTCAGCCCGTTATGCGGGTTATCAACCGCATGGAGAAGCCAGTTGATATCTTCCTCACCGGTCACAATACGCGGCAAGCCCAATACCTGGAAAGGGGGATCGTCCGGATGGATGCACATATTTATACCGTACTCATCACACACCGGCATGACAGCCTGCAAGAAATAACGTAAGTTTTCACGCAGGGCATCACGGTCTATCCCATCATACAAAGACAAAAGACGGCGGAATATGGTTACCGGATACCGGTCTCCCTCCTTTATATTACCATTTACAAATCCCTGCGTCTTGACTATAATGGTATCGACCAATTCGTTTTTCTCGGCTTCGGTTATAGTCTTATCCAATTCACGCACCTGTTGTAATTCCAAATCGGTATAGTCTTTCTCCGCCCCTTCACGCTGAAGAATCATACAGTCAAAATAGGCGAACCGGATCTTGTCAAAGTACAAAGAACTGGTTCCGTCCTCCCAAGGATGTTCCAAATCGGTACGTATCCAATCAATGACAGGCATGAAGTTATAGCATACGGTCTTGATACCCGCTTTACCTAGGTTGGCAAGGCTTACTTTGTAGTTTTCTATCAATTGATCCCGTTCAGGACCGGCATATTTGATAGCTTCACTTACCGGCAGGCTTTCTACCACCGACCAGCGCAATTGGTGAGATTCAATGTAATCTTTTAAACTTTTGATAGCTTCCAAAGCCCAGATTTCACCGTTAGGTACATCGTGAAGGGCGGTCACGATTCCTTCCACCCCGATTTGCCTAAGCATGGGAAGCGTTATCTTATCTTTCTTCCCAAACCATCTCCATGTCTTTTCCATTCGTATTATGTGTTTTAGTCTGTATGACAAAGTCTTTATTAATCTTCTTTGAGCCTTCTATTGATGTATAATCATGGCAGAACGTGCCGGTACCATAAGCTCATCACCTGAAACCTGTCCCAAGCCTTTCATGTTTATTTTACCATCCTTACAGATTACAGTGTATTTACCCGACGGAATGTCCAGCTTGACAGGCTCTGCACGGCTGTTCAAAGCCACGATGATATTTTTCCATGAGTCACCATTTGCATTGTCTTTCAAGATAAAGGCAACCACATTCGTATTTTCTACAGGTAAAAACTCCAATTGCCTACGTACCATATCGGCATCCCCCATACGAAAAGCGGGATGTGCTTTACGCATAGCTATTAAACCTTTCACATATTCGAACACATCTTTGTGTGCGGTCTTATTTTTCCAATCTATCGTATTAATACTGTCAGGACTATTATAAGAATTATGAACTCCTTTCTTGTCACGCATCATCTCATCCCCTGCAAATATAAACGGTACTCCTTGTGAAGTAAAGACAAATGTTTCCGCTAACTTCTGCAAAGCCGCCAGTTCCTCTACCGAAGCATCCGGCATGGTAGCTTTCAGACGGTCGGCAAGGCACATGTCATCGTGGCAACTTACATAACTTATCATCTGGGTAGGTTGTAAAGCCCAAGGTTTCTTACTATAATTCACAGAATCACTTATAACCTGCGGATGTTCGATGGCTCCCACAATTCCAAATTTGATACTCATTTCGTGTCCAGGCTCCCCTACTAGAAAAGCTCCTTTAGTATCATCATCCCAACCACCTCGCAATCCATCACGCATTTCATCTGAGAAAGCGGCGATACGGGGCATCTTTTCCACATTGGCTTTCATCGCCAGTCTGTCTGCCTCTAATTGAGGAGAACTGGCAGCCCATCCTTCACCATACATAAAAATAGACGGATCTATTTTATCAATAGCCGCACGTATCTCATTCATGGTTTCAATATCATGTATCCCCATCAAGTCAAAACGAAAGCCGTCTATGTGATATTCATTAATCCAATATAAAATAGATTCTATCATATATTTACGCATCATGGCGCGGTCGCTTGCCGTTTCATTTCCACATCCCGAACCATTTGCCCATTGCCCGTCCTTCGTCTGGCGATAGAAATAACCGGGAACCGTACGTTCGAAATTGCTTTCGTCTGTATTGAAGGTGTGATTATACACCACATCAAGCACCACTCTGATTCCCGCCTTATGTAAAGCTTGTACCATTTGTTTGAATTCCCTGATACGGACATCGGGTTTATAAGGATCTGTAGAATAAGAACCGTCAGGCACATTGTAATTTTGCGGATCATACCCCCAATTATATTGGGCCTTGTCCAGTTTTGTTTCATCCACCGAGGCATAATCATACGACGGCAATAAGTGCACGTGGGTAATTTCCAATTCTTTCAGATGGTCAATACCTGTCTTCTCGCCTGAAGAACTGGTAGTACCCTGCTCCGTCAAAGCCAGGAACTTGCCTTTATTTTGAATTCCGGAAACAGAATCCAAAGAGAAATCGCGATGATGCATCTCATAAACCGTAATATCAGCATAATTCTTCAAAGGAGGACGCACATCGTTCTCCCATCCTTCCGGATCTGTAGAACGAAGATCAAGCACAGCTGCCCGCTTACCATTTACCCCTACGGCTTTTGCCATAATTCCCGGAGTGTCTCCTAACCATTTCCCGTTTACCTTCACATTAAAGGTATAGAATTTACCCTTCAGGTCCTCTTTTATTGAAATATTCCAAGTACCATTCTCTCCCATCTCCATTGGAAAAGTATTAGAAGCTGAACCTTCATTACCCGATTCAAATAAAAGGACACGCACCTCTTCCGCTGTAGGAGCCCAAAGTGAAAACTTGGTTTCGGCAGGCGAGTACTCCATTTCAGTCAGCGCATCTTCACGGACAGGATATTCATCAAACGAATTATATTCTTTTTTCACAGACTGACAACTAATAGTAGTAGAAACAATTGATGCCCAAATAACATGTCTCACATTCATAATCTTATCTTTTTATTTTATCAGGATTCTTATTTATAAAATCTTTCCAGCCGGAATATTCTTTAGTCAATGTCGGTCTGCCCATTTGTAAATAATGACAATAAGCAGCCGCCAACCCATCTGTTGCATCCATAAAAGGCAGCATATCACTCTCCGGTATATGTAACATCCTTTTCAACATATCAGCGACCTGTTCCTTGCTGGCTTGCCCATTACCGGTTATCGCCATCTTTATCTTCAACGGCGCATATTCTGTTATAGGAATATCACGGCTCAAAGCAGCAGCCATAGCCACTCCCTGTGCCCTCCCTAATTTTAACATCGACTGCACATTTTTTCCAAAAAAAGGCGCCTCAATAGCTAACTCATCAGGTAAATAAGCTTCTATTATACCAACCACCCGTTCAAAAATACGGCGCAGTTTTAAATAATGGTCACCATATTTACGAAGATCAATGACCCCCATAGTCATTACCTGCGGTTTAGTACCTACTACTTTCAGCAGGCCATACCCCATTATGGTTGTTCCAGGATCTATACCCAGAATGATTTTCTCTTTTACCGGCTGAATCACTTAATCACCTCCATCAAAGTGGGAAAGCCAACCACCTTATCTTTAAATATCTTCATCATTTCCTCATTCAGATGCATCCCTTGCTGAGTATGCCAACGATGCAAGGCCGCTGTATCTTCCACCTCCCATTGCAATGAAAAACATTCTGAATCCTGCTCTTTGTGACTAAGGATGTGCGTAAGACGGGGATTTTGCAATATTCCCGTCTTTTCCACTTCGGGAATATAGCTTTCACTAAGCCAAATGACAAAATTACGCGCATCGTCAATGCCTGTTTGATAAGTTGTATTATAAATTAACATATCTATAGTCTTTAAATTAAAAAAGGCCTGCTTCGCAGACCTTCATTTTATCATTAAAAAAGTGGAGCATGCGAGACTCGAACTCGCCACCTTTAGACTGCCAGTCTAACGCTCTAGCCAGATGAGCTAATACCCCGAGAAATAATAACGATGCAAAGATACATAGAAAATCAATAATACAAAGCTTTTGGGAAAGTTTTTTTTCATGTGAACAAAAAATTTATTTGCCACTTTTACTCCAAAGAGTTACTGTTGCGTGAAATTGTTAACCAATAGCTGACCAAGTTTAATAGCATAACAAGCGGATAACCCCGATTTGTGACAAGTCGGAGCTATCTAAATCATAAGTTAAAAGTTATTATGAAAAATCATTGTTGTATCAATACTATACCCCATCGGCATAATAACAGTCACAATAGTTACACGAACACCAAAGGGATCCCCACAGAAAGCTTCATTGGGAATACGGTGTATTTAGCTATGAATAACAACTATATGTCAAGAATGGATAGGATCGGAAAAAAGTCATACTGAAGCATCTTAGTAAAAGAACAATCATCGTCCTATCAAGTGCTACCCGGCATTATCTATATCAGTCCGGCAAAAGCATGAAAGGAGAAATATACCGAATATCCTAGAAGAGAAAGAAATATTCATGTCCGCCAATAACAAATCCACCACAAATACAACCAAGGGTTGCTGCTATTAACGGCTACGTACCATTTCAATTACAGCACTGTATTTCATAATTCTATGATTGGCAAGGCAAAAAAAGATGTAAAAATTGCATTAAACCTCCTCTATCGGCTTGGACCAAACTTCCTCTTTCGTTTCTTTACACATTACGGAAATAGTTCCTCCAACAAAATCCTTCACATATCCTTTGCGTTCAGCCAACATATCTTCCGCCATTCTAATGGCCTTAGCCTTATCTTTCAATGAAAATCCTTTATTAGCAAAATCATTACCTTCTTTAAAATATATATCATAAGTTTCCATTGTATCACCTTTTTAAATTTGAGTGGCAAAGATAAAACCTACAATTATTATGCACAAGAGATTTCTTAATTATTTTTCGAATATCGTCAAGAAACAATTTAACTAAAAAAATTCCCGACTTATCACAAGCCGGGAATTCATGTAAAAGCACTATTATAAATATACTAACTATTGCAAAATTTTACCATCTTCACCTAAGAACAATGTCTGTTCATGAGCATCACTTGTCAACACATTAATTTTATAAATACGGCTTCCATCAATGCCATAGGCCATAAAAGCCTGCTTTATCATAGCACCTTCCAATGCAAGCCTGTCCATCACGGCTTCCGGCACATCATTCATATAGATTTCCGAGAAAACCAACTTCTTAGATTGTTGAGGCTTTTCCACTACCGGAACCTCTACCGGAGCCGCTTGAGCAAAAGAAACAGACACGCCTAAAGTCATCACTAATACCAATGTTACTAATACCTTTTTCATAATTACTTTATTTTTTATTCATTTTTACCGACAACAATAAAACAAGAAGCGTGCCACAAATCTGCTCATTTTAATATCTAACTAAAAATCAACCACATACATATACGCTTTTTCATTTCAGGAGTGTAGATTCCTGTTGACAACACCACAAAAGTGTGGAAAAAATCCACAAAATCAGGTTTTATACCGGCGAACAAAAAGTATAGCCAAGCTGTTTTATCAACCTCATCAAAACATTTAAATACCATGAAGAAGAGATGTTATTCTATATGTGTAATATTATGGGTACTGATCACCACCTTGTCTGCTACCTCTCCCACTACATTTCATATAGCACTGAAAAAGATATATCCACATGCCACGAACGTAAGCTGGAGCCAACAAGGGAATTATTATGTGGCCTCTTTTATCCAAAATGGTTTTGAAAAAGAAGTATGGATGAACGGTAATGCCCAATGGGTAATGACTAATACCGATTTACAAACTACAGATCAACTGACACCTAACGTATATAATGATTTTACATTGAGTCCATACGCCATGTGGACTGCCACCAATGTAAATCTCATAGAATTTCCTAAACGAACCACTCTGTACGTAATTACTGTTAACCTAAACAATTCGTCGGCCACCAAACAATTATTCTACACACTGAATGGCAGGCTATTGCAAACACGTGACGTCAGTTATATCAATCCTACATTATCCCCCGGAATCTTTGAATTCTAATACTATTATGACTGAACAAATAACATTTCCGGAAAAGGGACACATCAACAATTGGCAAACGATTATAAACTAGCATTTTAAAGTAAAATAATAAAAGAATCTACATTTTCAGGGCGTTAAATTAATGTAAAAAACTGTTTCATTTCCCATCCCCCTTACCTCATTTTACTACTTTTGCGCACACTCAGCCTATAAATGTGCAAAAGTTATCATGGAACTAGAACAGAGTTTTATTGCTCTTATCGAGCAAAGTATAAAAACAAATTGGTATTTAAACGCTCTTACAGACTATAAAGGCATCACATTACAATACAGAGATGTGGCCCGTAAAATAGAGAAAATACATATCTTGCTGGAAAATGCCGGCATTGAGAAGGGAGATAAAATAGCCATCTGCGGGCGTAATAGCGCTCATTGGACAGTAACTTACCTTGCCGTCATCACCTATGGTGCCGTAGTAGTACCTATCCTACATGAATTCAAAGCCGATCAGGTACACAATATTGTAAACCACTCTGAAGCCCGCCTGTTGTTCGTAGGCGATCAGATATGGGAGAACTTGAATGAAGCAGCCATGCCTCATTTGGAAGGTATCATAGAATTGAAAGATTTCGGTGTACCCGTATCCCGTTCGGAAAAACTGGCTTATGCCCGCGACCATCTGAATGAGATATTCGGGCACAAATTCCCTTGCAGATTTCGTCCCGATGATATTTCTTATGAAAAAGAAAAATCAGAAGACCTGGCCATCATTAATTACACTTCAGGTACTACCGGATATTCCAAAGGCGTAATGCTGCCTTATCGTAGCATACTCTCCAACGTGCTCTACTGTAAAGAAAAAATAGGTCTGAAAGCAGGTGACAGCGTCGTATCCATGTTACCTTTGGGACACGTATTCGGCATGACTTTCGATTTTCTTTACGGTTTCACAGCAGGCGCCCATCTATGGTTTCTTACCCGCATGCCATCGCCCAAAATCATAGCCGAATCATTTGCGGAAATCCGCCCGCGCGTCATAGCCTGCGTGCCACTGATTGTGGAAAAAATATTCAAGAAAAATATTCTTCCCAAGGTAGACAACAAATTAGGTAAACTGCTATTACATGTTCCCATCATCAGCGATAAGATAAAAGAACTTATCAAGCAGAAGGCGATGGAAGTTTTCGGCGGAAATTTCATCGAAATCATCATCGGAGGGGCTCCTTTCAATGCCGAAGTGGAAGCCTTTCTAAAAATGATAGATTTCCCATACACCATTGCATACGGAATGACTGAATGTGGTCCCATCATCTGCCATAGTCATTGGACAGAACTGAAACTGGCATCTTGCGGAAAAGTTGCCGCACGTATGGAAGCCAAGGTACTGTCTCCTAACCCATCAGCCATTGCGGGTGAACTGGTATGCCGTGGAGCCAACCTGATGTTGGGCTATTATAAGAACGAGGAAGCGACACGGCAAGTCATTGATACTGAAGGATGGTTGCATACAGGCGATATGGCGACAATAGACGAAGACGGAAATGTTTTTATCAAAGGACGTTGCAAAAACCTGTTACTCACTTCTTCCGGACAAAACATTTATCCGGAAGAAATAGAGTCCAAGCTAAACAATATGCCATACGTGTCAGAGTCACTGATTATTCTGCAACAAGACAAACTGGTGGGCCTAATCTATCCGGATTCCGATGATGCTTTTGCTCACGGCTTGAGCCAATCAGACCTTGTACGGGTAATGGAAGAAAACCGCCTTGAACTGAACAAACAATTACCGGCATTTTCCCAAATAGCCCGCTTCAAGCTATATCCTGAGGAATTTGAAAAAACAGCCAAGAAAAGTATCAAGCGCTTCTTGTACCAAGATATAAAAGAATAAATCAAAAAAAGCTCTCTTCATAATATGAAGATGTATCAAAAGTAAAATGGCGTATCATTTTGCCAGTAGGGGCAAGGTTCGCTCGCCCAAAAATAGTTTGCTTATGCATTTGGGCAGGCAAACCCTGCCCCTACAGTTGACAACATGATAACACAATCGGATTTTTAATCCCTCCGCCCCGTATGTATAAAGCCACACATACGGTATAACTACAAAAGTTCAGATAATTCGTTCTGCAAACGTCCTGCCACTTCTTCCATAGGCACTTCGCACCCCAATTCTTTCTGTAATGAAGTAACCCCTTTATCCATGAATCCGCAAGGATGGATATAACTGAAATAGCGCAAATCCGTATTTACATTCAGCGCCAATCCATGCATTGTCACAAAATGACTGCTTCTCACTCCTATTGCACAAATTTTCCGTTCCTGCGGAGTTCCCGCGGCCAGCCATACTCCGGTCGCTCCCTTCACTCGCCCGGCCTCAATGCCATAAGATGCGCAGACCCTGATCACCGCTTCTTCCAACACATGAATATATTCCTTCAACCCCAAATGATAATCCTCCAAATTCAAGATAGGATAACAAACCAATTGTCCGGGACCATGATAAGTAATATCCCCTCCTCGATCAATATGATAAAGGGTGGCACCAATCATCTTCAATTGTGCCTCTCCCAGCAGCATATTCGTTTCCTTTCCACTCTTGCCTAATGTATAGACATGCGGATGTTCTACAAAAATAATTCTATTCTCATACGTTTTTCCCACTTGTTTAGCTTCCACCATGGCATTAAACAACTCCGTCTGCCGTTTCCAAGCCTCAGAATAGGGAACTAATCCCCAATTTTCAATTTTCATGATACCTCCCAGTTTTAAATGTAAAATAGGATAGGGTTCGCCCGATGCGTCTTTTGCATCCCTGCCAATAACCCGAAATCCAAAATGGCCATAAAAGCCGGACGCTTTCTTATTTTGTTCGTTTACATCGACATAACGTACATGGCAATGCTCCAAAGCATAACGCATCAATTGTTTCCCTATTCCCGTACCTATGGCACGCGGATGAACAAAAAGCATTTCAAGCATAGTCCCATTAATACCCATGAATCCTTCTATACCAGCATTGTCACGAATCATGTAAAGCGGCATACTATGAAGATAAACACTCCATACCAGTGGCTTTAACTTCTGAATATATGCTTCAGGTATGAAATGATAAGTAGCACGCACCGAAGCTTCCCATAAACAGGTCAATTCATCAAAGTCATCGGGCGTAGGTTTAATTATTTGATACATATTACTTTTTTCTGCAAAGGTGGGATAATTATTGTATATTTGCAACCCCAATCAAAAGAAAGAATATGTTGCCGTACATCAATGATTTTCCAATAGAATTCCGCGACTATATCGCAAGTGAAATTATCCCACGATACGCTGGTTTTGACAAAGCACATCGTGTAGATCATGTATTGAAAGTTATAGCAGAAAGCCTCAATTTGTCTCAATATTATGATGTGAGCCGCATGATGGTGTATGTTATTGCCTCTTACCATGACCTGGGACTCTGTGAGGGACGGGAGTTCCACCATCTCATTTCAGGAAAAATACTATGGGCAGACCAGAAGTTAAGGCAATGGTTCCCTGAAGAACATATTTTGATTATGAAAGAGGCTGTAGAAGATCACCGTGCATCCAACAAGCATGTTCCCCGTAGCATTTATGGCAAAATTGTAGCGGAGGCCGACCGCATTATTGATCCGGACATCACCTTGAGACGGACGGTACAATATGGTCTTTCCAACTATCCCGAACTGGACAAAGAAAAACAATACATACGTTTTCTGACACATTTGAAAGAAAAATATGCTGAAGGTGGTTATTTAAGATTATGGATACCTCAATCAGCCAATGCTGCACATCTGCAGGAGTTGAGGCAACTGATAGCCGATGAGGAAGAACTTCATAAAGTATTTGAAAAGATCTATTCACAGGAAACAGAAACGATACAGAATTTAGAAAATATCCCTATATTTGTCCGGAACAAAAAAAATAACAGTATATGAAAAAGCTGGTTCTATCCATTTCTATGTTTCTGATTGCCGCTACTACCTTTGCGCAGTCCGAAGTGGTAACAGATAGTATTCCGCCCATTTCATTGGATGGTTACAAGAATTTTAACGGATTTATGCTGGATATGGGTTCCATGATTATGGCCCCTCCCCCTCTGATAGCCCCGCAACTTTATTATCAGCCTTACAACAATAATGCAATTGCGAATTACAATGAAATATTCCGTCCCAATATGAATATCATTTATGACAGAGGGTCTTACAACCATGTATTTACCCCCATGTATCCGGGAATGGGAATCTATGGATTCGGAACAATGTCAATGCCTCCCACCTTACAAAGTGCAACCTTTAAATTGAAAAACGGATTACACATCACCACATACGGTGAATATGATGCCGACGGGAACAAAGTACGGAATCCAAGCGCATTGCCTTGGGAAAGAAATAATTTCAACGGAGCTTTCGAAATGAAATCGGAGAATGGGAACTTCGGAATACGAATAGAAGTACAAAGAGGAAGAAACAATCCTTTTTGAATTATAAACTAAAAGATAGAAAAATGAAAAGCAGCCATGCAAAACAAAATCTATGCACGGCTGCTTTTTTATTTATTTTTAATTCAATCACAACTTTCTCCAATTCAGGCTCAAGCTGTTCAACACTACACTGACAGAACTACATGCCATGGCAGCACTGGCAATCATCGGGTTAAGCAAGATACCATACAATGGGAACAGAATACCTGCCGCCACCGGAATGCCTATCAAATTATAGATAAACGCCCAGAAAAGATTCTGATGGATCAAACGTACAGTTTTATGGGAAAGTTTAAAAGCTTTGGGTAACAACAACAAATCCGAAGTCATTAACGTAACCATCGCTACATCCATGGCAATATCCGTACCTTTACCCATTGCAATACTTACATCGGCACGTGCCAACGCCTGTGAGTCATTAATGCCGTCACCTACCATAGCTACGACTCTTCCTTCAGCTTGTAATTCTTTAATAACATTCTCCTTATCGACCGGCAAAGCATCCGAAATAAAACGATTCGCATCAATTTCTCCGGCCACATTCTGTGCAGTAAGATGACCGTCACCAGTCAACAATACAATGTACTTTCCACTCTCCTTCAATTGTTTGACCGCTTGTCTGGAAGTATCTTTTATTTTGTCACTAATGGCTATAACCGCCAGCAATGTATTTCCCTCGCCAAAATAAACCAGACTCTTGCCACTCTTCTCATAATCCTCCACCATCCCTTTCAACAAGTCGGAAATTCCCGCTCCAAAATCTTTCAGTAACCGATGGCTTCCTGCCCAAAAAGTTTTATTTCCACGGGTCACCACAATCCCCCGTCCTGTCCGACTCTCAAAAGAATCAATGAGTGCCGGCTTCTCACCTTCCTTTTTCAAAGCCTCGACAATAGCCAAAGCCAACGGATGTTCCGATTTCAATTCAGCAGCATACAGAATTCCCTTATGCTCGTTCTGCCATCCGGCATCATGCAACCATCCGGTCACCACAGGGCGCCCCTCAGTTACAGTACCCGTTTTATCAAGTACCACTGTATCCACTTTCCGCATCTGCTCCAAGGCTACCGCATCCTTTATCAAAATATGTGATTCGGCCCCTTTACCAATTCCTACCATCAATGCAGTGGGAGTAGCAAGTCCCAAAGCACACGGACAGGCAATAACCAAAACAGACACTGCTGAAAGCATAGCATAAGAAAAGTCATCCGCTCCACCTGCCACTATCCAAACAAGGAAAGTAAAAACAGCCACAGCAAGGACAACAGGAACAAAAACCGCCGTCACTTTATCCACAATACGCTGGACCGGAGCTTTAGACCCCTGTGCTTCCTGCACCATGCGGATAATCTGTGCCAACACCGTATTTTTCCCCACCTTTTGAGCAGTCATAGTAAATGCACCGTTCTGATTGATAGTGCCGGCCAGCACCTTATCACCCTGTTTTTTCTCTACAGGAATAGGTTCACCGCTTATCATGCTCTCATCTATAAAGGTGTTTCCTCCGACAATGACTCCATCCACCGGAATTTGCTCACCGGGACGGACGCTCACCTTATCGCCAACCTGAAGTTCGGCTATCAAGATATCCTCTTCCCTGCCGTCTTTCACCACACGGGCCGTCCGAGGCTGTAATCCCATCAGTTTACGAATAGCTGTGGAAGTTTTTCCTTTTGCTTTCTCTTCCATCAGCTTGCCAACCAATACGAAAGCTATTATAACAGTGGCAGCTTCATAATATACATGAGGTTCCAATCCGCGGCTGTACCAAAATTCGGGATAGAACGTATTAAACAAACTGAACAAAAATGCGATGGAGGTGCTAAGTGCCACCAACGTATCCATATTACTGGTACGCTGAAGCGTCTGTTTCCAGGCATTCATATAGAAAGAACGCCCCGAATATAAAATAACAGGAAGTGAAAGCAACAGCATCCACCAGTTTACTCCCGGAACATTCATCAGAAACATCCCCAAAACAGCTACCGGTAAAGCAAAAATCCAAGCAACGATAGTCTTCCGCTTCAACTGTCCGTAATAAGATTGCTCTGCTTCCTCCTGCTCCTGCACAGAGTTATCCTCATCTATTATCAAATCAAAACCTATTTTCATCACAGCCTCTTTCAGTTGTTGCGGAGACACAATATCCGGATTATAAGTCACCGCCAAAGTAGCCGCCGCCAAATTGACCGATGCATTTTCCACGCCTTCTTGCTTCCTTACAATCTTCTCCACGTTGCCGGCACATGCCGCACAATGCATTCCCGTAACGGGATATAGTTTTTTTGTCATATCGCTCATATTCATTTCTTTACTTATTTATTATAGCTTATCAACGGACAAATTTAGCAAAAAGTTCATGCAATCTTGTTGCAAACAGATAAATATATTTTCGCTTTTTAGATGGACATTTCACGAAGTTATTCTATATTTGTGGAGAAAGTTAGGATAAGTAATCCATGCAAATAAACAAAAAGTTATGAAAAAAAGAAATCTCGTATTGTCTGTTATGACAACTTGCCTTGTATCCTGCTTTTTATTATCGGGATGTAACGGACAAAAACAAATTGATAGTGAAACTGTAAAGACTGTAAAGGTGGAAGAACAAGCCCATTTACAAGATGACACAGTCTCTCCCGCCTGTAAGATTACTATTGATTATAGTTATTTAGCAGAATCTGATGCTGCGGATAGCATAGCACAACGCATCAACCGTACCATACAAGCCCACGTTTTGGGAAAAGAATATATCCGGATGAATCCGGAAGTTGCTGTAGATTCTTTTAAAAATACCTACATTAACAACTACCGCAAAGATGTGAACGAGTTCTATCAGGAAGATATAAAAAATGGAACTCCCAAAGACGAACTTCCCACATGGTACAATTATGAATACGGACTGACCACCCATTTCAGCGAAGGCAAAGAAGGTATTCTGAATTTCATTGCAGAAACTTTTGAATATACAGGCGGGGCACATCCCAACTCATGGAACAAATGGATGAACTTCGAAAAGAATACCGGCAAACTGCTTGCTTTGAAAGATGTATTTATGGCAGGATCGGAAAAACCGATGAGCGACATGTTGCTGGAAGAACTGATAACAGAGATGGCTACCCGTCTGGAAGACAGCTCCATCACCTCACTGGAAGGACTTCAGAATGCAGGCATCTTGAATTCTACCAATATGTACGTACCCGACAATTTCTTGTTAGAAAAGGAAAAAGTATCTTTCCTGTATAACAAATATGATATCGCTCCCTATGCTGTAGGAGTCATCACCCTTTCTTTGCCCTACACATCGGTAGAAAAATATATGATACATTAAATAACGATTTTAAGTATAGAATGGAATTAATACTGAAATATTTCCCTAACCTCAGCGAACAGCAGAAAACACAGTTTGCCGCATTGTATGATTTATATACGGATTGGAATAGCAAAATCAATGTAATCTCACGCAAGGATATCACTAATCTGTACGAACATCATGTATTGCACTCGCTAGGCATAGCCAAAGTGATAAACTTCACCCCTGATACCCAAATTATGGACTTGGGCACAGGGGGCGGTTTCCCGGGTATCCCTTTGGCCATCTTATTCCCTGAAGTCCAATTCCATCTGGTGGACAGTATCGGAAAGAAAGTGAAAGTAGCTACAGAAATAGCCAATGCTATCGGACTGAAGAATGTCACTTTCCGTCATTGCCGCGCCGAAGAAGAAAAAAGGAAATTCGACTTCGTGGTAAGTCGTGCTGTCATGCCTTTGGGCGATCTAATAAAAATTATCCGTAAAAACATCAGACAAGAACAGCATAACGCCCTGCCCAACGGGCTGATTTGTCTGAAAGGCGGAGAGTTGGAACAAGAAACAATGCCCGTGAAGCACAAAACAATGCTTTATGATCTGAAAAATGAATTCACGGAAGATTTTTTTAAAACCAAGAAAGTGGTTTATGTAACCATCAGCGGTTTATAATTATAGATAAAAAAAACATGAAAATAAAGAAATTTGAATTCAATATGTTTCCGGTAAACTGCTACGTGCTATCGGACGAAACAAAGGAAGCCGTCATTATTGATGCCGGTTGCTTTTATGAAGAAGAAAAGCAAGCCTTAAAAAGATATATTGACAGCAATAGCCTGACAGTGAAACATTTGTTGAATACGCACCTCCATCTGGACCATATTTTCGGCAACCCATTCCTGTTGCAAGAATACGGGCTAAAAGCCGAAGCAAATCAAGCGGATGAATTTTGGCTGGAACAAGCACCGGCACAATCACGTATGTTTGGTTTCCAATTACCCGAAGCACCCGTGCCATTAGGAAAATATATCTTTGATGGAGATATCATTACTTTCGGCAATACCCAACTGGAAGCTATCCATGTACCGGGTCATTCGCCGGGAAGCATTGTTTTTTACTGCAAAGAAGCCCACTGTATCTTCAGCGGTGATGTATTGTTCCAAGGAAGTATAGGACGTGCAGACCTTACAGGAGGTAACTTCGACGAACTTCGCGAGCATATATGCAGTCGTTTGTTTGTACTCCCCCCCGACACGGTAGTCTATCCCGGTCATGGAGACCCGACCACTGTGGGAGCAGAAAAAGCGAACAACCCTTTTTTCCGATAAGATAAAACTTAAAATTCAACTTATATACTACTACCATGAAAACAGATTTATTAGCAGACCGACATATCGGTATACAGGAAGAAGACCTTCCCGTTATGTTGGAAAAGATTGGCGTAAAGAGCCTTGATGAACTGATTAACAAAACAATTCCGTCCAAAATCCGTTTGAAAGAACCTCTGCCACTGGCTGCTCCCATGACGGAACGGGAGTTTGCAGAGCATATTACCGAACTAGCTTCACAAAACAAGATTTATACCTCTTATATAGGTATGGGTTGGTATGACAGTATTACTCCGGCGGTCATTCAACGCAATGTATTCGAGAATCCTGTGTGGTACACCTCGTACACTCCTTATCAAACCGAAGTTTCACAAGGACGTTTGGAAGCACTGATGAACTTCCAGACTGTCATATCCGACCTCACAGCCATGCCATTGGCAAACTGCTCATTGCTGGATGAATCTACCGCCGCTGCCGAAGCCGCCACCATGATGTATGGACTTCGCACCCGCGACCAACAAAAAAGCGGAGCCAACGTATTGTTTGTGGATGAAGAGATTTTCCCACAGAATCTGGCAGTCATCCAGACCCGCGCCCTTCCGCAAGGCATGAAGATCCAAGTAGGAAATTACAAGGAATTGGTATTTACTCCGGAAATCTTTGCCTGCATCCTTCAATACCCCAATGCCAGCGGTAGCGTGGAAGACTATCGTGAGTTTGTGGAAAAGGCACATGCCGCCCATTGTAAAGTAGCCGTGGATGCTGACATCATGAGTTTGGCATTGTTAGTTCCTCCCGGCGAATGGGGAGCAGACATCGTATTCGGAAGTACCCAGCGCCTGGGTATCCCCTTGTTCTACGGAGGTCCGTCCGCAGCCTACTTCGCTACACGTGACGAATATAAACGCAATATGCCGGGACGTATCATCGGCTGGTCTAAAGACAAATATGGCAAACTGGCCTACCGTATGGCTTTACAGACCCGTGAGCAACATATTAAACGCGAAAAAGCAACTTCCAACATCTGCACCGCACAGGCATTACTGGCTACAATGGCCGGCTTCTATGCCGTTTATCATGGGCAGGAAGGTATCAAAAATATAGCAAAACGCATTCATAGCATTACCACCTGGTTGAACAAAGCCCTAACCCGCTTGGGATATGTACAGCATAATGAATTATTCTTTGACACCCTGCGTTTCAGTCTGCCTGACCATGTTTCGGCTCAGAAGCTGCGTACCATCGCATTGAGTAAAGAAGTAAACCTCCGTTACTATGATAATGGCGATGTAGGTTTCAGCATTGATGAAACCACCGACCTGAAAGATGTAAACCTGTTACTTTCCATCTTCTCCATTGCTGCCGAAGAAACCGTTCAAGAAGTAACAGACATTCCCGAAGCATCCTCACTGAATCGTGAACTACGCCGCCGTACTTCCTTCCTCACCCATGAGGTATTCAACAAGTATCATACTGAAACCGAAATGATGCGTTATATCAAACGTTTGGAACGTAAAGATATCTCATTGGCACATTCCATGATTTCATTGGGTTCTTGTACCATGAAACTGAATGCCGCTTCGGAAATGCTCCCACTCAGCAACTTAGGCTGGATGGCTATACACCCGTTAGCACCTGAGGATCAAACAAAAGGCTATCAGACATTAATTAATAACTTAAGCGAGCAGTTGAAGGTTATTACCGGATTTGCAGGAGTCACTTTGCAACCTAATTCAGGTGCAGCAGGAGAGTATACAGGACTTCGTATCATCCGCGCTTATCTGGAAAGTATCGGACAGGGACACCGCAACAAGATATTAATTCCGGCATCAGCCCACGGTACGAATCCGGCTTCAGCCATTCAATGCGGATATACCACGGTGACTTGCGCCTGTGACGATAAAGGTAATGTAGACGTAGAAGATTTACGTGCAAAAGCAGAAGCCAACAAGGATGATCTGGCTGCATTAATGATTACCTATCCGTCCACTCATGGTATCTTTGAACCGGAAATTGCAGAAATTTGTAAAATTATTCATAAATGCGGAGCACAGGTTTACATGGATGGTGCAAATATGAATGCACAGGTAGGTCTGACCAATCCGGGTACCATCGGTGCTGATGTATGCCATTTGAATCTGCATAAGACTTTTGCCAGCCCTCACGGTGGTGGCGGTCCAGGTGTAGGTCCCGTTTGTGTAGCCGAACATCTGGTTCCGTTCCTTCCGGGACATCAAGTTTGGGGTAACAGTGCCAATCAGGTTTCTTCAGCTCCATACGGTAGCGCAGGAATCCTGCCTATTACTTACGGTTATATTTGCATGATGGGCGCCGAAGGTCTGACCAATGCCACCAAGACTGCTATTCTGAGCGCCAATTATCTGGCAGCTTGCTTCAAGGATACCTACGGCATTGTATATACCGGTGCTACGGGCTTTGTGGGTCATGAAATGATTTTAGATTGCCGCTATCTGCATGACGAAACCGGTATCAGCGAAAATGACATCGCCAAGCGTCTGATGGACTATGGCTATCATGCGCCCACCCTTTCTTTCCCGGTTCATGGAACATTGATGATTGAACCGACTGAAAGTGAAAGTTTATGGGAACTGGATAATTTCGTCACTGTGATGCAAACCATCTGGCAGGAAATTCAAGAAGTGAAGAATGGCAGTGCCGATAAAGAAGATAATGTATTGGTCAACGCCCCGCATCCTGAATATGAAGTGGTGGCCAATGAATGGAATCACAGCTACAGCCGAGAGAAAGCCGCTTATCCTATCGAATCGGTACGTGATAACAAATTCTGGATCAATGTAGCCCGGGTAGATAATACATTAGGTGACCGCAAACTGTTGCCTACCCGTTATGGTAAGTTTGAATAAAAAAGCATTGTACTAAGAAGAAGAAAGGATCAAAATTCAGTTTTTGAAAATATGAATTTATAATTTGAAATTTGAACATCCTAAAAAACTAAAGAAAGGGTCGTATCATTACTCAAGACAGAGCTTGATACGACCCTTTTAAGTTTATAATTACTATCTGTAACTTTTCGGAACTGTCATTTTAGTTTTAACACACCTCCTCCCTCTTTTCAGGAACTATCCTTTTACTTTATCCACAGTAGGAGCAACTTGAGTTCCATAGCAGTCCGAACACATAATATCAGTATCCTAATTCATAAGGCTGTTCTACAGCCGGAACCCCATCGGACATCCATCCAGGCATTGCTTCTTTTTTCAGATAATGATTAAAGAACTGGAACATACGTTTTTGAAAATCTATTTTGTTGGCAATCTTTGTCGGCCAATGCGGTTCGCCTGTATAGTTCAGCATCCAGCAAGGCTTTCCAAGACGTTTCATTGCCACAAAATATTCTATTCCCTGATACCAGGGCACATGTCCGTCAGCGTCATTATGCATGATTAAAACAGGTGTTTGTACCTTGTCCATCGTGAACAGAGCAGAGTTTTCCAAGTAACGCAACGGAGTACTCCAAGGCGTACCGCCCAGACGACTCTGAGTATGTTCATACTGGAACGAGCGTGCCAGCCCCGATCCCCAACGGATACCTCCGTAGGCACTGAACATATTGACCACCGGAGCACCTGACTCAATAGCCGCAAACAAATCAGTACGTGTAGCCAGATAAGCCACTTGATAACCGCCCCAACTATGTCCCTGCGCCCCTATGGCTTTCTCGTCAATATAACCTTTGCCTATCAGCATGGCAACCCCCGGCATCAGACAGTTATAGCAACTCTCACCCGGATAACCGTCTACATAACGTATGTCCGGATTGAACACAATATACCCGTTACTGTTATAAAGATGATAATCAATGGTAGACCGATGGGGTTCCGGCATCCGGTAATTAAACAGAGTTTCCGAATTTCGCTCATAGAAACTCACAATCATCGGGTATTTCTTGGCCGGATCAAAATCGGCAGGCTTGTACACCACCCCTTCCAACTTACGGCCATCTAAAGATATCCACGAAACCAGTTCGGCAGTTCCCCACAAATAGTCTTTCTGTTGGTCAATGCCATGAGTCAGCCGAATAGATTTCTTGAAATCGAGTGTAGCATAATGAAGGTCAGGATATTGCTCAAAACTTTCCATCGTATAGATTACATGGTCTGTATTTTTCGCCTTAGAAATACTGCGTAACATATAGTTACCCGCCATCAATTCTTTGGGAGAAGCAGCGGTGGAAAGACGAGCCTTGTAATACCCGTTCCCTTTGGTCACTTCGTTAAAGCCTTTCAACAACTGTGGCTTGTTCAGGTCAATCACACGCTCCTCCTTATCCAGTTTTACCAAACGATATGAAATCCGGTTCTTACGTCCATTCATCGTCAGATTGACAGGTTCCTTCATGGCATCCGGATCGAATTTCCAAATATCATAACGGTCATAAATTAAAAGGGACTCATCCCGTTCCGTCCATCCGGCAGTTCCATGTGCGTTCGGATAGTCAGGTACATCATTCTCTTCATCCCATGCGAGGAAAGAAGCGGGGGTAGTCAACTGATTTTTTTTCCCGTCTGCCATAGAAAGAGTATACCAACAACTGTCTGTTTCAGCATACCAATACGCATACTTGCCTTGTGGTGAAAGACGGTATCTGCCATAATCCGCCGATGCCAGTAATTTACGGCTGCCATCTTCCAAAGACACTGTGTAATAATCACTGCGTGTCCGCCCTTCCCACATGGAGGACAATGAATAAGGACGCGAAGTGGAAAGCAATGCCAACGGGGCATCTCCTTCATCTCCCAGCAAAATCTGAGACAGCTCCTCATCTGCCAGCTGACAAATACGACCACCATTTATATGATAAACCGCTTGATAGCTTCTTTTCAGCTCTTTCTCCTTATTATAATCCTGTACAGTATATTGCACCGGCTCGTCCCAACTCCACACCTGCACATTGGGACGGTTCTCCGCCAATTGCAACGTATCCTTTTGTCTAGGCTCAGGCGATGTGCCAAAAAACAACCGGGAAGCACTCTTCGAAAATTGTAATTTCCCATGCTCGCTGATTACCCATCCTTTCGGAAAAGCCCGATTGCCACGTGCCGCAACTTCTGTTGCCGGTGCTCCCTGCTGTGACAGCCACAAGCTCATGGCTTTATAACAAGAATCTTTCTGTGCACAATATAAGAAAGCCAAGTTTGCTCCATCTTCATCAAAAGTTACCTGTTTAAACACCCCGTCACCTTCTTTTATCAGCGTCTTCACACCTGTTTCCGTATTCAGAAGATACAATCCCGGCTTTTCCTCTGCTTTATCACCTGCGGTAATATAATAAAGCATTCCGCTTTTCTCCGCAAAGTTGAAAGCTTTCACAGCAGGAGCCTCATACCGGGTACTGAGGTTTGCATTCAACGGTTGGACATACAAAGTCGAGTCTTTCCTTCCCTTCTGAAAAGCAACCCAGTCCGCCTTCTCTGCCAGCCTGAATGTTTTCAGTGAATCAATCACTTCCCTGCCGCCCGAAAGCGAATAAATGACCAATGCATCCATCGGCATCTTTTCTTTCTTCGTTTTCTTTATTTTCAGAGAATCCACTATCATCTTGCCGGGTTTCTGCGACACAACCAAATAGTCGGAAGAAGCCGAGAAAAGAAAACGGTCCGCCCGCGGAAAAGTGGCAAGTTCCTTCCCTTGTGCATCATACAAATTCACCACAGCATCTCCTTCCCAAGGTTCCATCTTGCATGCCACCCACTTTCCATTATCAGAAATAGCTTGCCCGCTGATACGCTGCCAGGCAACTAAATTGTCTACTGTGAGACTTTTCGAGGCTGTCTGCGCCATCACAGGCGACAGATTCCCTATGCATAGGACAAGAGCCAGATACTTTACATGTTTCATATCCATTTTATCGTTACTGATTAGTTCGATTTTTATAAAAGCTTATCTTTCTCATATTCCGTTTTATCTTCGGCCGCAACCAGATTTAATTCCCTGCCGCTCTCTCCATACGAAACCGCATGACGTACTGCAAAATTTTCCAAGAACAAATGGTTCAGCGTAAACAATGCCCCATTCAAGTGCTCATTTCTGACAGAAGGTTTTGTATTCCTACTACGAATCCGAGACATGCATTTACGATGCTGTCCGGGAGTCAAGACACCCGCCATCCATCCACTTTTTAAATAATGCAAATATATAAAAAACGGATAAAAGTCTGATTCTAAACAATAATTTTGTACTTTTACTGTCGCATATAATCCATATACATTCAACACCAAACAATAAAAGCCATGACAGCAAGAAACAAAGTTCTAACCATCATGGGTATCATTATACTTATCGGGATTATCTCAATAGGATTCTTTGTATTTCCAATCGGAATTTCCATGTGCGCCATTACAGGCTTATGCTATGGTTGCAAATATAAAGACAAGTTGTTTATCAGATGGTCATCTGTAGGATTGGTAACAGGTATCGGACTTTCCATTTACACCTGGTGTTTAATCTCGTCAATGTAAAACAGTATAAGTTCAGTAAAAAAAAGAGGGGTTACGACAACCCCTCTATTTCACCATTCACGATATCAATATGCAATGCCTGCGGTTCCTTCGGCAATCCCGGCATACGCATTATTTCTCCGGCAATGACTACCAGCATCTCAGCTCCGGCATTCATCACAATATCTTGTACATGGAATTCAAAATTGTCTACCGCACCGTAAATTTTGGGGTCGGTAGAGAATGAATACTGCGTCTTGGCAATGCAGATAGGGAAATTTCCATATCCCAATTCTACAATATGCTTCAGTTTCTTACGGGCAGCGGCACTATACGTAATAATGCTGGCACCGTATAAATTACAAGCCACCTTCGATATTTTAGTTTCTACACTATCCTCATCATCATAGGCATATTGCAAAGGCTCGGAAGGTTGTTCCTCAATGGTTTTCACAACCAGTTCCGCCAATTCTACTGCCCCTTCGCCACCATCAGTAAAGGCGTTGTTCACTGCAAAGCCCACACCTTTCTTCTCGCAATGGGTACGGATATAATCCACTTCTTCCTCCGAATCATCCCCATAACGGTTAAACGCAACGACAACTGTCTGACCGAAATATCTCAAATTACGCAAATGCTTATCCATATTGGCCACACCCTGCTTCAAAGCTTCCAGATTGGGTTCCTTTATCTTATCCTGTGATACGCCGCCATGCATTTTCAATGCACGGGCAGTCACCACCAAGACGGTCAGTTTAGGTGTGATACCTGCTTTACGGCACTTGATATCATAGAACTTCTCCGCTCCCAGGTCAGCCCCGAATCCGGCTTCGGTAATAGTATAATCACTAAAAGTCATTGCCATCTTGGTTGCCAGAATAGAGTTGCAACCGTGAGCGATATTGGCAAACGGTCCCCCATGAACAAAGGCAGCAGTATGTTCCGTAGTTTGTACCAGATTAGGAGAAAGAGCATCTTTCAAAAGAACTGTAATGGCTCCGGCAACTCCTAAATCTTTTACAGTAAAAGGCTTGTTGTCATACGTAAAACCTAATAAAATATTTTCAATGCGACGACGCAGGTCCTTTTCATCCTTAGCCAGACACAGAATAGCCATAATTTCAGATGCAGGAGTAATATCAAAACCTGACTCCTGGGTAATTCCGTTGGTCTTCGGTCCTAGTCCTGTAACAATATAACGGAGGGAACGGTCGTTCACATCCAACACACGACGCCACAGCACTTCCTTCAATCCGAAACCATTATCACGATTCTGATAAAGGTAATTGTCCAACAAGGCCGAAATCATATTGTGAGCGGAAGTGATGGCATGAAAATCACCTGTAAAATGAAGATTAATCTTATCCATCGGCAACACCTGGGCGTATCCTCCTCCGGCAGCTCCCCCTTTCATTCCGAAACAAGGACCTAGCGACGGCTCGCGCAAGGCAACAATTGTTTTCTTTCCTATTTTATTCAGTCCCAAAGCCAATCCGATGGAAACAGTGGTCTTACCAATACCGGCTTTGGTAGGAGTGATGGCAGTAACTAGAATAAGGTTACTCTGCTGCACCTTTTCTTCGTTTATCTGACTTTCATCCACTTTGGCAATATAGCGCCCGTAATTACTGATGTGCTCTACAGGAATACCGGTTTCCCTAGCCACTTGTTTAATCTTGACCAGCTCAATGCTGCGTGCTATTTCAATGTCCGTTTTCATCTTTTTACTAAATTTAGGCGGCAAAGGTAATATATTTCCTTAACTTTGTTTTGGTTTCAAACAACAAAATAATATAAGGAGTAAGCAAATGAACAATTTTGTATTTTACAGCCCTACCGAGTTTGTATTTGGCAAGGATACAGAAATCCAAACCGGTACTCTTGCTAAAAAGTATAACGCCCGGAAGGCAATGATTGTTTACGGTGGAGGCTCTATTATTCGCAGCGGATTACTGCAACGCATAGAAGATTCTCTGCAACAGGCAGGAGTGGATTATGTAAAATTAGGAGGCGTACAACCTAATCCTACTGACCCGAAAGTTTACGAAGGCATTGAACTGGCGCGCAAAGAAGGCGTGGACTTTATGCTTCCCGTAGGGGGAGGCTCTGTCATTGACACTGCAAAAGCCATTGCGGCAGGAGTGCCCTACGAAGGTGATTTTTGGGATTTCTATATAGGAAAAGCCAAAGTGAAGAAGGCCTTAAAAGTGGGTGTGGTACTTACTATTCCCGCTGCCGGCAGCGAAGGTTCGGGCAATACGGTGATTACCAAACTGGAAGGTCTGCAAAAACTAAGTTTGCGTGTACCGGAATTACTACGGCCTGTTTTTGCTGTGATGAATCCGGAACTGACCTATACTCTCCCCCCCTACCAGACAGCTTGTGGCATTGCCGATATGATGGTACACATTATGGAACGTTATTTTACCAACACTCCCGATGTAGAAATCAGTGACCGGCTGTGTGAAGGGACTTTGATGGCTATCATCAAAGAAGCATATAAAGTGAAGCAGAACCCGAACGATTACGAAGCACGCGCCAATATCATGTGGTGTGGGACAATTGCCCATAACGGTACTTGCGGAGTAGGTTGTGAGGAAGACTGGGCATCACATTTTCTGGAACATGAAATCAGTGCTGTATATAATGTGACACATGGAGCAGGACTAGCAGTAATCGTACCTGCATGGATGACATTCATGGCAGAACACAACCCGAAAAAGATTGCCCGGTTTGCAAACCGCGTTTTCGGAGTTCCCGAGAATGAGGATTTGGAAGAAATGGCACTTGCCGGCATATCACGATTGAAGCATTTTTTCAGATACATGGGCCTGCCGGTCAATTTCAAAGAATTGGGTATAGAACATCCTGATATTGAACTGCTAGTGAAAAAACTGCATGAAAACAAAGGTGAATTAGTAGGTAATTATGTAAAACTGAACAAAGAATACAGTAAAGAGATATTCGAACTAGCCTGCAAATAACCCGCACAGCCCAACTGTTCTAAAATATAGGCATCTGGTTTATCTGCCTTTATTTCATTCAGAACCGTAAAGCTCCTAAAGTATTCTATTTTCCAGACGCGCCGGCACGAACTACGTTATTCGTGCCAGCCGCATCTGAGAAATATAGCACCATTAAGCGACAGACACTTCATGCAACAACTTCCCTCTTGCCCATTTATACTCCAACATTTTCCACCTTTTACTTCACTATTTATATGCTTTTTAGCATAAAACGCTAGGTTTTTCCAACCATTTAAAGTAACTTCGCCGGACTTTTTTGGAGAAAAAACAATGTATATATTCCGATCAATTCACGAAATAATAAATACGATTTTTGTAGCTAAAGGGCTATTGGTAGAGATGTTTGAGAAGAGAAAAGTACTTAGTTTTCGATACTCGGACGCACTAGCCCTATTGAAAGAGGATGAAAACCGTTTAAAGATACTCATCGAAAAGGAAATCATACACCAAAACGGAAACTTTGTGGAACTGGATGCCCGATTCCTTGATTTCTTCGAACTGCTGCTGGAAGCGAACGAGGAAATCAACACGGCTACCGTAGAGGAAAACATAGAGTACCTGCACGAACTGATGGACTACTACCTGAAAGAAAAGATCCAGTCGCGCAAGGAAAGTTATGTACGCAATATCAAGATTACCTTTCAGAAACTGGCACGTGTAACGATACGGAACATTATCAACCTTCAACACAATATTGATAATGCTTTCAAACACGAGCCCACATACCAGATAAAAATAGCCAAACTGCAAAATCTGGACAAGAAACGAATCAACATCCAGCGGTTGATAGACTCTACCGAACATCTGATTCTGCATGAAGAACGGGATTTCTTCCGCCAAGCCACTGACGAAGAGCTGACCCGCATCCTGCTCGAACTGCGGCAGGAACTGCAACTATCAGCTCACAGTCTGATTCGTGCCCAGCAGGATATCATCAATTACCTGAACCAAATAAAGAATCAGGTGATACTGGTAGAAAAAATACGAAAAGTAAAATATCTGCAAGATCAGTTCGAGTTACGTGCCCGGAGTAATCTGTCCGAAATAATGGAAAGGGAACGCTCCCTCCTGTTGGAAGGCAATACACAAGCATCGTTCAAACTGTCCCCCAGCTATCTGGCCAGTGACGAAGTGCGTCCCATCATTCTGAAAGTTATCAGCAATCAGAAGTATCGTGAAATTGTACGGAAAAATGAAGCCGGAGCTTTCAGTGAAGAAGACTTGGAAGCACAGGCCATGTACGAAGAAGTGATTAATCTGGACGAAGTGGTAACCGCCTTTGTGCAGTCGGGGGCAGAAGCCCGCTGGAAAGGAGAGCCGGTCAGCGACCTTTTTTCCTTTCTGTTACAATATCATTTCCATCGCGAAGTGGATGAAAAGGAACGTACCACGTTCTTCTGTCAGATTGTCTCACTTTACGAAAACCAACTGGAAATCCGGAACGAGTTCGGACTCCACAATCAATATGAATATGCTAAAATATACCCACTCTGAGAATTATGGATTTAAATATACAAATACCCGATAATACCGCATCCATCTTTGAATACCTGCAAAAAGGACTGTTCATCAGTTCCAACAGCACCAGCGAAGAAGTACGCGATATGTATAATGAAATAGATGAGAACTACGAATCTCTCTATCAGTATTTCTCACAAATAAACTATACACTGGAACGGGGAAACGAATATTTCTTCTTCTCCCGTATAGAACCTAAAGCCACACTGGAGCAAAAAATCATGCGTGCCTATTACTGGATAGATGTGCTCGATTTTTTCAAAACCTACGATGAAACATTCGGTCCCGGATTCCGCTTCCAGCCCGAACAGATATTGGTGGAAACCAACATCAACATGCTGCTCCAAAACAAACTGGACGGTATGCGGAAACACTTCTCGGACAAGGACATCCGCAAGGAAGTGCTGGAAAACATGATACGCCAGCTCACCAAAGACTCGTTCCTGGAACAGGAAAATGAGAAAACCAATACGTATAAAGTGATGAGCGCCTGGCATTATCTGGAAAGACTGATTGAAAGTATCAACATTTACGACGAAACCGAAGATGAGAAACCTGAGTAGAATTATCTTTATCAATAGTGCGAATATCCCTTATTCGGACGATATCTATCTGGACGGAAACGTTCACTTCATCGGTACGCAGGGAGTGGGAAAAAGTACCCTTCTGCGTGCTATCCTTTTCTTTTACAATGCCGACACGCAACGGCTGGGCATTTCGGTGGAAAAGCAGAATTACACGGATTACTATTTTCCCTACTCCAATTCGTATATCGTTTACGAAGTGGCAACAGAGAACGGCGCGTTCTGTATTCTGAGTTTCAAATCGATGAACCGTGTATGTTACCGCTTCATCCACTCTCCTTACCGCAAAGAATTCTTTATAGACGAGAATCGGGTGGCCTATAGCGAGAGCGACCGCGTGCGTGCCGTGCTGGACCAATATGGCATAGAATATTCACGCATCATCTATACCTACGACGAGTATCGGAACATTCTGTATGGAAACAGTACAAGTCCTGAGTTCAGCCGGTACTCGCTGATGGAGAGCAAGCAATACCAGAATATTCCGCGCACTATACAGAACGTGTTGCTGAATTCGAAACTGGATGCTGAATTTATCAAGAAAACAATCATTTCTTCTCTGAATGAAGATGAAACGGCCATCGACCTGAACAGTTACAAGGAGCATCTGAAAAACTTTGAAACCCGTCTGAAGGATATCGAAGAATTTCAGAAACGGGAAACCCGGAAACAGGCTCGGGAAATCACACTGTTATCCCAACAAACGTCCAAACTGCAAGGCGGACTGGTGCAGAATTGCCGCGAACTGGTTGCCGCTTTCCGCAAAGCCGAAAGTATCCTTCCCCAATGGAAAGAGAAACAAGACCGCACGGATGCCGACAAAGGAAAACTGATACGCCGGAAACAGGAGCTTCAGGATGAATCGCGCAAACGCAGCGACAAGTTACAGGAAGCGCTGGCAGTGCTGAACAACGAACTGCAAAAGGCATTAGGCAAAGAAAAGGACTATCAGAACAAGAACATAGAAGAGATTATAGAACGCTCTTCCAAAAAAGAGGAATGGAAGAACCGGCAGGTGGGATTGCTGGAAGAACAACGCATCCTTACCTCACAATATATGGAAATATCCACCAAGTATAAATCGCTGATTCAGGCCTTGGACGAGCAATGGAACAAGATTCATGAAGCGAAAATCAAACAACTGGATACATTAAACAATGCATACAACGAGCGTCTGGAAGAGGCCCGCAAAGAATACCAGCGGTTCACAGATTCCCTTTACCAGGAGTTCGAAAGCCTGTCACAGCAACTCCATCCGCTGAAAGCCGAGAAACTGGGCGAACTGAACGCTATAGATTACCAGATAAAATTATGCAGAAAGGAGGTTTTCTTTGAGGAAGAGCAACAGGAATTGAAAACACGTATCCAAAACTATGCCAACTTTCATACGGAACGGAAAAACCGTATCGCCCAAGCGCAGCTCATCATCAAGGAACTGACCATGACTTGGGAAGAGGAACAGCAGAAACAGTTGAAAGAAAAAGACCTGACCTTGCAAAAACTGCAACAGGAGATGCTGCAACTCCGTCCCCGCATAGACGAATTACAAGCTTTTCTGAACAACAGCAAAGACACCTTGCAAGGCTGGCTGAAAGAAAACAAAAAGGGATGGGAAGAGAATATCGGCAAACTGTGTGATGAGAGCATCTTATGGCAACGGGGGCTTTTTCCGCAAATTACCATTGAGGGGGGAAACTCATTCTATGGCATTTCCATTAATCTAGACAGCATCCACCGCCCCATCAAATCCATAGACGATTATATCGTCGAGAAAGAAAACGGTGAAAAACGTCTGGAAGAAATCACTGCTGCCATGCAACGCCAGCAAACTGAAAGGGAGGAGTTGCAGGAACAGTTGAAACGCAAATACCAACCGCAGATAAAGGAACAAAAAGCCATTATCAGCCAAATAGAGTATGAACTGGAACAATTGGAACGCCAATACCAGCAGGATATGCTCGACTTGGAAGAGTGGAAGAAGAAAGCCAATGAGGAACGGAATGCCAAAATAAACCGATTGGAAAACGAACAGCGCAAACGGGTTGCCGAACTGGACGGTATAAACAGCAAGCTAAAAAACCTGAACAAAGAAAAGACAGAGAAACTGGATAGCCTGAAACTGGAATGGAACAAGCAACAACAGGCTCTTGCCGCCGAAAAAAAGACACAAGCGGAAGTTATCGGGAAGGAAGAAAAAGAAGAACAACGCAGAATTTCCTCCATCAAAACCGAATATGAAGCGGATATGCAGAAAGAGCTTCACTCGCAGGGAGCAGATACCGAACGTCTGCAAGACATAGCCAACCAACTGGCCCAGCTGGAGAAAGAGCTTTCTTTCATTAAGGAGAATGCGACCCTGGTCATCGAATACCAAAAAGACAAACGGGATTTGATAGACCGTATTCCCGGATGGCAACGGGAGCACGATGAACAAAAACGTCTGCTCCAATTGGAACGGGAAACGCTGAGAGTGGAAACATCCTCCCTACAAGAAAAAATAGACCTTCTGAACAAAGAATGGGAAGAAGCGGAAGAAAATGTAAGGGAACTGCAAAAGAACCTGGAGGCTTACAGCAAGATTCCGGCATACGACTGGTATAAACCGCATCAGGATATATTCCGTTCCGAAAACACGCAAACCATGCAGACCACCAAGACCTGTATGGAGCTGATTGACGAACTGACCCGCCAGGCCAACCAATTCACGCAGGTGCAAAGCAAGCTCCGTAAAGAAGTGAACCTTTTCACCGGACATTTTGATGAGGACAACACCTTCAAGTTCCGCGTAAAATTCAACGAGGATTGGGAATATGTACGCTTTGCCGACGAACTGCACGACTTTGTGGAAGAACACCGCATAGACGAGTACATCCGCCGCATCAACAACGAGCATTGGGATACCTTCAAACGTATCAGTATGGACACCTCCATGCTGACTTCATCGGAAGATGATATTCAAGATGTGATCCGTGAAATCAATAAAGGTTTCGCCACCTGCAATTTTGTGGGAGTCATCCAGCGCATTGAAATGAAAGTGGAAGAGAGCAGCAACCGCGTAGTGAATATTCTGCGTGAGATACAGAAATATTACCATGATTACGGCTATGACCTCTCACCGGAAACCAACCTGTTCTCCTCTGCCAAAGAGCAATTGGTGAAAGAAGAGGCTATCACTTTGCTGCGTACCTTTATCAAGGAAATACATGCTTACCGCTATGACAGTATCCGCCTGTATGATTCCTTCGAGTTGCGTTTCCGCATTGTGGAGAACGGCAATGACACCGGATTTATCGAGAAGATAGCCAATGTGGGGTCGGAAGGAACCGACATTCTGGTAAAAGCGATGATAAACATCATGTTGCTGAATGTGTTCAAGGAAGGAGCATCCCGCAAATTCAAAGATTTCAAGTTACACTGCATGATGGATGAAATAGGCAAACTACATCCCAACAACATCAGCGGTATCCTGAAATTCGCCAATGACCGGAACATCATTCTTATCAACGGTTCTCCCACCGAACTGAACCGCGATGCGTATAAGCACGTTTACCTGCTTACCAAAGGAACACAGAACAAGACCCGCATCGCACGGTTAATCTCAGATAAACAGCTATAAAAGCCAGTAATAACAAACTGTATATTTCTATATTATAATGCACAATCTCTCAAAAAAAGATTGTGCATTATTCTTTTTCCGTGAACATTCTCCTTACATGTACCTGCTACGGTTAGGGCGGAGAGCTTGTGAAAGTTCCTCCACCTTTTTTCCACAAAGAAAAGAGCGGCTTCCATTCCTGCAATATTCATATCAGAGTAACCCAAACAACCGGACAAAGAACAAATTTACATCCACTTTTCTCCATACAAAGGGAATAACATTAAACATATTTGTGTAATTTCGCCCGGTAATAAAACTACAAACCAATACGCGCTATGATATTTAACCGGACTGAAAAGGAAGAAAAAGCCTATCTCATGGATATTATTGCTTTATTAGCTGCCAATATCGAACAGATGGATAAGGCCATTGAAGATAAATCCAAAGACGTAATGGAGCACAAACTCTACTTGTGGGAAAATCTGTCCGAACTGGACCGAGCCGAGAAAAGTGCGGTCCGGCAGATAGTCACCCAACAAGTAGCAGCCAGCGAGTCCTTGGCCGAGAAAAAGAAACGTTATCGCAAAATGATGGCCATCCCCTATTTCGGTCGCATCGACTTTCAAGAAAAAGGGCAACCCGAAGTCCTGCCATTATATATAGGTATACACTCATTTTTCAATCCTCCCACCAATGAAAATCTGATACACGACTGGCGTGCCCCCATCTCCAGCATGTTCTATGATTATGAATTAGGAGAAGCACATTTCGACGCCCCCTCGGGAGAAGTGAAAGGTAACATCCGTCTGAAACGCCAGTATCGCATCCGTGACGGAAAAATGGAATTCATGCTGGAAAGTTCACTGAATATTCAAGATGACATCCTTCAGAAGGAATTGAGTGGAAACTCCGATGACCGGATGAAGAATATAGTCGCCACCATCCAACGGGAACAGAATAAAATTATCCGTAATGATACATCGAACACCCTGATTATCCAGGGAGTAGCCGGTTCAGGAAAAACATCCATCGCCTTGCACCGCGTAGCCTATCTGCTATATCGGCACAAAGGGGAAATCACGTCCAATGATATCCTGATCATTTCCCCCAATAAAGTATTTGCCGATTACATCTCGAACGTACTTCCCGAATTGGGAGAAGAAAAAATTGAAGAATGCGGCTTTGAGGAATTAATGCTCAAAATACTGGACAACAAATATAAAATACAAACCTTCTTTGACCAGGTGGCCGAAATACTGGACAAAGAGGAAGAAGATTTTATAGAACGTATCCGATTCAAATCCACCACCGAGTTTATCCAGCAGATGGATAAATACATTCTATATTTGGAACAAAACGCATTTCGGCCAACCGACCTGAAAGCAGGGCGTATCCCTATCCCTGCCGAGTACCTGAAAGAACGTTTCGCGGCATGGCACCGCCTGCCCATGCGCAGCCGTTTCCAACCAATGGCAGAAGAAATTGCCCGCGAACTGACTTTCACCTATCACCAAGAGCCGATGGGAAAAATACAGATACGGCAGTTGGGTAATGAACTGAAAAAGATGTTCAACAATAAAGACCTCGACTTATACAAGGGATTTTATGACTGGCTGGGAAAACCGGAAATGTTCAAGCAGGGTAAAAACCGGAAATTGGAATATGCGGATGTAGCTCCATTACTTTATTTGAAACTGGCCCTGGAAGATAATAAAACCATGTATGGCATCAAGCATCTGCTGGTAGACGAAATGCAGGACTATACTCCGATACAATACAAAGTTCTGGCTAAATTATTCCCTTGCCGGAAAACAATATTGGGAGATGCAAAGCAATCAGTAAATCCATACAGTTCCACCACCTGCGAACAGATCCAACGTGTACTGGTCGGCTCGGAAGTGATGAAGCTTTGTAAAAGTTATCGCTCCACGTATGAAATCACAGAGTTTGCCCAACGTATTGCCAAGAACGAGGAACTGGAAGCTATAGAGCGTCATGGAGAGGAACCGGCAGTCGCCTTGCTGCCTACTGAAAAGAAAGAGATAGAATGGATAGAAAACCTCATCACCTCTTTCCTGAAAGGAGCTGATGTATCCATGGGTATAATATGCAAAACCGTAAAACAAGCGGACAAGTTGTATGCAGCCATCAATCATTTGTCTGATAAGATCTGTTTGCTGACAGAAGAAAGTGTAGCTTTTGTCAATGGGGTGGTCATTACTACAGCCCACATGGCAAAAGGGCTGGAGTTTGACGAAGTGATTGTTCCATTTGTAACTGATAAAGACTATAGAACAGAGATAGACCGCAGCATGTTATATGTAGCCTGCACCCGTGCCATGCATAAACTTTATATTTCCGCATCGGGTAATATAAGTACATTTCTATCATAAGCATTGACAAAACATCATCCATTGCAGGAATGGAATGAAATCCATCCCTACAGTGGATGGGCAAGTCTGCAAAAGGATATTCCTCCGTAAGGAATGCGTAGCCTTGTAATCTGATTCATCCTTAAAAGCTCTTACCCATATCTCTAAACCTTTCCCGCCGTAGGGTTAAAGATTTTCTTCCTGTTTGTTTTATCTCCGCAAGCCTTTGGAGTTATCTCCATAGCCTTGGGAGTCAACTCCAAAGCTTATGGAGATAACTCCAAAGACTTGGGAGATAGAATACATCCGTATAAAAAGGCTTGATCAAGGAAGAGAAAAGGCTTATGTAACAGCGACGGATGCGATATGTTGTTATTACAAGCCGTTTCCAATGTACGAATCATAAAGACAAAATCTTTTTTTCCCTCTCCAAATCATTTTCATTCAGTTGGGGAGATGGAACCATGCAGGTACGGATACAATCTCCCTCCTGACAAGTATAGTCATAATACTTCTTTTGTAATTCTGTCAACTTATCGAGTGGAACCAGCTCCCCTTTCAGTTCCAGGAATTCCTCCATGTCTGTACTGTCTCCTTGCTTTACAAACAAGATACGGCGCGCTATCGGATTCCTGTTGTAATCCAGACTAAGATACAAACCTTTAAGGAACGGCGGAAAATCATACATCGGCAATTGCAGATAAATACTGAACAAAGCCATTTGCGGTGACTCGCGCTCGTTAAAGAAAATATACCCGTTCTGATGATTATTGAATAATCCCACTCCCCGATGCGTTGTATTATAGGCACTCATGTGAGTCACCTTCACATACGTATTGTCTTCGGAAGCCTCTATCAGATAGGGTTCCACTTTAAGGCATTGGCACGAAGAAGAAAGACTATAGCTCAGATAACTTCCGCTATAATTATAAACTTCCTGCACGGAACGTTGCATCTCGGCAGTCATCATCTCCATAAAAGGATTGGTCTTTGCCTCACCATGGGCAGGTTCCAAACTGAAAAGCAACTCTTTGATACTTGCCAAATTGCCCAACAGACGTTTTTTTGACACATTATTGACCTGCGCCAAAGCCAAATCTAATGAATCTTCTTCAGAGTGTCCTTGTTTCAATGAGGTTACATAAGTGGGCAGAACGCTGGAATAAAGAGCAGACAAGACACTGGGAGCCATATCTACATAATCCGCTATCTCCTTCATTTTCAAACCATTGTTACGGAGATATTCTATTCTTCGGTATATTTCTATCAAATCATTCATTGTTCTCTTCTTCTTTATTGAACTTGCAAAATACAAGTTTTTATATGAACATACAATGACATATACATTACATTAATGTTACATCATACAACAGGTGGAATATGAAAAATATTAATCATAAAGATTCATTTTTTCTCTCTCGGAAGGCTCCTACTTTTGCTTCCGGAAACAGCAATCCAAGGACACGAGGAGTGAGGTTCCTACAAAGAAAAGAAACAAAACAATTAGTCAATATCAATTAGTATAATGGAAGCAAAAAGCGAAACAAACAAACAGATATCCAGTTTCCTGTTTATCCTGTGGGCAGGAGGGGCGGCACTACTGTCATACTCACTGGTATATGCCCTGCGCAAACCTTTTACAGCTGCCACCTTTGACGGAATGGATTTCTTCGGGATGGACTATAAAGTAGCCACTACCATCATGCAGATTTTCGGCTACCTTATTTCAAAGTTCTTTGCCATCAAGATTGTTTCAGAATTGAAGCGCGAGGACCGGTTGAAGTTCATGGTATGCTCCGTAGCCCTTGCAGAACTCGCTTTAGTCTTCTTCGGATTACTCCCCCAACCCTTTAATGTGTTTGCCCTATTCTTCAACGGACTGGCATTGGGATGCATGTGGGGAGTCATCTTCAGTTTCATAGAAGGACGCAAAGTTACCGATATATTGGCCAGCTTGCTGGGGGTAAGTATGGCGGTGAGCTCAGGAATGGCTAAATCTATGGGATTGTTTGTAGTCAATACATTTGGTGTCACAGAATTCTGGATGCCCGCCCTGATAGGTGGTTTAGCCTTCCCGCTCCTTATCCTCATGGGGTGGTCGCTCAACAAGTTGCCACAACCCACAGATGAAGACCGCGCCCTCCGTTCGGAACGTGTCACCTTGAACGGAGAGCAACGCAGACAACTGTTCAAAAGTTATATGCCCTTGCTGATCATGCTGTTCTTCGCCAATCTGTTTATCACTATTTTACGTGATATAAAAGAAGATTTTCTGGTCAATATCATTGATGTCAGCACTATTTCTTCCTGGTTGTTCGCACAAGTGGACGGCATGGTGACGCTGATTATTTTGGGAATCTTTGCCATGATGTCGTTAATAAACAGCAACTACAGAGTATTGCAGGTGCTTCTGGCTATGGTTATTGGTGGAGCGGGCACAATCAGCTATCTGGCTTTTAATTATGATGCATTGCAACTGCCTACCCTTTACTGGCTGTTCCTCCAAAGTCTGAGCCTGTACATCGTTTATCTTAGTTTCCAGACTCTGTTCTTCGAGCGCTTCATTGCCTGCTTCAAGATTAAAGGAAATGTGGGATTCTTCATTGCCACCATCGACTTTATCGGATATACAGGAACTGTCTGTGTACTGCTGTTCAAGGAATTTTGCAGCCCGGATATCAATTGGATGGAGTTCTATAACCAGTTCTCGGGATGGGTAGGCATTGTGTGCAGCATTGCATTCATCGGTTCGGTCATCTATCTGATGCAACGGTATAAATTGGAAAGACAGCTGAGAAAAGAAGAAAAAAATAAAAAGATCATCGTTTCACCGATGGCGTTAACCAACTTAAAGGAAACAGCAGAAAACATCTGTAACCCATAACATAAAAATAAAAGTATAACCAAATAAACAACAAACAAGAAGATGAAGAAAATTGAGTGTGTTATTATGGACTGGGCCGGAACGGCTGTAGACTATGGATGCTTCGCTCCGGTAGCCGCTTTCCTGAAAGCTTTTGCCGAGAAAGGACTGACAGTGACAATGGAAGAAGCACGAGGCCCCATGGGTATGACCAAAATAGACCATATCCGTGAATTATTCAAGTTACCAAGTGTGACGGAGCAATTCAAACAAAACTATAACCGCAACTGGACTGAGGAAGATGTGGTATCCATATACAAAGAATTCGAAAAACACTTGTTCGCCTCCCTGGAAGAATATACGACTCCTATTCCCGGTGTAATCGAAGTAATCGAGAAACTGAAAAGGGACGGCATCAAGATAGGTTCCACCACCGGATATACTACTGCCATGATGGACATTGTGCTGCCCGGTGCCGCCGCCCATGGCTATACCACAGACAACTGTGTGACTTCCAACAATCTTCCGGCAGGACGTCCGCAACCCTACATGATTTACCAGAACATGATTGATCTGGCCATACCTTCCGTTCAAAGCGTAATAAAATACGGGGATACGATAGCCGATATCAAAGAAGGTGTGAATGCCGGTGTATGGACTGTCGGTGTGATTCTGGGCAGCAACGAAATGGGACTCACCCAAGAGGAAACCGGAAAACTGCCTGCAGAAGAGTTGAACAGACGCATGGCAGCAGTCAGAAAACGTATGTATATGGCAGGTGCGCATTATGTAGTAAACACCATTGCCGAACTTCCCGAAATTATTGAAATTATTAACCATAAAATGAATTAAACGATTATGAGACCATACTTACTTTTAACCCCCGGCCCTTTAACCACTTCTGAAAGCGTAAAAACAGCCATGATGACCGACTGGTGCACATGGGATGAAGACTACAATGTTCACATCGTAGAGGAAATACGTAAAGGATTGGTACAACTGGCTACACGAAAAACAGATGAGTACACCAGCATCCTGATGCAGGGAAGCGGTACTTATTGCGTAGAGGCGACCTTGGGAAGTGTGATTACGCCCAAACACAAATTATTGATTCTGAGCAACGGTGCATACGGAGAACGCATGGGAAACATTGCAGAATATCATGGAATGAACTATGATATGCTGGCCTTTGATGAAACAGAACAAGTATCTGTGGAGTATGTGGATGATTATCTGGCACACAATGCAGAAATCACGCATGTGGCAGTGGTACATTGCGAAACTACAACCGGTATCCTGAACCCGTTAAAGGAAATAGCCCACATGGTAAAGATGCATGGTAAAAAGCTGATAGTGGATGCAATGAGCAGCTTTGGCGGCGTGCCGTTGGATGTAGAGGAATTAGGCATCGACTTTATGATCAGCAGTGCCAACAAATGTATTCAGGGAGTTCCCGGCTTTGGTTTCATCATTGCACGTAAATCCGAATTACAATATTGTAAAGGAGTATCAAAGAGTCTTTCTCTGGACATCTACGACCAATGGGATGCGATGGAGAAAGGACATGGAAAATGGCGCTTCACCTCGCCTACACATGTAGTGCGTGCCTTTAAACAAGCCATGGACGAACTGGCAGCCGAAGGCGGTGTGGAAGCCCGGCATGCACGCTACTGCCGTAATCACGATGTACTGGTAGAAGGTATGCGGTCACTGGGATTCAAGACCTTACTGAAAGATGAAGTCCAATCCCCTGTCATCACTTCCTTCCTTTATCCTGACAAGGAGTTCGATTTCAAGGAATTCTATCATCAGTTGAAGGAAAAAGGATTCGTCATCTATCCGGGAAAGATTTCCCAGGCAGATACTTTCCGCATCGGGAACATCGGTGATGTGTTCCCCGAAGATTTCAGCAGATTGATTGAAGCTATCAAGACCGTCGCAAAATAAAAAATAAATCTAGCTTTATGGCTCGGGCGCAGTGATTGCGCCCGAATTTGTTTCTACCCTTCTTCCGTTACAAGATCATCTGGAACCGGAGCTGCACGACACTGAAATTCTTATCACTAATCTCCTTTATATGCTTTCCCGGCATCACCCAGCTATAAGCCAGCTTCATCCCTATATGCTTATTCATGTAATAATTCACGCCCAATGAAAAATCCTTTTGAGCCCCTCCCCACACACCGGCTTCCTCATTATTCATATCAAGGATATTAAATCTTCCACACAGCTCCAATGCCCGCCCCACAGGTCTGCCCGGACAAGCCAATGCTTCATCATACCCATATTGCCTGCCTGTCAACAACCAGGAGCATTGCACATATCCGCCATGTCCTGCATAATTTGTGAAATTCTGTTCACGCTTCACCATAGTCCGTATATACTCCCCTTGCAAAAAGAACCTCTGATGAGCGATCATTAATTCCACCCCTTGTTTCAACTGGTACTTTGCATGATCTACCTTGGCGTAAATAAGATTCCGGTTATCAATAGTGCTTACCCCCGGAGATTTATAAATAAACGTATTCTCGTCTTCATCTCCCGGCAATGCGCTATCCGGAGTACGATACACCACCGCCGCACCTATGTGTAACAATTTTCCCTCTTCGTTTACAGGACGATACACCAAACGACCGTCTATGGCATATCCTTGTGAAATGTTTTTCACATTACCCAGGTCACTGTCTGTAAAGAAGCCGCCGGAAGCATAATAATGTTTTCCATTGTAGGTATAGGAGGTTCCCATCCGTCTGCCATTGGTCAAAGCCAGCACGATTCCCGGTGACTGGTGAAAACGAAGATCGTACGTACTGCATAGCATGTCCAAGGTGAAAGGTTCATAAAATTGTCCCACCTGAATAATATGCTTGCCCGAAGTATAAGCAGCAAAGGCATCCTTTATGGAAACCTTATTCCCTACATACCCCACCTCCATTTTCATGCTCCAATTCTGATAGGTCGCTTTCACCCCCAACCGCAAGTCATTAAACTCCGTACCGTTACCAAACTGGTTGTCATTCTTTAAATAAACGCCACCATCCATAAGCATCCGTCCGGTCAGTTTACACTTCAAATCCCCGGCAACCGGGTGTTGCGCGCGGGCAACTAAAGCAGCAGAGGGGAATAACAGGCACATCAATGCTTTAACATAAGTCATTCTTCCCATTGTATTCTTTTGTTTTTTACTTTATAACAAATGTAAGAGGAATGACCTATACTAAAAATGAATAACCATTAATTTGATGATGAAGTTATTACGCGCAGAAAGCAAGTAATATTCATTTCATATTTATGTAACAGAATTGTAACTTACATTTCCCAATAACGTTCACAAAGATTCAAGTATTCCATCTCAGGCTTGTTGCCGAACACCAATCCGAAGAAAGAGGTCTTCCTCCGCTTAATCACTTTTACCTGTTCCATTAAATCGCGGGATAAAGGCGGCATCTCGAAATCTGAGATCAATACGATATCCGATTCACGGAAATCATTTCCGTTGATGATATGCGCAGCTTCCCGAAGAGCCGGCTCTATATCCGTTCCACCGTCAAAACGTTTATTCAGAAACTCCGCCAACCTGGGCATATCCCGCCCCAAATCTTCAATCAATAACGATACAGCCTCATCCGAGAAATTGATGACATAACATTTCCGATGGGTTTTCTCCGTCAGTTGCGCTATAGCCAAAATAGCCGATTTGGACAAGATCTCTCTGTTTCCCTGCATGGAGCCGGAAGTATCCACACAGATAATATAGGGTCCTTGCCCCGAAACCTTATGCTTGTCATCCTTTACCGGTTCCGTTTCCTTGGACTGGTAATCGAACAGTTGCAATCTCTTTTCGGCATATCGTTCCATAAATACGGCACGCAGCGCATCATCCGCCAGATAGCAATACTCGACGGGCAGCAAACTGTTCAAATCATTTCCCAAAGTCACCCCTGTGATATCACTATGCGGAGAGTGTCTGATCAGCCTCTTTTTATCTACGCCCGACAAAGAATCGTATTTTTGTTGGTCCCGGTGCTTCTTGCCCAGCAGACGCGCCAATTGCCGGATAGCCGGATTGCGCTTCATCACTGTTTCATACGGAAGCATCCTCCGGTACAAATCAGGATAATTATGAAGCAGCCACTCCATGCGCGACCCCAACAGTTTGTTATCCGACTCCTTTCCTTGCTTCCGGATCAACAAATCAAAACCTTCACATAAACTGTTTATATGCATGTACTGATAGTCATACTCTTTGCGGGTAAGCAACTGATGCCATTTATCCAAAAAGAACTCCTTGGTCCGGGCCCCCTCTCCTCTCAGCAGAGAAGCATTCTCCAGCAAACTGATATAATAGTCAATATTCAGTTCCGCCAGTTCATACCTCTTTTTGAAAGCACCGCGCATCTGCTTCAAGTATTGCAAGAATGCCATATCTGGCAGATGTTCCGAAGAATAGAAAGCCTCCCACTCCGGAGTGTAGCGGGAATAATATTCCTGCAAAGAAGGTGTGGTACGCCGATAGTACATCAACACTTTCTCTTCCAGTTCGCGTTGACGCACCACCCCGTTGCTCACATCCTCCTCGTATGCTTTGAATGTCCTATCTTTCAGTTCCTGAGAATAGATCATCTTCAGATCTCTCAATCTTATATTCCTGGTTCTCTTTTCGGTACGCATCTGCCATTTCGTTCAAATCATTCTTATATCGGTCTATGGTATTCTTCTGGTGGCGAAGCATCCTCCGCATGGAAGCCCGCTGCCTTTCGCTGAGAAACAAATGCTTCTCATAATATTCCGTTTCCGCATCCAGCAGCCCGGACCAATCCTTCTCCACTCTGTCCAACGCTTCGGCCACCGATTTATATTTGGCTCCGAAATCCTCCGGCTCGGGTTCGGGCGGCGGTGGAGGACAATCCTCATAGCACATCAAGTGATATTCATAATTATTGATATAAATGGAACGAAGCCCTTTTTTCAGCGTATATATCTTATTACGCGGAACTTTGGCATGGAGTATGGAATCATATTTCTTCAGAATACAGCAGTTGGCTTTGTACTTGTCCTTATGCAGGTAGAATAATTTACCGGTCTGATCCAGATGTTGATAGTCGGCTGCAAAAATAAGGAGGCGCTCTTTCATCCGGACGCCTTCTACCTGATAATAATAAGTATCGATAACCTGTATGCCCGGATCGTTCACTTCACGCAAACTGTGTTCGGACGATTGTCGGTCTTTCAGTTCTTCAATGTCCTGTTCCAGCCCTTTTATATTCAGCAGATAGCCTTCGGCACTTTTCTGAATGGCAGCATTCACCATCTCCTCTGCCGCCTCCATCTGATCCATCTCACTCCAAAGGCAATAGGACAGCAATGTACAGTCCGAAAGGCGGATAGTGTCCGATCCGTTCAGGAAAGCGGAAGCTTTCAGCAGCTTCACCATTTTCTTCCACCGGCGGTCCGACACATACAGAGGAGACGACACACCCCCCTCATTTTGTATCTGGAGGTTATATTGCTCTATCCGGTCTTTCAAGGCATGAATCACTTCGAAAATAGAGTAATGGATTTTAATGGCAGCCATCTCCTTTTCCCACCGGATGTATTCCTCATCGGTGATCTGCAGTTGCTCGTCCACCACCGGTTCCGTTTCATCCGTAGAGGAAATCATCCGGTCAAATTCTCCCATATCCTCAATGCCTCCCACCAGACAGCGAAGCAGGAAACGGTCCCACAAGGCCTCCAGTCCCTGTCCTTGGGCAGGCAGTTCATTGGAAGCGGCAATCAGCCCTTTCAGAGGAACACGGATGGAAAACTGTCCGTTACGGTATATTTTTTCATTGATAATGGTGAGCAATGCATTCTGAATGGCCGGTCCGGCTTTCCATATCTCGTCCAGGAAAGCAATGGTGGCAGAAGGCAGATAACCATCGACAATACGCTCATACGTATCTTCGTCTTTCAGTTTGGAAATGGAGACAGGACCGAATATTTCGTCCGGCGTACTGAATCGTGACATCAGATATTCAAATGCGGAAGCGTTGCGGAATGCCAGTTTCAGCCGGCGCCCTACCATACTTTTAGCTACTCCCGGAGGGCCTAAAAGGAAAATGCTTTCCCCTGCCACAGCCGAAAGCAGAGCCAGAGCCACAATATGCTCCTTTTCAAAAACCCTTTCATTCAGTTGTTGTAACAGAGATGCTATACGAGGTTTCAATGTATTCATAAAAATTATCGACTAATGATGATCAACTAGTGGTGCATTAACCACCAACCACTCCTTGTTTCTTATGCAAATATCTGAAAAAAGGATGTATTTCTCATTAGAATGTATTTTTTCTTTTTGCAGAATTGCTGTTTTTTCATGATAGATTGGATAAGTTACAGTGACAAGGTTTATATCTTACACAAGCATGTAGTATTTTCTCCACTAAATTGCCTACCTTTGCAACTTCAACAACAAACAATGATTCCAAATGAAAACAAACTTGCTTTCCTCCGATAAAGACCCGATGGGAACTGCCATCGCCGATTATTTCCACCACAACAAAGCAGATAAGTTACGTGTATTTTCCTCACAGTTCGAGGAAGACGAAATACCCGTGAATCAATTATTCCGCCCTTATGACGAAATGCCGGAACTGGAACAGATTGCCTTACAAATGGCCGAAGGAAATATTCTGGACGTAGGAGCCGGAAGCGGCTGCCATGCACTGGCCTTGCAAGAGATGGGAAAAGAGGTATGCGCCATAGACATTTCCCCCTGTTCTGTAGAAGTAATGGAAAAAAGAGGGGTAAGGAATGTCCGTCAGATGAATCTTTTCGATCCGCATTTTCTAGAAACATTCGATACAATCCTCATGCTGATGAACGGATCGGGCATTATCGGGAAGTTGGAAAATATGGCAGCTTTCTTTCAAAAGATGAAACAACTGCTTCGCCCCGGGGGATGTATCTTGATGGATTCCAGTGATCTCCGTTATCTTTTTGAAGATGAGGACGGGAGTTTCCTGATTGATCTGGCAGGAGATTATTATGGCGAAATAGACTTCCGGATGCAATACAAAAATATAAAAGGAGATTCTTTCGACTGGCTTTATGTCGATTTTCAGACACTCAGCCTGTATGCTGCCGGGAATGGATTCGAGGCGGAGCTTATCAAAGAGGGGGAGCACTATGATTATTTAACCCGCCTTCGATGGAAGGGATGACACTTATAGAAAGATTCCGATAAACTTGTCGCATGATATTCAAATTCTTGGGGCAAGATGCTGCGTATCTTGCCCCAAGAAAAAAATCAGGCCATTGAACCGCCTACTATATCCAACAGTTCATTGGTAATTGCCTGTTGGCGGCTCTTATTGTACATCACCGTCAGATCCTGCAACAAATCATTCGCATTGTCTGTAGCAATCTGCATAGCCATAGTGCGGGCGGCATGTTCGGAAGCATTCGAATCCAGTAATACCGTGAACATCTTCATACGGAGTACCTTCGGGAGCAATTCCCCCATCACCACATCTACAGACGGTTCCACAATATAATCGGGTATCCTGCCTTTGTCCTCCTCTTTCTTCTCTTGTGTCAAGTCTATCGGAAGATAGGTTTCACGCGTCAGGACCTGTACTGCTGTAGAACGGAAATGGTTGTACAGCAACTCCACCTTGTCTATGTCACGATGCAGAAAGCGCCTCATCAAGTCCTCTGCCAAGGCGGCAGCTTCCTGATAGGAAGGTTTATCCGCCATATGCTGGAAATCGCCTTCGGCCTTGAATCCCAATTTCTTCACACCTTCCGCTACCTTTCGGCCTACCGGGTACAAAAGCACGTTCTCCATACCCAGGGACTTGTATTCATCCAGAATAACCGTCAGATGCCTGATGATATTTGCATTGAACCCGCCACACAGACTGGTATTGGAGGCAAACACGACGATAGCCACACGCTTCACTTCACGTTTCACAATGAAAGGAGACTCCACCTCACTATCCGCACTCAGAAAATTGGTCAGGATGTGATTCAGCCTTCGTTCGTAAGGAAGCATGTTTTCTATGGCAGCCTGCGCCTTATGCAACTTGGCAGAGGCTACCATCTTCATAGCCGAAGTAATTTTCCGCGTATTATTTACTGAGGCTATTCTTCCTTTTACTTCTTTCAGTGATGCCATGACTATTCGTTCACTTTAAATGGTTGAGCCGTATCAGCTGCTACTTTCTCTATAATTGCAGTTACATCATCATTTATCACACCGCTTGACAATACATCAAGCACATCTTTCTGATGGTCGGCACGCATCATTTCCAGGAATGATTTCTGGAAATCCTGCACCTTATGCAAGGGTACATCACGCAGCAAACTATGTGTACCACAATAAAGGATGGCTATTTGTTCTCCGACGGGCATCGGACTGTACTGCGGCTGTATCAGCAACTGGTTGTTCTTACGTCCCCGGTCGATAGCCATTGCCGTTACAGGATCCATATCACTGCTGAACTTGGAGAAAGCCTCCAGTTCGCGATATTGTGCCTGATCGATCTTCAATGTACCTGCCACCTTCTTCATGCTCTTGATCTGGGCACTACCTCCCACACGGGATACGGAAATACCCACATTGATAGCCGGACGGAAACCCTGGTTGAACAAATCGGTTTCAAGGAATATCTGACCGTCTGTAATGGAAATGACATTGGTTGGAATATACGCGGAAACATCACCTGCCTGTGTTTCGATAATAGGCAATGCAGTCAGTGAACCACCTGCCTTTACCTTGCCTTTCAAACTGGGTGGAAGGTCATTCATCTGTTCGGCCACTTCCTGCTGGTTGATAATCTTCGCCGCACGCTCCAACAATCGTGAATGCAGATAGAAGATATCACCGGGATATGCCTCACGACCGGAGGGACGACGCAGAATCAAGGATACTTCACGATAGGCTACGGCTTGCTTTGACAAGTCATCATACACTACCAAGGCATCCCGGCCGGTGTCACGGAAATACTCTCCGATAGCCGCTCCGGCAAACGGAGCAAAATACTGCAATGCAGCCGGATCGGCAGCAGTGGCAGCTACCACTATGGTATAATCCATCGCACCGCGTTCACGCAGCGTATTCACCAGACTGGCTACAGTAGACCCCTTCTGACCAATAGCTACATAAATGCAATATACAGGTTTTCCCGCTTCATAGTTGGATTTCTGATTCAAAATCGTATCTATAGCGATAGAGGTTTTTCCGGTCTGACGGTCCCCGATAATCAACTCACGTTGTCCACGCCCGATAGGAATCATGGCATCCACAGACTTCAGCCCTGTCTGCAAAGGCTGGTTCACAGGCTGACGGAAGATCACTCCGGGAGCTTTACGCTCCAAAGGCATTTCGCACAGTTCCCCGCCAATCTGTCCGCGGCCATCCAATGGTACGCCTAACGGATCGATGACACGCCCTAACATACCTTCGCCCACATTAATAGAAGCAATGCGTTTGGTACGTTTCACCACCATTCCTTCCTTAATCTGATCAGTAGGACCTAGCAATACCGCACCTACATTGTCCTCCTCCAGGTTCATCACGATAGCCATGATACCGTTTTCAAACTCCAGCAACTCATTGGCTTCCGCGTTGCGCAGACCGTAAATACGTGCTACGCCATCGCTCACTTGCAGCACATTCCCCACCTCGTCAAATTGCAGGTGGGTGTCGATGCCTTTCAGCTGCTGAAGTAAAACTTCGGATACTTCGCTGGGTTTTATATTTTCAGACATAATCTTTTTACATTAAAAATTGAAAATTAAAAATTAAAGTCCGACCAGGTATTAACCTTAAATTAAAAACCAAAAGATACAAACTGATATACTTTTACTTTCTAACTTATAATTTTTAATTTTATACTATTCTTCTATTTTTAGCTATAAACTGTTGCTTTACCCGTTTTATCTGGTTAGCTACGCTCGCATCCAATCTGTAAGTTCCGATTTCAAAGATAAAACCACCTTCCAGTTTCGGATCTATTTTGGTTTTGAACTCTACAGTTCCATGAGTTTTCTCTACGACCAATGCCCGTATGCGGTTGACTACCTCTTCCGCTACCGGACAAACAGTCGTGATTTTACCGACGCTGATATTCTTCTGTTTCCGATAAAGGTCAATGTATGACATAATCATAAACTGCAAGAATTTCTCTCTTCTTTCCTCCAGTACCAATTCCACAAAGCGTTTCAATTCTTCGCTCACCTTACCTCCTCCGGCGGCTTCGCAAATCAGTTTCAACTTTGTTTCAGCAGGCAATACAGGATTATCCAATGCCTGTCGAAGTTCGGGGATTCTCGAGAAACTATCTGCCAATATTCCGGCTTCCTCATAAACAATATCCTCTGTCCCCTTTTCGTCGGCATAGGCCAGCAAAGCCTTAGCATAACGCATTGAAATGACTCCTATATACATAACAATCAGTCTTTAGAAACAGTTAATTCATCCAGCAAACGGTCAATCATTTCCATTTGTTCTTTCTCATCATCGAGGTTCTTGCGCAAAACCTTCTCAGCAATGTCGACAGACAGTACAGCTACTTGGCGGCGGATGTCGCTGATAGCGCTGTCTTTTTCTGCCTGAATCTGCTTTTTCGCTTCATCCAGCAGTTTCTGTCCTTCAACCTGAGCCTGTGTTTTGGCTTCCTTCAGAATACGTTCGCGGGTTGCGACCGCTTCATTCAGGATGCGCGCCTGCTCCTCGTGAGCCTTAGCCAATATCATTTCACTGTCTGCTTTAATATTAGCCAATTGCTCATTGGCTTCACGTGCAGCAAGCAGTGACTTGTCTATATATTGTTTTCGCTCATCCACCATTCTGGTGATCACCGGAAAACCGTATTTTGCCAAAATGACAAAAACGATACCGAAAACGATGACCATCCAGAATAACAGACCGCTATCAGGTGTTAATAATGACATGCTAAATTAATTATAAGAACAAAGTTAATAAACAAACAATAATGGCGATCAGGGCCACACCTTCTACCAACGCGGCGATAATAATCATATTCATACGGATATCTCCTGCCGCCTCCGGCTGACGGGCAATTGCCTCCATGGCAGAACCACCGATTTTACCGATACCGATACCTGCACCGATTACTGCAATAGCTGCTCCAAGTGCAGCACCTAATTTCCCTAAACCTGCCGCAGCAGCGGACTGTAATAAAACTGCTAGTAACATAATAGTTTGTTTTTTGAATTAATTATTTAATTTATTTCATTTCTTTTTCTTCACGCATCTCTTCTGTACGGGACAACCCGATAAAGACCGCGGACAACATGGTAAATACGTATGCTTGAATAAATGCGACCAATAATTCCAGCGCAGTCATAAAGATTCCGAATGCCACAGCAACAAATCCCATGGAACCATTGATCAGAGGTCCCATATTCGCCGTAATAAAAATGATGGATATCAAACTGAGAATAGCAGCATGACCGGCCATCATATTGGCAAACAAACGGATCATCAATGCAAATGGCTTCGTAAAGATTCCGAAAATCTCAATAATCGGCATCATCGGGAACGGAGCCTTCAACCACCAAGGAACATCAGGCCATAGAATCTCTTTCCAATATTCCTTGTTCCCCCATAGATTCACAGCCAGGAACGTACAGATAGCCAGCACAAAGGTAACGGCAATATTACCTGTAATATTCGCACCGCCGGGGAAGAAAGGAATCAATCCCATCAGATTATTGATCAGGATAAAGAAGAAAGCCGTCAGCAGATAAGGTGCATAACGCTTATAATCCTTACCGATACAACCCTTTATCACATCATCATTGATTGCCAGGATACAAGCTTCCATCATGCCCACCATTCCTTTAGGAGCTTCCTTTTCTACTGGATGTTTTTTGTACCAACGGGCACAACTCAACACTAGAATCACCAGAATGGCACTATTGACAAACAACCCGGTAACATTCTTTGTAATAGAGATATCCAAAGGTTTTACTTCGTTACCGCTAGCATCCTTTTCCACTATCTTACCTTTATATTCACCGTCTTTAGCAATGTACAGTCCTTCATACTCTCCGTTTCCTTCCTCAAACCTAGAAGAAAGAAAAACGTGCCATCCTGTACTGCTTTTTACGATTACCGGCAGTGGTATAGCTATAGGTGTATCTCCTATGTCAGTGATATGCCATTCATACGAATCACCTATATGTCCGAAAACGATTTCATTTACGTCTACCTGCTGCTCTTTATAGTCAGTTTCCGACTCTTCCCGGGCATTGGCTCCTTGCAGAAAAGCGATCAGCAACATTAAAACCGTTCCTATATATCGTAAACTTCTCATATTACTTATACTTGTACCTATTACTTTTATGTTTTATCTCAAAATGAAAAAAGAAGCGGGTTTCAAAAATCAGAAAGATAATATAGAATACCATGTAAGTTCCTATAAATGACAGTACTTGATGTGCCACCGCCACTGCATAGACGGACATAATCAAGATGCTCAACATCATCTTCGTCACTTTCGCCACCAAGTAAACCGCCACCATTTTTTGCGGACTTACCCGATAACAGCATCCGAACATAAATATGTAAAAGAGGCCGAAAAGATAAAAAAATATCGGTATGGAGGGATACCAGGCAAAATAATACCTAGGCAACAAGGTGTGAAATACCAAGGCTCCTCCCCAACTCAATACAACCATTAATATGGTCAACGATATGATAAATTTTCTCTTTACGGCTAACAAAAACATAATTATGTATTAGATTTCCACACAGGCCGAAACTATATTGTCCCTCACCTCAACGAACCCACTCGATATTCCAATTGATTTCTCCAATTCGTCCTCCGTGTATTTTATCTCGCCTTTTATCAGTGATGATATCAGCGGAGCATGATCATACAGGACAGAAAAAGAGCCTAATTCCCCCGGTAGTGTCACTATTTCCACTTTGCCGTCAAACAAAGTACTTTCCGGAGAAACCACTATCAAATGAAGATCTTCATGATGTTCCATACTTACTTTTATTTCTTATGGCTGGCAGCATCCAGCAACTTCTTTCCCTTTTCTATTGCTTCCTCTATCGTTCCTACATTCAGGAATGCCTGTTCCGGCAAGTAATCCACCTCACCGTCCAAAATCATCTTGAATCCTTTTATCGTATCTTCGATAGAAACCATGACACCCGGCACACCTGTAAACTGTTCGGCTACGGCAAACGGTTGTGAAAGGAACCGCTGCACCCGACGCGCACGGTTTACAGTCTGACGATCTTCATCACTCAATTCGTCCATACCCAAAATAGAAATGATATCTTGCAACTCCTTGTTGCGCTGCAAAATCTGCTTCACACGCTGAGCCACATCATAGTGCTCCTGCCCTACAATCAGCGGATCAAGAATACGTGAGGTTGATTCCAACGGATCTACAGCCGGATAAATACCCAGTTCGGTAATTTTACGGCTCAATACGGTCGTTGCATCCAAGTGAGTAAATGTAGTAGCGGGCGCAGGGTCTGTCAAGTCATCAGCAGGTACATACACAGCCTGTACCGAGGTGATAGAACCATTCTTGGTAGAAGTGATACGTTCCTGCATCTGTCCCATTTCCGTTGCCAGTGTCGGTTGGTACCCCACGGCTGACGGCATACGGCCCAACAAAGCCGAAACCTCGGAACCTGCCTGAGTGAAACGGAATATATTGTCGATAAAGAACAAAATGTCACGTGGTCCGTTGCTGTCACCGTTTTTGCGGTCACGGAAAGATTCGGCAACGGTCAGCCCCGAAAGGGCAATGGAAGAACGCGCGCCGGGAGGCTCGTTCATCTGTCCGTACACCAATGTGGCCTGTGACTTTTCAACTTCATTATAATCTACTTTGGAAAGATCCCAATGACCTTCTTCCATGCTTTTCTTAAATTCTTCTCCGTAGCGGATTACACCAGATTCAATCATTTCACGCAACAGGTCGTTGCCTTCACGTGTACGTTCACCGACTCCGGCAAAAACAGAAAAGCCGTTATGTTTCTTGGCAATGTTGTTAATCAGCTCCATAATAAGCACGGTCTTGCCTACACCGGCCCCCCCAAACAATCCGATTTTACCACCCTTTGAATAAGGTTCCAGCAAATCAATAACCTTGATACCTGTGAAGAGCACTTCCTGCACAGTAGACAATTCATCAAACTTAGGGGGCTCACGGTGAATGGGAAACGCCCCTTCCTTACTCAACGGGCGCATACCGTCCACAGCTTCACCTACTACGTTCATCAACCGGCCTTTAATCTGATTACCAACCGGCATAGTAATAGGATGTCCTGTCGGAATTACTTCCATACCACGTTGCAAACCGTCCGTACTATCCATAGCTACAGTACGCACTGTGTCTTCACCAATGTGTTGTTGAACTTCCACGACTAGAATTCTGCCGTCATTGCGTTTGATAGTCAATGCATCATGAATGCTTGGAAGAAGCAGATCGGTGTCGATGCCTTTGCCCTCAAAATACACATCGACTACCGGTCCGATAACTTGTGAAATATGTCCAATAATCTGTGACATAAGCTTCTATTTACTTTTATTTGATAATTTACCTTTTCTATATTAACAAATATCGCAGGCTTTTTGTTTACCTACCTTTTGCTTTATATGCGCAGCAAAGGTAAAGATTATCTCAGTAGATTGAACTTAAGCTAACATTTTTTACACATCAATACGACATTATTCCACCAAAAGAAGAAAAAAAGAACATTTCCGCTACTTTTTGTGCATTCCTTCACGAGATAACTGTTTACTTAAATTAGCAATTCCCAAAGCAACCACTGCTGTTACCGTAGCTGCATGCTCTTGGTATTCTGGTATATTCTTCGTATAAAGATCACGTTCCGTATGCCATATTTCCCCATAAGAGAAATTATATCCTTTTATGTCTTGTGTATTGAAACCAAAAGTAGGCACTCCTTCCACTGCAAAAACACTGGCATCCGTACCGCCGCTTTGAGTAGGACGTTTAAAGGGTTTCGCTACCTTTACCTCAAACGGATAATCCGCACGGATCTCTTTCACAGGCTTGCACACTTCCACAAAATCATCATACATAGCCTGAGGAACGGAGATTCCCACCGGTGGAGTCGGCCCTCCGTCCCGGTTGAACAGATTGGCAATCTTTCCCAATTCTTTTGCATGAGTCTTGACATATGCTTTTGCACCCAATAATCCAAATTCCTCTCCAGCAAAAGCCACAAACAGTATAGTACGTTTAGGTTTTGCACCGGAAAGTGCAATCATACGGGCAGCCTCCATCATAGGACCAATGCCTGTGCCACAGTCTATACCACCGGTTGCCACATCATAAGAATCAAGATGTCCGCTTATAATAACATATTCATCCGGATATTTAGTGCCCTTAATGGATGCTACGACATTATGATATTTCACAGGACCTAGTTTGAAATGATTACGAATATCAAATTCCAGCCAAAAGTTCCGTCGTTCTTTCACCATCTGTTTAATAATCTTGTATTGATGTTCATCCAACTTGATATCACAGACTTCGGGCAAATTATCAAACGTAGTATGGGGATCATTCAATAAAGCACGATCATACAAAGCACGTAAAGGTACAGGTGCCGACTGAATAAAGCCAAGTGCTCCTGCCTCACACATCTCTTTATAAAATAGTCCCGGCATTTCACGCAAAGGCTTCATGGCATGTTTGGTTCCTTTGCTCCAATTCTCTTCCATCAAGGCAGCATTCTGCTTTTCTATTTCTATATTTTCAGCTTTGATAGCAGCTCTCAACGAATCTCCTTTAGCAGAACGGTCAACAGGCCAACCTACATTTTCACCTGAGATCAACACCCAAGCGCCTTTCAACTGATGTTTCATGCGGTCCAGCTCTTCTTGAGTACGGGGCTCTATCAAAACATGCCCGCGTTGCAGACCTTTAGTACCTGAAGTGTAGGATGGAGTGACAAAATGCAGATCCATTGCCTGATCTCCCCCGATTAAACGTCCGAACCATGGACCACGGTTAAAACCTACCGGCAGTTCTCCAGCTTCTTCCAAGCGTACATCAATACCCCATCGTTTATATTCACGCATCATCCACTCGGCTGCATTCTCATACGCATCCGAGCCTATAACTCTTCCCCCAAAACGATTGGTGAGAATATCCAACTGATGCATCACCCGGTTATCTGTTTGGCCCGTTTCAATGATTTTCTTTACGGCGGCAGGTTGGGCAAAAGTAGTCCCTGCATACAAAGAAGCAGCTATAACAGCTGCCATGCACATTTTGTTCATCATGGTATTTCTGTTTGTTAGTTGTTAACGATTACAAATATATAGCAAATTTTGGAACTTCAACTATTAATTTCCAACAATTTATCAGGAGAAACCGAATATTTTTGAAGTCGTACAATACAAACAGTATTAAAATGAAAGTTTATTCA
>CAUAWO010000016.1:0-60661 GCA_958432865.1 Bacteroides stercoris
TACGCTCCTTCATTTAGAACTTTCAGGGCTTGTAGTACGCTGCTGTCCGTAGTATTCATTATCTGGAAGTATTCATTCATATCCCACAGGTCGCGGGCTATCAACGCTTTTAGTTGCGTCTTGATGAGCGGCAGGGACTTCCGGTATTGCTTCTCGTCGAACTTAATCTTTTCTTGTTCCGCAAGAGTCTGCATGTTTGCTAATATCTCATCGCTGATTTCGAACTTATCGTTGAACGTTTCGAATTTCTTATATTTGCTTTGCAACTCTTTCCGATGGCTTTCTATAAATTTCATAGTTGTCTTGATAACAACACCTTTAGCAACGATATTCCGATGATAGTCTGTGTATTGGGTGGTATCTATCGGCACGAAGAAGTCGGGCATGATACCGCCACCGCCATAAACGGTGCGCGCTAATTTTTTTGTCTGGTACTTCAGGGAGTCGGGGAAATGTATGCTGTCGGCATGCATTAATTCGCCATGATTAAAGCGGTCTATCAATTCCTGGTTGTATTTTTCCAGATTATTTTCCCCGCTAAGCGTGCCGTCCGGGTTGGCGGTCTTGTCATAAGGCTTTTGTATGCAACGGCCGGAAGGAGTATAGTAGCGGGCAATGGTCAGGCGTATCATAGAGCCGTCCGGCAGGTCGATAGGGCGTTGCACCAATCCTTTGCCGAAAGTGCGCCGGCCTACGACTACACCTCTGTCCCAATCCTGAATGGCTCCGGTTACGATTTCACTGGCGGATGCGGAATATTCATCCACCAGAACGACGAGACGGCCGTCTTTAAACTTTCCGTTTCCTTTGGCATGGAAATTACTGCGGCGTGCGGCTCTGCCCTCCGTATAAACAATGAGGTCCTTTTGTTGCAGGAATTCATTGGCGAGGTCGATAGCGGCGTTCAGATAGCCACCGCCATTTCCTTGCAGGTCGAGTATCAGGTCTTTCATTCCTTTTTTCTGCAATTCCTTTAACGCTTTAAGAAACTCTTCGGCAGTGGTTGCCCCAAAGCGGTTGATGCGGATATAACCTGTCCGGGGCTGTATCATATATGCGGCATCCAGACTGAGAATAGGTATTTTATCCCGTTTTACAGTGAAGAATAAGGGTTCATTCACTCCGCGGCGCACGATTGTCAGTTTGACTTCCGAGCCTTTCTCTCCGCGTAACCGGCTCATGATGTCTTCCGTGCTCATTTTAACTCCGGCAATGGCGGAGTCGTTAACGGCTATGATGCGGTCGCCGGCAAGAATGCCCACTTTCTCCGAGGGACCGTTGCTGACGGGCTGTACTACAAGCAGCGTATCTTCTATCATTTGGAACTGTACGCCGATACCTTCGAAGTTGCCTTGCAGGGGTTCGTTCATTTTCTTTACTTCTTCGGCATTGTTGTAGGTAGAGTGCGGATCAAGCTGCGCCAGCATCTTGATAATGGCCTCTTCCACCAGTCTGTTCTCATCCACGGAGTCCACGTAGAGGTTGGCTATGGCAAACTCTGCCATTTGCAACTTGCGGAGGGCTTCATTGCCCATTTTCTGAGCCTGCGCCGTTACGGCACATATACATACTATAATAGCAAAAATCTTCTTCATTATTCTTGTCACTAACTACCAATCATTTCATCTCATCACTCATTTCCATTCCTTCCGGAAGGAACATGCTTATATCCTTTCCGAATTGCAGCAGTTCGCGTACGGTAGTGGAACTTACGCAGGTCAGTTCCGGTTCCGTAAAGAGCAGAATGGTTTCAATTCCTGTCAGCTTGCGGTTTATATCGGCAATCGTTTCCTCGTACTCGAAATCCTTTACCGTGCGTATGCCGCGTATAATCAGACTGGCATCCACTTCTTTGGCGAAGTCAATGGTCAGACAGTCGTATGACTGTACCTTGATGCGCGGCTCATTCCGGTAGTAATCCCGTATCATCTTTTCGCGCTTTTCAATAGGGAAATGCGTATTCTTATTCTCGTTGATACCTATTCCTATGACGATTTCGTCAATGAAAGTCAGCGCACGGCGCACTACCGAAGCATGGCCGATAGTGAACGGGTCGAATGTGCCCGGAAAGATTGCTCTTCTCATGATGCTAAATCTTCTTCTATAACCAGATTATCGATGATAAAGTTTTGCCGTTCCATAGTGTTTTTACCCATGTAGAACTCCAATAACTCTTTTACTAAGTCTGTTTTGCGTAAGGATACCTGTTCCAGACGCATGTCTTTGCCGATGAAATGTCTGAATTCATCCGGTGAAATCTCTCCCAGACCCTTGAACCGGGTGATTTCCGGATTCGGACCTAATTCCTCAATTGCTTTCACCCGTTCGTCCTCTGTGTAGCAATAGCTTGTTTTCTTCTTGTTGCGCACACGGAACAAGGGAGTCTGCAAGATGTATACATGCCCTTTCTTTATCAGATCGGGGAAGAACTGCAGGAAGAACGTGATGATAAGCAGACGGATGTGCATGCCGTCCACATCGGCATCGGTGGCAACAATCACTTTGTTATAGCGGAGCCCTTCGATACCGTCTTCGATGTTCAGCGCCGCCTGAAGTAAATTAAACTCTTCATTTTCATAGACTACTTTCTTTGTCAGGCCGTAGGAATTGAGGGGCTTACCGCGTAGGCTGAATACTGCTTGCGTGTTTACATCGCGGCTCTTGGTGATGGAGCCGCTGGCGGAATCACCCTCGGTAATGAAGATACACGATTCCGCTTCCTGGTCTTTGCCTTTACCGTCGCTCAGGTGGAAGCGGCAATCGCGTAACTTGCGGTTATGCAAATTAGCCTTTTTAGCCCGTTCGCGGGCCAGCTTGGTAACCCCGGCAATAGCCTTACGCTCTTTCTCGGAGTCCTGTATCTTTTGCAGCATGACTTCGGACACTAACGGATTCTTGTGCAGGTAGTTGTCCACTTCCGTCTTGATGAAGTCGCCTACATATTTGTTTACGGTAGGGCCTTCGGGCCACATATTGTTAGAGCCTAACTTGGTCTTGGTCTGACTTTCGAACATCGGTTCTTCCACATCAATGGCAATAGCGGCTACCAGTCCGTTGCGGATGTCGGCATAATCCTGGTTCTTGTTATAGAACTCCTTGATGGTGCGGGCAATATGTTCCTTTAAGGCAGTCTGGTGCGTACCGCCCTGTGTGGTGTGCTGTCCGTTTACGAAAGAATAATATTCCTCTCCATACTGGTTGGTATGCGTAAAGGCTATTTCGATGTCTTCCCCTTTCAGGTGGACGATGTCATAAAGCCCCTCGCTGGTCATGTTGTCTTTCAGAAGGTCTTCCAGACCGTGGCGGGAGATAATCCGTTGCCCGTTGTAGATGAAAGTCAGCCCCGTATTGAGATAAGTATAGTTGCGTAGCAGTGTCTCTACAAACTGGTTCTGGAAGGAGTAATTGGTAAAGAGGGTGTTATCGGGTTCAAAGAAGATATACGTACCGTTTTCTTCCATACTGTCCTCTGTCAGGTCGCTTTGCAGTACGCCTTTCTCGAAAATAGCCGTGCGTACTTTGCCGTCGCGGTAACTGCGTACCTCGAAACGGCTGCTGAGTGCATTGACCGCCTTGATGCCGACACCGTTCAGACCAACGCTCTTTTTGAATGCCTTGCTGTCGTATTTACCGCCGGTATTCAGTTTGCTGACTGCCTCTACCAGCTTTCCTTGCGGAATGCCTCGTCCGTAGTCGCGTACGCTTACGCGGAGATTTTCTTCTATGTTGACTTCGATACGTTTGCCGGCACCCATCTTGAATTCATCGATACTGTTGTCCATTACCTCTTTCAGCAATACATAGATACCGTCATCATTTTGCGAACCGTCGCCAAGACGGCCTATGTACATGCCCGAACGGACACGGATATGCTCCATGTCGTCCAAATGGCGAATGTTATCTTCATTGTATTCAACCTCACTGCTGCCGGTATTTGTACCGGTTGTCTTTTCCTCATAACCGGCAGAACCTTCCAACGGCAACATCATATTATTATCTTCCATAGAAAACATCTTGTATTGTAAGCACTGATATTTCGCAAAGTTAATAAGAAAATCAATATAAAACACCCTATGTAAACAAATATATGCCCTGAAACTTTTTTCAGTTTGCCGGGTATTTAATAGGAAAAAGCACGGTTGAAAAGGTTGTTAGGCTATAGGAAAAACCTCGTTTTCCAACTGCGGGCTTCACGGTTGCCAATTGCGGGCTCTTCATCCCGCATATGCAAACCGTGGAGCCCGCAGTTGGAAAACGAAGAAAAAGTATAGGCAAAAGCAAGTTATCCTTGATAGATTGGTATATTTATAATGGGGAAAACGGATGTTTATCAATGGGGAAATGGTGTGTAAGACCATTATATTTGCCGGCACAATTGCAAACTCTTAGACGGAAAGGGAGGTAAGGTGATGTGTGCCGGCAAAATGCGGGTCTTTTGTATGCTGATGAACTACGTGTTTTTAGATTGCCTTGGTAAACGCTCTTCTACGCTTATGCTGTTCGGTCTTGAAATATTCCCATTGTGCCTGTACCTTGCCGTTTTGTTCCAATTCGGGGTTGCTTTCCGCAAAGACAAACCCCAGTTTCTGATAAACGGGGATTAGGTCGGAGAATAGCAAGGCGTTTACGCCCTTGTTCTGATATTCGGGTTTCACGGCTACCAGCAACAGATCCAGCATCTTGGCACGGCGTTTCATAAACAAGGCTTTCAGCAGGTGATACCAACCGAAAGGCAGCAAACGGCCATGAGATTTTTGCAAAGCCTCTGACAAGGAAGGCATGGAGATGCCTACGGCTACCAGTTTGTCTTCGGCATCTGTAACCAGCGTCACCATGCGCAGGTCCAGAATGGGCAGATACATCTTTACGTATTGGTTAATCTGGCGCTGTGACAGGGCAGAGTAACCGTACAACGGGCTGTATGCTTCGTTCATCAGCTCGAAAATGGCTTGTCCGTAGTCGCGGGCAATCTTCTTGGCAGATGAATATTTCTTGATTTTGAGATTGTATTTACGTTGGATTAGGTCCGAAATACGCTTATGCTTGTCGGGTATGGCATCCGGTATATAAATCTTGTATTCTACCCAGTCGGCATCTTTCTCAAAGCCCATGCGTTCCATGTGTTGCGGGTAGTAAGGGTAGTTATAGGTGGTTGCCATTGTGCTAAGCTGGTCGTAGCCTTCGATAAGCATACCTTCCGCATCGAAATCGGTGAAGCCTAACGGGCCTTGTATATGGGTCATGCCCCGTTCCTTGCCCCATTCTTCAACGGTATGTATAAGAGCCTCCGATACTTCGGGGTCGTCGATAAAGTCAATCCAGCCGAAGCGCACCTCTTTCTTGTTCCAGGTTTGGTTGGCTTTATGGTTGATGATGGCGGCTACGCGTCCTACGATTTTATCATCCTTGTAAGCAAGAAAATAATCGGCTTCGCAAAATTCGAAAGCGGCATTTTTCTTCTTGTTGAAGGTATTGAGCATATCATCGTAAAGATCGGGTACCGAATACGGATTGTTTTTGTATAGTTTGTAGTTGAAGCGGATAAACTGCTTCAATTCCTTTTTCGTAGAGACCTTTTTAATTGTAATTGCCATAGTTGTATGTTGTTATGAGCCGGCAAAGATACATGAAAATCTTTAAAAACGGGTGTCTTACAGGTTATAAATGAGGAATGTCGTATATGCAACGTAGCAAAGCACCATGATGCTTCCCTCAATGCGGGTGATGGTACGCTTGGCAAAGAACAGCCCGAAGAACCAAAGCAGAATGCCGGAACCTGCCAGTACCCACAAGTCCAGGTTAGTGATTCCGGTAAGGTGTAACGGAGTGATGGATGCACTGCATCCCAGTACAAAGAACACGTTGAACAGATTGCTGCCTACTACGTTGCCAATGGCTATTTCCGGATTTTTCTTCAAGGCGGCTACAATGGATGTGGCAAGTTCGGGCAGGGATGTTCCGCCTGCCACCAGCGTCAGTCCGATAACAGACTCGCTTACTCCCAGGCTGCGTGCAATGCCGCTTGCACCGTCAACAAAGAAACTGCCGCCGGCAATAAGCGCTCCAAGCCCGCCCAGAATGTAGAGGACAGACTTCCAAAGTGGCAGTTGCCTGATAGTTTCCTCACTGCCGGCTGTTTCTTCGGGACTGTGTGAGGCGATGGCAAAAGTATAACTCAGGAAGATAGCGAAGAAGCAGAGCAAAAGCAAGCCGTCTGTGATACTGAGAGTATTAGCCTTGTCTCCGTTCAGGAATATGTCGTTGGCACAAACCAGTAAAGCAATGGAAGACAGGATGCACAGAGGTATTTCCTTTTGCAATGTGTTCCGGGTTACGGCAATTGGGGCGAACAGTGCGGTGCAGCCCACAATCATCAGTGTGTTGAAGATATTGCTGCCCACCACGTTGCCGATGGCAATATCGGCGCTTCCTTTCAGGGCGGAAGATACGCTGACCGTCAACTCCGGAGCTGATGTTCCGAAAGCAACGATTGTCAGTCCGATAACGATATTGGGTATGCGGAAGCGTTTGGCAACGGATGCTGCTCCGTCTGTCAGTCCGTTTGCACCTAACAGGATGAGGAGAAGTCCTCCTATAAGTAATAGAATGTTCATGAAGTATATTATTTTGCGCGCAAAGATAATGCAAAATTCTGATTAAACGAGCCAAGAGGAAGTCCGTTTGCGCTTGTAAATGCGGAGAATTGTTCTGAAACCGGGGTGGAAATTATATCTCCACATTATATGGTTACGCGTGACGTAAATGTAAGTACGGCTCCGAAGGATGGTGCTACGGAAAAAGAAATAATTGAAAGAAGTCGTATCGGAATGATGGTTTGGTTCTTTCCGATACAACTTCGTATAATCAGGATTTTCCTATTGACTTAAAAAACGGGTTATTTGCTGCGTGTAACAGTGTGCAGTACATTGCCTTGTTTGTCAATCATGCGCAGTTCCAGTGTTTTTTTATCGGCAGATACTATGGAAAAGCCCGGTTCGGGACTGCAAAAAACGGTACCTTCAATAGGGTTGACTTTGCGGCTGAGCGAACCTGAGGTGTTGGTGATATAATCTATATTACTGCCCGGTACGCGCACATGCTGGAAGTTATGGATATGTCCGCAGATATACATGTCTACGTTGTGCCTGCGGAGTATAGGGTCGAGCCGCGACTGCATATCCCGGCGTTCGCTTCCGTCTTTCGGTGTTTCGGCATAAATGGGGTGGTGTCCGGCCACGATTACCCAGTCTTCTTTAGCGGCGGTCAGGACAGAATCAATCCATGCGAGTTGTTGTTTGTAATCTTGTTGGCAAGCATCGGGATAAGTCTCTTTCTCATTACGGTATTTGTCTATCATCGGAGCGGTATCTACCCAAACTACCCGGATAGTCATGCCTTTGTCTTCAAAAACTTTGGTATAGTAACGTGCGGGCATTGTCCAGCGGCGGCTGATATTCGAATAATCCAGTACGGCTTGCGTGTTGCCGCGGTATTCATGATTACCCAGCAAAGGAAACCAGTCTATCATCAGTTCGGGATGGCTGTAAATCAGTTCGTAATTAGTCATCCACAACGGGTCGTTGACGGAACGTACGCCTTCAAAGTGGTGCACATCACCCGCAGCGAGTACAAACTCCGGATCTGTGCCGTTTTCTGCCATTACTCCCATCAGTTCGGCAATGGGCTTCTGGTCATAATAGCCGTTGCGTCCCAGGTCATTGGCTACATAGAAGTTGAACTTTTTGTCGAATACGGAATAATCGGTAATTTGGGCACTTGCCCAGTTGCCCAGCAGGGCGACGAATAGTAAAAAGAATATTTTCTTCATTGTTTGGATGTTATTTATTCACTGCAGAGGGTATACGGTTGCATTGTTTTTTCATTTGGTGTGTTACAAAAGAAAATGCTCTGTCTCTCTGTGGTGATGTGTTTAAAAATTAATCTTCACTCCGGCATTCACCTTTACACCGTAGTATTCGGCTTGCATGGTACGGTCTTTCGTTCCCTGGTAGTAGCGGAGAGGCTGGTTCAGCAGGTTATTGGCTTCGGCATAGAATGTAGTCTTTATTTTCTTTCCGAACGTATAGCTTGCATTGGCGTCCATGTAGTTCACTTTGTCGTAGTAACGGTCGTAGAAAGTGCTTTCACCCATTTCATCGATAAAGTCGGAAGCGAAATTATAGCTTACGCGGATGTTCAGTCCGGCTTTCTCGAAATAGAGCGAAGCATTGGCGGTGTGTGCCGGTGAACCCGGCATACTGAGGCCTTCTTCGTTTTCGCGTCCTTCGAAGTTGAAGTCTTCTACGCGGGAGTGCGTATAGGTGTAAGTTCCGTAAAAGCCGATACACTTCAAGGCAGGGGCGATGAATCCGAAGTCGCGTTGGTAAGAGAGTTCTACTCCGAGCAGGTTGGCGTTGCCCGCATTCTTGGGCTGTGTGAATCGAGTATATACATTGCCCTGATATTCGTAGTTGGTGCTGACTTGGTCTACGATGAAATCATCGATTTTCTTGTAGAAGATACCAGCACTGACCAGACCGATGCTGCGGAAATAATAGTCGGCGCTCAAGTCGAAGTTGTAGGATGTGGTCGGTTTCAATTCCGGATTACCGATAGTGATTTCATTGTCGGAGCGCTTGATGTTTACGCTCGGTACAAGAGCCGAGTACTTGGGACGTGACAGTGTTTGGGTAAATGAACCGCGTACCTTGAAGTCATCGTTTACATTCCACTTTACCAGCAGCGAAGGCAGGAAATTAATGTAGCTGTTGCGCTGACGTTCGGTCTTGCCGGTGATGTCTTCGTCTGCATCGTATGTACGTCCGGTATAAGCCAGATTGGTGTTCTCGATACGCAAACCGGACATCAGCTCTATGCGGTCTGTGATTTTTGAGTCAAAGCGGACATAGCCGGAGCTGACCGTTTCGCGTGCCTCAAAGTTACCTGCCAGCTCTTCCTGTACTTGTTCTTTCTCGAACAATGCAGGGTTGTTAAGGTCTAATGCTCCGGTGTATTCCTTGCTGGCATAGATTCCTGTCTGGTATTTGTTATTGGGCATAAAGTGCTTGTTGGATTGGTCAACAGTATTTTTAAGGCTGTTTTCCATAAAAGCATCTTCGTCCAGCGGAGAATATTCGTAGAAGTCCACAGCTTTATCTTTGGTTTTACGAACTACCTTTGCGCCAAATTTCAGTTTGTTGCCATTCTTGAACGGGAGTTTGAAGTTGGCGGAGAATTTCAAGTCCTGCTCTTTGATGTCTTCCTGTTGCTCGGTCAGTTCTTTCAGGCTGAATTCGTCATTCAAGGTCATTGTAGAACCGTCTTTGGGAGATGCGAAAGGCTGGCGTTCGTTGCTCAGGTCTATATCGAATTTCTGTTTCTTGAGTTGGAAGTCGATGTAGCGCTCGTTGGGACGCTCTTCGCTGGCTTTGGCATAACTTGCATGCCAGTCCATGGAAAGAAGTCCGAAGAGATGTTCACCGCCAAGTGCAAAATCCATCGTGCGCTGGCGTTCCAGACGGGCATTACGGTTGTCGGGCGTTCCGGCTTTGGTTTGTATGCGTACGGTGGCGCTGCCGTCCGGCTCAAGGTCTTTCAGGTTAGTGCGGTAACGGTTTTCCCAGTCGTTGCGGTTATTGAAGATACCTTTGAAAGTGAGTTTGTGGTTGGTACTGATGTCCCAGTCCAAAGCGGCGGAGTAGCTTTGACGTTCGCGGGTTACGTAATACTGGCGCATTTGGTAGTCGTTGACGTATGCTTTGCCGTCTTTATCCTGCTCCCAGGTAAACTCGGTGTCGTAAGAACCGGAGGGGGCATTTTGATAGGAGGCAGATACCATCAGCCCTAATTTATTATTGAAGAAACGGTCGCCGTAGGTAAATCCCAGGTTCAGCTGGGCTTTTTCGCTAATCCAGTTGTAGCCTGTTCCTGCGGTGGCAGCAATGCTGCGCTTATAGGGTGAGTTCTTCGTTACCAGATTGATAGAGCCGCCAATGGCATCGGCGTCCATATCCGGGGTTACTACCTTGTTTACTTCGATAGTCTGAATCATGTCGGCCGGAATCAGGTCGAGCTGTACGTTACGGGTATCACCTTCGGCAGAGGGTACACGGTTGCCGTTGACAGTTACGGAGCTCAGGTCGGCGCTTGTTCCGCGTACTTGTCCGAAGCGGGCTTCTCCCTGGTCGTACTGCACGTTGATACCGGAGATACGCTTTAAGGCATCGCCGATGTTGGAGTCGGGGAATTTGCCTACCTGGTCGGCAGATACTACATTGGTAATTCCCAAGTTGCTCTTTTGGGCGTTGATGGCGCGGCGCTGTCCCTGAAATGCGCCGCCTACAACTACTTCCTGAAGTTCGACTCCTTCGTTCAGTACCACATCTTTCTCTAAAGTGCGTCCGGCGGGAATTGTAATTTTCAGTTCTACGGGTGAGTAGCCTACATAGCTCACCTTCACTGTATAGGTTCCCGGGTCGAGGTTGGGGAAAGTGTAGAAGCCGTTGACGTCGCTCGTCACGCCTGTGTGTAGTTTCTCGATGTAGATTGAAGCACCCGGGAGAGTTTGCTTGGTTACGTCGATAATACGGCCGCGTACCGTACCTTGTTTAACGATATTTGCTTTTTCGTCGGCCATTGTTGTGTTGCTGGCCGCTGCGAATAGTAGAAGGAATAAGAATGCTCTTACAATTTGTTTCATACCTGTTATTATCTGTTAATAATCTGCGGCAAAAGTATAGGTATGGGATTACGTCTGTCTTACGGAATTTTGAAGAAACGGTAACGATAATATTACAAACCAATTGCAAATGATGCATCAGGGGACGATATAATTTATCTTGTATGTACTGAATGACAGATTATAAGATTGGAATGTACTTTACTTTTATTTGCTTTAACTGTATATTAAGGCTGTTTACAGGCAATCAACAGCTTTTTCTCATCGGCAAGAGTCGTTGCAAACAGGTATATGTCTCCACCTTCTGCCAGCTTCAGGCGTTTTCGCAACTCGGCTACGCTGGCAGGAAAATTACGTACTGTGAGGTTGGCCTTCTTTTCCGTTCCTATCAGCTTTTTAAGTTCTTTCTTGTTGAGACTGCTGCTATCGGTAATGCGGAACTTGCGTCCGGGAAAGTCCGGTATATACTCGTCGGAAGTATAAAGATGACTGTTGGGGTGCAGTTTCTCTACATTATATATAGATGAAACGCTGCGGAAGGCTCCGGCTTTTAGGATGGATGCATTGGGTTCGTACAAGTATGTTTTCAATGTGGGAGTATACGGACATGTATGTTCTTTCTCCTGTTGGCGGATGAACAGGAGCTTTTGAACTTTCTGCGATGCAGTGAGGTTGATGCAGTGAATAGGGATTTCTTCAGGTACTAATTCCTTTCCGCGCTCTAATACAAGGAGAAGTTCCTTGCATTCGTTGTTGACGGAAACGACGTGGGCGGCTTGTACATGTTTCAAGTCATGCAGTGCAAGGGTAAGGTCCAGCATGGGAGATAACTTAACCAGAACGTGTGATGCTTTCTCAAGCAGTAAATTTTCCAAAGCGGAAACATCAGGCTCACATTCGCTGATAGCTATTGTTTTGCCTCCGTGTCCATCACGCCGGGCGGGGTCTATGAATATCCAATCTACGGGTTCCATCATTTGCAGATAACGGATGCTGTCTTCATGGCAGACCATGACCTGTTTTAAATTTAAAAGCGAAAAGTTATGAGCTGCTATTGTACAGAGTGTTTCCTGCCGCTCCACATAGGCGGACTGTTGGAAGCAGGCAGATAGGAAGGCACAGTCGATGCCAAAACCGCCGGTGAGGTCGGTAAAGGTTTTGCGGCTGCCGTATCCCGTGTCTGAAACTATTTTGACCTTATAGTTTGCCGTTACTTCCGAGGAGCATTGTTCCATGGAAAGATGTGCCGGGTAAAGAATACCTTCCCGTGCTGCCCAAGCGGGTATTTTTTCTTCTGCTATTTGACGTCCCACAATTTGGATGATAGCGGCAGGTACGTCTACTGTCGGATACTTGTGTGCTTGTAAAGCAAGGTTGCGTACGTTGTCTTTGCGATGCTCCCGGATAAATCGGAGTGTTTCTTCAGTCAGTGTCATGGGCATTGTTTGAGTAACGGTGCAAAGATACGGATAATTGTGATATGATTGAGGAGTTTTGCCAGCAGACAACTGGCAGGAGGTAGACCGGTTGTCTGCTGAGGCTTTATTGAACCAGGGTAAACTCTACAGGTTGCCCATGCTGGCATTCCACACTCAGTTGGGTTGTGCCGGTCCGGTATGTCGTTTTCACTCTTTTGTCGTAAGCAGACACATGCCATTTACCTTTCAGTTCCAACTCTTTTATTATGATACGGCTGGGTTCTTTGGTTGTGAATGTCTTTTCCGCAATGTTGAGGTCGGGAGTACACACACTCATTACCAAGGCATTATTCTCCTTTTGATACATCACCATTGTTTCTGCGGGCAAGAAAGAGAAAACATTATCGGCAGCCGGTTTGGTATCTTCAAAGACAGCGTATGCCATGGTGCCTGTCAGAATATCGTTTACGGCATGCATCTTGCGGTCGCGTTGTATCACTTTGTAGGTGGCTGCCGGCACATGGGTCTTCAGTTCTTTTCCAGAAGGCTGTATCCATACCATGTATTCGTAGCTTCCATCTTTGGGAGCTGTTCCGTGAGCTATCCATGCCGACGCAAATGTTCCGGTAGTGGGGGTGCGTAACTTTTCGTGGCGCGATTCCTGTTCTGTGATTTGTACCTTTACCTTTCCGTCTTTCACAAAATACAGGTTACCGCAGCCGTCTTCAAGGCAGACCGGTTGTGTATCCGAGGCAGGTAGTTCCTGTTGCAGCCCTATTTGCTGTTCTTTTTCTCCGGTAATCCTGATGAAATCTTTTCCCGGTCGGAAGACGTGTTGGAAAAGTGTTGTTTCCGTAGGATAGTCGCTGTTGCTGTTTTTGATGTCTGTGCCAAGGCAGATTAAGCGGTTATCGAAACAAAATACCGACTTTCGTGCTACGAAATCGCCGGTAAAGTTTTTAAGGTCTCGTTCCATTAATTTCATGGCAAACATTCCGTTTTGGTTTTTCAGAGAACTTGCACCGGCGAATTTTTCCTTGGAGCGTGCCATGGTAGTACCAGGCAGAGGACTGTTCAACAGTTCGAAGGGCAGGTGTATGGTGGTGGTGCCGGGCAGTCGGTTCCAATCCCAGCCATTTTCATTGTAACCGCTGGCTTTGCGGGAAGGAGCCCCCATTATTTGTACCGAACCGTAACTTTGATACCGACCGTACCGGTTGTCTTTTGTGTAAATTTCCGCTCCCCATACATCTGTGTTATATCCTTTGAGCGTAACCATCCAGTTATTGCGGCGGAAAATGCCGGCAGAACCGTAATTGTATACAAAAAAGCCTTGCGGCGCTGTTGCCGGAAGTATCCCTTGTTGTTTGAAGTAAGCGGCTTCAGGGGTATTACGTTTGCAAAGGCGCAAATAGTCTGCGGCCAGTTGATGATCAAACGGTTCTCCTTTATCCGAGAAGTCTCCGGATAGGGCAAGGTAGGCAAAAGCGTCTATGTCGTCATCTTTCATGGAACCGCCGAAAGGATGTCTGCCACTGATACCTACGCCCCATTCGTATTTGTTGCAATAGTTGCGCATGGCGATAAGAGCGGATTTCAGTACCTTTCTGGCAGATAAGGTCAATTGATAAGAAGTCTTGTTAGTCAGATTGATGAATTGTCCCAGCATAGCAAGTGCTCCCGTGGTATAGGCCGGATAAAAGCCGCCATGGTGAAAAGTGGTACCGTCTACTTTAATACCTCCAATCGTACCGGGAGTATATCTCAACGACGTGGATACCCAACGTGAAAGTCCTTTCAGTGCGCGAACCCTTTCTCTCTCATCCTTTGTCATCATGGCTGAAACAATTTTAGGCATCAGCAATGTATGCCATGTATCCAGTAACTCGTCGCGGTTTTTGCCGCATGCCTTACGGGTTTCCTGTAAGGCTGCCCAGAACGATAGTGTTGAAAGGATATTATCGCATGTGGGAGCTTGCCGTATTTTGTCGCGCATCAGCCAGGCTGTGGTGTATATTTTTCTTATCTGATAGCCGTAATGGTGGTTGGTTCCCATGCCGCTTCCGAAAGCAAATCCTTGGTTCATGGCATAGTCCCAGACTAAAAAATATTTGTGTTCTGCATCTTTGGATTGATTGTAATAGGCATCATAGGCAAATCCGGAGAGCATTGTTTCCAGATCGTTGAGGGATATTTCTCCCTTTTTGCGGTTCAACTTGTCATCGGGAACTACAAGAGGAGCTCCTGTAAAGCCGTTTCCGGAGCGTTGTATCTGTGCTTTTTGGAATGTAGCATAGGCTTTGTCGATTTTGCCTTGTGAAACTTTATCCGCTGTCAGGACTTTTGTCAGCCGTTCTTCTATGGTTTGTAATTCCTGTTTTTCTGTCGGAGTCAGCGTAGCAGGAAGAGGCAGGTCATATTCCAGCTGTTCCCATTGCCATACACGACACCAATGCCATAAGTCTCTAAATGTAAGTGAATTATTGTAGGGCATCTGCATGTCGGGAGTAGTGCGTTGATTCATTTCTTTTACGGGGAAAACGAGACGGTCGAAGAATACGCGTCCGTTGTTGTCCGGAGCAACAATACGGTAACCGGCGATTGTATTCTCTTGCTTATCTCCTTTCATGTGGGCAAAGCCTATCCAACAGGCACGCCAACCCTGAGCGTTTAGCCGGAAACCGAACCTATAAGATACATGACCCGTTGGAGAGAAGAATTCAAAGCGCAGCGAATCTTTTCTGGCTTGTTCGTTGTAAATCCATAGTGTAATCCCGCGCTTTTCTTTTGATATGGAGTCCAGATGTAGGGGAGTATCTAGTTTGACGGTGAGCACGGAACGGGGAGAGAATTGCCATGCAAGGCTTCTTTTCCCTTCTTTGTAGAACTCTTCTGAGGAAGAGAGTTCGTTTGGTTGTACTGTGCAGAAGGATTGTGGCACTCCTTTTTCAAATCCGGTTGTCTGTGCAAAGAGTATGTTGCCAAGGCATAAAAACAGATAATATAACAAATAGAATCGGTACATATTGCGAAATTTTAGCAGGTATGCAAAAAAAGAGGTTGTCTCCGATGTAGAGGCATTCTGCCGCCATCTCTTTCCGGACGGAACGGCAGACTGCTTCATGCCATGAAACAACCTCTTTCGGTTAAGTTAATAAAAAAAGTTGAAGGTTAGAAGAATTGTAGTTCTTTTATTTAGGTTATTTCCAATATTTATTCTGTTCCAATTTGCCGTTTACATCCAGTTCTTTTGTCGGAATGGGGAGGAACTGGTGTTTTTCTTGTGTACGTGCTGCATAATCGCGTGCACCGATAAACTGGTTTCCTGTAGCCCAGCGTTTATCTTGAGTCGCAGCTCCTAATTTGTCGTGTACGGCTTCTACATAAATACCCCAGCGTACCAGATCATATTTCCGCAGAGACTCAAAACAGAGCTCACGGGCACGTTCGTCACGGACGGCTTGTTGGAAGTCTGTATAGGACAAACCCTCCAATTTGGATATGCCTGCACGTTGGCGTATCTCATTAATGCATTCGTATGCTAAATCCGTAGGTCCTTGATGGGCTTCATTTTCTGCTTCAGCCAGCATTAAAAGGACATCACCATAACGTAAAATAGGATAGTTTTCCGGAGTATAGCTCTTGTCCTTCATAGAAGAGCTTTCCCATTCTCGACGGAACTTTCCACATGAACGTTGGACAATTTGTTTGTTTGTCCATGTTTTCTTGTTGTCGTTTACATCATACCAATAAGGAGCGATGGAAAGGTCTCGGCGTTTATCGTTTTTGTCAAACAAATCCCACAGTATCAAAGTGGCTGCATAGAAGCCGTAACCATATCCGTTACCGGTAGATTTGGTGCACTTTTGAAGATTACCTATAACATTTCCTATACGTCCGTCTGTATAGTTTCCTATGCCGTCGGCAGTACGGTTACCGATAAATTCGGCTTCCCAGATACTTTCATTGTATTCGGTATCATATTTGTCGGAAGCCATGTTCCTCCAGATAGCCTCGACATCCGGATTCATTTTATGCTTGTTCGACTTTTTCACTTCATTGGCCCAGTATGCAGCTTTGGCATAGTAAGGCTGTCCGCCGTTGGCGGGATATCCGGCACGCCACAAGTATACGCGGGCAAGGATACCCATTACTGTATTCTTTTTGATATAAGAGGGAGACTTATCGTAGGTCTGGTCATCAACCAAGTTTACGCATTCTTCCATTTCTCCGATAATCCAATCCAACGCATCGGTATGAGGAGTTGCTTCTATGGATGAATTATTCACGTCTTTGAATGAGGTCTTGCGGATGGGGACTTCGTACCAGCCTTGTACTAACAGGAAGTGAAAATATGCACGGAGAAATTTAGCTTCACCTTTCATTCGTGTTTTCACACTTTCATCCATGTCGGCTTTGTCAACATTCTCAAGAAAAACGTTGGCATTGTTGATTCCTTTGTAAAGAGTCTCCCATGTACCCCATACATGTTGGTTTCCCGGATTATGGTCGTTGCCATAGACTTGACTCGCCAATTGTCCGCTTTGGCGCTGGTAGTAACTCAGGTCGTCTACGTTGGATATCATGCATGAGTAATTGTTTCCGTATACTTTCTCGTAGGCCAAAGTATAATAGACTCCGGCCAAAGCAGCCGTGCATTCACTTTCATTGGAATAAAAAGTTTCCGGAGCGGTGAAATCATAAGGCTTTGTATCCAAAAAACTGTCGCAGGAGTTCAGCATTATGGCAGAGCATAATGTTAAAACTGTTGCATGGAATAATTTATATACTGTTTTCATATCAGTCTCATTTTTAATATTTGGTTAGAATGTTACGTTTAATCCCAATGACATACTGAAAGCGCGAGGGTATGGAGACCAGTCAAAGCCCGGTGTCAATGGAGAATTACGGGTAGAAACTTCCGGGTCGCTTCCGGAATAACCGCTGATAGTGGCAATGTTTTCGGCAGAAAGGTAAACACGTGCGCTGCTTATATGCAAGGGCTTCAGTGTTTTTGCCTCAAAATTATATCCCAATGAGATGTTCTTGAGTTTCAGGAAAGAGCCGTCTTCCACATAGAGTGAGCTGTATTCATTGGAACCTTGCGCCCGGGCTCTCGGTATGTTGCTGGTGGGGTTTTCCGGAGTCCAGCGGTTAGTATAGGCGGCAAACATATTGGTATTTTGTTTGGCGGAAGGGTTTTCGAACACCATGCGGTTGGCATTGAGGATATCATTGCCATAGCTCCATTGGAAGAAGATGTTCAAGTCGAAGTTTTTCCAAACCAGATTATTGGTAAAACCACCTATGTGTTTGGGCTGACCGTTACCGATAGTGGTCTTGTCCTTGTCGTTGATTTCGCCTTCACCTGTCAGGTCACGGTATTTGGGGTCTCCCGGTTGAGTACCGGCTACGTAATACGGGATGCCTTCTTTTAAGGTATATACCTCTTTGCCGTTTTCATCTATTGTCTTGTTGAAGTCCTCATATTTGTAAGTTCCGTCATAGATGAAGCCGTACATTTTACCGGCAGATTCACCTACTTTGCTGATATATGCCGGAGTGGTTTTATATTTGTTATCCCAACTGATATAGCTGGTCATATAAGGTTGTCCTGAGTTCAAGGCTATGATTTCATTTTTGTTGAAAGCGATGTTGAAGCTGGAATTCCAACTGAAATCTTTAGTTTTGATATTGGTTGTTTCCAAGGTGATTTCCAAACCGCTGTTACGCAATTTTCCAACATTTAAGGTAGCAGAAGAGAAACCTGAGCTGGCAGATATATCGGCATCAAGCAACAAATCCTTGGTGGTTTTGATGTAATAGTCCATATTCAGGTTAATTCGTCCGTCGAGGAAGCCGAGGTCCAGACCGAGGTCCAATTGTTCGGTTGTTTCCCATTTCAGCTTTTCATTCTGCATGCTGCTCAATACATAACCCGGTACAAACTGACCGTTCCACGGATATTTGTAAAGATCGTCATCAGTGATGAGGTGTGCCATATAGTCATAATTGCCTATGCGGTTGTTACCGGTCTGACCGTAGCTGAAACGCAGTTTACCGTTTGACAGCCAGCTGGCATTTTCGGCAATGAAAGATTCACGCGCAAAAGCCCATGCCAAAGAGCCGGAAGGGAAGTAACCCCAACGGTTGCCGCGGGCAAATTTGGAAGAACCGTCGGCACGCATGGTAGCTGTTATATAGTAACGGGAGTCGTAGTTATAATTGATACGTCCGAAATAAGACATCAGTTTGTTTTCGCCTTTGGAAGAATTTACGGCTGGTGTGCTTCCCTTATCGAGTCCTGCCATGCCGAAAGATTCATTGCTGATTTTTTCCGTCCGTATAGAATGTATATAGCTGGTATTTTTCTGAACAGACATACCGAGCATCGCATTGAAATTATGAGAGTTCTTGTTCAGTTGGTAGCTGAGTGTATTTTCGTTCAGGTAACTTCTTGCTTCACTCTGGTATAGATAAGCGTTTATTCCCTTACTTTGAGTGTTAGAAGGGTGGCTGTTACCGGTGCGTGTCTGAGAACCGTTGAATTCTTCGTTTTTGTAGTCGGTTGATGTATATCCGGCTGTAACTTTCAGTTTGAGTTTCTTAATTATCTCATATTCGGCACCTACATTAAACTGGAGATTATTGGTTGTCTTATGACGGTATTCGTTTTGAGCAGACTTCACGGGGTTAAAGCGGTAGTCCTCACTCATATTGACACCCTCATCGTACATTTGGTTGAGAAGATCGCTTCCAGTAGGGGATACCGGACGGAAAGACCATACACTGTACATGTAGGCGGTAGACATGGAACTTGTGGCGCTCGATACGGTAGGACCGTCCTGAACAGTGCTGGCATAGTTTCCTGTAAAGTCAATCTTCAGTTTGTTGTTTACTTTCTGGCTCAGGTTCACACGTCCTTGATAGCGTTTTACGCCGGAGTTGATGATAACTCCCTGTGTGTCATCGTAAGACAAAGATGTGGTGTATTTCAAATCGCCTTGCGAACCGGTCATAGATATATGATGGTTATGGCTGAGAGCGGTACGGTAGATATAGTCTTGCCAATCGTAAGATTTAGCATTGTGATAGGCATCTAGTGTAGGATAAAGTTCGGTTATATAGTTTTTCTGGAATTCTTCTCCGCTGCCCATGATTTCTTGTTGCAGCATGACAAAGTCATAGGCATTCATCACTTCCGGTGTGTTTTTTACAAGACCTACTTTTACGCTACCGTTGTATGTAATGGTAGGTTTTCCGGCTCCGCCTTTTTTGGTGGTTACGATAACTACACCGTTGGCACCGCGTGCTCCATAGATAGCTGTGGCGGAAGCATCTTTCAAAATGTCTATGGATTCAATATCATTAGGATTTATTGATCCTAAGCCGGAACTTTCGGAAGGGAATCCGTCGATAACGTAAAGCGGAGCTGTACTTCCGGTCAATGAACCGGCACCGCGGATTACTATATTAAAGTTATCTCCCGGTCCACCGTCACCGGATGAAACCTGTACGCCGGCAATACGTCCTCCGAGGCTTTCGGTAATATTGCTGACAGGAGTCTTGGTCAAATCGCCCATATTGGCGGAACCGATAGAACCGGTCAGGTCACGTCTTCTGACATCACCATATCCTACAGCAACAACGGTCACTTCTTCCAAGGTTTGGGTATTTTCTGTCATTGTAATATCAAATTTACTTTGATTGCCTACTTTGACATTTTCCGTTTTATAGCCGATAAATGAGAATTGTAAAACATCACCATTTTTTACATTGTCCAATTTAAACTCTCCGTTTAAATCTGTGGTTGTCCCATTGGTTGTTCCTTTAATTACAACACTTACCCCGGGCAACTCTCCCATGGCATCAATCACTTTACCTGTAATCTGTCTTCCTGTCTGTGCCTGTACTGCTGTACAGCAGAAAAGGAAGAATAAAAGATTTAAGATAACTTTTGGTCTCATAAAAATAAAATTAAAAAAATTAGGATGTGCAAATGTATGGATTGTATAAGAAATGTGAAATCTGTAATTGTCCATAAAAAGTACAAATTCATACATGTGGAGTTGTAACTAACTGCGATGCAGCCAATAAACTGCTATTGGCAAGAAGGTATTATTATGTTACATTAAGATTTGCGGAAAAAGGAATGTGGGTCAATTAGCTATGACCATCAACGGCTCTCGTTTTACAAGAGATTCCCATTTTGAGCAACTTGCACCGATTTATGCTGTAGCTGCTCAAGAAATAGAAGATTATATATTATAAGGTCAGTAGTTTTTATCCCAATTATGATTATGATGAAACTGATAGGGAATATTCCGCTATGATAATTGGACGGTATCGATATAATAGTGACCGCTTATTTGAAATAGCTGCAAAATATGGATTTTAAATAATGGGAAGAAGATACCCTTTTATCTTCAATAACTTTTATATTTTTAAAATAATGAAAAAAAATGAAATTGGTAACAACAGAGCCGACTCAAAAAAATCTGTTGAGAGTAAGAATTGTGATGAGTTAATGACAGTCCCTTGTGTAGATACGGATATTAAGCCCTCTTCAGACGATGAGGGTGACTGCACATCAGAAGTAAAGTTTGTAAGAGTCAGTGATTTGTACTCAAATTATCTGAAGCGTTGGAATTCTTACAAGAGTCCTAAAAGCAGAAGAGAGTATGCGCGTTGTTTGGAACGGCAGTATCCTGGTCTTGTTCGACATGGTTGTACAAACAAGGAAACACGTCTTTATTTGAAAGAGTCACCACGCTCTTGTGAAAAGGAACTAAAATCAAATGACATTGATAATATTTGATTGTACTTTGTTGGAAATGAATAGTCGTATATTATCTACACTATTACTTCTTATTTGATTTTATTGCGAAGAAAAGGGATAACTACCGGTGTGTAGCTTATCCCTTTTTTCTTCTCAAAACGTGTGCAATTTGTGTGCAAAGAGCCTCATCCTATACCGAAACCAAGGATAACCTATGCAAAAGGAAGAAACCCAAAGAAAAAGAATATCATTTACCGGTGTGTCACGTTTATCATTGATTATCACCACTTTCCAAAGGTTGTGTGCAAATTGTGTGCAAGGAGTTTCAGTGTGCAAGAAAAAAGCCGCTACAAGGTTGCTTGTAACGGCTTGATTTTCTTTGTTTTATGCTTCGTGGACCAGCCTGGGCTTGAACCAGGGACCTCCAGATTATGAGTCTGTTGCTCTAACCAACTGAGCTACAAGTCCGGTGTATCCTTATATCGGATATCGGGGACAAAAGTAGTATTTTCTCTTGAAATATGCAAGCGTTTCAGATAAAAATGCGAATTTTCTTTGTTTAGAATTTATATGTTCGTTTAGGATTCTTGGGAAACCACCCTTTTTTTACCCGCTCTTCTTGTTCAAATACTTCTTTGATGGTCCAAAATGAAGAGAAGGCGAATACGCCTAGCAGTGAGGCTACCAAAATATTGTCGGTACACAGTGAAACAATGGCACCGCCGATTCCCAACAATAGGAAAATCCACCAGCATTTAGTTCCCCAATAATATTCGGCTTTTACTACTATGGGGTGGAAGATGCCTATGATAAGGAAAGTACAGATACCGATTACAAGTCCTGACAGGTGATATTCGTTTAAGAAATCCATATTTATATAAAGTGATAAGGTGGTGAAATTATGGGGTTATGTCAAAACAAATAATAAGTGTTTTTTGTTTCGGCACAACCCCATTGTTTTATTTATCTTACTTTTCCGGGCAAATAGGGATTTCTTTCTTGATGCTTTGTTCCAGTGAAATTAATGTTTCTGTTGCAGTGACGCCGGGGATTTCCTGCATCTTGTTATTCAGCAAGTCCATTAGGTGTTCGTTGTCACGCGCATACACTTTGGTCAGCATGGTGTACGGACCGGTGGTAAAATGACATTCCACGATTTCGGGAATCTTTTGCATCTCGGTAACAACAGCCTTGTACATGGAGCCTTTTTCCAATTTGATTCCTACATAAGTACAAGTCCTGTAGCCCAAAGACTTAGGGTTTACATGGTAGCCGGATCCGACAATAACGCCCAAATCAATCAAGCGCTGTACGCGTTGGTGAATGGCGGCACGTGATACACCACATTCAGCAGCTACATCCTTAAAAGGAATACGGGCATTTTGGGAAATGATTTCCAGAATCTGCCGGTCAAGATTGTCTATTTTTTCCATAATAGTAAATAAGTAAAGTTCTTGTTCTTATCAAATAGTAAGCAAATATAGGACTTTATTTTAATTTATCTATAGAATGGAGCGAAAAAAAGAATAAAAGTGATAATACGATAAAGTGATAGGGTAATAAGGTGATAAAGTGATAATGGATGGCAAGGTGATAAAGTGGTAGGGGGATAATGGAATAGGGCGGTGAAGTATCGTCGCTTCACCGCCCTATCGCTTTTATGGCATGATCGTTTTATTTTTCGATACCTACCAGTTCCACTTCAAAAATCAGAGTAGAGAACGGTTTGATTGGGCCGCCGGTTTCTCTTGCGCCGTAAGCCAGTTCTTGCGGGATGTAAAGTTCCCACTTAGAACCTACAGGCATCATAGTGAGGGCTTCTGTCCAGCCTTTGATAACTTGGTTGGCACGGAACGTAGCAGGTTCTTTACGCTTGTAAGAGCTGTCGAATTCGGTTCCGTCAATCAGCGTACCTTTGTAGTTTACTTTTACTTTGCTGCTATCAGCGGGGATTTCACCGGTTCCTTTGGTGATAATCTTGTATTGCAGACCGCTCGGAGTGGTTACAACACCTTCTTTGGTCTTGTTTTCAGCAAGGAATTTTTCACCGGCAGCTTTGTTGTCGGCGTATTTCTTTTCCATGGCTTTAGCCTTTACTGCATCCATCTGGGTCTGCATGAAAGTCTGAGCTTCTTCTTTGGTCATGATGCCTTTGCCTACAACTCCGGCAACGAAACCTGCCAACAGGTTTTCACGGCTGATGGTTTGTGTAGAGTCTCCACCGAAAATCTGTTGGTTGAAGCCTTCTACCCATTGCTTGCTTACCATCTGTCCGATTTGCAGACCTGCCATGTAAGCAACGTCTTTCTTGTCGATTTTGCTTGCACCTTCGTTGAAACCTTTCAGGAAGTCTGTCATTTGAGTAGAATCGATACCCTGCTGTGCGAGATATTGATCCAGGCCTTCGGTACGTGCCATACCGATAGCGTAAGATAATGAGTCAACGTCTGTTTTGAGGTTCGCTTTCGGGCTTTGTGCAGTACAGGATGCCAAACCGGCAGCTGCTGCAAGAGCCATGATAAATGTTACTTTTTTCATTTTGCTTTTAAAATTATTTGTTTAATACTTTAAGTAGTTCCACTTCAAAAATGAGTGTGCTGTGCGGTGGAATCATCTCACCTGCTCCCTGGGCGCCGTAAGCCAGCTCGCTGGGGATGTAGAGTTTCCATTTGGCGCCTTCGGGCATCAGTTGCAGGGCTTCCACCCAACCCGGGATTACCTGGCTGACGCCGAATGTGGCAGGCTGGCCGCGCTTGATGGAGCTGTCGAACAGCGTTCCGTCAATCAGCGTACCTTCGTAGTGGCATTGTACCTGGTCGGTAGCTTTGGCATAAGTGCCTGTGTTGCCTTCGTTGATAACTTCGTACTGGAGCCCGCTGGGCAGCGTAACCACTCCCGGGCGTTTTTTGTTTTCTTCAAGGAACTTCTTGCCGGCCTCGATATTGGCGGCATTCATTTTCTGTTCCAGTTCTTCGAAGTACTTATTTACTATTTCGCGGGCTTCCGTATGGCTGATAGCCGTCTGGTTGCCTTCCAAGACATCTTTGATTGCTTGTGCAAAGTCATCTACTGCGATGCCTTTAGCACCCATACTTAAAAGATTCTGACCTATTCCAAGGCCGATAGCATAACTGAATTTATCCATAAAATGTTTTTGTTGGCGGCTGAAATCATTTCTTTTCCAGCCTATTGCAAATTAATGAATGGCAAAAATACGTCTTTTATTTGAATGATTTTGTTTTTTTCAGATTAAAAAATCTTAGTAAGTGAAAATAACTTCCCTCTTTTGGGGTATTATTCATACATTTGTATGACTATATGAACTTTAAGGAGATATAAAGATGAAGAACTTGGTTGTTTTGTCCGGTGCAGGTATGAGCGCCGAGAGTGGTATCAGTACTTTTCGCGATGCGGGCGGACTGTGGGATAAATATCCGGTGGAACAGGTGGCGACTCCCGAAGGCTATGCCCGTAATCCGGAGTTGGTTATCAACTTTTATAACGAGCGTCGCAAGCAATTGCTGGATGTAAAGCCGAATGTCGGACACATCGGGCTTGCAGAGCTGGAAAAGGACTTCAATGTAACGGTCGTTACGCAGAATGTCGATAATCTGCACGAGCGTGCCGGAAGCAAACGCGTGATTCATCTGCATGGCGAGCTGACAAAGGTCTGCTCCAGCCGCGACCCTTATAATCCGCACTACATAAAGGAACTGAAACCGGATGAGTACGAAGTGAAGTTGGGAGATAAAGCCGGCGACGGTACTCAGCTTCGTCCGTTTATCGTTTGGTTCGGCGAGTCGGTTCCTGAGATTGAAACGGCTGTGGGCTATGTGGAGAAAGCGGATATATTCGTCATTATCGGTACTTCGATGAATGTATATCCGGCTGCCGGATTGCTCAACTATGTGCCTCGCGATGCCGAAGTGTACCTGATAGACCCTAAGCCGGTGGATGTACATTCCATGCGGCAGATACATGTAATTCAAAAAGGAGCATCGGCAGGCGTGCAGGAGTTGCGCTCGTTGCTTAAACCTTAGGCGTGCCGTTCACAGTCTATGTATGTGCCACTTTAATGGCACGCTTATGCCTATATGCTGGCACAAGATTGCCAATGAAGTGGCACATACAATTTTCAAGCTGTACGGATTATTTTTTCAGTACCGCCCTCAGTACGAACCAGACATGATAGGCTGCCGTGCTTATCAGACCGTAATATTGCGCCATAATGCGGAAACGTTCTTTAAGCGAGGCTTTTCTGTTTTGGGTAGTCATGCCCTCGTCCAGATAGTCTATTATCGTGAGGCGGGTGTTGTGCAGCGTGTGTGCCTTTTTCATGATGCGGATGCACCAGTCAAAGTCGGCGGAAAAGCGGTACTTCAGGTTATACGGTTCTACTAAAGTGCGTTTGGCAAAGAAGGCCTGATGGCAGACAAGCATCCCTTGTCTGAAGCTTTTCCATGTCAGCGTTTCCGGGGCGGAAAGACGGCGCATACGTACGAAGTGTCCTTCTTTGTCCACCAGGGCCGTTTCACCGTACATCACATCGGGCAGCTCGCTTCCCGGCAGCGTATGTACCATTTGCTGCAGTGTATCGTCTTCGTGGAAGCTGTCGCCGGCATTAAGGAAGCAGAGGTAATCGCCCGTAGCCAGTCGGATGCCTTTGTTCATGGCATCGTACAGGCCTTTATCGGGTTCGCTTGTCACCTTTGCGATGTGATCCTTATAACGGTCTATGATAGAGAGTGTCTTATCCTTCGACGCTCCGTCCACAATGATATACTCCACGTGGCGGTAGGTTTGCGAGATAACGCTCTGGATGGTATCTTCCAATACCGCCTCGGCATTGTAGGTCACGGTAATGACGCTGAACTTGGGGGTGGGATGGTTATGCATTTCTTCCGGTGACTTTGTTGTACAGGTCAATATATTTCTTGGCGATGGCGCTTTCCGAATAGTGGGTGACGGCCTTCCGGCAGGCCTGCTCGGCGAGGCTGGGATAATCCGGGTCGGTAAGTGTCCAGTAGATGCCGTTGGCAAAATCCTCGGACGACTTGTATTGCGCCACGTATCCGTTGTGCAGGTGGTCTATCATTTCGGGAATGCCGCCCACGTTGAAGCCGACGCAGGGAATGCCGCATGCCATGGCTTCCATAATCATGTTGGGCAGGTTCTCTTCCAGCGAAGGGGTGACGAAGAGGTCTACCGCATTGTATATGTTTACCAACTGGTGTTCGTTGCTCACAAAGTCCAGCGGGTAGACCTTGAAAGGCAGCAAGTTGGCCAGTTGCTGCGACTCTTTGCCGAAAACGACGACACCGAGCTTCGTTTTCAGTTCGGGGTGCTTTTCCGCCAGTAGTGCGCACGATTCTACCAGATAGTCGATGCCTTTCCGTTTGTCCGTTGTTTTCACCGAACCGAACAGCACGAGTCTGGCGTCCTGCGGCAGTTGGCATCTGTTGCGTGCTTCTTGCTTGTTGTGCGGCTTAAACAGGTTGGTATTGATAGGGTTGGGGATGCAGGTAATCGTGTGTCCGGCGAGCAGGGCGCTTTTCTTGGCCAGTCCTTCCAGCCAGTGGCTGCATGTTACGAAATTGATGTGCCGTCCCTGATACAACTCCTGCTTCTTGCGGAAAGTCCGGTAGGAGAGGTCTTTTCTGCTGCCGTTGCCGTGGATGAAAGGACAGTTGCCACACTCCTGCTGATAGCGGGTGCACTCGCGGGCATGGTGGCAGATGCCGGTGCACGGCCACATGTCGTGCATGGTCCATACCACGGGTTTGCCCGATGCAAGGATTTTCTCGATGTTCTTCAGAGACAACATTCCCTGGTTTATCCAGTGGAGATGAATGACATCCGCCTGCTGGAACTCCGGAAGAGAGGTAATGTCCGTACCTGTATTGGCGATGTCCACGGCAAAGATATTCTCCTTTTTGAAGCGGTTGGCTTTCCATATAACGATACGCTCCCATACGAATTTCCATATCATGCGCCAGTTGTAGTTTAATGAAACCACGGTGATTTGGTCGGTCTGCTTGTCGCGTACCAGAAGTTTGGCCTTGATGCCGTTGTTCTTGAGCGACTCCATCAGTCTGCTGGCCGCTACGGCTGCCCCGCCGATGCGTTCGGATGTATTGATTAATAGTACTCTCATTTTTGCGGAATGTTTGGACAAAAGTACTGCTTTTGCCGCTTTCTGCTCTATAAATCTTTTATTTTTTTAGTCTGTAACCGCTAAACTCCCTATCTTTGCCGAGGTTAAAAGCTCGTAATGCCGGGAGCAGTGGAGATGTTGCGCTGAGCAACGGATTGAACGTCGTGGAAAACGAGTTTTTCGCCGGAAGAAACCTGGAGTTCATCGGTAGAAAATAAATGTGAATATGGGAGATAAAGGAATGAAAAAGCTGGAGCAACTGTGGCAGACTTTCCTGAGCGTGGTGAAGATTCTGTTACAATCCAAATGGCGTACGCACCTGCCGTCGTCGTTCAGTAATCCGGAAGAGCTGTTGATACTTGCCAATGGCCCTTCATTGAACCGTACGGTTCGGGAAGCTCCGGACTTTGTACAGGGCAAGACGCTGCTGGCGGTGAATTTTTGCGTTACTTCCCCGATGTTCGAGCAGCTCCGCCCAGAGATATATCTGATAGCCGACCCTCTGTTCTGGATTGTTCCCGAGAAGCGGGTACAATTGTTCCGGACGCTTGCCGAAAAAACCGCTTGGCCGATGAGTCTGTTTATTCCCGCCCGTGCTTTGAAGAATAAAGAGTGGCAGCCTATGTTGGCGGATAACAGGAATATCCGCCTCTGCATTTACAATACCACTCCGATAGAAGGTGTGCAGGGATTCTGCAACTGGGTATTCGCTAAGGGTTGGGGTGTGCCCCGTCCGCACAACGTACTGATTCCTTCTATTGCCATCGGGTTGCGTCTGCCTTTCAAGAAAATTTATCTGGCAGGCGCCGACCACTCCTGGTTGCCGGAAATCACGGTGACGGACGACAACGTGGTACTGATGCACCAAAAACATTTCTATGACCAGAATAAGTCGCAGGCGGCAACGGTGACGCAGGAGAATCTGCATAGCGCACGGCTTTATACGATACTCTACCACATGTATGTGGCCTTTAAGTCCTACTTCGTGCTCGAAGCCTATGCGCGCCGGTTGGGCAAGGAAGTGATCAACGTTACGCCGGGCAGTTATATAGACGCTTTTAAACGAATGAAAGTATGAAAGACGGAATCATCATTCAGGCACGTACCGGTTCTACCCGGTTGCATAATAAAATACTGCTCCCTTTCTATGGCGGGCAGCGCATTATCGACATTTTAATCGGAAATATCAAGCAGGCCTGCGCCGGTAAGACTATTGTGCTTGCCACTACCGACCGTCCGCAGGATGATATACTGGCAGAGGTTGCCCGCGAAGCAGGTATCTGTTGCTACCGGGGAGACGAGGACAATGTACTCGACCGCTTTATCCGGGCTGCCGAAACATTCAACCTTGACCGCTTTATCCGTGTCTGTTCGGACAATCCTTTCCTGCGTCCCGACAGCTTTCGGGCTTTCTTCGAGGAGCACGATGCCCGTCCGGCAGATTATATCGCTTACGGTTTTGCAGACGGCCGCCCCACTATCAAATCTCATTTGGGCTTGTTTGCCGAGCTGACGACTGCCGATGCCCTGCGCCGTGCAGCCGCCGCTACACAGGAAAAACTGTACATAGAGCACGTTACGATTTATCTCTATACACATCCCGAAGCGTTCAGCGTTCGCCTGCTTCCGTTGCCCGATGAGCTGGAAGGGCGGTTGGACCTTCGCTTTACGCTCGATACAATGGAGGATTTCACCTTGCTGCAAGAGCTTTACGCCGCTTTCTGCGAGCAGACCGACCACAGCATCCATGCACTGCTCCGGTTGGTGGAGGCACATCCGGAGTATAGGGTCAAAATGCTGGAAAATATAGCGAAAAACGAGAAATAAGCTCCGGCTTTATCGCAGGGAGACTTCTTGGAAAAGGAAAAAGATTATACTGTCGGGAAGAGGCCGGAAACAGTCGCTGACCGGACTCCATTCAGCCACTGACTGAAAGGGGATGACTCCCTGACTGAATGCCTTTCACTCCCTGACTCATTGTCCCCCTTTCTACAGTGTATTGTGGCAGGGAAGGAAGATAGATTTGATGATAGTAAACAAAAATAACAGTTGCCGAATGAAGAGTACATACATTATCGGAGAAATAGGACAGAACCATAACGGTTCCGTCGATATCGCCAAGTTGATTGTCGACCTGGTGTCACGTCCCGTACGCGAAGAAGTCTTTAATCTGGAACTCCGTCCTATGGACGCGGTAAAGATGACCAAGCGGGATTTGAATGAAGAACTGACCGATTCGCAGATGAACCGTCCGTACGACTCTCCCCACTCTTTCGGACGCACCTATGGCGAGCATCGCGCTTATCTGGAACTGACGGACGAGGAGCATTTTGAAGTTTACAAGCATGCCAAGTCATTGGGATTGGACTTCGTGGAAACACTGTGCTCAAAAGGCTGCATGTCTTTGTTGAAGCTCTTTACGCCCGACCGCCTCAAGGTGGCGAGCCGCGACCTTACCAACCTGCCGCTGCTGGAAGTGATGGCGGAAACCAGGATTCCTATCATCCTTTCCACCGGTATGGCAGGCAAGAAGGAACTGGACGATGCCTTGGAGGTTATCACCCGTTATCACAACGATATATCCATACTGCACTGTGTATCGCAGTATCCCACTCAGCCCGATAACCTGAACCTGAAAACGATAACTTATCTGAAACGGCATTACGGACAATACCATATCGGCTTTTCCGATCACACCATTGGCATTGCCGCTCCGGTGGTTGCCGTAGGAATGGGTGCGGAGATTATAGAGAAGCACGTCACCATTGACCGCCGCATGAAAGGAACGGACCAGCAAGGTTCTCTGGGACCGGACGGTGTGAACCGCATGATTCGTGATATCCGCATTGCCGAGCATTGGCTGGGCAGGGAGGAACTGTATATCGACCCTGCCGTCTCTGCCGCCAAAGTGAAACTAGAGCGTTCCATTGCTACGAACAAGGCGCTGCATCCCGGCGATATTATCACAGAAGAGGATATTCACCTGCTTAGTCCGGGCGACGGCTTTAAGTGGGCGGAACGCGATAAAGTGGTAGGTCGCCGGGTACGGAAGGAGATACCGCGTAACGAGATTATTTATCCGTCATTGATTGAGGAATGAGACTGCTTGCCGTTGTTGTGCTTTATCATCCCGGTAAGGATTTGACCGGGAATATCAACAGTTATCTGCCGCAGGTGGATAGATTGCTGTTGTGGGATAATACGCCCGGAGGCGGAAAGGAACAGTTGCCCTTGTCGGGCGTCACTCATCCGGAGCGTCTGGAATACAGAGGGTGTGGACGGAATGTAGGCATCGGCACTGCGCTGAATGATGCCGTGGCTTACGCCCGCGAGCATGGATATACGCATCTTCTGACGCTGGACCAGGACAGTTACTTCCTGCCAGGAGTTTTCCGGGATTATATGGCTGCCATCCGGAGTTACGGGGAAGAAAAGCGGGTTATTTTCTCCGTCAATTATTTTATAAAGTCTCAGCAGGCTCCGCTTTATCCCGTTGCTGACAGGGTGGATGAGGTCTCTTCCGCCATGACTTCCGGTACTGTTTATCCGGTCGGCTTGTTCGAAGAACTGGGCGTTTTTATGGAAGAGTTGTTTGTATGGGGCATCGACTGCGAGTACTGCTGGCGTGCAGCGCGTAAAGGAGTACGGACGGTTTGTTTCAAAAATATCCTGCTGCAACACGATTTGGGGTATCAGAAGAAGAAACACCGCTTGCTGGGTAAGGAGGTGTTTCCGAACGAGTATCCGCCGGCACGTACTTATTACAATGTGCGCAATGGCATGGTACTTCACAGACTCTATCCTGAGAGCCTGAACCTGAAAGCCCATTTACGCTACCATCTATATAAACGGATTGTCTTTGTGCTGTTGTATGAAAAGCAGAAGATAGCCAAATGGAAAGCTCTGTGGGACGGCTATCGTGACGGAAAACGCGGTAAATTGGGAGAGCGTGGGCAATAGATATTCTTACATTCTTAATCTTAAAAGAAATAACAGGCATGTTACCGAAATTAGTTATTACCGATATTGACGGTGTATGGACCGACGGCGGAATGTATTATACTGCCGAAGGGGACGTTATGAAACGCTTTTCCGTGAAAGACGGCTGGGGAGTGATTTTTCTGCGCGAATTAGATATACCCGTTGCCATTATGACCGGCGAGAATACGCAAATCGTGCAGAAGCGCGCCGATAAGCTGAAAATCGACTATTGTTATTTAGGGGTCAAGGATAAAGTGGCGCAGGCTGAGGAGTTATGCCGCGAACTAGGCATTTCGTTGGGAGAGGTTGCCTTTATCGGTGACGACCTGAATGATTTGCCACTGCTGCGTCTGGTGGGTTACAGCGCCTCTCCCAGCAATACGCCCGAATATGTGAAGCGGGAAGTAAAGTATGTAACGGCCGCACATGGCGGTTATGGAGCTTTTCGCGAGTTTGTGGAGAAGCTGCTGAGCGATAACGGCGTGCTGGAAAAGACGGTTGGGAAATTCCTGTAATGTCCTCTTTGCGTGTGGATGGGTCGTTTTCGCCGGACGTGTCAGATGTGCGGTAACGGTATCACTCTGGAAACGGCGGCTCTTCCCCGTTTCATCATGCCTTTGACAAATCCTGCCAGCCTTTGTGTGGCTGATTGCGGGCGGGGCAATTCCATACGTTTCACATCTTCCATAGTCCACTGCGGTTGATATTGCAGAAGCCGTTTTTCCGTATGCTCTATTTGTTCTTGCTGTCCTTTTCCGGTGTAATGGCGGATGAGGTTCAGGCATATCTGCGCATGGGATTGCCGGAGATTGTCGTATACGTCACTCCTCCTTTCTTTAAAATAATCCATTAGCAACTCCCGGACAACGAGTGCGATGTCCAGTTTCCGGTCTGTTCCGGCTTCACTCCAGATTGCTTTTCCGTGTTGGCGGTAGACGGCCATCGGACGCTTTATATAATGTATCTTCCCGAATTGTGCATTCAGCAAATGTATGGCATAGTCGTAGGTGCTGACACGGGCAAACCATTCGGGCAGTTCGCCAAACAAGCCCCGGCGGAACAAAGCGGATACGTTGGAGATGTAATTGCTGCGTGCAAGGTCTGATATGTCTGTATCCTGCTTCTGCCCGCCATTGCTGAGGCTCTTGGTTCCGCGGTCTTCGTAGTAGTTGATAACCCGGTGAAAACAGGTGGAATAGTCGGGATGCGTATCCAGAAAATCTGCCTGGATTTGCAGTTTCCGTTTGTCTGTCCAGAAGTCATCGCCCTCGCAGATGGCGATATATTGTCCCCGACATTGGGCGTAGGTTTGTATGAAGTTCTGTTGCAGTCCCAGATTTTTCTTCCGGTTGAATAGGACGATTTGTTCCGGGTACTTTTTTTGCCAGTCCGCGCAAATCGTTCCCGTACAGTCCGTACTGGCATCGTTCCCTATGACCAGTTCAAAGGGGAAGTTTGTCTCTTGCAGCATTACGCTGCGGATGGCCTCGTTGATGTAACGTTCCTGATTGTAGGTGAGCATCAGGACGCTGACTTTAAGTCCGGTATTATTGTTCATGTCCTTTTTTCTTTCGTATTAATTCCAGCGAGTCTTTCAGTATCTTCGAACCGGTGATGTAGGCCGTACCTATATAAATGACCGTGCCGGCTGCCGCTTGTGTGACGAGCAGTAGCAACTGGTTCTCTATCCATCCGCCAATGGGCAGTAGCAATAAGGTCATCAGAATGCTGAGTCCTGCATATGGCAGTAAATCCATAAGTTGCATGGAAAAGCAGTATCCCGTGTAATGGGCGGTGTAAATCATATTGATAATGTATACCAGCAGGCGGGTGACTACAAGACCTGCTACCATCGTCAGCACATCTTCCCGATAGGTAAGCAGCACTACTGCCACAGTGAAGGCTATCTTGTAATATTCTATTTTAAGTATGCCGTCCGAACGTCCGCTTACTTTAATGAAATTATTGTTGATGGCAGTCAGTATGGTGAAGCAACCGCCAAGACAGAGCAGTTGGAAGAAAGGAATGGAAGGCCACCATTCCTCTTTCAGCAGCAAACGGATAACGGGACCTGCCGTAACGAACAGACCTGCCATGATGGGGAGTGTGATGAATGCCGTAAAACGGATGGTCTTGCGATAAGCCCTTATCAGCCTTTCCCGTTCGTTCTGGATGGTACTGAATATGGGAAAGGTGGCATTCTGTATACTTCCGTAAATCAGGCTGACACCCATATCGCACATTTTGTTTCCTTGCGTATAATATCCCAATTGTTTTTGTGGAAACAGTTTGCCGATGATAACGGAATAGATATTCAGGAAGCAGGTATTGATGAGGCTTGCCAATAACAGGCTTGAAGCGAATCCGAACAGTGACCGTATGACCGCGAAGCGGAAAGTCCGTTGCGGACGCCAGTTCTCGCGACTCCATAGCAGGGTGGCGCGCGCTCCTGCCAGTATTACCGGTTGCAGGGCCAATGTCCATACTCCACAGCCGGTCAGTGCCATGGCAAGCGAAGCTATGCCCGAAACCGTCATGGAGTATAGGTTTATTTGCGTCAATGGTTTGAAGCGGATTTGCTTGTTCAGTATGGTGCTTTGTATGATAGTGAGCGCATTGATGGGAAGTGCCAGGAAAATGACAGCCGACAGTTCCACCAGCCTGGGCTGGTTAAAGAAGCGGGCTATCAGCGGAGAACAGCCCATCAGCACTCCATACAGCAGGATACTCATTCCCAGATTGAACCAGAAGACGGAACTGAACTCTTCTGCAGTCGTCTCTTTCTTCTGAATGAGTGCGGCACTGAATCCGCTATCTTGTATGATATTGGCTATGGCGCTGAAAATGGCAAGCATCCCTACCAGCGCATAGTCTTCGACGGAGAGTATATTGGCTACGAGGATACCGACAATAAACAACAGAACTTGCTGGCCCATACGGTCCAGCAAGTTCCAGAGCAATGCTCCTATTGTTTTTTGTTTCAGTGAAGACTCGCTCATAAGGTTTATTTCACTTCACTGCCGGGCTTTACTTCACGCAACAGTGAGGTTACTGCCAGTGAGCCGTCATAGTTTTCGGCAGAAAGTATCATGCCTTCGCTCACCAGTCCGTTCTTGAATTGGCGGGGAGCCAGGTTGGCGATGAACAGTACCTGCTTGCCTACCAGCTCTTCCGGTTGGTAGTGCTGGGCGATACCGCTGACGATAGTACGGTTTTCCAGTCCGTCGGCTATCTTGAACTTCAACAGCTTCTTCATCTTGGGTACGGCTTCGCATTCCAATACGGTTCCTACGCGGATATCCAGTTTCTCGAAGTCCTCGAATGAGATAACGGGCTTGACAGGATTGGCTTTGTAGCCGGCTGCCTCGTTTGCTTTCTTGGTGGCGAGCAGTTTGTCTACCTGTGCCTGGATAACATCATCCTCAATCTTCTCGAACAGCAGTTCGGGAGTTGCCAGTTGGTGTCCGGCGGGGAGCAGGTCTGTATGGCCGAGTTCTGCCCAGTCGAAGCTGTCCATGTTCAGCATCTTGCGTAGCTTTTCGCTGCTGAACGGCAGGAACGGCTCGAAAGCGATGGCAAGGTTGGCAACCAGTTGCAGGGAGATATTCAGGATGGTGGCTACACGCGGCATATCCGTCTTGGCAAGCTTCCAGGGTTCGGTGTCTGCCAGATATTTATTGCCGATACGTGCCAGGTTCATGGCTTCCTTCTGCGCATCGCGGAATTTGAATACGTCGAGCAGCTTCTCCACTTCTTCTTTTACGTCGGCAAACTCTTTCAGTGTTTCGCGGTCGTAGTCGTTCAGTTCGCCGGCAGCGGGCACTACACCGTCGAAGTATTTTTTGGTGAGTTGCAGGGCACGGTTTACGAAGTTGCCGTATACCGCTACCAGCTCGTTGTTGTTACGTGCCTGGAAGTCTTTCCAAGTGAAGTCGTTGTCTTTTGTTTCCGGAGCGTTGGCAGTGAGCACATAGCGCAGCACGTCCTGCTTGCCGGGGAAGTCTTCCAGATACTCGTGCAACCATACGGCCCAGTTGCGTGAAGTGGAAATCTTGTCTCCTTCCAGATTCAGGAACTCGTTGCTGGGCACGTTGTCGGGCAGGATATAGCTGCCTTCCGCCTTCAGCATGGCGGGGAATACGATGCAGTGGAATACGATGTTGTCTTTTCCGATGAAGTGAACCAGACGTGTTTCAGGGTCTTTCCACCATTTCTCCCAAGAGTCGGGCAGCAGTTCTTTGGTATTGCTGATATAACCGATGGGAGCATCGAACCATACATAAAGCACCTTACCTTCGGCGCCTTCTACCGGAACGGGAATGCCCCAGTCCAGGTCGCGGCTCACGGCACGCGGCTGCAAGCCCATGTCGAGCCAGCTCTTGCATTGGCCATACACGTTGGGACGCCATTCTTTATGGTCTTCCAATATCCACTGGCGCAACCATGCTTCATGTTTGTCGAGGGGCAGATACCAGTGCTTGGTTTCGCGCATTACGGGCTGGCTGCCGCTGATGGCGCTTTTCGGATTAATCAGGTCGGTAGGGCTGAGGCTTGTACCGCATTTCTCGCATTGGTCGCCGTAAGCGCCCTCTGCGTGGCAATGCGGGCATTCACCGGTGATGTAGCGGTCGGCAAGGAAAGTCTTGGCTTCCTCGTCGTAGTATTGCATGCTGGTCTTTTCGATGAATTCGCCCTTATCGTACAGTTTGCGGAAGAATTCGGAAGCTGTATCGTGATGCGTTTTTGAAGTAGTACGGCTGTATACGTCAAACGAAATGCCGAATTCCTCAAAAGACTTCTTGATAAGCGTATGATAGCGGTCTACTACATCTTGCGGTGTAATCCCTTCTTTTTTGGCACGGATGGTGATGGGCACTCCGTGTTCGTCGGAGCCGCCGATAAAGACCACGTCTTCTTTTTTCAGTCTCAGGTAGCGGACGTAGATGTCGGCAGGTACATACACCCCTGCCAAGTGTCCGATATGAACGGGGCCGTTGGCATAGGGCAACGCCGATGTCACGGTGGTACGCTTGAATTTCTTTTCCATTGTATCTATGTATCTCTTTTGTTATGAACACTTTTAAGCAGTGCAAAGATAACGGTTTTCTCTTAAACCTACAAAAAGAGCCCTATATACTTCGTGTCCGGAATATTTCGTTTTTGGAAGAACAAGGATACGGTAATATTAAAAGGTTATCTTCTTGTCATTATGTATATAAATTGTATATTTGTGCGATTGTCGTACTTTACTAATATGAACAGACTATGATAACAAACCAATTGCTGCGTCCTGCCAGTATTGTGGTGGTGGGAGCTTCCAACAATGTACATAAACCCGGTGGAGCTATTTTGAGAAATCTGATTAATGGCGGTTATACCGGAGAACTGCGTGCCGTCAATCCGAAAGAAGCAGAAGTACAGGGCGTTACAGCGTATGCTGATGTAAAGGATATTCCGGATACGGACTTGGCAATACTTGCCATACCGGCATCTTTTTGTCCGGATGCGGTAGAATTGCTTGCTGCGGAAAAGCAGGTACGTGCGTTCATCATTCTCTCTGCAGGTTTCGGAGAGGAAACGCATGAAGGGGCGTTGTTGGAAGACCGTATTCTGGAAACAGTGAATAAGTACGGCGCTTCGTTGATAGGTCCCAATTGTATCGGGCTGATGAATACGTGGCATCATAGCGTGTTCAGCCAGCCTATTCCCAATTTGAACCCGCAGGGTGTTGATTTGATTTCCAGTTCCGGGGCCACTGCGGTGTTTATTCTGGAGAGCGCGGTAACTAAAGGCTTGCAGTTCAATTCCGTATGGTCTGTGGGCAATGCCAAACAGATTGGAGTGGAAGATGTGCTGCAATATATGGACGAGCATTTCGATGCTGAAAACGATTCCAGGATAAAACTGCTTTATATAGAAAGTATAGGCGACCCTGACAGATTGCTGTTCCATGCTTCTTCTCTGATAAGAAAAGGATGTAAGATTGCGGCTATCAAGTCGGGAAGCAGTGAGAGTGGCAGCCGTGCGGCATCCTCGCATACGGGAGCTATCGCCAGTTCCGATTCGGCGGTGGAGGCTTTGTTTCGTAAAGCAGGTATCGTGCGTTGTTACTCCCGTGAAGAGCTGACCACGGTAGGATGTATCTTCACTTTGCCGGAACTGAAAGGAAAGAATTTTGCCATTATCACCCATGCCGGCGGACCGGGGGTGATGCTGACCGATGCCTTGAGCAAGGGCGGACTGAATGTGCCGAAACTGGAAGGTGAGCTTGCCGAAGAGCTGAAAAGCAAGCTTTTTCCGGGAGCTGCTGTTGGTAATCCGATAGATATTTTAGCTACGGGTACGCCTGAGCATCTGCGGCTTTGTTTGGAATATTGCGAGGAGAAGTTTGATAATGTGGATGCGGTAATGGCTATTTTCGGTACACCGGGACTGGTCACCATGTTCGAAATGTACGATGTGCTGCATGAGAAGATGCAGGCTTGCAGGAAACCGATATTCCCTATTCTCCCGTCCATTAATACGGCAGGAGCCGAAGTGGCCGCTTTCCTTGCCAAAGGTCACGTGAACTTTGCCGATGAAGTGACGTTGGGTACGGCATTGTCGCGCATTATGAATGCCTCGAAACCGGCAAATAATGAAATTGAGCTGTTTGGCGTGGATGTTCCGCGCATCCGCCGCATCATTGATTCCATCCCCGAAAACGGTTATATAGAACCGCATTATGTGCAGGCTTTGCTGCATTCTGCCGGTATTCCTGTAGTGGAGGAGTTTGTGTCTGCAAACAAGGAAGAGGTGCTTGCATTTGCCCGTCGTGCCGGATTCCCGGTAGTGGCAAAGGTGGTGGGGCCTGTGCATAAATCCGATGTAGGCGGTGTGGTACTGAATATAAAGAGTGAACAGCATCTGGCGTTGGAGTTTGAACGGATGATGCAGATTCCGGAAGTAACGGGTATCATGGTGCAGCCTATGTTGAAAGGAACGGAACTGTTTATCGGAGCCAAGTATGAGGAGAAATTCGGGCATGTAGTGCTTTGCGGCTTGGGCGGTATCTTTGTGGAGGTGCTGAAAGACGTATCCTCCGGTCTGGCTCCTTTGTCTTATGAAGAGGCTTATTCGATGATTCATTCGTTGCGCGCCTATAAGATAATAAAAGGTACGCGCGGGCAGAAAGGGGTGAATGAGGACAGGTTTGCCGAAATTATCGTCCGCTTGTCCACTTTGCTGCGCTTTGCTACGGAAATTAAGGAAATGGATATCAATCCGTTGTTGGCCACGGAAAAGTATGTAATAGCAGTGGATGCCCGCATCAGAATAGAAAAGAACTGATTATACGTTAAAAGTCGGGTTGTTGTGCAGTATTTTGTTGGGATAGGCGTTTATAGGATATAACTTAGACTATAAACACACTATGAAGAGAGAAAAAGAACAATGGCTTAGAATTTTCAACGGCGTGATGTTCGGTGCATTGATTTTATTGGGGTTCGCATATTGCGATGAAAACAGTATGGGGGCAGGAAGTGAGAATTGTACTTCTTATGCCAAATATGAATTCAGAGGTAAAGTACTGGGAGAGAGCCGGCAGGTTGTGCCCGATGCCAGAATTCTGGTAAAGCATATAGCTTCTCCTGCCGACGGTTCATATGGCTATGCTGTTTTATCCGATACGGTTTATACCAAAGAAAACGGAGAGTATCTTTATCAGAATACCATAACCGGTTATCAGGACTTCCGTATAATCTGTGAGGACCTTACCGGGGTTTACCAGACCGATTCTGTGGATATAAAGATGAATCCGAAAGGTGGAAACGGCAGGTATGAAGGTAAAGATAACAGAGAGGTAGTCTTTAAACTGAAGAAGAGGGTTATATAAGACTGATACGGGGCTATCCGGCCCAATCTTCCCTGTCCAGGTTTCTGTATCCGATTGCTTCTGCCAAATGCGAGGGCTGTATCAGTTCGCAGCCCTCAAGATCGGCGATGGTGCGTGAGACTTTTAAGATGCGGTCGTAGGCGCGTGCCGAGAGGTTGAAGCGGTTCATGGCCGTTTTCAGCAGTGCCAGCCCTTTATCATCGGGACGGGCATAACGGGCAAGTAATTTGCTGTTCATCTGTGCATTGCAATATACACCGGGAATTTCGGCATATCTTTCGGATTGGGTCTGACGTGCGCGTACTACGCGTTCCCGAATGAGGGTGCTCGATTCACCGGGACGTGCATCCGACATCTTCTCAAAGGGAACGGGGATGACTTCGATTTGCAGGTCGATACGGTCGAGCAAAGGTCCCGAAATGCGGTTCAGGTATTTCTGTACTTGCCCCGGGCTGCATACGCAGGCTTTGGTAGGATGGTTGTAGTATCCGCAAGGGCAGGGGTTCATGGATGCTGCGAGAATCAGGCTGGCCGGATATTTGACATTGCATTTAATTCGGGAAATGCTGATTTCCCGGTCTTCCAGCGGCTGGCGCAGTACTTCAAGTACATTTCGATTGAACTCCGGCAACTCATCGAGGAATAAGACTCCGTTGTGTGCCAGGCTGATTTCTCCCGGTTGTGGGAAACTGCCGCCTCCTGTCATGGCTACAGTAGAAATTGTGTGGTGAGGAGCGCGGAACGGTCGTTTGGAGATAAGTCCGCTTTCCTGTTCCAGCTTCCCTGCAACAGAGTGTATCTTGGTGGTTTCAAGGCTTTCGCCCAATGTTAACGGGGGGAGGATAGAGGGAAGTCGCTTGGCAAGCATGGATTTTCCGCTGCCGGGAGCACCTATCAGTAGAATATTATGTCCGCCTGCAGCCGCTACCTCTAACGCGCGTTTTACGTTTTCCTGTCCTTTCACGTCGGAGAAATCCAGGTCAAAGTCATTCTGTCGGGTATAGAACTCTTTACGGGTATCGACATGTACCAGCTCCAGTTCCTGTTTGTCGTTAAAGAACTCGATGACCTCTTTCAGGTTCTTTGCTCCGTAAACTTTCAGGTTATTTACAACAGCGGCTTCCCGTGTATTCTGCCTGGGTATGATGATTCCTTCAAAACCGAGTTCTCTGGCTTTTATGGCAATGGGCAGTGCGCCTTTAATGGGTTGCAGGCTGCCGTCGAGACTTAGCTCTCCCATTAACAGATAGCGGCTCAACTTGTCCGGTTTGATTACTTCGCTGGCACCTAACATGCCGATAGCCAACGGCAGGTCGTAGGCGGCGCCTTCTTTGCGGATATCAGCCGGTGCCATGTTGATGACGATATTGCTGGTAGGCATCCGGTAACCGTTTACTTGCAGTGCGGAAATGATGCGTTGATGGCTTTCCTTGACAGCAGAGTCCGGCAAGCCGACGAGATAGAACATACAGCCTCTGGAGCTGTTGACTTCGATAGTGATGAGGGTTGCATCAATACCTTGAACAGCCGCTCCAAAAACTTTGATGAGCATGTAATTTGAGTGTTTAGTGATTAGGGTTTAGTGATTACCGATAGAAAAGTTATCGTTTCTTTTTCCTTTCGTTCTCTATCTCCCTCTTCTTTTCTTTTTCTTTCTTCTCTTGTTCTTCTATGTCTTTCAGTTTCTTTTCGATAGTCGCTTCGCTTAGGTTCTTTCCTTCAATCCTTCCGGAAGGGCTGAGCAGTACATTGGCAGGCAGGGTTCTTATGGCAAGTTGCTTTACAACTCCGGTCTCCCAGCCGGAAAGGTCGCATGCTTGCTCCCATTTCAGGGTGTCTGTTTCGATAGCCTTTTTCCAATTGTCTTTGTTGAGGTCTAAAGAAATTCCTAAAAGCGCAAATTTCTTATTTTTTTGTTCTTTCTTGTAGATTCTACGGTAAACGGTATTGCTGTCGCGGCTCACGGTATCCCAGGAAGCCCAGAAGTGTATTAGCAGGTATTGGTCTTTGAAGTTCGAACGGGTAATCTGCTTCCCTTCGGTGTTGGGCAGGCGGAAGTAGGCGGCAGTCTTTCCGGTCGCAGCTTTTTCTTCTTCCTGGATGCGGTCAAGCAGCCCGTCGATATAGGGACGGTCTTTCAGTTCTCCCGTCATGTGCTCGGTCAGTTGTTTGATTAGGGTATAATCCGGCTTTTCTTTTTGTGCGAAGTACTTGTCAAGCAGGTAGATACTCGCTAAAGAGGAATGATGCTCATTGATAAATTTGCCGGCTTTCTCTTCCAGGACTTTTTCAGACGGTTTGTCCAATCCTTTCAGTTCTTTCCGGAAGGCGGTCAACTCTTCATTGTGCGGGTTGCCGGTTATTTCCATACTGTTTAGTTCGGCAGCAGAGCCTTTTATGTGTATTTTGTCACCTTTATCCATGAAGAAAGGGTATCGGCTGCCGTCGCTGAACAACAGCCATGCAGCTACCAAGGTATCCGGAGAGAGTGTTTTCGAGAATTTGCCGTTCTCAACGGGCAGGGTATCCATGCGGTCGTACATTTCGTCTGCACCGTATATATATAAGGTGTCATTTCCCAAACCTTTGATTTCTCCGCTCAGACTGACTGTGTCGGAGCTTTTGCCACCGCAAGCGGATAGCATGATAATCAGGAAATATGCAAGATAAATATTCTTCATACGGCTTTCTTCTTCTGATACGTTGCTGCGAAAGTAGTTCTTTTTGGTGTGAATAAAAAAAAATGCCCGACATATTTCTATGCCGGGCACTTCTTTTCATCTTATAACCTTTATTATTTGATGATATTCATGAAGTCTGCATTCGTGAAGTATTTGGAGAATTCCAAGTCAGAAGCAGCTTTCTTAGCCAGTGAAGAATCTTTGGCAACAGCTTTCTTCAGGTTGTCCATAACCATAGAAGAGTTGTTGGTTCTTGCACCTACAACAGCCATCAGGTAGTCAGTGTAAGCGTCCGGTTTAGCGATGCTTGACAATGTGCTCTTAGCCTTGTTGTAGTCCTTAGCCAGGATTTGTGCCAAAGCTGCACTGTTGGTCTTAGTGTCGCCAAATGCGTTAACGGCTCTGTCATATTGACCTTGAGCGATGTACAGGTTACCCAGAGCTTCGTTCAGTTCCTTAGTACCGGAAGCTTTGCCCAGGTAAGTTTCAGCTGCTGCCTTGTCGCCTTTTCTCAAAGCTACGAGACCCATGTTCATGTTAGCTTCAGCAGAATCCTTGATAGAAAGAGATTTCTTCAGGTAGCCTTCAGCCTTGTCCAAATCACCGGCTTGGTAAGCTAACTTACCGAGGTTGTTGTATGCACGGTAGTCGTTCGGGTAGATTTGAGTAGCTTTGGTGAAGATAGCTTCTTGCTTAGCAGGATCGTTAGTCAGAGTAGCTGCATACAGCAGTTCTTCGATGTTCAGTTGCTTAGCATCGCTGTCAGCCAAAGATGCGATTTCTTCGTCAGACTTACCGATTACGTCATAGTTCAAAGTCAGACGAGAACGACGCAGTTGCGGAAGGATTTCTTCTGCCAAAGTGCTGTATACAGAAGAGATATTCTTGATTTCCTGTTCTCTTTGTTCAGGATCAGAGTACATTGACAAAACGCGGAGAATCAACTCTTTGTCCTGGATGTTGGATTTGCTGACCAGTTCCTGGAAACCTTCCCAGTCCTGTGCAGTATATTTAGTATCTACAGCTGCTTCGATTTTGCTCTTCTTCAAATCCTTGTTGATAACTTTGGCTGTGTTGTTCTGACGGTTTTCAGCCAGACCAGTATTCAGCTCAACGCCACCATCGGGAGAAGCGTATGCAGAGATTTCGATGTTGCTGATCTTCTTGTTGGCAGCTTCATTGATGTTCTTAACTTCTTCGTTGAATGCTTTGGCAGTTTTCAACTCGCTTGAACGGATGTTAGCCTGTTGGATCAGGAACATGATGTTTGCATCATATTTTTCTTTGATTACGCGTTGGAAAGCGTCGTCACCGTTAGCAGGATTAGCGCTGCCCAAAGTCTGGCCAACCAGTTCGGAAGTAGAGATAACACCGTCGGCTACTTTTACAGCAGGGATAGTAACTTCTTTCTTTCCAACTTTAGCTTTGAATTCCAAGTACAATTCAGACTTAGCCATTTCGGGAACATAGTCGAAAGAAGTCTTCATTGTGTAGCTACCACCAGCCTTGTAAGAGATAGTCTGGTCGTTGCCTTCTACTTTTTCGCCCTGGAATACGGCAGGCTGACCTTTAGCTTCGCCGCCTTCCCATCTCAAAACCGGAGTAACTTCCACTACAGCTTTTTTCTTGAAATACTTTTCGGGGAATTTACCGTTAATTGTAGCAGGTACCTTACCGCCTACGGCTTCCAATACTTGCGGAGTCACTGTGAAATAGTCAGAAGACAGTTCACCCATTTTGCTGCTGCATGATGTCAAAACAGCAACAAGTGCCACTAACAAAGGCAGATACAATTTTTTAGTCATTTTAGATATAAATTAATTGTTTGTAATTGAAATTTGTCCATTCACAATTAGTTGCTATATTCCTATATATATAGCTTTGCAAAGATATTAATTCTCTTGGCAATTTGTTAATAATACTATCACATTTATTATAATTTAATAAACGCCGTGCTCTTTCCTGTATTTAATATTGCGGGGATGATGCTCGATAATTTCACTTCGGAGTCTGTTCCGGTCGATATGTGTATAGATTTCAGTGGTGGCGATGGATTCATGTCCCAGCATGCACTGGATGGCCCGCAGATTGGCGCCGCCTTCCAGCAGATGGGTGGCGAAGGAGTGGCGGAACGTATGCGGACTGATATTCTTGGTGATGCCGGCTTTTTCCGCCAGCTCTTTTATCATGTGAAACACCATGATGCGGGAGATATTATTGCCCCATCGTGCCAGAAATACGTAATCCTCGTATCCTTTCTTTATTTTTCCCAGGTTGCGGTCTGCAAACCAATACTTTATCTCCTTGATTGCACGAGGCGAGATAGGTACTAAACGCTGTTTGCCGCCTTTGCCTTCTACCTTAATAAACCCTTCCTCAAAATAGAGGTCGGAGATTTTCAGGTTACACAGTTCCGACACGCGTAACCCGCAGCTGTACAGTGTCTCCAGGATAGCTCGGTTGCGTTGTCCCTCTTTCTTCTCCATGTCTACGGTGGAAATGATTCTGTCGATTTCTTCAACGGTGAGCACTTCCGGTAGCCTGAACCCGATTTTGGGACCTTCCAGCAGCTCGCTCGGGTCGGCTTCCTGATAGTCGGCAATCACCAGAAAGTGGAAGAACGATTTGATTCCGGAGAGTATCCGGGCTTGGGAACGGGGATGGATACCGATGTCGTGGAGTCCTGCGGCAAAGCGTTGCAAATCATCCGGTGTTACGTCCGGAATTTCTATATTCTCTCCTTCCAGAAAGTGCAGAAGTTTCTGTAGGTCCGTCATATAGGCATCGAGCGTATTGGGCGAAAGCGCTTTCTCCAGCTTGAGATATTGCTGATACTTTCTGATTATCACCGCTCGTTTTTCCTTATTCGTCAAATTCTCTTCTACTTTCATTACTTTTTCCTATCTTTGCACCTTGAAAGAATGTTCTCTGTGGACAAAGGTATAAAAAAATGTGTTATGAGAATACAGATTATTAACGGCCCCAATATAAATCTGTTGGGTAAACGCGAACCTTCCATTTATGGCAGTGTTACTTTTGAAGACTACCTTGCCGGACTCCGTGAGAAGTATGCGGATGTACAGATAGACTATTTCCAATCCAACATCGAAGGAGAGTTGATAGACAAGATACAGCAGGTGGGTTTTGATGCGGACGGCATCATCCTGAATGCGGGGGCCTATACCCATACGTCCATTGCCCTGCAAGATGCGATCCGGTCGGTCACTGCTCCGGTGATTGAGGTTCATATCTCCAATGTGCATGCCCGGGAGTCGTTTCGCCACGTATCCATGATAGCTTGTGCCTGCCGGGGTGTTATTTGCGGCTTTGGGCTGAACTCCTACCGTCTGGCATTGGAAGCGTTAAAGGAATTATTAATATAAAATAGGTACAAGATTATGCTATTGAAACAGACAAAAATCGTTGCAACGATTTCCGATCAGCGTTGCGATGTTGATTTTATAAAACAGTTGTTCGACGCAGGTTTGAACGTAGTACGTATGAATACGGCTCATGCAGGCCGCGAAGGTTTCGAGAAGCTGATAGCCAATGTGCGTACGGTTTCCAACCGCATCGCTATCCTCATGGATACGAAGGGTCCCGAAGTGCGTACGACTGTCCTTGACGAGCCTATTCCCTTCAAGGCAGGCGATCGTGTAAAAGTGGTAGGCAATCCCGACCGGCAGACTACCCGCGAATGTATCTCCGTTTCTTATCCCAACTTTGTACACGACCTCAATGTGGGCGGTCATATCCTTATCGACGATGGTGACCTGGAACTGGTTGTTGTGGAAAAAAATGCCGACCACCTGCTGTGCGAGGTGCAGAATGAAGCTACCTTGAGCAGCCGCAAGAGTGTCAATGTGCCGGGTGTACGCATCAACCTGCCTTCACTGACGGAAAAAGACCGCAACAATATCCTCTACGCCATCGAGAAAGACATTGACTTCATCGCTCACTCTTTCGTGCGCAACAGACAGGATATTCTGGATATAAAGGCTATTCTCGATGCCCACAACAGCGACATCAGAATCATTGCCAAGATTGAGAACCAGGAAGGTGTGGACAATATCGACGAGATTCTCGAAGTGGCCGACGGCGTTATGATAGCCCGTGGCGACCTGGGTATCGAAGTTCCGCAGGAACGTATTCCGGGTATCCAGCGTTTGCTGATTCGCAAATGTATCCTTGCCAAGAAGCCGGTTATCGTTGCCACGCAGATGCTCCATACCATGATTTCCAACCCGCGTCCTACCCGTGCGGAAGTTACCGACATCGCCAACGCCATCTATTACCGTACGGATGCTTTGATGCTGAGCGGTGAGACGGCTTACGGCAAATATCCGGTTGAAGCCGTCAAGACAATGACGAAAGTTGCCGCCCAGGCGGAAAAAGACAAACTGGCGGATAACGACATCCGTATTCCTTTGGACGAAAACAGCAACGATGTAACGGCTTTCCTCGCCAAGCAAGCGGTAAAGGCCACTACGAAGTTGAAGATTCGCGCCATCATCACCGACAGTTACAGCGGCCGCACTGCCCGCAACCTTGCTGCATTCCGCGGCAAATACCCGGTGCTCGCCATCTGCTATAAGGAAAAGACCATGCGTCACCTGGCGCTTTCATACGGTGTAGAAGCCATCTACATGCCCGAACTTGCCAACGGACAGGAATACTACTTCGCCGCTCTCCGCCGCCTGCTTCAGGAAGGCCGTCTGCAACCTACCGACATGGTGGGCTATCTGAGTAGCGGTAAAGCCGGTACGCAAACATCCTTCCTTGAAATCAACGTAGTGGAAGATGCCCTGAAACATGCTGAAGACAGTGTACTTCCGAACAGTAACAGATACTTGTAAAATTATAAATTGAGAATTAAAAAATGACAGTCCGCTGGCAGGCATTTGTTTTTTAATTCTCAATTCTCAATTTATATGACTTTAGACGAATATATCCTGCAACACATCGATGAAGAGGGCGACTATCTGAAGGCTCTTTATCGCGATACGCACCTCAAGTTGCTTTATCCCCGCATGGCTTCGGGACATTTGCAGGGGCGTATGCTCAAGATGTTTGTCAGGATGATACGTCCCCGTCAGGTGTTGGAGATCGGGACATATAGCGGATACTCCGCGCTTTGCATGGCAGAGGGGCTGCCGGACAACGGAATGCTGCATACGTTTGAAATCAATGACGAGCAGGAAGACTTTACCCGTCCGTGGCTGGAGAACTCACCCTATGCCGATAAGATAAAGTTCTATATAGGTAATGCTTTGGAACTTGTTCCCCGGCTGGACATTACTTTCGACCTTGCTTTCATCGACGGTGATAAGCGCCGTTACATCGATTATTACGAGATGGTGTTGGCACGCCTTTCGGACGGCGGTTATATCATTGCCGACAATACCTTGTGGGACGGGCACGTTCTTGAAGAACAGCCGCATCGCACGGACTTGCAGACCATCGGGATAAAGGCTTTCAATGATCTGGTTGCCGCAGATAATCGGGTGGAGAAAGTTATACTGCCGTTGCGCGACGGACTGACGATTATACGTAAGAAATAAAAAGTTTGCATCCTCCCCCCCCTTCACCCTTCACAATTCCTTTGCATCATACTGTTCATGGGATTCTGCGGGTGAAGGGGGAGGATGCTTTTATTTTTTAAGCAACCGCTTGCTCAAGTACCGCACAGGATACCACACCGAGAGGAACCCTACGGTGATAACCGTTACGAATACCAGTATGATGTCCGTTGCATGCACGCTCACCGGATAGGCGTCCACTACAAAACTTCCGTTGCCGCCACCCAGCGATATAAGTCCGAAGCGTTGTTGCAGGAAACACAGCAGCAGCCCCAATACAATCCCGGCAATTGCTCCGAACACCGAAATCAGCCGCCCTTCAAAAAGGAAGATACGGGCTATCAGCCGGTCGTCGGCGCCCAGATTGCGCAGCGTCTCCGTATCCTCGCGCTTATCCAGTATCAGCATGGACAGCGAACCGATAACATTGAAGCAGGCAATTGTAAGTATAAAGGTAAGGAACAGGTAGGAGATGAGTTTCTCAATCTCCATGATACGGAATACATCCGCTTGCTGCTCGTAGCGGTTTTGCACGATGAAGCGGTCGCCCAGGATGCGTTCCATTTTCTTCTGCACGGCATCGGTGTTGCTGCCCGGTTTCAGTTTCAGTTCGATGGCGGAAACTTCCGTGTCATAATTGAACAGCCGCCGGGCAAAGCCCAACGATGTGAGGATATAGCGTGAGTCGTATTTCTGTTGGTTGACAACAAACACCGCTCCCGGCGAGAACAGATAATCCTGGTTGAAAGCCGCCGACGGATTGGCGATGTTGACACGTACATTCCTTTTAGGTGCATACACTCGCAACGGGTCGACAAACTGAAGTCCCGTGCCCAGTTCGGACACCAGCTCCACACCCATAAAGCCGTAGTCCACAACGGAATCGTTCAAAATGAACTTCCCCGTACCGTACAGCAGGCTGTCTATGGATGTCAGTTGCTCGAAGTTATCCTCCACGCCTTTGATAACCGCCATTGCCTGGCGGTCCTTGTACTGCACCATTGCGTTCTCTTCCAGTGTCTCCGTCCATACATCTATTTCGGGCAGGGCGCGTACTTGCTGCACACGCGATTCGAGCGGGTCGAACACCTTTCCTTCCCGAACGGTGATTTTCAGCTCCGGGTCGAAAGCTGTGAAGAACCCCGCTACCATATCCTGAAATCCGTTGAATACGGACAATGTGCACACCAACGCCAATGTAGCCAACGCCACCCCGCACACTGAGATGCCGGATATAATATTAATGGCATTATGCTTCTTCTTAGAGAAGAGATAACGGCGGGCTATAAAAAAAGGAAGATTCATGGTTGGGGATTAACCACTATTTCAGTAGTTCATCGATTCTTTCCAGATAATCCAGCGAGTCGTCCACGAAGAACTTCAGTTCGGGAATGATGCGCAGTTGGTGGCGTACGCGGGTTCCCAGTTCAAAGCGGATGGACTTCATATTGGCATTGACGTTCTTGATGATTTCTTCGCTCCGTTCAGAGGGGAAAACGCTGAGGTAGGCGCGTGCCACGCTCATATCGGGACTGATGCGTACGGCGCTGACCGAAATCAGTATACCGGGCATCGATTTGGTTTGCAACAGGAAGATGTCGCTTAATTCCTTTTGGAGCAAACGGGCTATTTTGTTCTGTCTGGTAGTTTCCATACTCTATCGTTTTTTTGATTTGAAGAGCAAAGTTACTGAAATATATCGTTCTGCCGGTGATTTATACCATTTTTTTCATTCTTTTCCTTGTAGGAGAATCTGATTTATGACGTTGCAGGATTGTATTTTCATCCGTAGGGCATCCGTTTCGGCCACTGGGAACATTAGGTGTTGACTACTGTCAACAGAGCTGTTTACTGCTGTCAACGGATCGGCCGGCTATTGTCAACCGGGCTGTTGACAGTAGTCAACAGCCGATGTTCTTCTTGAGAAAAAAGAATTCTCTCTATAGCAATACCTGATTTTCCTCTGTATGTCTTTGTTATAAGGCTGTGAGGAAAAGCGTACTGCTATAGAGAGAAAGACGTATTGCTCTGTTATATTGAATGTGGATGAATCCGGTTGCCCCGTAGATTCTACCTATTCTTGCGCTTTTTTGCGTGCAATCAGCGCAACGGCTGCCACTCCGATAACCAGCAGCGCCAATGCTCCGTAGGCGATGCCTTCCGTTACATGCAGGCTTTTGGGGTCGAAGCGCATCTCGACGGTATGCTTGCCGGCAGGGATATACAAGGCGCGCAGTACATAATCCGCACGTCCCAGTCCGGCAGGTTTCCCGTCAATGGTTACTTGCCAGCCGTTCGGGTAGTATATCTCGGAGAATACGGCGATGCCGTCTCCTGCGTTTTCCGTTTCGTAAACCAAACGGTTGGGTTCGTAACTTGTCAGGCGAATGGAGGAAAGGCTGTCTTTATGAGCCTCTGAAATCCCTTTCAGCACATCCTTGAAACGGACATCGACAACGGCGGTTTCGGTGGGAAGGATGGTTTTGAGCGCATCAATCTCCTCATTGGCATTGTTTACGTATTGCACGTTCTTCACAAACCAGGCGTTGCCGTTGGCATAAGGGTTGAGGACGGGAACGGTCTGTCCCTGCTGTCCGGCGGGGAGGATGAAGTACTTCGTGTTCAGCATGTTCAGCACGCGGAACTTGGAGGCGTCCACACTGTCCATTTCTCCGCCTGCGGCGGCTATCGCTTGATAGGCAGCCTGCATTTCGGGAGAGATGTGGCGTTCTATCAGTTCCTGATAGCGACGCAGTTTGGCGGCATGGTATCCGCCTATGTTCTTATGCCAGTAGGAAGTGTTGTTCTCATTGAAGGCATCGGTTGCAAAGTTCAGTACGCGGTAGTCCGGGCTTTTGTCCTGCAGGATGAGTTCGTCGGTCTTGGTTTTGCTGAACGTTTCCGTTTGGATGGAGCGGGGCACGAACTGCTCGTCGTGCAGGTATCGTTTGTTTACACTCCACATATCTACAAGGCAGAGAACCGTGATGCCTGCAACGGTCAGTGACCGGCGCAGCTTGCCTGCCGCGTGGAGCCAAAGCAGTGCGCATCCGATGCAGATGATGATGAAGCTCCGCAATGCGTCGGCGCTGACAAGCGCACCCCGCATTTCTGCGAGATTGGCGAGGATGCCGGACAGCTCGTTGGCGGGTATCATCTGCTGGTCGACGGCATTTTGCAGCATCTGTGCTTCTTGTGCGGGCACGAAGCCTGAGCCCAGGCTACCCGGCGCTACGGTAAGCAGCAGGGCTACACCGGCGGTCAGCGCAAGGCTGATGCCGAACGCTTTCTTGTTCGCTTTCCATATTCCGGGTTCTTCCAACACGCGCTTCAAGGCAAAGATTGCCAGCAGGGGAATGGTGAATTCCGCTATGACGAGGATGGATGATACGGCGCGGAACTTATTGTACATCGGGACGTAATCGATGAAGAAGTCCGTCAGCGGCATGAAGTTCTTGCCCCATGCCAGGACGATGGAGAAGAAGGTTGCTCCCAGCAACGCCCATTTCAGCGGTCCTTTTACGATGAAGCAGCCCAGTACGAAGAGGAACAGGACGAATGCGCCCACATAAACGGGGCCGGCGGTCCAGGGCTGGCTACCGAAGTACTGCGGGAATGAGTTGTACAGACTCCCGTACATCGGGTTGGCCTTTTCCATGGCGGTTTCGCTCTGGCTGAGGGGTGCGGAGGAAGAACCGCCTTTGAAGTTGGGAACGAGGAGCGTCCAGGTTTCGCCGATGCCATAGCTCCAGTTGGTGATGTAGTCGCGGTCCAGTCCGCTGCTGGTTTGCTTGGCGGCATCACCGGTCTGTACCAGCTCGCTCTTGCCGCGCATGGTTTCCTTGCTGTACGTATAGGTGTGATAGAGGTTGGAAAGGTTGGCGGCCACACCGATAAAGGCGGCAACCAGCAGTACGGCGCTTGCCTTGAAGAATCGGGGAAGCGTCTTGTTGCGCCACGCGTCTTCAAAGTATGCTCCTGCGATGAACAGGATGACGAACAGGAAGTAGTAGGACATCTGCACATGGTTGGACATGATTTGCAGGGCGATGAAGAAGGCTGTGAGTATGCCGCCTGCCAGCAGCTTGCCCCGGTAGGCGAGTACGATGCCCGCTATTGTGGGCGGGATGTAGGCAAGGGTGATGAACTTCCAGATGTGTCCCGCCGAAATCAGAATGAAGAAGTAGGACGAGAAGGCCCACATGATGCCGCCCAAGCCTGCCAGCCATGCCGGTATGCCGAATGCCCGCAGCAGGATGTAGAAGCCCAGCATCAGGATAAACGTCAGGTTGACGTAGGTGGGCAGGAAGAGCTGGTATATTTTCTGTGTCCATTGCAGCGGTACGGTAGAGTCGTAGGACGGGGATATCTGGTAGGTAGGCATTCCGCCGAAAAGGGAATTGGTCCAGCGGGTGCGTTCGCCTGTCTGTTCGTAATACTCTTTGGCTTCTTGTCCGGCGCCGGCGCCGGCTGCGGTGTCGTGCTGGAACAGAATACGTCCTTCTATATCCGCCGGAAAAAAGTAGGCGAAAGAAATCAGGACGAATGCCAGGATGGCAATTAAGTCGGGAAGAATCTTCTTTATCATCTTTGCTGGGTTATGGTTTATGTGGGGAGCCGAAAAGGTGAGGAGTCGACTCCCTTGACTCCTAATCTGAATTTCAGCGGCAAACTTATACATAAATATTGATTTATGCACCAGTTGGATAGATAAATCTGCTGAAATATCGTACCTTTGCCTTCCCTAAATCATATAATTCATAAATCTGAAATTTGGAAATCGGTAAGCATGACGATAGGTGTTATCAGTGCAATGGATAGCGAACACCGCCAACTGGCGGAACGTTTACAGGAGAAGAAGGTAGCGGATTACGGTAATCTGCACTATGTGGAAGGTATGCTTGGCAGCAACCGCGTGATACTTACGCAATGCGGCATCGGTAAGGTGAATGCGGCGGTTGGAGCTACGGAGCTGATACGCCGTTTTGCCCCGGACTGCATTGTGAGTACCGGTGTGGCGGGCGGCATCGACGCTTGTCTCAAGGTGACGGATGTAGTGGCGAGCGACTCTCTGGCGTACCACGATGTATGGTGCGGTGACGGTAACGAGTACGGTCAGGTGCAGGGATTGCCTGCAGTGTACAAGGGGTGCGCCCCGCTTTTGGAACATGCTTTGTCTCTGAACAAGACCGGATTGGAAAGCCGTATTCATAGCGGACTGATATGTACCGGCGACCGGTTTATCACCAACCGCACAGAGCTGGATGCCATCAAACGCCGCTTCCCGGCTGGACTGGCTGTCGATATGGAGTCCGCTGCCATTGCGCAGACCTGCTATCTGTACGGCATTCCTTTCCTCAGCTTCCGTATCATCAGCGATACGCCGGGCGTGGAAGACCACTCTTCGCAATATGCCGATTTTTGGGGTACGATGGCGGAACGTTCTTTCCTTACGACATGGACTTTCCTTTCCACCCTGCCCGACAACTTATAACTCATAACTCACAACTTATAACTTATGAAGAAAATACCCAGCTTTACCATCGATCACATCCGTTTGCTGCGCGGTATTTACGTATCGCGCAAGGATGAAGTGAACGGAGAAGTCATCACGACTTTTGATATTCGTATGAAAGAGCCCAACCGCGAACCGGCATTGGGACAAGGCGCCCTGCACACTATCGAGCATCTGGCTGCCACTTACCTGCGCAATGAACCGCAATGGCAGGACAAGATTATCTATTGGGGCCCCATGGGCTGCCTTACCGGCAATTATCTGCTGATGAAAGGCGATTTGCAGCCGCAGGACATCGTACCGCTGATGCAGGATACGTTCCGCTTTGTTGCCGGATATGAGGGCGAAGTTCCCGGTGCTGCTCCGCAGGATTGCGGCAATTACCTGCTCCACGACCTGCCCATGGCAAAATGGGAGTCTGCCAAGTATTTGCATGAAGTGCTGGAACAGATGACGGAAGAGAATATGAACTACCCCGAGAAAGCGGAGTGAGTGGTTGAATGAATGTTGAAAAATACATTTATGTTAAGAGTATCTGTCATTCAGAGCTTCTTTGCGATGCTCTGAATGACAGATAGTATAAGCTAATTCCCCATATTTACTTGGTTTACTCCTAACTGCTTAAATAATTTCTATTCCTTGCTCCTTGCAAAGTTGCAGCCCTATGTCTTTCAGCTTGAATTTCTGTATCTTGCCGCTTCCTGTCATGGGGAACTCTTTTACAAAGAAAATATATTTGGGAATCTTGTAACGGGAAATCTTGCCGATACAGAAGTCGCGTACATCCGATTCGTGCAGGTCTGCCCCCTCGTGCCGGATAATGAATGCGCCGACCGCTTCGCCGTACTTCTTGGAGGGGATGCCGGCTACCTGCACATCCTTGACGCCTTCCAGTTGATAGAGAAACTCTTCGATTTCGCGCGGATAGATATTTTCACCGCCGCGGATAATCATGTCTTTGATACGTCCGGTGATGCGGTAGTTGCCGTCCTCGTCTTTCACGCCCAAGTCTCCGGAGTGCAGGAAACCGTTCTTGTCGATGACCTCGGCTGTGGCCTGCGGATTCTTGTAATATCCTTTCATGGTGTTGTAACCGCGGTTGCACATTTCACCCTGAACGCCTACCGGACACTCTTCGCCGGTTTCCGGGTCAATGACTTTCACTTCGGTATGCTCAAAGTCGCGTCCTACGGTGTTGCAACGTACATCGAACGAATCGTCTATTCGCGTGGCGGTCATGCCGGGAGCGGCTTCCGTCAGGCCGTAAACGCTGGTTACTTTCATGTACATCTTTTCCTCTACTTGCTTCATCAGCTCGACGGGGCAGAGAGAGCCGGCCATGATACCCGTGCGCAGGCTGGACATATCGAACAGGTCGAACATCGGATGGTGCAGCTCGGCTATGAACATCGTGGGTACGCCGTAGAGTGCGGTGCATCGTTCTTTGTGGATGGATGCAAGCACCACCAACGGGTTGAAGCGTTCCACCATGACTTGTGTACAGCCGTGGGTAAGGCAGTTCATCGTGGCAAGCACCACGCCGAAGCAGTGGAACAGGGGGACGCAACAGCAGAGTTTGTCAGCGGCAGTGAATTTCATATGCTCGCCGGTGAGGAAACCGTTGTTGGTGATGTTGTAGTGGGTAAGCATTACCCCTTTCGGGAATCCGGTAGTGCCCGAAGTGTACTGCATGTTTACTACGTCGTGGCAACTTACCCGGCTTTTGAGCTCATTCAGACGGGTGTCTTCCACGTTGTCGCCTAAAAGCAGAATTTCGGAAGTGTTGTACATTCCTCTGTGCTTTTCCTGCCCTACGTAGATTACATTCTTCATATAAGGGAAGCGCTCGCTTTTCAGATGTCCGCGCTGGCAGGTTTTCAGTTCAGGCAGCATGGTGTAGGTCATCTGCACGAAGTCGCTGTCTTTCTCGCCGTTGACGATACAGAGCGTGTGCATATCCGAATTCTCGCACAGGTACTCCAGTTCGGCTTGTTTATAGTTGGTGTTTACCGTTACATAAACGGCGCCTATTTTGGCGCAGGCATACAGCAATGTCAGCCAGTCCGGTACGTTTGCCGCCCAGATGCCGACGTGTGTTCCCCGTTCCACGCCGATAGCGATAAGTCCTTTTGCCATGTCGTCCACTCTGCGGTTGAACTGGCTCCAGGTGAAGCGCAGATTACGGTCGGAGTAAACAATGTATTCTTTGTCAGGTGTAGTTGTGGCCCAATGCTCCAGCCATTGGCCAAGCGTTCTTTCGTATAACATAACGATGCTAATTAACGTATGAAGTATGAAATATAAGAGGGTATGTCAAAACTAAAATTCGCTTGCCGTTTGTTTCTTTTTAGGCACGGATTACACGGATTTCACGGAAAAAGAACAAAGAAAATCTGTGTTTCCGTAGAATCCGTGTAATCCGTGCCTAAAAGAAATCATTAAGTGTATTTTGACACACTCCCTTATGCCTTATACTTATCAGATTGGTGTATAAATTACTGCCAGTATTTTGGCTGCCTGTCCTTCATAGGCGTGTACATGGTGCGGTACGATGGAATCGTAGTAGATGCTGTCTCCTTCTTCGAGCAGGTAGGTGTGCTTGCCGTAGCTGATTTCCATGGTTCCTTCCATAACCATGATGAATTCTTCGCCTTCGTGTGAGGAAAGAACGAAATCGCTGTCGTCCGTGGGAGCTACGTCAATGATGAACGGCTCCATGTGGCGGTCTGCTTTTGATTTGGAAAGAGAGTGGTACTCCATGTGTTTGCGCGAATGGATGGCGTTGTTGGAGAAGCTGATGCTGTCCTTTGCTTCCGACTTGCGGCATACCACAGGACCGTTCTCGTCCTGGTCGTCAAGGAATGTGCCGAGACGCACGCCCAGTACGCGGGCTATTTTGATGAGCGGAGCCAATGAAGGCAGGTCGATATTGTTTTCGATGCGTTCGATTTGTTCGATGGCGAGCCCCGAACGTTGCGCCAACTCTTCCATGCTGATGGACTGGCTTTCGCGGAGTGATTTGATTTTTTCTCCTACAATCTTACTTGTATCCATAATTTGATAGTATTTTCAGTCTAAAAGGTTATGATTAATAGCTGTAAATTGCAAAAATAAGATATTCTTTTACTTGGTGCAACATTCTATGACGAAAAGTTTGCTTATGGTCTTTGCAGGTGTACAGGAGATTTTGTCTGTATGCCATCGCTATTCCGGCTTTCTCAGAGCAAGAGTGATATTCGCAGACGTATGGTTTATGATTGCATGAAGCCTGATAGAGGTTCCTTACTCTTTTATATCCAACTCTCCGGAGTATGAAATGGCTTGTCTGTTCATCGGCTGGATATGTATGTTGGCCGAACCGTCAGAATAGATAGTAAGGCTGTATTCATATTTATCTTCCTCGTTGCCGGTTTTGAAATCAATCCGGGTTTTCCCTTTTTTGAGGCTTTCTTTCCTGTATCCGGTTATCGGGGCATTAAATATCAATCCTTTCCCGCCGCCGTAAGGTACATTGTATGCCACTCCGAAGTAGGGCAGGTAAGAAAAGACGGAGTCATTCCTGATTTCGATGGAGTAGTCGGATGTCAGGGCGCGGCTGCGACCTTTCATGGGTTGCATATAGTCTACGTTGATTTTGTAGTGATCGGCATTTATCGCTTCCCTGACGTTACGTTCGGTCTGTGCTTTCTTTTCACTCCGGCTTTGTGCTGTTGCGGACTGCATGGCAAGCATTCCCGACAAACATAATAGAATTAATTTAGCTGTTTTCATCGTTGTTTGGTTTTAGGTATCAACAAAGATAAAGATAATGTTTTTGAGAAGTAAAACAGATTCAGTATTTTTGTATGAGAATAAAGATTATTAAGTATGGTATATATTGAAACTCCCCGTTTGATATTGCGCGATTGGAAAGAAGAAGACTTCGTTCCTTTTGCAGAGATGAACGGGAATCCGTCTGTCATGGAGTTCTTTCTGCATCCTTTGTCCGGGGAAGAGTCGCGCAATCTTTTTGATACTGTCAGGAACGAGTTTCTTCAGTACGGATATGGCGGATATGCCATCGAGCAGAAGTCCGATGGAGCCTTTGTGGGTTTTACGGGCTTTCATAACTTTATGTTTGATGTGGACTTTGCTCCGGGTATTGAGATACTGTGGCGATTAAGGCAGGAATATTGGGGCCGGGGATATGCTACCGAAGCAGCGAAGTCATGTCTGGCTTATGCCAAGGAGAATCTTCCGTTTTCTATGGTCCGGGCTTTTACTTCGCTGACCAATAAACGTTCGCAACGGGTGATGCAGAAGATAGGGATGGAATTTGAAAAGAATTTTATGCACCCTGCAGTGCCCGACGGGCATCTGCTGAAAGAGCACGTACTCTATAAGGTACAATTGTAATAGGCTTTTAAAACCCTTGTACAGGGAAGACTGTGATAAAAGTAAAGCGGCGGTATTCTCATTGGAAAATACCGCCGCTTTAATAAGTTTACCGCAAGTAAATTACTTACGCAAGCCGAGTTCCTGAACAATGGCACGATATCTGTTGATGTCGCGGTCTTTCAGGTAGTTCAACAGCGCGCGGCGCTTACCTACCAACATTGTCAAGGCTCTTTCTGTACTATAATCCTTTCTGTTGAGCTTCATATGCTCAGTCAGATGAGCAATACGGTATGAAAACAAAGCTATCTGGGCCTCTGCTGAGCCAGTATCAGTGTTAGACTTCCCGTATTTGCCGAAGATTTCTTGCTTTTTAGCAGCGTCTAAATACATAGTGTTTAATTAAAAAGTTGATAATTCTTTTCTCTTTCGAGCGTGCAAAGATAGATATTATCTTTTATATTGCAATGATATTCAGCAAAAAAATCTTTTCTCTGTGATGTATATACTGTAAAATTCGTACCTTTGCGGTCAAATAATAGGTATTATATGCAAAATATTAGAAACATTGCAATTATTGCCCATGTCGATCATGGGAAAACGACGCTTGTAGATAAGATGCTTCTGGCAGGAAACCTTTTCCGCAGCAACCAGAGCACAGGTGAATTAATGTTGGATAACAATGATTTGGAGCGTGAGCGAGGGATAACAATCCTTTCCAAAAACGTTTCTATCAGCTATAAAGACACGAAAATTAATATTATTGATACTCCGGGACACAGCGACTTTGGTGGCGAAGTGGAACGTGTATTGAATATGGCCGACGGATGTATCCTGTTGGTGGATGCTTTTGAAGGCCCGATGCCGCAGACCCGTTTTGTATTGCAGAAAGCTTTGCAGATCGGTTTGAAACCTATTGTTGTAGTCAACAAGGTGGACAAACCCAACTGTCGCCCCGAAGAAGTCTATGAAATGGTGTTCGACCTGATGTTCAGTCTGGAAGCTACGGAAGAGCAGTTGGACTTCCCCGTTATCTACGGTTCGGCAAAGAACAACTGGATGAGCACGGACTGGCAGAAGCAGACGGACAATATCTATCCGCTGCTGGACTGCATTCTGGAGAACATTCCCGCTCCTACACAGTTGGAAGGTACGCCGCAGATGCTGGTGACCTCATTGGACTACTCCTCTTATACCGGCCGTATCGCCGTAGGCCGTGTACATCGCGGTACTTTGTGGGAGGGCATGAACGTGTCTTTGGCAAAGCGCGACGGTACAATCGTCAAGTCGAAGATTAAAGAACTGCATACGTTTGAAGGTATGGGCCGTGTGAAGGTATCGGAGGTATCTTCCGGTGATATCTGCGCCTTAGTGGGTATCGAAGGGTTTGAAATCGGAGATACGATTTGCGACTACGAGAACCCCGAAGCATTGCCGCCCATCGCCATTGACGAGCCTACCATGAGTATGCTGTTTACTATCAACGACTCTCCGTTCTTCGGCAAAGAAGGTAAGTTTGTAACTTCCCGCCATATACATGACCGTCTGATGAAGGAGCTGGACAAGAACCTTGCGCTTCGCGTACGCAAGAGCGAGGAAGACGGAAAGTGGGTGGTGTCCGGTCGTGGCGTGCTTCACCTTTCCGTGTTGATTGAGACGATGCGCCGCGAGGGATATGAGTTGCAGGTAGGCCAGCCGCAGGTTATCTTTAAGGAGATAGACGGCGTGAAGAACGAGCCTATCGAGGAGCTCACGGTCAACGTTCCCGAAGAGTATGCCAGCAAGATTATCGATATGGTAACCCGTCGTAAAGGTGAAATGGTGAAAATGGAAAGCGCCGGCGAGCGTGTGAACCTTGAGTTCAATATGCCGTCGCGCGGTATTATCGGTTTGCGTACCAATGTGCTGACTGCCTCTGCCGGTGAAGCTATCATGGCGCACCGCTTTAAGGAATACCAACCCTATAAGGGTGAAATCGAACGCCGTACCAACGGTTCCATCATTGCCATGGAGTCGGGTACAGCCTTTGCCTATGCCATCGATAAATTGCAGGATCGCGGTAAGTTCTTCATCTTCCCGCAGGAAGAAGTGTATGCCGGACAGGTTGTAGGTGAGCACTCTCACGATAACGACCTTGTGGTGAACGTTACCAAATCAAAGAAGCTGACCAACATGCGTGCTTCCGGTTCCGACGAGAAAGCGCGTCTGATTCCGCCGGTGCAGTTCTCTCTGGAGGAAGCGTTGGAATATATCAAGGGAGACGAGTATGTAGAGGTTACTCCCAAGTCCATGCGTATGCGTAAGGTTATCTTGGATGAGACAGAGCGCAAGCGTGCCAATAAGAACTGATTTTACTTTTTAGTTGTTATATATAAGAAGGAGTGCTTCGCTGTAAAGGTGGAGCACTCCTTCTTTTATTGCAATGGGGGGATTCTGAAGTTTTTATTTTATCGGTCAGTCTACGTATTTCACTTTGGCGGCATCTCTCGGCTTGGCGGCAGGCGTTTCATCCGGATATCCGAAAGCAATGCAGTAAAGCAGCCGGTATCCTTCGGGAAGTTCCAGTCTTTTGAGGTATTCGGCAGCTTCGGGCGTATCGGTCATAAAGCGTGTGGGGCTTGCCAGACAGCAGGAGCCTATGCCCATAGACCAGGCGGCAAGTACCATATTCTCACCCAGCAGTCCGCAGTCTATCTGCGAGCAGTCGTACGAAGTGTCATTTCCGATGAACACTACCGTGGGCGCATTGCGGAACATATTCTTGAAATTGGGGTCTTCCGCCGCTTTCGGGTTCTTCTGCTTGAAGATTTCACTTACCCCGTTCAGGAATTCCGGGCTGTCTACTACGCGTACCGCCCAGGACTGTTTGTTCTGACCGTTGGGGGCATTGATACCGCACTCCAAGATTACCTTCATCGTGTCCCGGTTCACTGCTTCCGGTTTGTACTTGCGGACGCTGCGGCGCGATAGGATTGTCTCGATTACCGCTTCCGAATTGCTTTTCTCCGTAACTGTGGCTTCACTCTCTTTCTGTACCTGCGGCCCGCAAGCGGACAGCATCAATAGGCTTGCGCCTAACAGCATAACCTTTAAACTCTTCATTCTCTGTTGTCTATTAAATTGTTTCTTCGCAAATCTAACAAAAAAAGCGGCTTCCGAGAACGAAAGCCGCCTTAAAATATATAATCTGGTTCTATTAGAGTTTCGGACCAGCAGCAACCAAAGCCTTACCGGCTTCGTTACCTGTGAACTTAGCGAAGTTCTTGATGAAACGTCCTGCCAGGTCTTTTGCTTTTTCTTCCCATTGGCAAGCACATTCGTAAGTGTCGCGAGGATCAAGAATCTTCGGATCAACACCCGGCAATTCTGTCGGAACAACAAAGTCGAAGTAAGGAATAACCTTTGTCGGAGCCTTGTCGATAGAACCGTCGAGGATAGCGTCGATGATACCACGTGTATCTTTGATAGAGATACGCTTGCCGCTACCGTTCCAGCCGGTGTTAACCAAGTATGCCTTAGCACCGACCTTGTTCATCTTCTTAACCAGTTCTTCTGCATATTTAGTAGGATGCAAGCTCAGGAAAGCAGCACCGAAGCAAGCAGAGAATGTCGGAGTCGGTTCAGTGATA
>CAUAWO010000017.1:0-48623 GCA_958432865.1 Bacteroides stercoris
AAAAAACGTATTTTTGTACTGAAAGAAAGAAAATTGTACTATGGCAATACATAATGCTCTGGGAAAAGCCGGAGAAGATGCGGTTGCGGCTTATCTGGAACATAACGGATATGTGATACGCGACCGGAACTGGCGGAAAAACCGTTTGGAACTGGACATTGTTGCCACCAAGGACAACGGATTGATTATCGTAGAAGTAAAAACCCGAAGTAACACGGAATACATCAAGCCGCAAGATGCCGTCAACTGGCAGAAAATACGCCGCATTGTCATAGCAGCCGATGCTTACGTAAAACATTTCCGCATTGACGTCCCCGTGCGCTTCGACATCATTACAGCAGTAGGCGATGCCGGTGCTTTCGAGATAGAGCACATCAAAGAAGCATTTTACCCGCCTGTGTTTTAAAAGAACCCTAACCCCTGAATACAATGAATATAGAAACCGCCCGCGAATATTGCCTCAGTAAAAAGGCTGCAACCGAAGATACTCCTTTCGGTGAGGATTTCCTCGTTATCCGGGTAATGGGAAAGATGTTTCTATGCATCAATCTCAACACTCCCGACCGCATCACCATGAAATGCGACCCGGAATACGCGCTGGAATTGCGCGACCGCTACAATGCCGTTGAAGGAGCCTGGCACTTCAACAAGAAGTATTGGAACCAGGTGCTCCTGGACAGTGATGCAGATGACAAACTGATAAAGCATCTGATAGACCATTCCTACGAAGAAGTAATAAAGAAATTCACTAAAAAAATGCGCAATGAGTATGAAGCCCTGCCCTGAAACGTTTCCTTATCCGCTGATAGCGTTGGATGAAACCGACTCAACCAACCGGTACATCAGCCAGTTATGTAATGAGTTGCAAGAATCCGTTGCTGAACTGACTACAGTTACAGCCGAATTTCAAACAGCCGGCAAAGGCCAGCGCGGCAACACCTGGGAAGCGGAAAGAGGCAAGAACCTGCTTTTCAGCTTTGTCCTCTATCCCACTTTTCTGGAAGCGCGCCGCCAGTTTATCCTATCACAAATCGTGTCTCTTTCCATCAAGGAAGAGCTGGACAGATGGTCGGACGAAATTACGATAAAGTGGCCGAATGACATTTACTGGAGAGACAAGAAAATATGCGGCATACTGATAGAGAACGACCTATCCGGACACTTCATCGGACGCAGCATTTCCGGCATCGGAATCAATATCAATCAGAATGAGTTTCACAGTGATGCCCCCAACCCGGTATCGCTGAAACAAATTACCGGTCAGGAACACGACCGCTATGAGATTCTATCGCACATACTGAAAAGGGTACAAATCTACTACAACGGTTTGCAAACGGAAGACAGCAGTACTTATACCGCCGAAATAGCCGCCCGTTATGCCCGCTCCCTATTCCGCCGCAGAGGTTTTCACCCTTACGAAGATGCCGGCGGCAAATTCTCTGCCCGCCTGCTGCGTGTGGAGCAAGACGGACGTTTTGTCCTGGAAGACGAGAACGGCAAGGAACGGGAATATTTATTTAAAGAGGTGCAATACATTATCTGATTAGACAAATTGGCAAACATTATCTTTATAAAACACGTTTTATATGAAATCAATATATAAACCCATGAAGATACAAGCCTTAATTGTAGCCGTTATAGCAAGTTTTATCTTATATGGTTGCGAAGATAATGAAGCCAACTGTTTGGAACTCTCCGAATCGTCATTCAGCAATGTCGATGGCGATGGAGCCACATTGACGGTTTCCGTAACAAGCGATGTGGAGTGGCAAATATCCAAAACGGCACAATGGTGCAACGTCACTCCAGGCAAAGGCGCCGGAAATCAGACATTGACCCTGCAAATAGAAGCCAACCCCGACAGTAAAGAGAGAAAAGTTACAGTAACAGTCGCATCACCGGCTACCAGCATGAGTAGGAAAATAGAAATCACTCAAGCGGCTGGATATACACCCATAGAACAATATCACTACAATCTGCCGGTGGTTTTCCATGTGCTTTACCCAAACAAGTCCGACGCGCAACAGTATGTCAGCCCCAACCGCCTGTCTGAAATATTGAACGCAGTAAACCGGCTTTATAAGAAGAGCGTGCAAAGCGCAGACATGAACCTTACCTTTACACTCGCCACCGCAAGTCCGGATGGAGAAAAGACGGACCAGCCGGGAGTGGAATACATTTCATGGCCGGGCAGCTATCCGATAGATTGCGATGCCTTTATGAATGATGATATAAACGAAACTGCGGGAAAAGGGTATGTAAGATATGTATGGGACCCCAACAGATATATCAATATAATGGTCTACAACTTTGCCAATGAGCCCGGCAGTAATACAACGACATTAGGAATATCCCATCTGCCGTTTACCACAAAAGGGGCGAACAGCCTGGCCGGTCTCAGTGAAATCAATGTATCCCGATTGGAACTGAAGAACTTGTCCTTCCCCTATTGTGTATCCATCAACAGCCGGTTCATCAACGAAGAAAGTACGGCAACCACATACAAACCAGCAGACATTACCGTTACGTTGGCTCATGAATTAGGGCATTATTTAGGATTACACCATGTATTCTCTGAAACAGAAAGAGGAAACAGTTGTGAAGATACCGACTATTGCACAGATACCCCCACCTACAATAAGGAAGCATACGATATGAATTACGCATATATCGCGGCGAACGAACCGGAAAACTTCACATTTGCCAATTTGGTGAACCGTGAGAATTGCCTGACAGGCGAATCCTTTGTCTCACACAACATCATGGATTACGCAATCAGCCATTCCGACCAATTTACTCCCGAACAGCAGGCACGCATCCGGCATGTCTTGTTATACAGTCCTCTGATACCGGGCCCAAAAGCCGTTCAGGAAGCAGACACCCGTTCTGCACCAGACGGACTTATGAAGTTGCCAATCCGTACCGCCAAATAGACATTTCTACAGGCAGGAAAAGAAAAGAGATGAACCGTCAATTATTCATCTCTTTTTCCAATTTCTTTATCCGCTCCAAGGTCTTCCCCGCTTCGGTAGACGGGAAGAGTTGAAGCACCTTCTGCAAGTACCCCTTAGCCTTGCTATACCCATTGGAGAAAATATCCGACAATCCGTTACGGTAACCGGCATACTGCATACGTGTGGGCGATACGATTTTCTTATAGTTGTCCTCTAACGTTTTCTTCTTTTGCTCGGCTTGCAGGTAGTAATAGTTGCCCAAAAATATATTTGCCTGAAGATTATCGGCATCCAAAGCCAGCACTTTCTCATAGAGCTTCATCGCGTCTTTCGTTTCACCGCGCATCATCTGCATCTCTGCACAGGCTACAAGTGCGGAAACATCTTCCGGATAATACTGCAGCCACTCCTTATAAAAAAGGTATGCCTTGTCGTAATTCCGTTTGTCTCTGTAGCAAACGGCCAGTTCCTGCGCAAGCCGCGGAGCTGCCGCAGTGGCTTTTCCAACGCTTGTCCAATAGAACATCTCCGTCTGTCCCGCATCCGCATCGGCAGCCTGACGGAACAGACTCACGGCATAATCGTCCTTACCTGCCGACAAGGCATCAGCCACCTTCTGCAACAATACATCTGCCGATTGTGCCAAAAGCGTCATCGGACACAGCAGGAGTCCGAAGAAAAGAAAAGTCAAGGTTTTCATTTTAAAGTGTATATAGTTAAACAGCCTGAAATATCCCAATAGAAATTCATCTACAAATTTACGGATTTCCGCAGCAATCGTCAATAGATGAAAGTAGAAATATAGTTAATCTTTCCCACTGTTTTTTCTTTTTCTGCGTACCTTTGCGTTCTCTTAAATAAAACATTGCTAATGAATCCCATAGACAGACAGATATTACAGATAGCCTTACCCTCCATCGTATCGAACATCACCGTGCCCCTACTCGGGCTGATTGACGTAGCCATTGTAGGACACCTGGGTTCTCCTGCCTATATCGGCGCCATTGCAGTAGGCGGCATGCTGTTCAATATCATTTATTGGATATTCGGCTTTCTGCGTATGGGAACCAGCGGCATGACATCACAGGCTTACGGCAAGCGGGACCTGCCGGAAATTACCCGCCTGCTGATACGTTCGGTGTGGATAGGAGTTGCCGTGGCATTATGCCTTATCCTGCTGCAAGTTCCTATCAGGCAAGCGGCTTTCCAGATTATCCGCCCCACGGAAGAAGTCAGGGAAATGGCAACGCTCTACTTTCATATCTGCATATGGGGCGCTCCCGCCATGCTGGGGCTATACGGACTCTCCGGGTGGTACATCGGTATGCAGAACTCCCGCATTCCCATGTACATAGCCATTACGCAGAACATTGTCAACATCATGGCAAGCCTCAGCCTTGTCTGTTTCTTCGGGATGAAAGTGGAAGGCGTAGCCTTGGGAACATTGATTGCCCAATATGCAGGTTTTCTTATGGGGCTGGTACTGTGGATGAACCGCTACGGCAAACTGAAGAAGTATATCGTTTGGAAAGGAGTGCTTCAAAAAGAAGCAATGATACGCTTTTTCCAAGTGAACCGCGACATTTTCCTACGGACATTGTGTCTGGTAGCCGTTACGTTATTCTTTACCTCGGCAGGAGCCTCGCAAGGTGAAATTATCCTGGCGGTAAATACGTTGCTGATGCAACTCTTCACCCTTTTCTCTTACGTGATGGACGGTTTCGCCTATGCGGGAGAAGCCCTGAGCGGACGATACATAGGTGCCCGCAACCGGAAAGCATTTACCGATACCGTCCGGCATCTGTTTATATGGGGCGCCGGGCTGACCGTACTGTTCACGCTGGTCTATGCCTCGGGAGGCAATGCTTTTCTGGCACTGCTGACCGATGACCGGAACGTAATAACCGCCGCCGACACTTACTTCTATTGGGCGCTTGCCATACCCGCTGCCGGAATTGCCGCCTTTATCTGGGACGGCATCTTTATCGGCGCAACGGCAACGCGCGGCATGCTTCTCTCCATGGCAGCCTCAGCCATCAGCTTCTTTGCGGTGTACTACGGATTCCACACGGTTTTAGGCAACCATGCCCTGTGGCTTGCTTTTCTTGTTTACCTGTCCATGCGGGGCGCTATGCAGACATTACTCAGCCGGAAGGTTATGGAAAAAAGCTTTCACTAAAGGCATTTCACGATGAGGTTGCCATAAACCCCATTAATATTTATTCGCAGACAAATGAAAGCAAAAACAAACCATACCTATTATCTTTGCCCGAAAAAGAACGGAATGCCCGATATTACACCCAATCCCGAAAACACACTGCACATCAAGAACATGGTCTGCAACCGTTGCATCATGGTGGTGAAAAGCCAGCTTGAGCAACTGGGGCTGCACCCGCTTTCGGTAGAACTGGGCATCGCCGTCCTGCCCGACGCAGTCAGCGACGAAACGTATCAGCGTGTAAAAGTCTCGCTTGAAACATTCGGATTCGAACTGATTGACGACAAGAAATCACAGACTGTAGAGCAGATAAAAGATGCTATCATCGAATTGGTACATTACGATGACAACGGACTGAAAACCAATCTGTCCGATTATCTGGCATCCAAGCTGCACCGGGACTACAGCGCATTAAGCAAGCTTTTCTCGGAAACAGCCAACACCACTATCGAAAGATACCTCATCGCACAGAAGATAGAGCGCGCCAAAGAACTGCTGATGTACGGGGAGCTATCCCTGAACGAAATAGCCGATATGCTGAACTATTCGAGTGTCTCCTACCTCAGCGCCCAATTCAAGCATGTAACCGGAATGACTCCCAGTCACTTCAAGAAAATAAAGGGGAACAAACGCAAGCCGCTTGACGAAATATAAGCAGAATCTTATAAATCATATCCCGAATTTTGCAACTATCGGACAACTTCCTTGCCGTATCTTTGTTTCATAGAAAAGTTTATCCACATTAAACTAAAAGTTTATTCCTATTAAACTTCAAGTTTACTCCTATTGAACTTCAAGTTTATTCCCATTAAACCGGAAGTTTATCCTGGAAGAAATAAATTGTACTACTATTGATATGACAAACAAAAGCATCGTTCAAGAAACCTTTCCCGTAATGGGAATGAGTTGCGCCTCATGCTCCGCAAGAGTGGAAAAGACGCTGAACCGCCAGCCCGGCGTCCGAAAAGCAACCGTAAATTATGCTTCGGCAACGGCAACTGTGGAATATGACTCCCCAAATTGCTCTCCCGAAGCCCTGCAGCAGGCCGTGCAGAATGCCGGATACGACTTGCTGATTAAACAGGATGAGAATACACCGGATAAAGTGGAGCAGGCACACGACAAAAAATATCGCGTGCTGAAATTCCGCGCCACATGGGCCATCGTCTTGTCCGTGCCCGTTATGGTTATCGGCATGTTCTTTATGGATATGCCGTACGCCAATCTTATTATGTGGCTGTTCTCTACTCCCGTCGTATTCTGGTTGGGAAGAAGTTTCTTTACCAGCGCATGGAAACAACTGAAACACGGCACCGCCAATATGGATACACTGGTAGCCAACAGCACCGGAATCGCCTACCTGTTCAGCCTGTTCAACATGCTGTTCCCTGAGTTTTGGCTGGAAAGGGGCATCCATCCGCACGTCTACTTCGAGGCTGCAAGCGTCATTATCGCCTTTATCCTGTTAGGACGGTTGCTGGAGGAAAAGGCTAAGGGAAATACCTCTTCCGCCATCAGGAAGCTCATGGGTCTGCAACCCAAAACGGTAACCGTTATCACCGGTCCCTCATCTGAGAAGGTTGTTCCGATTGAACAGATTCGTCCGGGAGACATTATTTTAGTGAAACCGGGAGAGCGGATTGCCGTGGACGGCATCGTTACGGAAGGCAGTTCGTATGTGGACGAAAGCATGCTGAGCGGTGAACCGGTAGCAGTAGCCAAACAAAAGAATGCCAAAGTCTTTGCCGGCACTATCAACCAAAAAGGGAGTTTTCGGTTCAGCGCGGAGAAAGTAGGGACGGATACGCTGCTCGCTAAAATTATCCACATGGTGCAGGATGCGCAAGGCAGCAAAGCCCCCGTCCAGCAATTGGCAGACAAGATTGCGGGCATCTTCGTGCCGGTTATTATCGGCATTGCCGTGCTGTCCTTCATCGCATGGATGCTGCTGGATGGGCAGAACGGCCTTACACACGGATTGCTGGCGCTGGTTACGGTACTTATCATCGCCTGCCCGTGTGCCCTGGGGCTTGCCACCCCCACCGCCATCATGGTAGGCATCGGCAAAGGTGCGGAACGGGGCATTCTGATAAAAGACGCCGAAAGTCTGGAAACCGCCAAAAAGATTGATACGGTGGTACTGGACAAGACCGGAACCGTGACCGAAGGAAAGCCGGTAGTCGGCGATTTGATTTGGGCAACGCAGACGGCAGCGCATGAAAACATCTTCTACAGTCTGGAAAAGTTATCGGAACATCCGCTTGCCGAAGCGGTAGTCCGCCATTTACAGAATGCCCGGGACGTAAGTATAGACAACTTTGAAAGTATTACCGGCAAAGGTGTGAAAGGCGAGTCGGACGGAAAGACCTATTATGCCGGCAACCGGAAACTGTTGGAAGAAAACCGGATTACCGTCAGCCGGTCGCTAAGCGATGAAGCCGCCCGCCTGGCAACGGATGCGCAGACCGTCATCTGGTTTGCCGACAGCAAAAACGCACTTGCCATAGCCGGGATTACAGACCAAATAAAACAAAGCTCCATACAAGCCGTCAGCGAATTGCAAGCCGCCAGCATCGAAGTCTATATGCTGACGGGCGACAACGAAGCCACTGCCCGGGAGATTGCACGCAAAGCCGGCATCCTCCATTATCGGGCGGGGGTGCTGCCGCAGGATAAGGCCGCCTTTATCGGCAGCCTGCAGAAAAACGGCAGGAAAGTGGCAATGGCAGGCGACGGCATCAACGACAGCGCAGCCCTGGCGCAAGCCGATTTAAGCATTGCCATGGGCGGCGGCAGCGACATCGCCATGGATGTGGCCAAGATGACCATCATCTCTTCCGACCTTACAAAGATACCGGAAGCGTTGAAACTCTCCCGACTGACTGTGCGCACCATCCGTCAGAATCTGTTTTGGGCGTTCATTTACAACATAATAGGTGTACCCGTTGCAGCCGGCGTACTCTACCCCGTCAACGGCTTCCTGCTGAATCCAATGATAGCCGGTGCAGCCATGGCATTCAGCAGTGTCAGCGTAGTAACCAACAGTCTGCGGCTGAAAAGGAAAAAGATAGAGACTACGGAAAGCCCTGCCTCCACCCCGGCAGGACAACCGGAAAATAAAGTAGAACCATCAACTGAAAACGTCATGAAAAAAGAATTTAAAGTGGAAGGCATGATGTGCAACCATTGCCGCATACATGTGGAAAAAGCATTGAACAGTATGGAAGGCGTACATGCCACCGTAACCCTCAACCCGCCGGTAGCGGTCGTGGAGTTTTCGGAAGGCGAAAAGACACTCGACGAGTTACAGGCAGTGGTCACCGCCCAAGCTGGCGACTACACGTTGAAAGAATAACCGGAATTTGTTTATACCGATTGGCATTATTTTTCTATCTTTGCCGCTAAGCGAAATAAATTAATAAACTATGGCAACATACAAAAGAATCTTACTGAAACTCAGCGGCGAGAGCCTGATGGGAGAAAAGCAATACGGCATCGACGAGAAACGCCTTGCCGAATACGCGGCACAAATTAAGGAAATACACGAGATGGGCATACAAATCGGCATCGTTATCGGCGGCGGCAACATCTTCCGCGGACTGAGCGGCGCCAACAAAGGTTTCGACCGCGTCAAAGGCGACCAGATGGGTATGCTGGCAACCGTTATCAACAGCCTTGCACTGAGCTCGGCACTGGTAGCGGCAGGCGTAAAGGCACGTGTACTGACTGCCGTCCGCATGGAGCCTATCGGCGAATTCTACAATAAATGGAAAGCCATCGAGTGTATGGAAGCAGGTGAAGTGGTTATCATGTCTGCCGGAACGGGCAACCCGTTCTTCACGACCGATACCGGCTCCAGCCTCCGCGGCATCGAAATAGAAGCGGACGTCATGCTGAAAGGCACACGCGTTGACGGCATCTACACCGCCGACCCGGAGAAAGACCCTACGGCAACGAAATTCCACGACATCACTTACGACGAAGTGCTGAAACGCGGCCTGAAAGTCATGGACCTTACGGCTACCTGCATGTGCAAGGAAAACAACCTGCCCATCATCGTCTTCGACATGGATACCGTAGGCAACCTGAAGAAAGTAATGCAAGGCGAAGAAATAGGGACGCTGGTACATAACTGACATTCCCCGGCGTACATCCGCCGGTTTACATTAATGGATACGGATTTAGATTTACACAGATTATCGGATAAAATAATCTGTGTAAATCTGTGTAATCTGTCGTGAAACAATTATATTTGCAAAGTTTCAAACTAAAAGCTACTTCAAACAATAGAAATATGAAAGACGTAAAAGACATCTTAGACGAAGCACAAGAGAAAATGGATATGGCCGTAATGTATCTGGAAGAATCATTGGCCCACATCCGTGCCGGAAAAGCCGATGTTCGTTTGCTGGACGGAATCCGTGTCGATTCTTACGGAAGCATGGTTCCCATCAACAACGTAGCAGCCGTAACCACTCCGGATGCCCGCAGTATCGCCATCAAGCCGTGGGACAAGAGCATGTTCCGCATCATTGAAAAGGCAATCATCGACTCCGACCTCGGCATCATGCCCGAAAACAACGGCGAAATTATCCGCATCGGCATTCCCCCGTTGACGGAAGAGCGCCGTAAACAACTTGCCAAACAGTGTAAGAACGAAAGCGAAACCGCCAAAGTGAGTGTACGTAACGCACGCCGCGATGCCATCGACGCCTTTAAGAAATCTGTGAAAGAAGGATTGGCGGAAGACGCCCAAAAAGGCGGTGAAGAGAAGCTGCAAAAGATTCACGACAAGTATATCAAGCAGATTGACGATATGCTGGCAGCAAAGGATAAAGAGATTATGACAGTATAAATATAGTTGAGAGTTGAAAATTGAAAGCCGAGAGTTACCGTGCGGCACCGACCGTTCTCCAACAACTCCTTACTTTCAACTTTCAACTCCCAACTCTCAACTTTCAACTATTTTGAGGGGACTGGTAATTAAAAATACAGGAAGTTGGTATCTGGTAAAGACCGACGAGGGGACATACGTTGAATGCAAAATTAAAGGCAACTTCCGCCTGAAAGGTATCCGTAGCACCAATCCGGTGGCAGTAGGCGACCATGTGCAAATCATATTGAATCAGGAAGGAACAGCGTTCATCAACGAAATTGAAGACCGGAAGAACTATATTATCCGGCGTTCGTCCAACCTGTCCAAACAGTCTCACATCCTTGCCGCCAACCTCGACCAGTGTATGCTGGTGGTAACGGTGAATTATCCGGAAACCTCCACTACATTCATCGACCGTTTTCTGGCATCGGCCGAGGCATACCGCGTACCCGTCAATATCATCTTCAATAAAGCAGACGCTTACAATGAAGACGAGCTTCGCTACCTGAATGGACTTATCAATCTTTATACTACCATCGGTTACCCTTGTTTCAAGATATCCGCCAAAACCGGTGAGGGAGTCGACACTATAAAAGAAAAACTCAAAGGGAAAATAACGCTCTTCTCCGGACATTCCGGAGTAGGTAAATCCACCCTTATCAATGCCATCCTTCCGGAACTGGATATCAAAACCGGCGCAATCTCCGCCTATCACAACAAAGGCATGCACACCACTACTTTTTCCGAGATGTTTCCCGTGCCGGGTGACGGCTACATTATCGACACACCGGGCATCAAAGGCTTTGGAACGTTCGACATGGAGGAAGAAGAAATAGGGCATTACTTTCCGGAAATATTCAAGGCTTCCGCCGACTGCCGCTATAACAACTGTACCCACCGCCACGAACCGGGCTGCGCCGTGCGCGAAGCGGTAGAGCAACATTACATCAGCGAATCCCGCTACGCCTCTTACCTGAACATGCTGGAAGATAAGGAAGAGGGCAAATACAGGGCAGCATACTAAGAGAATAATAAAGTGGCAGGTTTGCCTTACCGTTCTATTACCCTATCACTTTTATTAACTTTTCCCGTTTTAAACCTTCGGGTATATTTTCCGTCAAAATCTATGGCTAAATATACTACTAATACTACAACATGAATAAAAAAGTGAAATGGGGCATCATCATATTCATTGGTGCCGGACTGATAGGCGGAGGCATTTATTCCCAGCTTCCCAAGACAAACGAAGAATTGGCAGCTGCCGACAAGGTAATGACCGGTAAACGTGGCGGCAAAAAGGTGCTGAACGTAAATGCCCGAATAATCAAACCACAACTGCTGAAAGACGAAATACAAATCAGCGGCAGCCTGCTGCCTGATGAGGAAGTAGACCTTTCATTCGAGACATCCGGCAAGATTATCGAAATAAACTTTGAAGAAGGCAGCTTTGTGAAGAAAGGGCAATTGCTCGCCAAAGTAAACGACCGCCCTCTTCAGGCACAATTACAAAGACTGGTATCACAGTTGAAACTGGCGGAAGACCGCGTGTTCCGTCAAAATGCGTTGCTGGAAAGAGATGCCGTCAGTAAGGAAGCATACGAACAGGTAAAGACCGAACTGGCAACCCTGAATGCCGACATCGACCTGATAGAGTCCAACATTGCACAAACCGAACTTCGCGCTCCCTTTGACGGAGTGATTGGTCTGCGGCAGGTCAGTGTCGGGACATACGCGTCTCCCTCCACCATTGTAGCCAAGCTCACCAAACTTTCTCCGCTGAAAGTAGAGTTTGCAGTACCCGAACGCTATGCCAATGACGTAAAGACAGGTGCGGGACTGGACTTCACGCTCGAAGGCAAACTGAACACTTTCCATGCCACCGTCTATGCACGCGAATCAAAGATAGACCCCACGACCCATACACTGACTATCCGTGCGCTCTATCCCAATGCCAACAGCGCCGTACTGCCGGGCCGTTATGCCAGTATCAAGCTGAATAAGGACGAAATACAAAACGCACTTGCCGTACCCTCCGAGGCCATCGTTCCGGAAATGGGCAAGGATAAGATTTTCCTTTATAAATCAGGAAAAGCACAACCGGTAGAGATTACTACCGGCATTCGGACGGAAGCCGAAGTGCAAGTATTGCAAGGCCTGAACATAGGCGATACAATCATTACTTCGGGAACCTTGCAGCTCCGCACAGGACTGCCCGTGACATTGGACAACATTAACTGAGTACGAAATTTTATAAAGTATAAGGTATAAAGTATGAGCTATGGCAAGTCTATGCCGGCATATGTAACTCATAATCCGTACATTATACTTTATATTCCAGACTTTGCACTTTATACCTTAATACTTCATACTTTACGCTTCATATCATGAATATATCCGAATTAAGCATACGGCGACCGGTACTCTCTACGGTATTGACACTGATTATCCTACTCTTCGGTTTCATCGGGTACAACTACCTCGGTGTCCGCGAGTATCCGTCGGTGGACAATCCCATCATTTCCGTATCCTGCTCCTACCCCGGAGCAAACGCCGACGTTATTGAAAACCAGATTACAGAACCGCTGGAGCAGAATATCAACGGTATCCCCGGCATTCGTTCACTCTCCAGTGTCAGCCAACAGGGCTCGTCACGTATTACGGTAGAATTCGAACTTTCCGTAGACCTGGAGACAGCCGCCAACGATGTACGTGACAAAGTGTCGCGCGCCCAGCGTTACCTGCCACGCGACTGCGACCCGCCAACCGTATCCAAAGCCGATGCAGACGCCATGCCTATCCTCATGGTTGCTTTGCAAAGCGACAAACGCTCGCTGCTGGAACTCAGCGAAATAGCCGACCTCACCGTAAAAGAGCAACTGCAAACAATCTCCGATGTGAGCAGTGTAAGCATTTGGGGAGAAAAACGTTATTCCATGCGCTTGTGGCTCGACCCTATCAAGATGTCCGGTTACGGCATTACCCCCATCGACGTAAAGAATGCGGTAGACAATGAAAACGTGGAACTCCCCTCGGGCAGCATCGAAGGAAACACCATCGAGCTGACTATCCGCACACTCGGGTTGATGCATACGGCAGAGGAATTCAATAATCTCATCCTGAAAGAGGACGGCAACCGTATTGTCCGGTTCAGCGACATAGGCCGTGCCGAACTCGGTCCGGCGGACATCAAAAGCTATATGAAGATGAACGGCGTGCCTATGGTAGGCGTCGTAGTGATTCCGCAACCGGGTGCCAACCACATCCAGATAGCCGATGCCGTATACGAGCGAATGGAAAATATGAAGAAAGACCTGCCGGAAGACGTACATTACTCCTACGGCTTCGACAACACCAAATTCATCCGTGCCTCCATCGATGAAGTAAAGCAGACCGTATACGAGGCCTTCGTCCTTGTCATCATCATCATCTTCCTGTTCCTTCGCGACTGGCGCGTCACCCTGGTTCCGTGTATCGTAATTCCCGTATCATTAATCGGAGCATTCTTCGTTATGTACCTGGCAGGATTCTCCATCAACGTACTCTCCATGCTTGCCATTGTACTTGCCGTGGGACTTGTGGTTGATGATGCCATTGTAATGACGGAGAACATCTACGTCCGCATCGAAAAAGGAATGCCCCCGAAAGAGGCCGGTATCGAGGGAGCCAAAGAAATCTTCTTTGCCGTAATCTCTACCACCATTACGCTGGTAGCGGTATTCTTTCCCATCGTATTTATGGACGGTATGACGGGACGTCTGTTCCGTGAGTTCAGTATCGTAGTATCCGGTTCGGTCATCATCTCCTCTTTTGCCGCACTGACCTTTACGCCGATGCTGGCTACCAAGCTGCTGATAAAGAGAGAGAAGCAAAGCTGGTTCTACCGTAAGACCGAACCGTTCTTTGAAGGACTGAACAACCTTTACAGCCGTTCTTTGGCAGCCTTCCTGCGCAAACGCTGGATTGCACTTCCTTTCACTGCGGCAACCATTCTCATTATCGGCTTTCTTTGGAACCATATCCCTGCGGAAATGGCGCCGCTGGAAGACCGTTCGCAAATCAGCATCAACACGCGCGGAGCCGAAGGTGTTACCTACGAATACATCCGCGACTACACGGAAGACATCAATCAGCTTGTCGACTCCATCGTCCCCGATGCCGAAGCGGTAACCGCCCGCGTATCCAGCGGTAGCGGTAACGTACGCATCACCCTGAAAGACATGCAGGACCGTGACTACACGCAAATGGAAGTGGCGGAAAAGCTGTCGAAAGCTGTACAGAAAAAGACCATGGCACGCTCTTTTGTACAACAGTCCTCATCCTTCGGCGGACGGCGCGGCGGTATGCCCGTGCAGTACGTGTTGCAAGCCACCAACATTGAGAAATTGCAGGAAGTGCTACCCAAGTTCATGGCAAAGGTATATGAGAATCCGGTATTCCAGATGGCGGACGTAGACCTGAAGTTCAGCAAACCGGAAGCCCGCATCAACATCAACCGCGACAAGGCAAGCATCATGGGTGTCAGCACCCGCAACATCGCCCAGACACTGCAATACGGTCTGAGCGGCCAGCGTATGGGCTACTTCTATATGAATGGAAAGCAATACGAGATATTGGGAGAAATCAACCGTCAGCAACGCAACAAGCCTGCCGACCTGAAAGGTATCTACATCCGTAGCGACAAGGGAGACATGGTACAGCTCGACAACCTGATAGAGCTGACAAACGGCATTGCCCCGCCCAAGTTGTATCGCTATAACCGTTTCGTGTCCGCTACTATTTCCGCCGGACTTGCCGACGGCAAGACCATCGGGCAAGGTCTGGACGAAATGGACAAGATTGCCAAAGAAACATTGGACGATACTTTCCGCACCGCCCTCACCGGTGACTCAAAAGAGTACCGCGAAAGTTCTTCCAGCCTGATGTTCGCTTTCATCCTGGCCATCCTGCTTATCTACCTGATTCTTGCCGCCCAGTTCGAAAGTTTCAAGGACCCGCTGATTATCATGCTGACCGTTCCCCTTGCCATTGCAGGCGCACTGGTATTCATGTATTTCGGCGGCATCACGATGAATATATTCAGCCAAATCGGTATCATCATGCTGATTGGGCTGGTGGCAAAGAACGGTATCCTGATTGTAGAGTTCGCCAACCAGAAGCAAGAAACCGGCGAGGACAAGATGCAAGCCATCAAGGATGCCGCCCTGCAACGTCTGCGCCCTATCCTGATGACGAGCGCTTCTACCGTACTGGGACTGATACCGCTGGCATTCGCCACGGGCGAAGGGTGTAACCAACGCATCGCCATGGGTACGGCCGTAGTAGGCGGTATGCTTGTGTCTACATTGCTTACGATGTACATCGTCCCCGCTATTTATAGTTATGTATCTACCAACCGAAGTAAACTGAAGAACGAATGAAACGTACGCTTTTATCTTTCCTGATCATTCTGTGCACCGCGCTTGCCGCCCAGGCACAGCCAGCACCTGTCTATACTCTGAAATCCTGTCTGGAACAGGGACTGCTGAACAACTATTCCCTGCGTATCACCCGTAACGAACAGCAAGTAAGCAAGAACAACGCCACCCTTGCCAATGCCGGCTACCTGCCCACGCTCGACTTGTCTGCCGGCTATAAAGGTACTTTGGACAATACCGAAACCAAACTGCGCGCCACCGGTGAAACCACCAAAGAAAACGGCGTGTTCGACCAGACCGTCGATGCCGGCATCAACCTGAGCTGGACAATCTTCGACGGCTTCAACATCACCGCCAACTACCAAAAGCTGAAAGAGCTGGAACGCCAGGGCGAAACCAACACCCGTATCGCCATCGAAGACCTCATTGCCAACATCGCCGCCGAGTACTACAACTACGTGCAGCACACCATCCGTCTGAAAAACTTCCGCTACGCCGTATCGCTCTCCAAAGAGCGTCTGCGCATCGTAGAGGAACGGTATCACATCGGTAACTTCTCCCGCCTGGACTACCAGCAGGCCAAAGTAGACTTCAATGCCGACAGTGCGCAATACATGAAACAACAGGAATTACTGCATACCTCGCGTATCCAACTGAACGAGCTGATGGCAAGTGAAGATGTAGACCGCCCTTTCATCGTTGAAGACAGCCTCATCAACGTCAGCGCCAAACTGAATTTCGATGAACTCTGGAATGCCACCTTGCAAGCCAACGCCGCCTTACTGAAAGCCAAACAGAACAATACGCTGGCACGGCTGGACTATAAAAAAGCCAGTTCCCGCGACTACCCGTACATAAAGATGAATGGCGGCTACGGCTATACCCTCAACAAATATGATATTTCCGCCAACAGCCGCCGCAGCAACCTCGGGCTGAACTTCGGCGTCACCGTAGGTTTCAATCTCTTTGACGGCAACCGCCGCCGCGAACTCCGCAATGCACGCATTGCCGTACAAAACGCCCGTTTGGAACGCGAGCAACTGGAACAAGCCCTGCGCGCCGACTTGAGCAACCTATGGCAAGCCTACCAGAACAATCTCCAGATGCTGAAGCTGGAACGACAGAACCTCGTTGCAGCCAAAGAGAACCATGAGATTGCCATGGAACGCTATATGCTCGGCAACCTCTCCGGTATCGAGATGCGCGAAGCGCAAAAGAGCCTGCTGGATGCCGAGGAGCGTATCCTATCGGCAGAGTACGACACCAAATTGTGCGAAATATCCCTGCTGCAAATCAGCGGAAGAGTAGAACAGTATTTGGAATAGACATACCGTATAAATCACAATTTTTACTCCCTTAAAAACAAATATTGCCATCTTCTCTTCAAACTTTTCCCTACTTTTGTTCGTAAAGAGAAACCAAAAACAATACCAATATGAAACGAACAATCTTTTTCTGTGCATTGCTTGCCTTGTTTACAGGCGCCAATGCACAGAAAACAACCGACTACAAAGAGAAACATCCTTATAAGGATTGGGTAAAACTGGCCCCTAAATTGGACGATGCCTTCTTCACGACTCCCGAAGCCGTCCGTATTGCCGACAACGTACTGCTCTACCAGCAAACAACCGGCGGCTGGCCCAAAAACATCTATATGCCCGCCGAACTGACAGCCGATGAGTACCAGAAAGCCCTTGCCGACAAAGATAACGTCAACCAAAGCACCATCGACAACAATGCCACAAGCACAGAGATACGCTACCTTTCCCGCATCTACCTTGCCACCGGCATAGAGAAATACAAAGACGCTGCCTTGGAAGGCATACGCTACCTACTGAAAGCGCAATACCCCAACGGCGGCTGGCCTCAGTTTTGGCCGCGCCCCAAAGGTTATTATACCCACATCACCTACAACGACAATGCAATGGTGAACGTCATGAACCTGTTGCGTGATGTGTACAGCAAGAAAGCCCCGTACACCTATGTACCGGATACCCTTTGCCAACGCGCCCGTATCGCATTTGACAAAGGTGTGGAGTGCATTCTTAACACTCAGGTAAAACAAAACGGCAAACTGACTGTGTGGTGCGCCCAGCACGATGAACACACCCTTGCCCCTGCCAAGGCACGCGCCTACGAACTTCCCTCGCTCAGCGGCGCCGAATCGGACAATATCGTCCTGCTGCTGATGTCCATCCCCGACCCCTCACCCCGGATTATCGCTTCTGTAGAAGCAGCCGTCAGTTGGTTCAAGGCAAACAAGATTACGGGCATCATGCGTAAGGACTTTACCAACAACGAAGGTAAAAAAGACTACCGGATGGTTCCTTGCCCACAGGATGACTATCCTTGCCCCGCATTTTGGGCACGTTTCTATACCCTTGAAGACAACCGCCCTTTCTTCTGCGACCGCGACGGAGTGAAGAAGTACGATATTTCCGAGATAGGGTATGAGCGCCGCAACGGCTATAGCTGGTATAACAATGCCGGATTGAAAGTGCTGAAAAAGTACGAACAGTGGAAAAAACAGATAAAAGATTAACGGCAACATTAAAAAGGAAATTCCATTACCTGCCTTATATTCCACCGGTCATCATACAAAAAGCCGCTCGAGGAGAGTTTCCTGAGCGGCTTTTATATCATATTCGGGATTGTCCGTTATTTACTGCAATTCCACGGTTTCAACTGTTTGAAGAAGTCATTACCCTTGTCATCCACCAGGATAAATGCCGGGAAATCTTCCACTTCAATCTTCCAGATAGCTTCCATACCGAGTTCGGGATATTCCACACATTCGATGCTCTTGATATTGTTTTGCGCCAAGATAGCGGCAGGACCGCCGATAGAGCCGAGATAGAAACCGCCGTACTTCTTGCAGGCATCCGTAACCTGCTGGCTGCGGTTACCTTTGGCAAGCATAATCATGCTTCCGCCGTGACTCTGGAAGAGGTCTACGTACGGGTCCATACGTCCGGCCGTTGTCGGGCCCATCGAACCGCAAGCCATTCCCTGCGGAGTTTTGGCAGGACCGGCATAGTAGATAGGATGGTCTTTGATATACTGCGGCAAATCCTCACCGCGGTCCAAACGTTCTTTCAGCTTGGCATGAGCGATGTCACGCCCCACGATGATAGTACCGTTCAGAGACAGGCGGGTGGAAACCGGATACTTAGTCAGCTCTTTCAGGATATTTTCCATCGGTTGGTTCAAATCAATCTTCACCACATCACCCTCACCGGCTTTACGGAGTTCGGCAGGAATCAGTTCACCCGGATTGCTGTCGAGCTTTTCAATCCAGATACCGTCCTTGTTGATTTTACACTTGATGTTACGGTCGGCAGAGCAGGAAACGCCCAAGCCTACCGGACAGGAAGCACCGTGACGCGGCAGACGGATAATACGTATATCATGAGCCAGATACTTACCTCCGAACTGTGCACCAAGACCAATTCTGTGAGCTTCTTTCAGCACTTCTTTCTCCAGTTCTACATCACGGAATGCACGGCCGAATTCGTTACCCGTAGTCGGCAGGTTGTCATAGAAATGAGTGGAAGCCAGTTTCACAGTCAGCAGGTTTTTCTCGGCAGATGTACCGCCGATAACGAATGCGATATGATAAGGCGGACATGCAGCCGTACCCAACGTTTTGATTTTCTCAATAAGGAAAGGCACAAGTGTACCGGGATTCAGAATAGCTTTCGTTTCTTGATAGAGATAAGTCTTGTTGGCAGAACCGCCGCCTTTGGTCACACAAAGGAACTCGTACTCCATGCCCTCGGTAGCCTCGATATCAATCTGTGCCGGAAGGTTACACTTCGTATTTACCTCATCGTACATCGTAAGAGGAGCATTTTGAGAATAGCGCAGGTTCTCTTCGGTATAAGTCTTGTACACACCCAGTGAGAGAGCTTCTTCATCACAATAGCCCGTCCATACCTGCTGTCCTTTTTCACCGTGGATAATGGCAGTACCCGTATCCTGGCAGAAAGGCAGCACGCCTTTCGAGGCAACTTCAGCATTACGCAGGAAAGTCAGTGCCACGTACTTATCATTGTCACTTGCCTCAGGGTCACTCAGAATTTTAGCCACCTGCTCGTTGTGCGAACGACGCAACATGAACGAAACGTCACGGAAAGCTGCATTGGCCATTGCAGTCAAGCCTTCTTTTTCAATCTTCAGGATAGGTTTTCCTTCAAACTCGCTTACAGACACATAGTCTTTGGTAAGCAGATAATACTCAGTCGTATCCTTACCCTTTTCGAACATGGGCTGATACTTGAACGGAGGTGTTGTTGCCATAATTACTTGTTCATTTAGTTTAAAAGTGATTTCGTAACAGCAAAGGTAAGAAGTAATCTTGAAATATTTCTTTAATTAGAAAGAAAAAACGAGATTGAAACCTAATACTTCAACCCCGCTTTCTCTATTTTAATCATATAAAACGAATGGATTTGCCATCCCTCCGCCTCATCTTCATTGTACTTTTTGCATACGTCCTATCAGCTCATCGCCCAATGCGGTCTTCACTTCAATGTGTTTGAGAACGGCAGTTACGAACGGATTGTTTTCGAAGTCACCACGTACCTGTTCAAAATCAAGTTCTTTTTCAAGACGTGAACCATCCGCGCCAAAACCGGTCATGGAAGCCAGAGAAAATTCCTTTTTGGCATCCTCATAAACCATGCGGTCCAGACCAACAACAGCTTCTTTCCATTTCTCGACAATATGAATTATATCCTCTGCAGTCATATTTTCCGGAGCAATGCCATAGAATTCTTCCAACTTCTCATAAGCCCATGTCCACTCGTAGGTATAATAATTCCGGTGCATCCGTTCAAACTCGGCATTGATATGCTTCAAACGGTTAATCGCACCCGACTCTATGCCGTCTATCAAGGCATCAATCTCACTTTTGGGAGCTATCAGTCCGGAAATATCCACCCATTCGCCGCTACCGATAGGTGTATCGGGCTTCAACCGGGCGCGAATCTCTTCATTGGTATGAAAACCGATACCTTCCAAACGTTTGATAACCGAATTGCCAAGAAACTTGTGAATGGCTATCTCATAAAAACGGATACCTTTCACCAAAGCCGAGTTGCGTATCTTGGCACTGTGAAAAGAATAAATATCGGAAAGTTCGCCGGAGGCATAACGCAGATTCTTTAAAGTCTCCCGTCCCTTGAACATCTTCTGTACGGTATAGGGACTCAACAGATTGTAGTTAATGAAGTCCAGTTTGTTGGTATCGGTACGCTGGTCGCGCCGGGGCCATTTTTGCGCATCACGGATAGTACCCACACTGCGCAGATTGACGCCGGGCACAAGATATGTCGTATTGTTCTGTTCTATCAGATAAGAGAACGGCAGATTGGAAGTATCGGAATGGTTGACGTGGCGTCCCATAACCAGAGAGAACGCCCCTACCCTTGCGGGCCACAGGATATAGGAATCGGAAGTGGTTTTGGCTCCACGCTCCAACGTACCCTGATGGATAGGACCGAGCTTATACATGTGATTACTTTGATTGGAACCGGAACCGGCATTCATAAAGGAAAACATACCGGCTATAAGCAAGGTGGATTTGTGATGTGTCACCGTATAAGGTCCGGCAAAAATAGCACACGCTTCACCGTTTTCTCCCTGGCAGTTACTGAAAAACAAAGAGTCTGAGGCAGAGTAGTTATGTCCCAGTTTGCAAGCCTGCCCTACAAAGCAACGGGTAAGCATGGCTCCATCATCCACATGCGAACCGGACGATATGATAAAATTATCGCAAATAACGCCGTGCCCGATATGTACAGGCGCGTTCTCGTTACTGTTGACACTTCCGTTGTACAGACGACACGTACCACAAATGTGGCAATAGTCGCCAATGCGGACATTCTTGATAGAGCCGGTATTGAGTATCATTACATGGCTGCCGATAGAACCGGTAGCGGAAGCATGCTTATTGGAATAGAAATCGGTAATTTCCTTCATCCGCGCAATCAGCTCCGGACGGTGACGGTACAGCGCCATGATATAGGCCTGATGAGCAGAAAGTTTGTCACTGATAAGCACTTCGCGCCCGCCGGTCTCGTTCAAGACAGACACTTCCACACTGTTACCGAACCTGGACAATCCGTCTACAAGAATAATGTCTACATTCTCGATAAAAGTATCATGCCCTATTTCATAATTGGCAATGTAGTTTTGGATATTCTCGATGCAGCAATTATCACCCACCGTTACATTGTGAAGCGTTACATGCCGCAAACCGGAATGTTTCTTTATTCCACCCGGCAAAGTAAATTCAGAATGGAATACCCCCAAACGCACCTCACCCGAAAAACGGGTATGATGTACGAATTCCGTTGAAAACTCTTCTGCAACGGTTACTTTCCCCCAATCATCTGCCAGACACGACTGGCTCTTCAACCGAAGAACTTCGTCTTCGGTCAAGTTTCTGTAAGTCATAATATTCAAATTAAAAATGAAGAATCAATTCTTCATTGAATTAAACTTCCTCTTCATCGTAAGTCTGATAAAGAAAGTCGTTATAGGGGTACTTCTGCACATGCAGTTCTTTTACACGCCGGTAAACCACACTCTTCAGTTCCTCTACATTGATACGTTCGCGGGCAGAGATGAAAAGGCAATTGTCTTCCAACTTCGCCATCCACGTCTTCATCAGTTCTTCGAGTGTTAAGTTTTCTTTGGTTCTGGGGGTAAGGTCGTCGTCCGCTTTTGCCACATAAGTGTAAGCGTCTATTTTATTGAATACAAGTATCATGGGCTTACCGGATGCACCGATGTCCGCCAATGTCTTGTTCACCACTTCTATCTGCTCTTCAAAATCAGGGTGGGAAATATCTACGATGTGCAACAACAGGTCGGCTTCGCGCACCTCGTCCAACGTAGATTTAAAAGAATCTACCAAATCGGTGGGCAACTTACGGATAAAGCCTACCGTGTCCGACAGCAGAAACGGCAGGTTCTCGATAATAACCTTGCGCACCGTAGTGTCCAACGTGGCAAACAGCTTATTCTCCGCAAACACTTCGCTCTTGGAAAGCAGCGTCATCAGAGTAGATTTACCGACATTGGTATATCCTACCAATGCCACACGAATAAGACGACCGCGATTCTTGCGCTGGGTCGCTTTCTGCTTGTCAATCTCCGCCAGACGCTCTTTCAGCAATGACATACGGTTCAGGATGATACGGCGGTCCATTTCCAACTGCGTCTCACCCGGTCCGCGCAGACCCACGGAACCTTTACCGCCACCGGCTCCCGAACCGCCTCCCTGACGTTCCAAGTGTGTCCATAAACGTTGCAGACGGGGAAGCATATATTTGTACTGCGCCAATTCAACCTGAGTTTTCGCATTGGCAGTCTGTGCACGCATGGCAAAGATGTCGAGGATGAGTGAGGTACGGTCCAATATCTTTATTTTCAGTTCAGCCTCGATATTGCGTATCTGCTTTGCCGAGAGCTCATCATCGAAAATCACCATACCGATTTCGCGCTCGGCTTCTTCTTCGCTGCGGATATATTCTTTTATTTCTTCCAGTTTACCCTTGCCGACGTATGTCACGGAGTTTGCCTGGTCTAACTTCTGAGTAAATCTTTTCACTACTTCCGCCCCGGCTGTCTCAGCCAAGAATGCCAGCTCGTCGAGGTATTCGTTCGTCTTACGCTCATCCTGAGTTTTTGTGATAAGACCTACCAATACTGCGGTTTCGACCTGCGCTTCGGAAATTACAAATTCTTTCATTCTACTTTATACCTTATTATATATATGTACCTTTATTATATATTATATGTGCCGGCAAATATAAGAAAAAACAAAACCATTCTCATAGTGTTCATTCCCATTTTTAATAATAAGGATACGGATTCCTGTCGTAAACCATCGAGCACCGTCAGATACCACAAAACGGAAAGCGGATGTGCCAGCCCATACCTTCCGGTCTTTCGGCCCTGCACACCCGCCTTAATTATTTACGGATATTCCGTTTATTTCATTTCGATAGCGCTGTTATAATCGCTTTCACGGTTCGGAAGAATCCATTTCCAGAATTCCGATACATAGTTGCTATCTTTAAATCCGAATGTTCCGCTAATATACGAACTGTAATTACCGTCTTCCTTAAAAGAGTTACGAACCACTGGATCGCCCCAACGTTTGCAGTCATACCAACTGAAACCTTCGCCCCATAACTCCAGACGACGATATTTCTTAATCTCTTTCAGTAAATCCTCACCGGTAGCCGTACACGTATACTGAGGGTCACGGCCGCTGTTTTTATTCAATTCAACCAAGCTGTTTTGTGCAGCAGTCGGGTCTGAACTCAGATAATAATTAGCTTCCGCCTCAATCAACAACATCTCCGAAGCACGGAAAATGGGCTGACAACCTACAGCCGGCTGTGCCGTAGCCTGGAATTTCAGGCTGGCATAAGCATATGCCTGCGGTGAAGCAGAGGCTACCGTCTCCTTTACATACTTATTGGCTTTCGCAGAAGCGGCCTTGCCCTCCGCTGTACTGTTAAATTTATTGGCATTACGGCTTTCAGTACTTACAACATCCAAGAATGTTTTACTTCCATCTTCCGGCAAGAATGTAGATTCCGTCAAGAACAATCCTTTACGAATATCGCTGTCGGCAAAAGACTCAACTAAATCACGATTGATACATACATTGATATTTTGCTGCGCATAGTAACCGTTACAAGCCATGAAGAGCTGCCATCCATAATACCAGATAGTTTCGGAAGCATCATTGTACACCCCCCAAATCCACTCACTGCTGGGAGTGCAGAAACCGCTATAATATGTATTCGTGTCCATCAAGGGGAAATTTGCACGCGCCAAAGCCGCATGTTCCTTGGCCACGGCATAATCCTGACGTGTTAAAGCAGCACGGGCATAAATGGCATGAGCCACCGGAGCATCCGGGAAACTGATATTAGAGGTAGCATCCCAGTAAATGTCATCGCGGGTAAGTCCGGAAACCTCATATAATCTAAGGGCTTCATCAAGATCATCATAAACCTGCTTATAGGTTTCGGCCAATGTAGACAACTTCAAATCTGTCTCTTCACCAGCTTCGGCCACTTCCTTAATGCGCAGTACCACACCATCGGTAGCACCATCATTACTACGTGCCCAAGGCTCACAATATAATTCAGCCAAACGGAAGAAAGAATAAGCACGGAATGTAAGCGCCTCGGCTTTCAAGAAGTCTTTCTCCTCTTGCGAACCTTCTGCTTTATCAATACGATTGATTACCGCATTGGCATTTCCGATAATCAGATAATAGTAATACCAGGGGTAAGAATCATAGATAGAGCTGCTGCTCTGGGTTATGGTAGACTGGTTGTTCATCAGCGGAGACCATCCCGGTGCCATATAAGGGAAGTTGAAATCCTGACCGGGATATTCGCCATAAAGCAACTTCATAGTACCTTCACCGTTGAAGTTTTGTCCATAATAGGCATGTTGCTGAACCATTGTCCTGCAAATACCGTTGATAACAAGTTTTGCATTATCCGTTGTAGAGAAAATCACATCTCCCCCCGCAGTCTGCGTGGAGTCTGTATTGAGCCAACTGTCCGAGCAAGAGGTAAATCCCAACAGACAGCCGAGTCCTAATATCATTACGTTCTTGAATGTATATTTCATAATCTGTTTCATTTTAGAAGTTTAAATTAAGTCCGAGCGTAAACACACGTGCTGCAACGAATGTATTATCTTGAGAACCGCTGAAGCTATATTGAGGATTCATACCCTTACGCGCCGTAAAAGTAGCCGCATTTTCAATGGAGCCGTAAACGCTCAATCCACCCAATCCCCATTTTGTAACGACTTTCTTTGGGAAAGAATAGTTCAGATTGATATTTTTGATGACAAAATAAGAAGCATCCGTCAGCCAGCGTGAACTTGCACCATAAGAAGTAGAAGCCAAGCTTGAAAGGTCGAACTGAGGCGTACCGTTCGGATTCAAACGATTGGGAGAATCTTCGGTCATACCTTCCGGAGCAGCTTGCCAGCCATTCAGCACATCCTTATGCAAGGCTCCCGGACCATTAGTCGTAGTATACATTAATCCTCGATAATTATAATCATATACTTTTCCGCCCAATGAATATGTACAGAGTACGGAAAGTGTCAGGTCTTTCCATGTCAAAGAGGTATTGATACTTCCATATACATCGGGCAGTGCACTGCCTTGCCATTCTTTTTCGGCATATGATGTATTGTACACGTAGTTTTTACCGTTGATAGTAACATACTCATCTTGAGCTTTCAAAGCATTGATTGTACTTTCACCCAGCTGTGAGTTTGCATTATAAAGCGCACGTCCGTTCATTTGGTCTACTCCGGCATAAGTATAAGTATAGAATTCATAGATGCTGTGTCCTTCACTGTAGTTCTGTGTTCCATGCAGAATGTCTTTACCGCCGGGCAATTTTGTAATTTCGTTATGGATAGTAGTCAGGTTCAAACCGATATTCCACTTCCAATCTTTAGTCCGGATGGCATCTACATCCATAGCAACTTCAAGACCGGTATTGCGAACACTACCTATGTTAGCAAAATATTGTGACATTCCGGACGGCGTCTCGTCAGAAGTGGCAAACCAGTCGGTTGCACCGGCAGAAAGCGGATTGTAAACCGTGAAAAGCAAATCTTTAGATGTTTTATTGAAGAAATCCAAAGAGAAATTAAAACGGTTGAACAAACGACCTTCCAACGCGATATCCAATGAACCGGAAGTTTCCCATTTCAAGTTCTTATTAGGTATCTGAATTTTATAGAACGCACCGATACCGGCATTGACATCCGAATAGAACAGTTCCTTATAAGCATAATAATCGGCACCGGCATCATTACCAACTTCACCGTAAGAAACACGGAACTTCAGATTATCAATCCATGTAAGGTCTTTCATGAACTTCTCCTGAGAGATAATCCAGCTTGCACCCAGCGACCAGAAATTACCCCACGGATCGGAGAAACGTGAAGAACCGTCGCGACGGAATGAAGCATCCAGGAAGTATCTTTCCGCAAAATTATAGCGTGCACGGGAAAGATAGCTTTCCGTAGTGTATTCTTGGTTATAACCATCGATACTTGTCATTTTTGCAAAATTGCTCATCTCCGTATTTCCACTGACTTTCATCTGCTCCTTCATCATGAAATCATAATTATAGGAGTGCTTGAAAGATTCGTGAGCCAGCAATACATCGATATGGTGCTTATCAAAATCGTGAGCCCATGTCAGTTCCTGTGTAAAACGGTATTCGCGTATACGGTCATGTACTTTTGAAAGACGGCCGTTGTTAGCAGCACCGTCACCGCAATAGGGGTTATTGAAGGCTTTTTCCGTGTTATTTACATTATAGAGGTCCCCCCTTACAGTAGCCGCAAAATCCTTCAAGAAAGAAATCGTACCATATATCTGACCTGATACGGCATTACGTTCCTTACGGCTGATATCATTCTGAATCTCATAAATAATATTACGACCACCCAAATAATCATAGTTACTTATATCATAAGAGTTACCGGTGCCATCTGTAGCCACGCTTCCGTCTTCATTATGCATCAAATAAGGATAGACCGGTGCCATCTGACCGGCTGTATAGAACGGATTAGCAAAATATGCATCATGAGCATTAGCCTGATAATTAGAGCCGGACATTGTTCCGCTCAGACTTACACCTGTTTTAAACCAGGAAGTCGGCTGATAGTTAGCCTTCAAACGTGCAGTGAAACGGTCATAATCCGATCCAATGATATATCCTTTCTCATTCAAATAGCCGAAAGAAGAGAAAATATCATACTTTTCTCCCATAGCATCCGCACTGGCTGTGTATTCCTGACGATAACCTGTGCGCTCCAATGCCTTCAGCCAATCCAAATCATTGTAACCGGGTTTTACCTTTGCTACGAACTTTCCATTTTCATCGAACATGGCAGCACCGTTCTTATCAAAAATAGGAGAAAAAACAATGTCATCATTGACTGTTTTAGATGCTTCGAATGCTTGTTGCGGAGTAACTCCACCGTCTTTTTCCCAATAGCTTTGCATACCGGAACGCATAGCTTCCATCCATTGGTTTACGCCCAATTTGTTATATTCCGGTATACCACGGGTATACATACCCTGCTTCACACCAATCCGGAAGTTCAACTTATGACTTTTACCTTTTTTAGTGGTAATCATGATAACTCCATTAGCAGCCTTATTACCATAAAGAGCGGCAGATGAAGCATCTTTCAGAACAGAAATAGATTCAATATCCTGCGGATTGATATCATTCAAGCTTCCGCCATAAGGAGAGCCGTCTACGACAATCAGAGGAGCATTAGTTCCGTTTACAGAACCAAATCCGCGAATACGGATTTCGGATTTATCGCTACCTGGCTCGCCATATGAGTTATTCACCTGAATACCGGGAGCAGCACCTTCCAAAGTTCCCGTTACTTCAGTAACAGGGCGCATCTCCAGTTTCTTTGAGTCGATAGAAGCTACAGCACCTGTAATGGACTGGCGGCTGGCAGTACCATAAGCAACAACAACAACTTCATCAAGCACCTCAGTATCAGGCTTCAATACCACTTTTAAGTTCGGTTTGATAGCCACTTCCTGAGTCTGCATACCGATGTATGAAATCTGCAAAGTTTTCGCAGAACTATACAATATGTAAACTTCTATAAATAAGCATTTTATAAATAGATATAAAGTCATTATATTTAACCAAAAACCTCAATAGAATATGCCTACCATGTATTTACAAAACTATCAAGTTACTCATATGTTACCATATTTTACAGTAAAACAATGATTATCAATAATATGCACATGTTGATGTAGTCTATATTGAAACTATCGAAATATACTTTAGTTTTTTGTTGAACTATTTTTGTAAAATAAAAAGTAATGTGAGTAGCCGTGGTTGACCATAAAGAAATACACTATGATGAAAGTCGCAAACAAAGATTTATGTCAAAATAAAATATAATCCTATTACAAAAAAACATCATAAACAAGCTATTACAATAAGATTATAATTATCTTTGTGTAAAACATGTAACTTATGACAAAAATAAACCCTTTCATAACCAGTGGCTATATTTCAGCAAAGTACTTTTGCGACCGTATAACCGAAACAACTACATTGACACGTTATATAACCAACGGAAATAATGTAGCTTTGATATCCCCTCGCCGTTTAGGAAAAACCGGGCTGATAGAGCATTGTTTTCATCAGCAACAAATAAGGGAAGTATATCACACATTTTTAATCGATATATATGCAACAAAGAATTTTCAGGAGTTTGTATTTGAACTTGGTAAAGGTATTCTGAATGGTTTGAAGCCGCGTGGAAGAAAAGCATGGGAGCTGTTTCTCAAATGTTTATCCTCTCTTCGCACCAGTATCTCTTTTGATTTCAGTGGTAATCCCAGTTGGAATTTGGAAATGGGTGATATAAAGACTCCCGCTATAACGCTTGATGAAATATTCCGTTATTTGGAAGAAGCGGATAAGCCTTGCCTGATTTCCATTGATGAGTTTCAAGTCATAGCCAAATATCCGGAAGGGGATGTTGAAGCCATATTACGGACACATATCCAACATTGTTCCAATGCAAAATTTATCTATGCCGGTTCGCAACGTCATATGATGGGAGAGATATTTACTAGTCCGTCACGTCCGTTTTACCAAAGTACGGCCATTATGGAACTGTCTCCTATTAATGCAGATATTTATACGGAATTCATAAAAAGACACTTTGCGGAGAATAAGAAAAAAATTGCAGTAGAAACAATTCAAGAAGTTTATAAACGTTTTGAAGGAATAACCTGGTACATTCAGTTTATGGCAAACTCGCTTTATGCAATGACTGCTGAAGGTGAGGAGTGTACTGTTGATAAAGTGAATTTTGCCATTGAAAATATTTTGTCACAACTAAATTTTACCTATTCTTCACTTCTGTTTCAACTCCCACCTAAACAAAAAGAAATTCTCATTGCTATTTGTAAGGAAGGAAAGGCTCAGGAAATCACTTCCTCTAAATTTTTAAAAACTTATAAGCTAACGGCGAGTTCTGTGCAAGGAGCCATAAGAGGACTTTTAGATAAAGATTTTGTAACTAATGAATTGGGAGTGTATAGCGTGTATGACAAGTTCTTCGATATTTGGTTAAGGAAACGGATCAGTTAAAAAGGAATACTATTGTTGACAGACCTTTTCTAGTGATGCAATAATAGAAAAATCGGTAAAAGCAGTTTGCCTTTACCGATTTTATCGTATAACATATTCTTTACCTCTATCAATTCTGGTCACTCGGAGAAATCTGAGAATTATTCTCTATTTCCGAGATGGGCAACTGATAAAGGAACGGACGTTCTTCCTGATTATAACGGAACTTGGCAGCAGAGAAGTGATTGTTGTTTTCTGCACCCCAGGTTTCATCTGTACGGTCTACAGGAATATTCAAACGACGATTGTCAATATATTCCAAGCCTTCTCCCCAGAACTCTACACGTTTTTGATAAATGATTTCCTCTATCAAGTCGGCTTTGTTCGTAAAGGTGTAATCATAATCGGATTGACGGGTCTTCATGAAGTTTTCCAGTTCGGTTACAGCATCCGGAGAATTCTTGTGTGCCAAAGCTTCTATCTTTATCAGATAAGCTTCTTCCGAACGCATATAGATATAGTCTCCCAATTCCCAACCGCTGAATGTACCTGCCTGGATATTTTCACGACCTGTGCCGATGAATTTCACAGCCTGATATTCTACGGAAGCTGGCGTTTCAGTATCACGCAACAATGTCACACGGATAGGCTTACCGTCTTTATCTTCAGTATCCATACCTGTAGAACGGTCGCAGCAGAACCATTGCAGACGAATATCATTATCCGCGATGCGGTCTACAAACGGCTTAAAGGCGGCACGCCATACACCGATACCAGCATAGCCTTCACTGTAAGCATCCATCTGCGAGAAGTAAGATGCATAAATCGTACTATTATCTGCAGTAATGTCGCAGCCGAATACCACATCCGGCAGGCTGATGTTACTGAACCCTTGCAGTATCTGATTTTCATTCGTTAACATAGGGATGTTGTCTATCACTACTTGCGCATATTCTATCGCTTTATCCCATTCATGGATAACCATATTTGCACGGGCCAAGTGCATAGCTACTACGCAACCGTCCATATCCGTAGGTGAGGAGGTGTGTATCATATCCAACTGTTTGAAGAAGCCAAAGGCAGTAGTAAGGTCGCTCATGATTTGCTCATATATCTGGGCTACAGTAGCACGCGGCTGGTCGCCTTCCGTTTCTTCTGTGATAAGTGGCACGCACGGAGATTGCGAGAAGTCATATTTCTCTCCACGTCCCCATTTCGTTCCGTCTGCACCGGTATAATAAGAGTGTTGGTACAGATAGGTTAGTTGCAAGTAGGCATAGCCACGGAAGCCGAGAGCGATGGCACGATATTTCAAATTGGCAGGATCTTCACTGCTGGGGTCAATCAGTTTGAGAATATTATTGGCATTGGCTATGACACGATAGTATTCTTTCCAGCGATTGTTGGTCGGAGTATAGTTCTGTTGCCAATAATCCAACAAATAATGATAGAGACTCATACCGAAACGTCCGGTCATAATCATGTCGTTACCCATCAACGATGTCAGGTAATCAAAGCTCTTTTGACCGAAATAATTATGTTGCATATCGGTATCATAATACTTTTGCATATCAGAATACATACCTGCCACAGCGGCCGAAAAAGTTTTATCAGGGTCGTCCTGAGCCACATTACTCAGTTGGTCTTCGGTCAAATAAGCGGTAACATCGGCATCTTCAACACAAGATGTAAGCAGGCTGCCGACAACGAGTACCTGCATCATATATTTTATTATCTTCATATACAAAACTTTTTTAGTTAGAATGTAAGGTTGATACCTCCTGAAATCACACGCATCGGAGAATAGCCTCCATATTCATCGTCAGCGCCTGCCATTGCCACACGGGGGTCAAATCCCTGACGTTTGGACCACAAGGCAAGATTGTCTGCTGTAGCATAAATGCGCAACTTTTCAATACCGAATTTCTGCATCAGGTTTTTTGGTAATGTGTAACCCAAAGTAATGTTACGGATACTGAAGTAGCTGGCCTTTATCAGATTGAGGTCTGACTGCTGAGTGAAAGAGTTAGAAGCATTGTCCGCATTCCAGATAGGGAGTGAGCCTGTACCTGTCTCCGGATTGAACGTCTTCCACATATCCTTGTTATGACCTACATAGAATGAGGAGCTCATACCATCCAAATAGGAATAATCATAAGCATAGCCTCCAATCTGGAAAGCCGTTGCTATAGAAAGATCAATACCTTTGTAAGAGAAAGTAGTACTGAAACCGCCATTAAAATCAGGCAATGCAGATTTGCCGATGAAATAGCGGGTTGCCTCGGCGTAAGTAGTAGTGGTAGTGCGGCCTATTACTTCTCCTTTATCATTTGTTTCGTCCATGTACCACATGGCATTTCCTTTTTCATCCATACCGGCATACATATAAGTATAGTATTCAAAGCGGCTCTTGCCTTCACGCAGGTTGAATGGACCACTGGTAATACCATCTTTGCGATTTTCTTCGGGCAGCGTCAAGATGCGGTTTTTGTAGTGGGAACCCACAAGCGATACCGTCCACTTCAAGTCAGGCTGATTGAAAATATCTACATTTACATCGAACTCTATACCGGTGTTTTTCATCGCACCCAGGTTTTCCCAGTTATATGGACGTCCGGCTGTAGAGAAAGCTACGGGACGCTTGAAAAGCATATCATCTGTACGGCGATAGAAGTATTCAAATGAACCATATACCCGGTCGAACAAGCGGAAGTCTACACCCACGTCAAAAGTTTTCTGCTTTTCCCATGTCAAATCCGGATTACCGTAAAATTCCGGTGAATAGCCTAATTCAGCACCATTCCAAGTAACCGTATATTGGTCTTGGTAAGGTGTGTATACATAGGCGTAACCTTCATCCGAAAGTATATTTTCATTACCCTGGGTACCATATGAAGCACGTATTTTCAGGTCATTTAACCAAGCGTCCGTTCCGTCCATGAATGCTTCATTGGAAATACGCCAAGCGGCCCCTACCGACCAGAAATTACCCCAACGGTCCAGGAAGCGGGAAGTACCGTCGCGGCGGAAAGCTGCTGAGATATAATATTTGTTATTGTAATCATAGTCTGCCATACCGAAATAGCCTTCGATGTTGTGGTTCACCTTGTAGCTATTGATGTATTGCATCTGTCCACCATTGTTCAGTTCCGGATTGCTCGGATTAAAAAAGTTTGTTTTCTGTCCGTCAAAATAGTCGTATTCATACTTATAGTATTCATGACCGACCTTAGCCGATAAGTGGTGGTAATCGCCGAATACATTGCTGTAGGCCAAAATTTGGTTGAAGTTGGTAGTTGTTGTGTTGATACTTGCCTGTGTACCTCGACCACCGAACGACTGTCCGTCACCGATAGTTGGCGTGTAATAGAGTGTTTCGCTGTCATTCGTAAAATCATAACTGTAATTTGCCGTAAACTTGAAATTCTTCAAGAATGAGATTTCTATATATGAACGTGAAGTCAGGTTATTATACACGCTTTCACGGATGTCCTCTCTCATGTTGGCTATCACATTTTGATTAGTTGCAGTAGGGCGTTTGGATGTACCGTCTGTTTCACCGTTTCCGGCATCATACATGGGACGTCCGTCTTCATAATATTTCATGTTACCTTCTGTGTCATAGGCATGAACCGGGAAGATAGGAGCCCAGGAGCGTGCCACAGCGAAAGGATTAGAAGCAGTTCCGGCATTTTCCTGTACACCGTTTTGAGTAGCTTTGGAATACCCTACATTGGTACCTACTTTCAACCAAGACTTCAGTTGGGAGTTAACATTGGCGCGAGCTGTAAAACGTTCATAAGAAGAACCTAATACATAAGAGTCATTGTCCAAATATCCCATAGATACATAGAAATCCGTACGGTCGTTACCGCCTGATGCAGACACATTATATTCCTGACGGAAAGCGTTGTCGAACAAGGCATCAGCAAAAGTGTCATCATAACGCAAACGCGCATTGGGGTTAAGTTTACCATCAGGTGTCACCAGATATTCTCCTTGCGGAATAATGTAAGCATTGTAATTACCCAGTTCGCCTAGCAAATCCTGACTGGCTGCCAAATTAGAATCTTCAATGGAGTTTCCGGCTGCCCAATAGGTATTACGAATACCGTACCAAGTCAGGCGATAGAACTCTCCGGGATCGGTAGCCATGTCATAATCCTTATACGCACGCTGTGCCACCCCCCAACTACCGTCAAAGTTAATGGATACTTTGTCCTTACGTCCGGTCTTGGTCGTAATCATAACTACACCTCCGGCTGCACGAGAACCATACAAGGAGTTGGAAACAGCATCTTTCGATACGTTCACCGAAGCAATATCTGTAGGGTTGATATCCGACAACTTACCGTTGAAAGGCACGCCATCTACCACAATCAACGCATTATTGCTAGCTGAAATAGAACCTATACCGCGCAGGACGATATCGGCATCCTGTCCCGGCTGTCCGGAAGAACTTACTACCTGTAAGCCGGCTACAGCTCCTTCGAGTGCGTTTGAAACGGATGCAGCCTGCGAATTGCTGATAATTTCATTTTTCACACTACTGATGGAGCCTACCAGATCCTGCTTACGTTTAGTGCCATAAGCTACTACGGTTACTTCATCAAGCAGCTCCGTATCAGACTTTAATATTACTTTTAGGTTTGGTTTGATAGCCACTTCCTGAGTCTGCATACCGATGTATGAAATCTGCAAAGTTTTCGCAGAACTTGGTACATTCAGTAATGTAAAATCACCATCTACATTGGTAATAGCACCGATTTGCGTACCTTTTACCAATACAGAAGCTCCAATAACTGGCTGCCCATCTTCTTCAGAAATCACAACACCTGTGACTTTCTGTGTTTGGGCAGTTACCAGACCTATACCCACAAAAAGGCAGGCCAATAACAGCATTAATTTTCTTTTCATAAATTCTCTCTTAAAGTTTAACTTTACATTAATTGTTTCTTTACTCTAACAAAATGCAAATATATTAATAAATATGAAACGCACAACTATTTTATTGAAAAAACCTTGCAAATCTATCAATCTGTTAAGAATTTCAATTATTTTATGCTGAATAGCATGTTTTATGCAATTATAGAACCTTAAAATGGTAATGTTTACTACCACTATGTTTTAATCATTTTGTTCTATTATTAATCCGAATATATATATTTTAAAATAAAATAGTTAAAAACGCTCTCATATTTACGCTAGTTCATCCGATAAAGCAAGATATCTTGAATATTTTGGGTGACTTCAAAGAACAGACCGTCAAAGAAAGAGTCTTTTTTTGCAGATATTAATTCTTATTCAAACCCTGTTTTGCACAGAATATCATCTTATTTGTTTATAGTATTAATCAAAATAACTTGAGATGAATAAAATTATTTACAGTCTTGTGTACAACAGAAAGAAATGTCTGAACAAAAGAGGAATGGCACTGGTACAAGTAGAAGCTTATTTAGACAGAAAGAAGAAATACTTTTCAACCAAAGTCTATCTGAAACCGGAACAATGGGATGCAAAAAAACTAGTTGTAAAAAACCACCCTAATGCAGATGCTCTCAACCGCCTGATTTACGAATTTGTCGCAGCAATAGAGAAAAAAGAATTGGAATTATGGCAGCAGGGCAAACGTATATCATTGGAATTATTAAAGGATGCTTTAGCTACCAAAGAGAACAATTCTTCATTTATATCTTTCTTTAAGCAAGAGGTTTCGAATTCGTCTTTAAAGGACAGCACCAAACGCAATCATCTTTCTACTCTTCTATTGCTGCAAGAATTCAAAAGGGATATAGTATTTTCCGATTTGACATTCGAGTTCGTTTCATCTTTTGAGTACTTCCTGCAACAGAAAGGATATCATACCAATACCATTGCGAAACATATGAAACATTTAAAACGCCACATAAATATTGCTATTAATAAAGAATATATTGAAATCCAGAAATATGCTTTCAGGAAGTATAAAATAAAAACCGTGGAAAACAAACACACCCATTTAGTACCAGAAGAACTGGAACAATTGGAACGTTTGAGCCTGACGGACAAGCATATGAAACTGCAAAAGTCCTTGGATGCTTTTCTGTTCTGCTGTTATGCAGGAATGCGATACTCTGATTTTACAAATTTATCCAAGAAAAACATTGTAGATATAAATCAGGAAACGTGGCTTATATATAAATCTGTAAAGACCGGAACAGAAGTGCGGTTACCCCTTTATCTCCTTTTTGCAGGCAAAGGAATTGTAATCCTTAATAAATACCGCAATAATCTGGAGAATTTTTTCCGCTTAAGAGATAACTCAAATATTAATAAAGACCTGATAATCATTGCAAAATTGGCAGGGTTATCAAAAAAGATTTCATTTCACACAGCCCGTCACACCAATGCAACTTTACTTATATATAATGGTGTAAATATCACTACTGTACAAAAGCTGCTTGGTCATAAAAGCGTAAAAACGACACAAGTGTATACCAATATTATGGATATGACGATTGTCCATGACTTGGAAAAAATAAAGCAAGCAGCACTTGGTATCAAAAAAAAGACAGATAACAGCTTTAATAAGTAGTAAGCAAGTTGTTTTGTAATGCTGGAACTTTTAGTTTTCTCCTATAAAACTAAAAGTTTTACACCGATAACCAATAAATTATTCCGTGCAATCAGGTGTAAATACACATAGGGGAGGTAGCCCATTTTTAAGGCGATGTGTGGCGTGATAGATAGTTGTAAATAATTTTATCTATCACGCCTGTTTTACACGGATTAATATGCTTGAAATCAGAAGTATATCCCCTATAGTATGATAGCATAACAGATGATTTTCATTTTAAACTTGATAGAGAGGCCGAGTTCAAGTTATAAACGGAAGACTTAAGCTACCAATACTTTTTTGCTTACAAAATGTTATTTCAAAAAGCAATAAGTATATTTATGATATGATTATTATCCAACAGTCGTCCATACAAAGCGCTAATAATCAACAGTTATTATAGATTATAGGTAGCACTTTGGTAATATAATTCGATTATTAGATACGGCCAGAATGATATGTGTAAATACTTTTGCTCTGAATGGCAACTTAACTGTTACTTATAAAGCTCTTATTTTTAGCAACTTATATCTTTATGAGTTCTGCGAAAACTTTGCAGATTTCATACATCGGTATGCAGACTCAGGAAGTGGCTATCAAACCGAACTTAAAAGTGGTATTGAAACCTGATACTGAGGTGCTTGATGAAGTTGTAGTAACCGGATATGGTACCTTCAAAAAGTCCTCATTTACAGGTTCTGCATCAAATGTGACTACCGAAAAGTTACAGGATTTACCTTCTATCAGCGTGCAAGATCGTTTGGCTGGTTCTGTTGCCGGTGTTCAAATCACTTCTACTTCCGGTCAGCCCGGCTCCGTTGCCTCCGTGCGTATTCGCGGTATGGGGTCTATCAATGCCAGCAATGAACCATTATATGTCATTGACGGAGTGCCCATGCTGAACGGAAACGTCAGCGAATTCACTTACGCAGATTCCGGTAACAGTCTAATGGCTACACTGAATAGCAATGACATAGAGTCCATGACGGTGATCAAAGATGCTGCGGCTGCCTCATTGTATGGTTCGCGTGCCGCTAATGGTGTTATTGTCATAACAACCAAAAAAGGCTCTGCTGGCAAAACCAAGATAGGGGTAAGAGCAGACTGGGGTATGTCTAATATGGCAATCGATTATCGACCGATTCTCGATGGTAAGCAAAGACGTGAAATCCTGCACTTGGGATTTGAGAATTATGCCAAATATACCCTTGGTTATGATGCAGAACAAGCAGCAGCTTTGGCCAATAAAAACATCGATGAATATGCAGCAGAACCCTGGTCAGGATATACAGACTGGAAAGATGTCTTATTCCGTAACGGTAGCCACCAGAATTATGAAGTAAATGCACAAGGCGGTAATGAAAAAACGAGGTTTTATACTTCTTTTGCTTATACAAAGCAAGAAGGTATTACAAATGTATCAGGCTATGAGCGTTTCACCGGTCGCGCCAATGTTACACACCAAACCGACAAAGTGTTATTGGAAGCCAACGCCATGTATACCAATTCAACCCAAAACGTAAATAATGAAGGGACCAGCTTTGCAAGCCCTATCATGTGCTATGCAATGACTGCCTCTCCCTCTACATATCCATATAATGAAGACGGTTCATTCAGCAGTAACTTCCCTGCACTGAATGGTGCCAACCCTATACAAACTGAAACATATAATTACAACAGGGCTACCATAAACCGCTTCCTCGGTTCAATGGCCGCTACCTGGACTATTTGGGATAATCTGAAATTGAAAGAAGCCATCAGCTATGACTTCAACCAAAACAATGAACGTATATGGTGGGATCCCCGCAGCAACGACGGTCGTTCATCAAACGGTGTTTATCAGCGTGTTATGGGCAACAGAGGGCAGTTAAATACACAAACACAATTATCTTACAACAAATCCTTCGGATTACACAATCTGGATGCTTTGGTAGGCTTTGAAACCGAAGATTATAAATATGATTATTTATATGCCAACGGAAACCAATACCCTTCTTACCTGTCGGAAATAGAAAATGCAGGCGATAGCCGTGCTTCAAGCCATGTAGAACGATACAGAATGACTTCTTTCCTGGGACGTATCAATTATGACTACAATAACAAGTATTATTTTAGTGCAAGTTATCGCCGGGATGGCAGTTCCCGCTTGTCAAGAGAAAGCCGTTGGGGAGATTTTTGGTCTATATCCGGTTCTTGGAGACTGAGTGAAGAAGCTTTCATGCAGGATATCAAGCATGTGCTGACCGATGCCAAATTACGTGTATCTTACGGTGTGAACGGTACACAACCCACAGATTTATACGGTTATTTGGGCGTATATGAATTTGGTTATAACTATGCAGGAAATGGCGGTTCGGCTGAAGCTCGTTTTGACAATCCCAATATGAAATGGGAAAAGAATTACGCAACCAACGTAGGTTTGGACGTTACGCTGTGGAACAGATTGTCGATTACTGCAGAATGGTATAACCGAGACACTAAGGATTTGTTGATGAGCAAGAATATTTCAGCCGTGCCGGGTGTAATCAATAGTAGCGGTGGAGCCACTATGCTGATGAATGTCGGCTCTATGAGAAACCGCGGTGTTGAATTTGAAATTAAATCCACCAATATCCAAAACAAAGACTGGTATTGGAGCACATCCTTGAACTTCGGACACAACAAAAACACCTTGTTAAAACTGGACGGCGAACAGAACGAAATGATTGACGGCATAGCCATTCATCGTATCGGAGAGGCTTATCAATCATTCTATGCTTACGAATACGCAGGTGTTGATCCGGAAACCGGATCGGAAATGTTCTACATTAACGGAGAAGATGGAAGTCGTGAAACCACCATACATTCGAATGAGGCCAATAAGGTGATTATCGGTTCGCCCGACCCGAAACTGACCGGTGGTCTGACTAACTTTGTAAGCTGGAAATTCATAGATTTAAACTTTACTCTGACTTACTCTTTGGGCGGTCATGCATACGATGCTGCAACTTGGTTACAGTCTAATGGCGGTACTTACAACTATGTAGGTAATGTTCCGGCATACTATAAGATTGAAGATACCTGGAAGCAACCGGGCGACAACGCTAAATTGCCCCTATTTGCCTATGGCAATAAAAATACGGTTTCTTCACGTTGGATGATGCCTACCGATCACTTACGTCTGAAAAACCTGACCATAGGTTTCACTCTTCCAAGCAACTTGTCCAAAAAGGCTGGAATAAGCAAATTAAGAGCTTACATTTCGGGTAATAATCTGCTTACCTGGAAATCCAAAGACTTGTATGTAGATCCAGAAACCCCTGTTGACGGACTGTGTTACTTCGAGACACCTGCATTAAGAACAATTACATTTGGTATCGAACTTGGTTTCTAATTAAAATCTTTACTTAGCATATACATTATGAAGAAAATATATAATATCCTAGCATTAGCAGCAGTCACGACAGGGCTTTCGTCCTGTGTGAATAACTGGCTGGACCAAACTCCTTCCAACGGAACGCCAACAAGTTCCGCCATTACCAATTATAATGATGCCCGCACAGCAATGTATGGTATGTATGATGGCCTGCAAGGCAATTCCACTTACACCCAGTACTATGCAGCTCGCATGTTCTACTATGGAGATGTCCGGGGGGACGACATGCAGGCACGCACTCAAGGTATGCGCACCTCTTCTTGCTATGAAATGCGCTATACCGCAGATGATGCCCCAAACATGTGGAATATACAGTACAATGTGATAAGACGCGCCAATCGCTTGATTGAGGCTGTAGATAACAAGACAATTACCGATGCGGAAAATTTTCAGGCTGAATTGGCAAATATCTACAATCAGGCCAAAGTAATACGCGCCTTAGTACATTTTGATTTGGTAAAAGTGTACGGCATGCCCTATACATACGATGAAGGTGCTTCGCTTGGAGTACCTTTCGTTGACAAACCACTGGATCGTGATGCACAACCCGGACGTGACAAGGTAGCCGATGTTTATGCCAAAGTTGTTGCAGACCTGAATAATGCCATCGACTCAGAAGCACTGACCGTATCCAAAAAAGCAGGTGAAAAACAAGGCTATATCGATTTATGGGCAGCTAAAGCTTTGCTGTGCCGAGTGTATCTATACATGAACAAAAATCAGGAAGCCTTCGATTTAGCAAAAGAAATCATCAACGACTCTCCTTATGAATTATGGACTCCCGAACAATACGCTGAGGCATGGGACAAGCAAGATCCGAACCATACAAAAGAAATGATTTTTGAATTGATAAACAATGGTTCTGATGACTGGGCCGACCGTGAAGGCATAGGCTACTTGCTGAATGAACAAGGATATGCCGATGCTATCTGTACAAAATCATTTGTTGATATGCTGCAAACCGATCCTGCAGATGTCCGTAACGAAGTTGTGCTACCAGCAATGTACGACAAAGACTTGAAGAAAACCTATGGGGAAAATCCAATTTTCATCAATAAGTTCCCGCTGGGAGCACTGGGAGATATGCGCCTTGCCAACTTGCCGATTTTACGTCTGTCCGAAGTTTACCTGAACGCAGCCGAAGCTGCTGCCAAACTGGGCGGAGCAGCCAAAGCAGAAGGTATAAAATATCTGAACGATTTATTGGACAAACGTACCAAAACTCCAACAGCCAAAGTATCCGATGCTATTGCTGATGACGAATTCCTGAGCAAAGTTTTGATTGAACGCCGTAAGGAACTGGTTGGCGAAGGGCAACGCTTTTTCGACGCCATGCGCAATAACGAAACGATTGTACGCTATAGCAGTGAGGAAAACCAAGGCTGGCACTACTCATTACTTAAAGAATCACAAAGTTTCGACCGTACGTATACAAAAGCATTGTTGCCTATTCCTGTAAGTGAAGCCAATGCCAACCCGACTTTGAAAGCACAGCAGAATCCGGGTTATTAAACAAAGCCTAACCAGTACCGGTTTGTCATAATAGCAGAAAAGACAAACCGGTAGTTAAGCTTTCTGATGATAAAACATAAAGCATGATATGGTATTTCATGCTAGCTATAAAAAAAGTTGCAAACGGAAGACTGTTTTCCTGTTTGCAACCTTTTTTTCATTACTGCCAAATTCCGGCTCTCTTATTTAATTACATCAAGCAACCTTCCTTTACAATATCCGTCAATATCGGCTTCACTCCGCTAACGAAACATTCTACGGCAATCACCATCAAGATGAGCCCCATAAGGCGCATCATCACATTATTACCGGTTTCCCCTAATAAATTGACCAAACGGGTGGAAGCCTTCAATATCAAGAATGTAAGAAAATAAATAAGGGCAATAGTGCCTATAAGCACCCCTTTCATCTCAAAGGAATGTGCATCTTGCATCAGTACGATTGCATTGGCAATAGCGCCCGGACCACATAACATCGGAATACCTAAAGGAGTAATCGAAATATCATCCGCATAGGTCTTGATTTCTTCATCTTTCAATTTCATCGGTGTATAGCGTGCCTGCAGCATATCAAAACCAATCTTGAAAATGATAACGCCACCCGCTATTCGGAAACCGTTTGTCGAAATACCGAAAAACTTGAAGAGGAATTGCCCGGCAAAGACAAAGACCATCAATGTGATAAACGAGACTAATGTTGCGCGCTTTACGATAGAACAACGTTCTTTATCGGTCATACCCTGCGTCATAGTCAGAAAAACCGGCATTGTGCCCAACGGATTAGTCAACGTAAAGAAGGATGTGAAACACAACAATGCAAAAGGAATGAGAGTTTCCATAATAGTATTTTTAGATGTTCATCATTGGAAACAAAAGTACAACTAATCTGTCAATGTCACAAAAAATTAAATAAATCTTTCAAATCAGTAATCTGATAGGTAGGAGCAAAAGGCAAGTCGGTACGACCGGACAAGTTGTAAAACACCTGGTGCATGCCTACTCCCGCCGCTCCGACTATATCATTTTCCCAACTATCTCCGATCATCAGCGAATTATTCAACTCGGACTGGGTTGTCGAAAGAGCAAAATGAAAAATCTCAGGCCAAGGCTTCAGGATTCCGATATCATCGGAAAGAACCACTTTTTTGAAATATTCATCAATGCCTGACGAACGCATTTTATGACTTTGGAGTTCTTTAAATCCATTTGAAAGAATGTACAAATTGTATTTTCCCGAAAGATATTCCAGCACTTCACGCGCATGTGGCATCAATTTGCTTTTGGTAGGAATCATTGCAAGAGCATCTCTTTCGTAAGCCTTTGCCAAAGTGGAGTCACCTGCTCCTACAGCCTCCAAAGGATAAAGATAACGTTGACGGTTTAACTCTTCTTTCGTGACTTTACCATCTGCATACTCTGCCCATAAATCCAGATTGCGACGCTGATAAAGTGAATAATAATGCTCGAACGAATCGAAATAGCGATCGTATCCATACTTCCAATACATTTCTTCATAGGTATCACGAGCATTGAGAGAGAACGCCCAAAGCGTATCGTCCAAATCAAAAAAAAGATTTTTATAAAGCATAAAAAAGAATACTAAAAAGGCTGTTTCAAAAGCAGGCCTACAAATGAAACGCACTTTTGAAACAGCCCTATCAATTATCAATCAAGTAACTATTTCACTTGAATTACCAGATACTTGGAAACACTCCAGAATTCTTTCGGATTAGTAATCTTCAATGTCAACTGATCTTTATCATCTTTTTCCAAGGCATAAGAACCGGTAGGATGGGTAGTCAGAATATCGGCATCTTTGGAATACAGTTTGATTTCTTTGGTAGTACGAATATCAACCTGGGTAAAATAATCCTTATTAACATCACCATCTTTCAAGACCGAACCTTTTTTAAATAATCCGGAACCGCTCAGAATTTTCTGGTCTTTCAGTTCTTTCTTCGTTCCGAATACAAACCATGCAGTATTAAGCGCTTTATCCTGTTCTGCCACTGTCTTGGCTTTTGCCTCATTCTCAGCAGTCAATTCACTCTTGACAGCATTCAAATCCGTAACGGCGGCATCCAACTCCTGGATACGGATATTCTTAGAAGCCAGTTCGGCCTGTAACTCTTCGATACGCCGGGTTTTCGCATTCAGTTCCTGTGTCAAAGACTCAACGGCTCTTTTTAACTGAGAAGAGTTGGTCTTGCTGTTTTTCAACATAGATTGCAGCTTGGCAATCTGCTCTTTGTTCTCTTCCATTTGCTTACGGATGAATTCAATATCAGAGGCTATCTGCTGTTTAGCATTCAGAGAACCCTCTGCAACTGCACCACGCTGCAAGTCTACACGGCTTTCTGCCGCATTGATTTGACGAAATCCTTCCGAAATATCATTGAAAGTGCCCATCATTTCATCCAGTTCAGCATTACGCTGAGTCAGTTCCATTAAAAGAGAATCATTCTCAGCTTTCAACTGATCTTTGCTACCACCTGAAAAGCTGTCACATGAAGCCATAACGGCTGTACATACAATCAAAACTGCTAACTTTTTCATACGCTTTTGTTTTACGTTTTGTTAATGAAGTTATTTAATCGTCTATTCCTGCTACTACAATCACTATCTCACCACGCGGTTCGTTGGCTGTGAAATGTTCTATCAATTCGGTAAGAGTACCACGTACCGTCTCCTCATGTATCTTGGATATTTCACGGGAAACGGACGCCTGCCGTTCCGAACCGAAATATTCTGCAAACTGCGTCAGTGCTTTTACCAAACGGTGGGGAGATTCATAGAAAACCATTGTCCGGCGTTCTTCCGCCAAACCTTTCAGACGTGTCATCCTACCTTTCTTCTGAGGAAGAAAACCCTCAAAGCAGAACTTCTCGTTGGGCAATCCGGAAGCCACCAATGCCGGAACAAAAGCAGTAGCCCCCGGCAGGCACTGTACTTCGATACCGTTGCGGACACACTCGCGAACCACCAGAAAACCCGGATCGGAAATACCAGGAGTACCGGCATCTGAAATCAACGCCACAGTCTCACCACCCTTTATTCTATTTACAACACTTTCTACTGTTTTATGTTCATTAAATTTATGGTGAGACTGCATCGCATTCTTTATCTCAAAATGCTTCAGCAATATTCCGGAAGTACGCGTGTCTTCTGCCAGCACCAAATCCGCTTCTTTCAATATGCGGATAGCGCGAAAAGTCATATCTTCCAAATTTCCTACTGGCGTAGGCACTACATAAAGTTTTCCCATATCCGCAACTTTTTTAACTGAAATACTTCTTGAGAAGTTCTATAAAATCAGCAGCCGCCTCATTTTCCTCATCCGGTTGTACAGTTGACATAAACACAGACATAGCCTCATCCAAAGAGGAAGCCCCACCGCAAAGGCGCACCACCTCATTCATACGTGTCGCATCTCCGGCAAACAATTCACGGGTAAAACGAAACGAATCATTCAGACTGATGGCATGTTGTAAGTCCGTAGCCGGCTTAATACATTCGGCAAGAATCTGAGAAGCAGGTACTGCAATATCCGAAACGTGAGTTGCCTCAACCGGAACATCAGCAACCGGTTCGGAAATCACTTCCGATTCAGTTGTTTTCTCCACAATATCAGAAGCAACATGTTCCACCGGAGTTATCACAAAAGTGTCGTCCAACAGTTTGGTCAGCGCATCCAACCGCTCCTGCATCTGATGAATATTCCTTTTAGCAACTATTCTCAACACAGGATTTGTATCAGTGAGCATCGACTGTATCAAACATTTCAATTCCTGAACATCCAGTTCTATATCATTCAATAATGCTTGCATATCCTTTTCCTGTCCGTATTAATGGCACAAATGTAGAAATAAATAATGAAAAAATATCCGGAAGCGAACAAAATCATTACTTTTGCGACTGAATATAACACTCAAAGATATGGTATTATTTTCGGAAGACCACATACAAGAAACCAAACGTAGAGGAAGAATTGAAGTTATATGCGGATCCATGTTCTCCGGCAAGACAGAGGAACTGATACGCCGTTTGAAACGTGCCAAATTTGCCAAGCAACGTGTAGAAATATATAAGCCGGCAATAGACACGCGTTACTCAGAAGCAGATGTCGTATCGCATGACAGCAACATCATATCCTCTACACCGATAGACTCATCGGCAAGCATACTGCTATTCACTTCCGAAATAGACGTAGTGGGCATCGACGAAGCGCAATTCTTTGACGAAGGTCTGATTGATGTATGCAACCAGCTTGCCAACAATGGTATACGTGTAATAGTAGCCGGATTGGATATGGATTTCCGCGGTAATCCTTTCGGCCCCATGCCGGGGCTGTGCGCCATTGCAGATGAAGTTTCCAAGGTGCATGCCATTTGTGTAAAATGCGGACAGCTTGCTTCATTCTCTCATCGTACTGTAAAAAATGACAAACAAGTTCTGTTGGGTGAAACAGCCGAATACGAACCCTTGTGCCGAGAGTGTTATTTACGGGCGATAAAGGAAGACCAGCAAACAGCAAGCGATTAATAAATTTAATACAGGATTCTATGGAACGTAAAAAGATTACATTCGACAGTTTTATCCGCGGTGTCATTTTAGGAGTTATCATTATCGGCATATTGATGCTTCTGAAGCGTTTAAGCAGCGTTCTATTACCTTTCTTTATCGCTTGGCTTATTGCCTATCTGGTATATCCTTTGGTCACATTTTTCCAATACAAGCTAAAATTAAGAAATAGGATTGTTTCCATATTCTGCGCATTACTCACACTTCTGATTGTGGGTGCCGGAGCTTTTTATCTGTTAGTACCCCCTATGATACAAGAGTGCGGCAGAGTACAGACTTTATTGGTCCAATACTTTTCGCACGGAACATATAATAGTAATGTGCCCACCTCTCTTTCCGATTTTTTACGAGATAATATCGATGTTAAATTTATAACCGAACTATTCAATAAAGAGAACCTGTTGGATGCGCTCAAAGAAGCAGTTCCCCGCCTATGGTCTTTATTATCGGACTCCGTTGACTTATTATTCAGCGTATTCACCATATTCATTATCTTACTATACGTTATCTTCATTTTATTAGACTACGAAAGCATCGCAGAAGGTTGGACGCATCTCGTGCCTATGAAATACCGTTCTTTCGTGGTAGGCATACTAAATGACGTAAAAGTAGGTATGAACAGATACTTCCGCGGACAGGCATTCGTAGCCTTATGTGTCGGCATTTTATTCAGCATAGGCTTTCTTATCATAGACTTCCCATTGGCCATAGGTCTCGGTTTGTTCATCGGGGCATTGAATATGGTGCCTTATCTTCAAATCATCGGTTTGGTTCCTACTATCATACTGGCAATCCTGAAAGCCTCCGACACAGGCGAGAATTTTTGGATAATCATCGCCTCAGCCATGGCAGTATTCATTGTAGTGCAAACTATCCAAGACGGATTCATCGTGCCACGTGTTATGGGGAAAATTACCGGACTAAATCCTGCTATCATTCTATTATCACTTTCCATATGGGGTTCATTAATGGGAATGTTGGGAATGATTATCGCACTACCGCTCACAACGCTGATGCTCTCCTACTATCAACGTTTCATTATCAACAGAGAAAATATTCATAAGACAGAATCAACTGATAATCAAACAAAAGAAATAAACAACTAAAATAATGCAAACTTTTTTCGTTATAAGTCTTGCATATTAAATATAAAGTCCATATCTTTGCACCCGCTTAACAGCAATAAGGATTGATTCGCTAGCTCAGCAGGTAGAGCACAACACTTTTAATGTTGGGGTCTTGGGTTCGAGCCCCAAGCGGATCACTCAGACGAATAAGAAAAACAAGAAAATCCCTGATAATCAACAGTTATTAGGGATTTTTATTTTTTCCGACACTGCATTTTACCGCAAAAAGAAGCAATAATCACAGGTGGAATAGGTGGACTTGAAAGACACCTTGCAATGTCCACCGAATTATAGCATACTTCATTGATTTTCCGCATTTTGTATCAGTGTAGTCCGACTCGTTGGAATTAATTTTGTAACATTTAATTTTGTGAGTATGGCTATGCAAAGAAACTATTTTACGATTCTTTTCTTCATCAAGAAGTCCAAACTTCTGAAGAACGGTGAGGCACCTATTTGTATGCGTATAACAGTCAACGGGCAACGGGCGGAAATACAGATTAAAAGAAGTGTGGAAGTTTCCAAATGGAACTCCCAAAAGGAATGCACTGCCGGCAAGGACAGAAAAGCGATGGAGTTGAACCATTATCTGGATACGGTCCGGACAAAAGTCCTAAAAATACACAGGGAACTGGAGCAGGACGGCAAACCGATTACAGCCGATATACTGAAAAGACGTTACTACGGTGAAGGGGACTCTCCCAAAATGCTGTTGGAGGTCTTTAGAGAACACAACCGCAAATACAGGGAACTGATGGGAAAGGATTATGTAGCCGGAACCGTACTGAGGTATGAACGGACTGCAAGATATCTGGAGGAACTGCTGCAAAAAGAATACGGAATGAACGATATCCCGCTGAAAGAAATAAACCATGAATTCATTACAAAATTTGAACACTATGTAAAGACTGAAAAATCATGCGCCCAAAATGCAGCCGTCAAGTATCTGAAAAATCTCAAGAAGATTATAAAAGCGGCACTTGTAAACAAATGGATAACGGATGACCCTTTTCTAGAAATCCATTTCAAACAGACCAAAACAAACCGGGCATTCCTCACGGAAGAAGAACTTGGCATACTCTTGAAAAAAGAGTTCACCATCCCCCGGTTACAGACAGTAAAGGACATATTTGTCTTTTGCGCACTGACCGGGCTGGCCTTTACCGATGTACAGCACCTGAGACATGACCATATAATAAAGGATGGCAACGGAGAATACTGGATAAGAAAAGCCCGCGAAAAGACGGACAACATGTGTGACATACCTCTACTGGACATTCCACGGATGATTCTGGAGAAATACAAAGGACACCCAGAATGTATGAAAAAAGGGGTATTGCTGCCGGTGCCCAGCAACCAGCGGATGAACAGTTACCTGAAAGAGATAGCCGATACATGCGGTATCACCAAACCGCTGAGCACCCACGTCGCGAGACATACATTCGCAACCGTTGCGCTTGCCAACAGGGTTTCAATGGAATCTGTCGCCAAAATGCTTGGACATACGGACATCAGGACAACCAGAATATATGCACGGATTCTGGACAAGACCGTGTCTGAAGAAATGAAAGGAATGAAGAGCAAATTTGTACACCTATAAACCTAAACAAGTCCGACATTTCAATGAAATGCAAAAACAGTGAAGCAAGAGGAGGAATTAATTGTTGCTGCAAAAAAACAAGAAGGTGTGTCAAAATGCACACCTTCTGTTTTTTACGCACAAAGCCCCGACTT
>CAUAWO010000018.1:0-47619 GCA_958432865.1 Bacteroides stercoris
TTTCTCCGGCAGTAGCAGTGACGAGCAAAGATGCCGGACTGTCTTTCGACATAAAGTTCGGATACTATAATGCAGATTGTCTGGATGTATTGGTTTCCGATACATATGCGGGAAATGGTTCGATTGATATGGCACAGTGGACTAGCGTGAAAGACCAGTTTACTTTCCCTGAAGGGCCTGCCAACGGCTACAACGATAATTTTGTGAATGTAGGGAAAGCCGGTCTGGAGGCATACAATGGTAAAAGCGTTTATGTTGCGTTCCGCTATGTAGGCGAGGGGCCCAAGGCGAAAACCACTACTGTTCAGCTCGATAATGTAAGTATTTCATCGGCTGTATTGGCTCCGACGAATGAAAAGCCTTATAATGCATTGTATCAGTTTGACGGAACGGATTGGAAGGTTAAAGAAGATAGCAGATTGGTTGTAGTGGCTCCTGCCGATTATGACGCTATGGGAAGCCCGGGCAGTCATGATAACTTCAGCACTTCGGATGCTCCGGAGAATTATCTGCCCCAGTTCCTGGCTCAGAAATTTCCATATGCCCAGGAAGGGGATTCAAAAGCCGTCATGTACAAATATTATAATAAGGTAACGACGATTGAGGTGGACGAGTATTTGTTCAAGGAGGGTACATGGGTTCTGAATAACAATATTGAACTGAAAGAAAAAGTGAATTTTGTACATAATGGAACCGAGTGGTTGTTTGATCCGACGGTAACGAAATCATTGGCTTCCGAAGATTATTTGATTTTGGAAAATTGGGTGAAAGCGAATAAGGATGCTGGGTATATGGATGCCAAATATGGAAACTCGGAATACTGGTTCGGTGGCAGCTCTTATTATGTAAACTTCAATATCCAGTTGGCTAAACGCCGTTCGAATGACCCCGATGGGGTGGTGCCGGCAGATGATAAAGAGGCTGAGGCTTATTTGTTGTCTATGGTTCAGGAGGGTATTGAATTGATCTTGGCAACAGAGTATCCTACAGCCGGCGCGCAAGTAAGTGGGGTTGATTGTTTCTATGTCATTTCTGCAAAAGTGTATAATGGGCTTGAAACATTTACTTATACTTATACTTTTAAAGGTTTAGGAAATGCTAAATTTGAACTGCAAGGTGAGCCTGAAGTAACAAAATAAGGTTTTAAATTTGAAGATAAATAAAGGGGCTGGTCGTGAATGACAGCCCCTTTATTGTTGCTTACAGTTTATAAGTAAAGGATGTGAACTCATCGTTAGAGGGTAGAAAAGTAGCGACCTCAAGCCTGTTGCATGATATTTCTTTGAATATTTGCAGGCTGTAAGTTAAAAACATAAGGAGTTAACCGGCAGGACAGTCCTTTTTCTTTTTTATTACGAAACTCTTTATACAGTTATTCCCGTCTTTGTATAAATGCTTTCTCCCTATAGAGGTGAGTGACATATTGGAACATTAACAATTTATTAGCAGATAACTTTCTTGAAATCCGCTTTTTTTCGTTCCTTTGTATTGAACTGCTTTCAACAGAATTAAAATAACTTTAAATATCAAACGCTTATGTGTAGTGAAGGATTGCGTGAAAGATATGTAAATCCCTATACGGACTTTGCATTCAAATTATTGTTTGGAACCGACTTGAACAAAGAGATTCTTATTGGCTTCTTGAATGCCTTGTTCGATGGCAAGCAGGTCATTGAGGATGTCATCTACTTGAATACAGAGCATCTGGGCAGCAAAGAGATTGACCGCCGGGCTGTCTTTGATGTCTATTGTGAAAATGAAAAAGGAGAAAAGATTCTGATAGAAATGCAGAGAGGGGAGCAACAGTTTTTCAAGGACCGGAGTATTTATTATGCTACCTATCCTATCAGGGAACAGGCTATTAAAGGGGAAATCTGGAACTATGAACTGAAAGCAGTGTATGTGATCGGTATCTTGAATTTTGCCTTGGATGATGTTTCGTCTTCCGGCTTCCGCCATGAAGTGAAGCTGATGGATACAACTACTCATGAAGTGTTTTTTGACAAACTGACTTTTGTGTATCTGGAAATGCCTAAATTCCATAAAACCGAGCAGGAGTTGGATACGTTGTTTGATAAATGGATGTTTGTGCTCAAGAATCTGGCCCGTTTGATGGAACGTCCTACTTCCCTTCAAGAACGTGTGTTCAACCGGCTGTTTGAGGCTGCCGAAATTGCTCAGTTCTCAAAAGAGAACCTTTATGCCTATGAGGAGAGTTTGAAAGTATATAGAGATTGGAACAATGTGATTAATACAGCTATTCAGAAAGGCATTGCAGAAGGTGAATGGATGAAAGCCAAAGCTATTGCAGGAAATTTGAAGAATGCCGGGCTTTCCATAGCTGAAATCGCAAAAGTTACCGGACTTTCGGAAGATGAGATAAACTCCCTTTGATTCCTCGGATAAGAGTATAAAAAAACTCCTCCGATATAGATCAGAGGAGCTGTTCTTTTTGAAGTAAAATTGAATTATGCTTCAGCAGGAGCTTCAGTAGCTTCAGCAGCAGGTGCTTCTTCAGCAGGAGCGTTAGCGGCTTCTGCTTCAGCTTTGGCAGCGGCTTCAGCAGCTTTCTTCTCAGCTACTTTCTTGGCAATTTCTTCATTTACTTTCTTTTCAGCTTCCAAACGAGCTTTTGCTTCAGCTTTCTTTGCTTCATCCAGTTTAGCCTTCAAAGTAGCCAGACCAGATTGTTTGTTGTTCTTCCAAGCTTCGAATTTAGCTTCAGCTTCTGCTTCTGTGAATGCGCCTTTGGCAACACCGCCCAGCAAGTGCTTTTTCATGTAAACACCTTCTTTTGACAAGATGTTACGTACTGTGTCAGTAGGCTGTGCACCGCACATTACCCAATGAAGTGCGCGTTCAAAATTCAAATCTACTGTGGCAGGATTGGTATTAGGGTTGTAAGTACCAATTTTTTCAGTAAATTTACCATCACGTGGAGCTCTTACGTCTGCGATAACGATTGAATAAAACGCATAGCTTTTGCGTCCGTTTCTTTGCAATCTGATTTTAGTTGCCATTTCTAAATAATGTTTTTATAATTAATGATTTGAATTAATGCTAATAACCCGTATTAGCGGGTGCAAAGGTAAGACTTTTCTTTTGAATCGCAAAGACTTGGATGAGATAAAATATAATTTTTATAAAAAGGTGAACGGACATAGTGTTAATCGCTAGAAAAATTATATATTTGCAACAGTTACAATTTAACTAAAAAATAAAAATTATGATTTCACAAAAATTACAAGAAGCAATTAATGCTCAGATTGTAGCCGAAATGTGGTCGGCCAATCTTTATCTTTCCATGTCTTATTTCTTCGCTGCGAAAGGCTATGAAGGTTTTGCTTCATGGATGAAAGCGCAGGCTCATGAGGAGAGTGATCATGCTGATGTGTTGGCGCAATATGTGATGAAACGTGGCGGACAAGCCAAGGTGGGGGCTGTGGATGCTGTTCCTCAGGAATGGGCTTCTCCGCTGGATGTGTTCGAGCATGTATACAAGCATGAATGCCATGTTTCCGAATTGATTGACAAACTGGTAGATGTTGCTTCTGCTGAAAAGGACAAGGCTTCTCAGGATTTCTTGTGGGGATTTGTACGCGAGCAGGTAGAAGAGGAAGCTACCGTTCAGGGTATTTTGGACAAGATCAAGCTGGGTGGTGATGTGGCTTTGTATCATTTGGATATTCAACTTGGCGCAAGAAAATAAGCGAAAGAGAAACGAATGCCTGTTTTTTGTCTTCTGCAGATAAAGATGCAGGTGTTTATCGGAAATAGAAAGTGGGTGTGTCAAAATCCAGTTTTTGGAAATATGAATTTATAATTTGAGCATCCTAAAAGACTAAAGAAAGGGTCGCATCAAACTCTGTATTGGTACAACCTTCCGCGATAGCGTATAAGCTATAAAAAAGATAGCCGTCCAGATTTTGGGGCGGCTATTTTTGTGTCTGCTTCCATTTGCCCGGAAGTAAATCACGATATTTTTCTATAGAGGTATTGGGAAACCATGCGGCACAACGGTCTATAATGTCGCATAGGTATTCAAATACGTTTATACCACACCTGTGACAGGTAATGGCCAATGAATAAGTGTTATAATTACTATCTGTAACTTTTCGGAGCAGTCATTTTTGTTTTGCCAGATCTCCTTGCTTTTTTACAGTATTTCTCTCAGCCATTTTTCTAATTCTCCCGTCCATTGGCGCTTATAGGTAAAGCTGTCGCGGAAACCCCAGCCGTGGCCGCCGATAGGATAGGTGTGGAGGGAAGCAGGGACTTTATTCTTTACCAGCGCCAGGTAATAGCTCACGCTGTTGCTGACGGGTACAGTTCCGTCATCGCTGCTATGCATGATGAAGGCGGGAGGAGTGTCGCCTGTTACTTGCAGTTCATTGGAGTAAAGTCTCACTAGCTCTTCTGACGGGCTTTTCCCTAAAAGATTGTCACGTGAGCCCTTATGGCAGTTGGACAGATCCATGCTTATGACGGGATAAAACAGGATCTGAAAATCCGGACGCGTTCCGGCTGTATAGTGGGTGGCTGCCGTACTGGCCAGATGTCCGCCCGCAGAGGCCCCCATGATACCCACTTTTTGAATATGCCATTCGTTGGCGTGTTCTCTCATCAGCCGGATAGCCTGATGGGCGTCGCTCAATGGTACATCATGGTGTCCGTTTGGCATACGGTATTTCAATACGGCGTATGTGATGCCTTGTGCGTTGAACCAGTCTGCCATATCGTGCCCTTCGTGATTCATAGCCAGGCGTATGTATCCCCCTCCGGGACAAGCCACGACAGCCAGTCCGTTCGGTTTGGCTGCCGGATAAACGGTAAGGGTAGGCTCGCTGACATTGGAAATCCGGTTGTTCTCTAATTTCTGCTCGGGGGTGGTGATGCCGTTGGAGTTGGGGGCGCCATCGGGCCATAATTCCAACTCTACAGGTTTCTGGGCAGATAATGCGGTAGAGATTGCAAGTAAACTCATTAGTAAGATTCGTTTCATATAGCTTTTATTTTCACGGTATTTGAAAAAGGGTTATTTTTTCTTTATATGCATACTGGCTTTAACCAGCCATATGATCAGGAGGATATAGGCGGCCATTGACAGCACTTCGCTCAACGGGTTGCTCAGCCATTCTTCGTTGATCAGATTGATACCGCCAAAGCGCATGGCGGCACTGACAACCCCCATCAATGCGCCTCCGGCTATGAATCCGGATGCCAGCAAAGTTCCCTTCTCGCCACGTTCGGCATTCACTGCCTCGTCTTTGCTGCGGGTAGTGACATACCAGTTCACCGCTCCACCTACCAGCAACGGCAGGTTCAATTCCAGTGGAATGAACATACCCAGCGCAAAAGCCAGTGCGGGTACTTTGAAGTAGGTCAGCACCAATGCCAGCACAGCGCCTATTCCGTAAAGCAGCCAGGGAGCGCCTACACCGTTCATCAGCGGGTCTATTACGGCTGCCATCGCGTTGGCCTGCGGAGCTGCCAATGCGCCGGTGGAGAAGCCGTAGGTCTTGTTCAGGATCATGATGACGCCGCCCACAGTTGCTGCCGATACCAGTGTGCCGAGGAATTTCCATGTTTCCTGTTTGGCAGGAGTACTGCCCAGCCAGTAACCTATTTTCAAGTCTGTGATGAATCCGCCTGCCATAGAGAGTGCCGTACAAACCACACCACCCATAACCAGTGCAGCAACCATGCCGGTAGCACCTTTCAGTCCAACGGCAACCATTACTACTGAGGCAAGTATCAGTGTCATCAGTGTCATTCCCGATACAGGGTTAGTGCCGACTATGGCGATAGCGTTGGCTGCTACGGTGGTGAACAGGAATGCAATGCCGGCTACGAGCAGGATGGCTACAATGCTGTGTAATACATTTCCATGCATCACATCAAAAAAGAAGAACAGTAAGATCAGCAGGATGGTGAAGATGGACCCGAAGGCGATTATTTTCATGGAAAGGTCTTTCTGCGTGCGGATGACGTTTGCTTCCACCTTCTTGCCGCCCATCTCTTTGGCGGCCAGTCCCACAGCACTCTTTATAATGCCCCATGAGCGCACGATACCGATCACACCGGCCATGGCGATACCACCGATACCGATACTTTTGGCATATTCCTTGAATATAAGTTCGGGTGACATTTCGCTAATGGTTTGTGTCAAGGCCGGATTCCATGCATTCAGCACTTGGTCGCCGAACAACAGGGCCATACCTGGAACAATAACCAGCCATACCACCAATGAACCGGCACAAATGATAGCCGCGTATTTCAAGCCGACAATATAGCCTAGGCCTAATACTGCTGCACCGGTGTTTATTTTCATCACCAGTTTGGCTTTTTCGGCAACCATCTCACCCCAGCCGCATACGCGGGTGGTGAAGTTTTCATTCCACCAGCCGAATGTGGCTACAATGAAATCGTACAGACCTCCTATTAGTCCTGCAAAAAGCAATGGCTTTGCCTGGCTTCCGCCTTTCTCGCCGGAAACAAGCACTTGCGTACTGGCAGTGGCTTCGGGGAAGGGATATTCGCCATGTTTGTCGCTGACGAAATATTTACGGAAGGGGATGAGGAACAGGATTCCCAAAATACCTCCCAGCAGTGAGCTGACAAACATCTGAAAGAAGTTGACTGTCATTTCGGGGTATTTGTCCTGCAATATATAAAGGGCGGGCAATGTGAAGATGGCTCCTGCCACTATGACTCCCGAACAGGCACCGATGGATTGGATGATGACATTCTCACCTAACGCGTTTTTACGCTTGGCGGCTCCCGATACACCTACGGCGATGATGGCGATAGGGATGGCGGCTTCAAAAACCTGTCCCACTTTTAATCCCAGGTAAGCTGCGGCCGCCGAGAATAATACCGCCATGGCGATACCCCATAGCACAGACCATAGGTTTACTTCGGGATATTTTTTGTTTGGTGACATGATGGGGTGATATTGTTCCCCCGGTTTCAGAGGTCGGAACGCGTTATCGGGCAATCCAACCGATTTTTCTTCTTCTTGTTTCATGTTTCTCTATGTTGTTATTTTTGAAATTTATCATAATAAATGCCCAAAAATAGTGAAAAAATAGAGAAACATCCTCATGATTTGATTAGAATATCTGAAATTTCAATCCAAATGATAGTCTCAGATAGTCATCGGGTTTCAAATAACTGTTGTTGAACGCACTGACAACGTATAAATCGCATGTGCTGATTTCGTAGAATGCGGTGATGCTTTTAGAGAACTTCCGGTACTTTTCGGGCACATCGAAACGGACGCGTTGTCCCAGAAAGATATGGGTGCGGATACGGGTGGAAAATCCGTAGTATCCACGGGGATAGCGCTCAGGTTCGCTTGTCCAGAAATCATCGCTGAATACGGTGTTGAAATAGATTCCGGTAGTCAGCGGTTCCAGCGAGAAGTCTTTGCCCAGCCAGATACTCCACGGGATATAATTCTGTTTCAAGGTCATGGTCATCTTGAAATGTTTGGATGAGTAGCGGGGGATGAAGCCCAAAAGAAGATCGGTTTCCCATTGGCCTCTTTTTCCATAATCCCAGCCTATGCCCCAGGATAACAGGCCCATTCCACCGGCGTACTGTAATTTGGTGTGGGTGGGGATCAAAGCTTCCCACGCACGCCTGTAACGGTGTACGCGCTTGTCGTATTTATGGTGCCGGTTTGGCATTTGGGTTACAATATCTTCCTCTTGGTTTTGAACGGAAGGAGAGGAGACAAGTATGCTGTCTTTGGATAAGATGGAGTAAAGTGTATTATTTTCTTGGGCTTGTGCCGTAAAAGGCAATAGTGGCCACAATAGGTTCAGAAATATCTTTTTAAAATTCAACTGTTTCATAATCGTAGGTTCCATCTTCTTTAATGGTGAATAATAAGTAGATGCGTTTGTCTATGCAGGGGCATTGGAAATACAGAACTCCGTCGTTGAATAGATCATCTACTGCGAATTTGTGTTCATGGCCGTAAAGACAGAACTGGACTTTGGGGAACTGGTTGACGTATAGTTGGAAGATTTTTGCTACATTGTTGTTGAATACAAATTCAAAAGGTTTTACGTGCATTGCGAATACCGTTTTTTCTATTTCAGGCGACAGGTTGTTCAGTTCATTTTCTATAAAATTGAAATCGGGAACCGGTTCCGAATAATCATATTCCATCGCATTGGTATTGAGGCAGATAAAGCGTACATTTCCGGCTGTGAAGGCGAAGTTGGGATCTCCATAAATGGCTCTGTATGCGTCTTCACCTGTACCCAGGCAGTCGTGGTTGCCTAAAAGGCATACGTAGGGCATCTGGAATTTGTTAAATATGTCCCGCATCCATATGAATTCTTTTGTGACGCCGAAATCGGACTGGTCTCCTCCGTGAATGACAAAGTCTATGTCACCACGGGCATTGAGGGCTTTTACAACATCTTCGGTAGAGTTGTACCATCGTTGGGTATCACTGATCATGGCAAAGCGGATTGTTTTTTTGCCTTGCATTTTGTTTTCTATCAACTGGATGTTTTTGTTGGTCAGTTCTCTTTCTCCTGTAATATGTACATCGTATGGATGGGTTTCCAGCATGTCACAGCCACTGAAACAGAGGGCCAGCAGGACAAAGAATAATAGCTTGTTTGTCATTGTTCTCTTAAATTTGCTGCAAAGTACGTTATTTTAATCAGAATAAGAGTGGCTTATTATTGGGGAAAAATGTTCTTTTTTTCTTATTTTTTTGTCTTTACTTGGATACAGGCAGGCGGGGCAGTGTTTTCCGGATATAAAAAGAGGATGTATCAAACTCGAATCTTCTTTTGTTTTGATACATCCTCTCTCTTATGATGTGAGAATTCTATTCTGCAACTGTGCCTTTCGGGGTCATATCACCTTCTATATAAAGACGTGTCATTTCATTTTTCCCGTTTGTGCGGATAGTGATTGATTTCTTGAAATGTCCCGGAAATTTGCCGGCTCCATTATAAGTCACTGTTATCTGTCCACTTTCACCCGGTTTGATGGGCTCTTTAGGATATTGGGGAACAGTACATCCGCAAGATGCGATCGCTTGATGAATGACCAAGGGACCGTCTCCCGAATTTTTGAATTTGAAAACGCAAGTAACTTTCGGGCTAGACTCGGGGAATGAACCGAAGTTATGTGTTGTTTTCTCAAAGGTTATTTCTGCTTCTCCTTGAGATTGCCATACGGCTGCGTATGTGGTTAACCCTATAATCAACAATAATGTTGAAAGCAAAATTTTCTTCATTAGTTCCACTTTTTAAAAATTATCGGGGCTAAATTACTGTTTTTTTTATAAAAGGTCTTTAACTGTTAGTGAAATAAATGGTAAATTAACACCTTTAAAAATAAGGGACAAAGATAATCAACCCTATGAGGGCGGCAAAGATAGCGCAAATCAGTACGGCTCCTGCCGCTATGTCCTTTACGTCTCCGGCTATGGGATGGTAGTCTGGTGATACCAGGTTTACCAGGCGTTCTATGGCTGTGTTGAATGCTTCGGCAGCCAGTACCATTGCAAAGCACAGGAGGATGACAAGCCATTCGGTGCGTGTTATTTCAAACCGGATGCCTGCAATGGTTACGGCGATGATGGCTGCGCAATGTATCCAGGCATTGTGTTCCTTGCTTAAAAAACTACATACGCCTTTCCAGGCGTATGTAAAGCTTTTTAGTCGTTTATGCAGTTCATTCATTTTTTTAAGTTTGGGGTGAGTTTATCCTCTGTTTACCTGTTTTACTCCTTTTACTGTCTTTATCTTTTTTACTAATGATTCCAGCTTTGAAGTATCATCTACCATTACGGTCATCATGCCGCTGAACAGCCCGTCGTGCGAGTCGATGCTGATGGAACGGAGCAGGATATCGTTTTCCTTATTGATAATGGAGGTGATATTTGTCACAATTCCTATATCATCATGGCCAACGATGCGCAGCGTGATGGGGTATTGTTTGCCGTGGCTTTTCCCAGCCCAACGCGCCTTTACGATACGGTAGGCAAAACGTGATTGCAACTCCCGTGCATTAGGACAGTCGGTACGGTGTATTTTGATTCCTCCGCTGATGGTTACAAATCCGAATACATCATCGCCATAGATAGGGTTACAGCATTTGGCTAATTTGAAGTCCAGTCCTTTCAAATTCTGATCAATGACCAGTACGTCCTCTTTGAAGGTCTTGTCGTCCTGTGCTGTCTGCATGCTGAAATTCTCGGCGCTGCGATAGACAATATCTTCCCGGTTTTCCGTTTCCTTTTTCTTCAGTTCCAGGTATTTTTCGATGATGTCGTTCACATCTCTTGTCTCGTTGGCTATGTCCTGGTAGAACTCGGTTACGGTTTTGTATCCCAGCTTTTTTATCAGGCGCATCATCACTGCTTCATCGTATTCCAGTTTGCGGTTCTTGAATTTACGTTCTATGGTTTCTTTGGCGAACTCTGTCTGGCGGGCTTCTATCTCTTTGATGGCCTGGCGTATTTTGGTTCTTGCCTTCGAAGTGGTGACGATGTTCAGCCAGTCGCGTTTGGGTGTCTGGGTGTTTGAAGTCATGACTTCTACCTGGTCACCGCTGTTCAGCGTTTGCTTTAATTGTGCGTTCTTTCCGTTCACCTTTGCTCCGATACACTTGGAACCCAGTTTGCTGTGGATGGCGAAAGCAAAGTCCAGTACGGTCGCTCCTTTCGGCATCTTGTACAAGTCACCTTTGGGGGTGAATACGAATACTTCGTCTTCGTATAATTCCAGTTTGAACTGGTCCATCACTTCCAGGTCACTGTCGGCGTTCTCCAGTGTTTCCCGGATGGAGGTCAGCCATTCATCCAGACCGCTTTCTCCTTTTACGCCTTTGTAACGCCAGTGGGCTGCCAGACCACGTTCCGCTATCTCGTCCATGCGTTCGGTGCGTATCTGTACTTCCACCCATTTGCCTTCAGGCCCCATTACAGTGGTATGCAAGGATTCGTATCCGTTACTTTTGGGTACGGAGAGCCAGTCGCGCAGACGTTTGGGATTGGGCATATACATATCGGTCACAATGGAATATACCTGCCAGCATTCTTGTTTTTCCTTGTCGACGGGAGAGTCCAGAATGATTCGGATGGCAAACAAGTCATACACTCCTTCGAAGGGACATTTCTGTTTCTTCATTTTCTGATAGATGGAATGGATGGACTTGGTACGCCCTTTCATGTGGAACTTCAATCCTGCTTCTTCCAGCTTATGCTGTATCGGTTCGATAAAGGCGGCTATGTATTTGTCACGGGAGGCTTTCGTTTCGTTCAGTTTGTCCTTTATATGATAATATACGTCGTGTTCGGTATATTTCAAGGAAAGGTCTTCCAGTTCCGATTTCAGTTTGTATAGCCCCAGCTTGTGTGCCAGCGGTGCGTACAGATAGGCAGCTTCGTTGGCTACTTGGGTGCGTGCTTCTATATTGGGAGTCTCCTTTATCTGTCTCATCAGGTTCACGCGGTCTGCAATGATGATCAGAATAACACGCATGTCTTCGGCAAAGGAGAGCAGCAGGTTGCGGAAATTTTCCGATTCTATGGTAGGGCTTTTGGAGTATAGCTCATTGATTTTCACAAGACCGCGTATGATCCCCGCTACATCCTCTCCATATTCCTGTTGTACAGATGCTAAGGTGCATAAATGGTTCTTTACCGATTCGTGCAGCATGATCCCCAGGATGGAAGCCCGTTTCATCCCAATTTCCTCGGCCACGATGACAGCGGTCTGCATATCTTTGATGATAGGATTCATCCCGAAACAATTTCGTGGCAGGTTACCTTCGGCAACTGCTTTTATGAGGTGTATTTTTAACTTATGGCAATCACCCTTCTGCAAGGTGTCGCCGGATAATTGCAGCAATCGTTTATAGAGGGCGAACAGTTGCTCACGCTCTTTGGCTGTGAAAAATGCTTTTTCTTCCATAACACGTGAAATCTTTTCGAGGGTAAAGGTAGTTTTTTTCTTTATTTATTAGGTAGTGTTCTCGCATTTTTTTGTATTTTTGGGCAATTAATAGTGAAAGAATAAGGTAACAATTTATTTAAACCATATAAAATCATGTACTTATGTTAACACCTGAAGACAAAGACTTATTAGTGAAAAAAGGAATTTCCGAGCAGCAGATTGCAGAACAACTGGCTTGCTTTGAAAAGGGTTTCCCATTTTTGAAGCTGGATGCGGCCGCTTCTGTTGAAAAGGGAATCATGGCTCCCGCCGAAATTGAAATGAAAAATTATTTGGAAGCATGGGATACATATAAGGAAGGTGAGAAAACCATCGTGAAGTTTGTACCCGCCTCTGGTGCTGCCAGCCGCATGTTCAAGAATTTGTTCGAATTCCTGGGGGCTGATTACAATACTCCGAAGACAGATTTCGAAAAGAAATTTTTCGACCATATTCATAGCTTCGCATTCTACAATGACTTGAATGCGGCTTGTATGGATAATACAGGAAAGGATATTGATGCTTTGATGGCCGGGAAGGAGTATAAACCTATAGTAGCCAATCTGCTGGAAGCTGCCGGCTTGAACTATGGGGCATTACCGAAGGGGTTGTTGAAATTCCATCGGTATGCGGATGGTGTGCGTACGCCGCTGGAAGAACATTTGGTGGAAGGCGCGTTGTATGCGGCAGGCAGAACCGGAAAAGTGAATGTGCATTTCACCGTTTCTACGGAACATCGTGAATTGTTCACAAAGCTGGTGGAAGAGAAGGTTGCCGTTTATGCAAAGAAGTATGGAGTAGAATATGATGTGTCATTTTCTGAACAGAAACCGAGTACGGATACGGTTGCTGCCGATATGGAGAACAAACCTTTCCGCGATAAAGGCAAGCTGTTGTTCCGTCCGGGGGGGCACGGCGCGCTGATTGAGAACCTGAATGATTTGGATGCCGATGTTATCTTTATCAAGAATATAGATAATGTGGTTCCCGATCGCTTGAAAGAGGATACTGTTACGTATAAAAAGCTGATTGCGGGGGTACTGGTTACTCTGCAGAAGCAGGTATTTGAATATTTGGAATTGCTGGATGGCGGTAAATATACACATGCGCAGCTGGAAGAGATCATTCGTTTCTTACAGCAGACTTTATGTTGCCGCAAACTGGATATCAAGGATCTGGAAGATGCCGATCTGGTTATTTATCTGCGTAAGAAGTTGAACCGTCCGATGCGTGTATGCGGTATGGTGAAGAATGTGGGTGAACCGGGAGGCGGCCCGTTCCTGGCTTATAATGCGGATGGTACTGTTTCACTGCAAATTTTGGAAAGTTCTCAGATTGACATGAATGATCCGGCCAAGAAAGAGATGTTCGAGAAAGGTACTCACTTTAATCCGGTGGATTTGGTGTGTGCGGTACGCGATTATAAAGGAAACAAATTCGACTTGGTGAAGTATGTGGATAAGGCTACAGGTTTTATCTCTTATAAATCAAAGAACGGTAGAGAACTGAAAGCATTGGAGCTTCCGGGCTTGTGGAACGGCGCAATGAGTGACTGGAACACTGTTTTTGTTGAAGTGCCGTTGAGTACCTTTAATCCGGTGAAGACTGTGAATGATTTGTTGCGTGAACAGCATCAATAATTCCTTTTTTTATTATAGACTACATGGATTTATACAGATCGGACGATTTGTGTAGGCCCGTGTAGTTTTTTGTGAAATTAATTTATATACCCTTGATTACTAACCTATAATTAAAAAGAATGAACCTGCTGACCTTTATTGCCCCACTGGCTGTGGCGGCAACTTTTATGATGCCGGCCGATGCTGCAAATCACAAAGAATTACCGGCATTGGGAAATACTCATATTCAAGTATTCGACAAAACCCCTGTTTGTTTTCGTCCCGATTCTTTCCCTAATTATACTCCTGCCAATGCTGACGGAGTGATCCGTCTGGTAAACGGGCGTATCATTTTAAAGAAAATAACCTTGCCCGATTATAAAAGGGATGTGGATGTTACCCTGAAAGTAACTGTAGCTTCCAATGGTGACCGTTGGGATAAATCTGGCTCTTGTTTTGTGCTTCCCAAAGAATCGGTGATTAATCTGATGAATATAGCCGAAGGCAAGAGGGCGTTTCCTGCGGTAGACAGTACCAAATATGAAAAAATGATTGGTATTGTTCCGGGTCAGGATTATGTGCCTACCCTTGAACTGATGCGTTTTATGACCCCGTTCGGTGTGGGGTATTATAGTTCGGATAATGATTCTTTGAGCAGCAAGAGGCGTCCTGTATATATCCCGAAATGGGAAAAGAGTGTGACTTGGGTGCAGGATATTACCGATCTTTATCCGGCATTGGAGAGAGAGGCATACGTGGGAATTTATATTGATACATGGACTGCCGAGGGGTATGTGGCCAGTATGGAATTGGATGTGAAGGAGAGTAAGATCACTTGCGACGTGATGCCGGAGCGCCGTGTGAAGCCTTTGATGAATACGGTGTATTATATCGGACAGACTTATCCGGATATTTTCTCACGCAAAGATGTGGTGATGGATTTTGATATGCCGAAAGCTGCCAAGAATGTTCGTTTGAAGTATATTGTAACAGGTCACGGAGGACATAGTGGCGGAGATGAGTTTGTGGAGAAACGGAACATCGTGTCTGTTGATGGCAAGGAGGTGTTGAATTTCATTCCTTGGCGTGATGACTGTGCTTCTTTCCGCCGTTTTAATCCGGCCACGGGAGTATGGCTGATACCACGAGTTGCCGCATATATAGGTGATAAGGGGTATACGACAAAAGAGATTGAAGAACCTTTGGCTTCTTCGGATTTGTCCCGTTCCAATTGGTGTCCGGGTAGCGATGTGATGCCTGAGGAGGCTGTTATTGGTGACTTGTCGGCCGGTAAACATTCTTTTAAGGTAAGTATCCCTGAGGCACAACAGGTAGATGGCAATAAATTGAATCATTGGCTGGTTTCAGCTTATTTGGTTTGGGAGGAATAACTTTTCCCGATTATTAATAGCTGCTGGAGCGGTTTGGATCTTTCCGAATATGAATGGTGAATTTCTTTCGGAAGGATTCAAAGCCTCTTTGCGGTAAATGGACATTATTTGTTTTTTCTTTTCATGCTGCGGATGATTTCTTTGTCCTCCGTGCTTACCCGATAAGATTCTATGATTTTTTGTAGTGCCTTATTGTAAGTAAAGTCATCTAAATGATTTTCCTTCAGATAGTTCATCGTTTTTTGAGGAAACTTGACATAACATACGGATAAAGCCCATGCTACAGCCATCTTCACATAATATCCTTCGTGACTGATCCGGTCCATCCATTGCAATACGTTGTCTATATACTCTTCGTCAATATAATGAGCCATTGCCATTACTACTCCGAAACGTATTTCATATTCTTTGTCGGATTTCATCCGGTCTTCCAAAAATAGCCAGACCCTTTTCTTGTTCTTGTCCACAAACCGTTGTTTGCCGTAAAAGTCAAAGGTGTCACAAACAGACCAACTGTTGATGATGGCAATAAACCGGGCAACCAGTGAAAGATATGCTTCCGTGTCTTTCATTTTCAGATTACTTATTACCATACCTTGTAGCATACGTTCCTCCATATAATAAGTATCCGCAGTCTGTAGATAACTCTCCCAGTCATCTTTGGCAATTTGTGCTCCTAACCGCCTTAGGGCAGGGATGCGGATACCCAATACATTTTCTATTCCCGGATGCAGCGATTCGGTGAACTTTTTATTTCCATTTTCTGCCAGTTGCAGCAAATTTTCTTTTATGGTCAATCCATTGATACGATATTCGTCCATTTTGTTTTTGTAAGATAGGGTTAGATTTTCAGTCCCATGATATAATCGTTCATATAATATCCGTTGCCTATATGGAAATCTCCTTCTGCAACTTTTTCCATTCCCAAATGTTGGTAGAATTGTAAAGCCTTATTGTTACGGTTTACATTCAAATGCATTTCGCAAGGTCCGGGATGGATTTCTTTAATTGCTTTGACGGCCTGCTCAAATAGTGCTTTGCCCAACCGGCAACCTTGAAAACGGGGAAGTACATAGATTTTCTGCAGATGAAATAAATGTTCTCCTTCGGGCTGTATGGAAACATATCCGGCAGCTTCTCCATCTTTGTAAGCTATGTAATAGATGTGCCCTTCCTCTTCCATTTGTTTACGCAGGTTTTTCGGAGAGTACATCCAGTCCATCATGTAATCCAATTGTTCTTTTGAAAGAATTTCCCGGTAGGTAGCCGGAAACACGATCTGAGCCATCTCGTTAATCAACTGAATATCATTGGTCGTTGCCTTTTTTATGGTAAACATGATCTTTATATCTTTTTAGTGTTATAACGAGAGGCAAAGATAAACTTTTTGCAAGAAAAAAAGGGGCTTCCTTTCTTTTTCTTGTTTAAATATTAATTTATGCAAAATAGTAGAACTATGTAATACAAGGTACTTGTATAATACATATATTTGTGCCAAACAAAGTATTATAGATTATGAATGTAGACAATGTACGATCTCAGATGCGCAAAGGAATGCTGGAATACTGCATTTTATTGTTGTTGCACAAAGAGCCGTCATATGCTTCGGATATCATTCAAAAATTGAAAGAAGCCCGGCTCATTGTAGTAGAAGGGACGCTTTATCCGCTGCTTACCCGGCTGAAAAACGATGACCTGCTCTCATACGAATGGGTAGAGTCCACTCAGGGACCACCTCGTAAATATTATAGTCTCACTCCTCAGGGTGAAACATTCCTTAGCGGACTGGAGGCTGCCTGGGAGGAGCTGGCGAATACAGTGAATCATTTAAAAAACAATTAAAAACAGGATACAATGAAAAAGACTTTAACCATAAATTTAGGAGGTACCGTTTATTATATAGACGAAGACGCTTACCATTTGTTGGATAACTATTTAACTAACCTGCGTATTCACTTCTGTCGTGAGGAGGGAGCGGAAGAAATTGTACATGATATAGAATTACGTATCTCTGAGCTGTTTACCGACCGTTTGAATGAAGGTAAACAGGTTATTACCATTGAAGATGTGGAAGAAATCATAGCCCGGATGGGTAAACCCGAAGATCTTTCCGATGAAGAAAGTGGAGAAGCATCGGGTTCGGAAAAACAAAAAGGAACCACTATGCGCCGCTTGTTTCGTGATCCGGACAATAAGGTACTAGGTGGAGTGGCTTCCGGACTGGCTGCTTATATGGGATGGGATGTTACTTGGGTACGTATCATTCTATTGGTTCTTGGTTTCTTTGTTCATGGGGTGATATTGGCTTATATCATAGCGTGGATTATTATTCCTATGGCGCGTACCGCTCCCGAGAAACTCGCCATGAAGGGGGCTGCTATTAATGTGGAGAATATAGGCAAGACTGTAACAGACGGATTTGAAAAAGTGAATGATTATGTACGCTCAGACCGTCCTAGGAGTATCTTGCAAAAGATAGGGGAGGGGATTGTGTCTGTGGCAGGGTTCCTTATCAAGTTCCTGCTTGTTTTCATTGCTATTTGCTGTGCGCCTGTATTGTTTGTATTATTGATTGTCTTTTTTGCATTGCTGATGGCGGCTACGGGACTGATTGCTGCATTGCCGGCTGTGCTTTATGAGGTGCTGCCTGCGGTTAATTGGGCTACGGTGGGTAGCTCTCCGGGGTTGACTGTCGCTATGTCCGTAGCAGGTATTCTGGTTATCGGTATTCCTATTATAGGACTGATACACATGCTGATGCGTCATTTTGGAGGTTGGCAACCCATGTCCATTGTAACCAAAATTATATTTATCGTATTGTGGCTCATCGCGTTGGGAGTGGGTGTTTTCTTTGTACTGAATGATCCAAATATTGCTTCAATGATATCGTATAGTTTATAAAATACACTATCTTTGCAGATGGAAAGTTGGGAATCAAGAGGTGTCTTGTTCTCAACTCTCCGTTTTTTGTAAGGAATATCAAACATATATAAATACTATGACTAAGAAGATTTTATTGCTGGGTTCTGGCGAATTAGGTAAGGAATTCGTCATTGCGGCAAAACGTAAAGGGCAGTATGTTATTGCTTGCGACTCTTATGCAGGTGCTCCGGCCATGCAGGTGGCTGATGAATTTGAAGTGTTCAGTATGCTTGACGGTGATGCGTTGGATGCTGTGGTAGCCAAACACAAGCCGGATATAATTGTGCCTGAAATTGAAGCTATCCGTACCGAACGTCTGTATCATTTGGAACAGGAAGGTATTCAAGTAGTGCCGAGTGCCCGTGCAGTGAATTTCACGATGAACCGCAAGGCCATTCGTGATTTGGCAGCTAAGGAATTAGGATTAAAGACAGCCAAGTATTTCTATGCCAAGTCTTTGGAAGAATTGCAGGAGGCCGCAAAAGAGATTGGTTTTCCCTGTGTGGTGAAACCTTTGATGTCTTCATCCGGCAAAGGCCAGTCTTTGGTCAAGAGCGCGGATGAGTTGGAACAGGCATGGCATTATGGGTGTGAAGGCAGTCGTGGAGATATTAAAGAATTGATCATTGAGGAATTTATTCAGTTCGATAGTGAGATTACTTTGCTCACCGTCACTCAGAAAAACGGTCCTACTTTGTTCTGTCCGCCTATCGGACATGTACAGAAAGGGGGAGATTATAGGGAAAGTTTCCAGCCGGCGCACATTGATCCCGAACATTTGAAGGAGGCACAGCGTATGGCCGATAAAGTGACGGCGGCTTTGACCGGTGCGGGAATCTGGGGAGTTGAATTTTTCTTGAGTCATGAAAACGGAGTTTATTTCTCCGAACTTTCTCCCCGTCCGCATGATACCGGAATGGTGACTTTGGCAGGTACTCAGAATTTAAATGAGTTTGAGTTGCATCTGCGTGCGGTGTTAGGACTTCCTATCCCTGAAATTACACAAGAACGCATAGGGGCCAGTGCAGTGATTCTTTCTCCAATTGCCAGCAAGGAAGCTCCCCGTTATCGTGGTGAAGAGGAAGTTTGTAAGGAGACAAATACTTATCTCCGTATTTTTGGTAAACCTTATACAAAATTGAACCGCCGTATGGGAGTTGTGGTTTGTTATGCTCCTAATGGCAGTGACTTGGACGCTTTGCGTGACAAGTGCAAGGCTGCTGCTGCAAAGGTAGAGGTGTATTAATATCTTGTATTGATGGATATAAAATAAAGGTCCGGGCTTTTCCAAGTCCGGACCTTTTGTTGTTCCAAAGGTGTGCTTCCCTGAAACAAGGTTTTATAGTTTTTCTTTTTAAAAGAAGGGCGTAGGGAGACTTTTTTCTGTAAGGAGTGTGTGGTCTTGTAATCAGATTCATCCTTAAAATATTTTATTCGGATTCCTAAACCTTTCCTGACGTATGGTTAAGGGTTTTCTTCCTGCCTGTTTTATCTCCGCAAGCCTTTGGAGTTATCTCCATAAGCTTTGGAGTTAACTCCATAGCCTTGGGAGATAACTCCAAAGGCTATGGAGATAGAATATATCCGTATAAAAAGGTTTAATCTGAAGATAGAAAAGGCTTATACAATAGGGAGGATATGAGCATTCGTTTAATTCCGTTAGCGGGTTATTGCTTTTTTCATCCCTTCCGGTCCTTTGGACTTCATGAGGCGGAAAGATTGGTTTAGTCATTCTTTCTTTTCTTGGTCCGGATTTGTAATGACTTCTTCGTCTTCCGGATAACTCCTGTTATCTTCTTCTTCCTCGTCAATGAAAAGTTCCGGTTGTTGAGGGCCTTTGTGTCTGAACAATATAGCTGCGGCTATTCCGGCCGCTGCGCCCCCCAAGTGTCCCTCCCAAGAAGTGGTGGAGGAAGCGAACTGCGGGAACATGTTCCATACCAGGCTGCCATATAGAAAGGTGACAAGCAATGACAGGGCTACTAAAGGAACGTGTTTGCGGAGAATGCCACTGAAGAACAGAAAGAAGGCGAGTGAATAAATTATACTGCTGGCACCTATATGCCATCCAGGCTTGCCTATTATAAATGTAAGTATTCCACTGACTATCCAGATGAAAAAAAGTATACCAATGCCCAAATCACGATAAAAGTAGAGCAGACACCATAATAAAAAAAGAAGAGGGAAAGTGTTCGCAAATAAATGTCCCCAATCGGCGTGTATCAACGGAGAAGTGAGAATCCCCATTATTCCTTTGGTTTCTTTGGGATATATGCCCCAGGTGATAAAATCCCAATTCATGACACTTTCCATTGTACGCAGGGTGTACAGAATGAAAAGAAGTAATAACGGAAGAGCAAAAGCCAATAGAATTTTTTGAATTTCAAGTTTCATTTTGTCATAATTATGCTGATTTCTGTGCAATACTACGGATATTTGAGCGAAAAATGAAAAATATTTTGCTATTTAATTTTGCTTTATCCATTTAATTACTAATTTTGAGCGTTGCATACAAAAATAATATGTGACACAAATTGATATGGAAATTTGATTTATAACCTTAAAATAACAACTATGAGTTACTTACGATTTGACAAGACTCTTATGACGAACCTCGGGGAATCATTACCGAAAGAAATTCTCCGCACAAACCGTTCAGGGGCTTACCATTGTACAACCATTGTTGATTGCAATACGAGAAAATATCATGGATTGCTTGTCATTCCGGTGCCTGAGCTGGATGATGAAAACCATGTATTGTTATCGTCGTTGGATGAAACAGTGATACAACACGGCGCTGAATTTAACCTGGGGCTTCATAAGTATCAGGGTGACAATTACAGCCCCAGGGGACACAAGTATATCCGGGAATTCGAGTGTGAGAAAGTTCCTACCACTATATACCGGGTAGGTGGTGTGATTCTGAAGAAGGAAAAGCTTTTCGTTCATCATGAAAATAGAATTTTAATCCGTTATACTTTGCTGGAGGCACATTCGGCCACTACGTTGCGTTTGCGTCCGTTTCTGGCTTTCCGCAGCGTCCGTCAGTATACTCATGAGAACGCACAAGCCAGCCGTGACTATCAGGAGGTGGACAATGGGATCAAGACATGCATGTATCCGGGCTATCCCGAATTATATATGCAATTGAACAAGAAGAACGAATTCCACTATCAGCCGGATTGGTATCGGGGAATTGAGTATCCCAAAGAGCAGGAGAGAGGATATGATTTTAATGAAGATTTGTATGTTCCGGGTTATTTTGAAGTGGACATAAAGAAAGGTGAAAGCATTGTCTTTTCAGGAGGTGTTTCCGAGGCCGGTACCCGTACATTAAAGAGAACCTTTGAAGAGGAGGTGGAAGAACGTACTCCGCGTGATAATTTCCAGCACTGTCTGATAAATGCTGCCCATCAGTTCTTAAATAAACAGGGAGATGAGTTTTATATTCTGGCAGGATATCCGTGGTTTAAATGCCGTGCGCGCGATATGTTTATTTCCCTGCCGGGACTGACATTGGCGATTGATGAAGTGGCTAAGTTTGAAATGGTGATGGAAACGGCCCGCAAGGCAATTCATGACTTTATTAATGATGAGCCTGATGATGTTAAAGTGTATGAAATGGAGCATCCTGATGTTTTGCTTTGGGCGGTGTGGTGTATCCAGCAATATGCCAAGATGGTGTCGCGTGACCAATGCCGTGAGAAATATGGTACATTGTTGCAGGACATTATGGAATACCTTCGCCGGGAGAATCATCCGAACCTTTTCTTGCATTCAAACGGTCTGCTATATGCCAACGGAACGGAAAAGGCTATCACATGGATGAATTCTACCGCAAACGGACGTCCTGTGATTCCTCGTACAGGCTATATCGTAGAAATTAATGCTTTGTGGTATAATGCCTTACGTTTTACAAGTGAACTGTTGGGCGAAGGTGGAAACAATAATTTGGCTGAAACGTTAAATGTATTGGCAGAAAAGACGGGAAAGGCTTTCGTGGATACTTTCTTGAATGAGTATGGTTATTTACTGGATTATGTGGATGGCAATATGATGGACTGGAGCGTGCGTCCGAACATGATATTTACTGTAGCATTCGACTATTCTCCGCTTGATGCCCGTCAGAAGAAAGGGGTGTTGGACATTGTGACCAAAGAACTGCTTACCCCGAAAGGGCTCCGTTCGCTCAGCCCGAAGAGTGGCGGTTACAACCCGAACTATGTGGGTCCTCAGATGCAGCGTGATTATGCTTATCATCAAGGTACCGCATGGCCTTGGCTGGCTGGCTTCTATTTTGAAGCTTACCTTCGTATTTATAAGATGAGTGGCATAGGATTTGTGGAGCGTCAGCTGATAGGCTACGAAGACGAAATGACTTCTCATTGTATTGGCTCTATACCTGAACTGTTTGATGGTAACCCGCCTTTCAAAGGTCGTGGAGCTGTATCATTCGCTATGAATGTGGCAGAGATATTACGAGTATTATATTTATTGAGTAAATACAATTATTGAAAGGAGGGACCTGTATGAAAGTATTAATGTTTGGATGGGAATTTCCTCCCAAAATATATGGTGGTCTTGCTGTAGCATCTTACGGTATAACAAAAGGTCTGAGTCTGCAAGGTGATATGGAAACAACCTTCTGTTTGCCCAAACCTTGTGGCGACGAAGAAAAGTTTCTGAACATTATAGGCATGAACCAAGTGCCCATTGTGTGGCGTGATGTGGATTATGATTACTTAAAGTCACGTCTTTCGACTTCGACTCCGGAACAGTATTATGCTTTCCGTGATCATATCTATTCTGATTTCTCATATATGCACGTCAATGATCTGGGGTGTATGGAGTTTGCCGGTGGCTATCCGGGAAACCTTCATGATGAGATCAATAACTTTTCTATTATTGCCGGTGTGGTTGCGCGCCAGCAAGAATTTGATATTATCCATGCGCACGACTGGCTGACTTATCCGGCTGGTGTGCATGCCAAGCTGGTAAGTGGCAAACCTTTGTGCATCCATGTGCATGCTACTGATTTTGACCGTTCGCGCGGTAAAGTGAATCCTACAGTATATGCTATGGAAAAGAATGGCATGGATCATGCCGACTGTATTATGTGTGTGTCCGAGCTGACCCGTCAGACTGTTATTCACCAATATCATCAAGACCCGCGCAAATGTTTTGCCATGCACAATGCCGTTTATCCGCTTTCGCAAGATTTGCTGGACATTCCTCGTCCTGATCACTCGAAAGAAAAAGTGGTGACTTTCCTGGGGCGTATCACGATGCAGAAAGGACCCGAGTATTTTGTGGAAGCCGCCGCATTGGTCTTGAAGCGTACCCGTAACATCCGTTTTGTAATGGCAGGATCGGGAGACATGCTGGACGCCATGATCAATCTGGCTGCGGAACGAGGTATTGCAGACCGTTTTCATTTCCCGGGGTTCCAGCGTGGGCGTCAGGTTTATGAAGCATATAAAAACAGTGATGTATTCGTAATGCCTTCCGTGTCAGAACCTTTTGGTATTGCTCCTTTAGAGGCTATGCAGTGCGGAACTCCTTCTATCATCTCAAAGCAATCGGGTTGCGGTGAAATTTTGGATAAAGTAATCAAGACAGATTATTGGGATATCAACGCTATGGCCGATGCCATCTATTCTATTTGTACGAATCCTTCTCTTTTCCAATATCTGCAGGAAGAAGGAAAGAAAGAGGTGGATGGCATTACATGGGAGAAAGTCGGCTTGAGAATCCGTGCCCTCTATGAGCAGGTGTTAAAAAACTATGGTAAATAATAAAACAATAACTAGGATATGAAAACAATATGTCTTTATTTTGAAATACATCAAATTATCCATCTGAAACGCTATCGCTGTTTTGATATAGGCCGTGACCATTATTATTATGATGATTATGAAAATGAGCGCGGCATCAGTGATATAGCCGAACGCTCGTATATTCCTGCGCTGAGTGCGTTGATTGAAATGGCAAAGAATCACGGTGATACTTTCAAGGTGGCTTTGTCTATCTCGGGTGTGGCGCTGGAACAGTTGGAAGTGCATGCGCCCGGTGTAATCGAGTTGTTGCATCAGTTGAATGAGACCGGATGTTGCGAATTCTTGTGCGAACCTTATTCTCACGGTCTTTCCTCATTGGCTAATGAAGATTGTTTCCGCGAAGAAGTGGAACGTATGCGTACCAAGATTAAACAAATATTTGGCAAGGAGCCGAAGGTATTCCGTAACTCCAGCTTGATTTATTCGAATGATATTGGCGCTACGATAGCCGATATGGGCTTTAAAGGTATGTTGACTGAAGGCGCGAAACATATTTTGGGTTGGAAGAGCCCGCACTACCTGTATCATTGCGCCATGAATCCGAACTTGAAGTTATTGCTTCGCGATTTCAAATTGTCTGATGACATCAGCCTGCGTTTCTCTAATTCCGAATGGAATGAATATCCGTTGTTTGCCGACAAATATATAGATTGGATTGCAGCTTTGCCGGAGGAGGAGCAGGTTATCAATATTTTCATGGAACTTTCTGCTTTGGGTATCGCCCAGCCATTGTCTTCCAATATTTTGGAATTTATGAAAGCACTGCCTGTCTGCGCAAAAGAAAGAGGGGTTACTTTCTCTACTCCGACCGATATCATTACCAAACTGAAATCTGTGGATCAGGTGGATGTTCCTTATCCTATGTCATGGATAGACGAGGAACGCGATATCAGTCCGTGGTTAGGCAATGTGATGCAGCGTGAGGCTTTCAATAAACTTTATAGTGTGGCAGAACGTGTTCATTTGTGCGATGATCGCCGTATTAAGCAGGATTGGGATTATTTGCAGGCAAGTAATAATTTCCGCTTCATGACCACTAAGAATACCGGTATTTGGTTGAATCGTGGTATTTATGATTCTCCGTATGATGCTTTCACCAACTATATGAACATTTTGGGTGATTTTATAAGTCGTGTCAATTCGTTGTATCCGGTAGATATGGATAACGAAGAATTAAATTCGTTGCTTACTACCATTAAGAATCAGGGCGAGGAATTGGTGGCTTTGAACAAGGAAGTGGAGAGATTGCAGGCTAAACTGGAGAAAGCTGAAGGCAAAAAGGCTCCTGCCGTAAAGAAAGAACCTGCTGCCAAGAAACCGGCGGCGGCCAAGAAAGCGACGGCAAAGAAGCCGGTTGCCAAGAAAGCTGCTTCGAAGAAAGAAGAATAACAGAAATATAATATAAAGGACTTAAGAATTCACCGTTGTGCTTTCGGAAAACTGGTTTTAAGGTTGTAAGAGGCGGAACGGTGTTTTTCTATATAAAAGTTTGCTGCATTGAATATTTTATTTACCTTTGCCAATCTCAGATACGAAAAAACATGAAACAATTGTGCCAGAATAAACATACGATACGTTTCCGCTATTGGAGCCGGAAGAAGTACGCTATGTTTTATAGCTTGGGCAAATATGTAACTATTGGTAATCTGAAAAAGGAGATTGCCGATGTATCGTTGGGTAAACAGGCAAATGTTTGCACGGCATTCTCTGTTTGCTCTTCCGCACGGAAAGAGGATGCTGGAGAGGAATATGAAGAAGGAATGGCCCCTGTTGAATCCATGTTGCAAATGCTTCGGATCCAACTGCCTCAACCACAGGTGGCTGACGTGATTTGTCTTTTTTATTTAAATAAATATTTGTTTGCCGGAAAGATGTGCCATGCATCTTTTCGGCTTTTTTTGTCTTAATATGAACTGTATATGATGCTGAATGAAATAAGAAACAAAGTGTTGGGCGGTGAGAAGATTACCGTAGAAGAAGCCCGTTGGCTGTCCTGCCAGGCAGAGAAACAGGATTTGTATGATGCGGCTCATGAGATAACACGGGTTCTGGCTTCTCGGAAATTCGATATGTGTTCCATTATCAATGCTAAATCCGGTAAATGTCCTGAGAATTGTAAATGGTGCGCACAGTCTGCACATTATAAAACAAAAGCGGATGTTTATGATTTGGTTGGGAAGGAAGAATGTCTGCGCCATGCTTTGTATAACGAAGCGCAGGGAGTATCCCGTTTTTCTTTGGTGACCAGCGGCAGGAAACCGGGTAGCCGTAACATGGACCGGCTATGTGAGACAACAGAGTACATGCGTGCGCATTCGCATATTCAGTTATGCGCTTCTTTAGGATTACTGGATGAAGCGGAATTGGAACGGCTGTTTAAGGCAGGCATCACCCGTTATCATTGTAATCTGGAAACGGCTCCCTCTTATTTTTCATCTCTATGTTCTACTCATACACAAGAACAGAAAATAGAAACGTTGCAGGCAGCACGCAGGGTGGGGATGGATGTATGCAGCGGAGGAATCATCGGCATGGGCGAAACAATGGAACAGCGTATTGAGTTTGCTTTTACACTGAGGGAATTGGAAGTACAGTCTATTCCTATAAACCTGTTACAGCCTATACCCGGCACTCCATTGGAAAAAATGGATCGTCTTGCAGAGGCGGAGATTCTGACAACCATCGCTTTATTCCGTTTTATCAATCCCACAGCCTTTCTTCGTTTTGCCGGAGGGCGTTCACAGATGAGTGTGGAAGCTGTAAAGAAAGCATTGTATATCGGTATTAATTCTGCCATTGTGGGAGATTTGCTGACTACATTAGGTTCCAAAGTATCAGAAGATAAAATATTGATAGAAGAGGCCGGGTATTCGCTTTGATACATTATAAAGTTATTATAACAATAAGGAAATAATATATGGAAAATTTTGACAGGGAGCATTTATGGCATCCTTATACATCGACTACTCATCCGCTGCCCACTTATAAGGTAAGGCGGGCGGATGGAGTATATATAGAATTGGAGGACGGAAGATGTTTGATAGAAGGGATGTCTTCGTGGTGGTGCATGGTACATGGATACAATCATCCGGTATTGAACCAAGCGCTCAAGGAACAGATAGACCGTATGAGCCATGTCATGTTCGGCGGACTGACACACGATCCGGCCATCGAATTAGGCAGGTTGTTGCTGAAGATTGTTCCTCCCCGTATGCAGAAAATATTTTATGCTGATTCCGGTTCGGTTGCGGTAGAAGTGGCACTGAAAATGGCCGTGCAATATTGGTATGCGCAAGGGAAGGAAAAGAAAAATAATTTTGTAACTATTCAGTCCGGATATCATGGAGATACGTGGAATGCCATGTCCGTTTGTGATCCGGTGACCGGTATGCATCATATTTTTGGCCCTACATTGCCTGTGCGTTATTTTGTTCCTGCTCCTCGGTCGCGCTTTGGCGGAATCTGGTATGAAGAGGATATAGAACCCTTGAAGGAAATATTGGAACAGCATCATGAAGAAATGGCTGCATTGATTTTGGAACCTATTGTACAAGGGGCGGGCGGAATGCGTTTTTATCATCCTGAGTTTTTGCGCCAGGTAGAGAAACTTTGCAGGCAATATCGTCTGTTGTTAATCTTTGATGAGATAGCGACAGGTTTCGGAAGAACAGGGAAACTGTTTGCTTGGGAGCATGCAGGTGTCCAGCCCGATATCATGTGCATAGGTAAGGCACTGACCGGTGGATACATGACTTTTTCTGCTGTCCTTGCCAGTGATGAGGTGGCTGATACCATTTCCGGCGGTTATCCGGGAGTCTTTATGCACGGCCCTACTTTTATGGGAAATCCGTTGGCTTGTGCCGTAGCGAAAGCATCCGTGGAATTGTTGCTTTCATATAGTTGGGAGGAAAAGGTAAAGGCTATTGAATCACAATTGAAGAGGGAGCTGGCTCCTGCTGCTTTATTGCCGCAGGTGGCTGATGTGCGTGTATTGGGAGCTATCGGGGTTATTGAAGTGAAGAAACCGGTAGATATGGCTTTCATGCAACGTCGTTTTGTCGAAGAAGGAGTATGGGTACGTCCTTTTGGAAAACTGGTGTATATCATGCCGCCTTTTATAATTCAGCCGGAAGAATTGAGCAAATTGACGCATTCACTGGTAAAGATAGTAGGAGAATTAAAAGAATAAGTGATAGTATTGGGAAAAATAGAAAAAATGAATTCATTAACAGACTGGGAAAGAGAATTAGCCCTGCTTGAAAATAAAAGTAATCTTCGTAAGTTGCCTGTTATCCGCCATTTGGGAAGAGAGGTGGAGGTGAATGGAAAAGTGATGCTTAACCTTTCATCCAACGATTATCTGGGATTGGCTGCTTACCTGCCATTACGTACGGAATTCTTGCAAAGTCTTACTCCCGACACTTTTCTTCCTTCCTCTTCATCCTCTCGGCTGCTGACAGGAAATTTTAATATCTATGTTCAGATAGAGGATTTGCTTGCCCGACTGTTTCGGAAGGAAAGCGCGTTGGTTTTTAATAGTGGTTATCACATGAATGCCGGTATTCTTCCTGCAGTGAGCGATGCTCGTACATTGATTCTTGCCGATAAACTGGTACATGCCAGCATTATTGACGGCATTCGTTTATCGGCGGCCAAGTGTATCCGGTACCGGCATAACCGATATGACCAATTGGAACAGTTGCTGGTTTCCAATCATGCCGGGTATGATAGAATAATTATTGTAACCGAAAGTATTTTCAGTATGGACGGTGATGAGGCCGATCTCCGCCGTTTGGTCACTTTGAAGCAACAATATGATAATGTATTGCTGTATGTGGATGAAGCGCATGCTGTAGGGGTGCGGGGGATACATGGCCTGGGGTGTGCGGAAGAACAGGATTGTGTGGCTGACATCGATTTTTTATGTGGAACTTTTGGTAAAGCGTTGGCCTCAGTAGGAGGCTATATTGTTTGTTCGAAGACCATCCGTGATTATTTGATCAATAAAATGCGTACATTCATATTTACAACGGCTCTTCCTCCTGTCAACTTGCTATGGACATTCTTTATCCTGGAGCATTTGGACAGTTTCAGCTTCCGGAGGGAAAGGTTGAAGAGAATATCCTCTCTTTTGAAAGACGCGTTGGTAAAGAAAGGCTACGCTTGTCCTTCTACCAGCCATATTCTGCCAATGACGATAGGCGATAGCGGTGATACGGTGTTAAAGACCGATTTCTTGCAGCGTAAAGGTTTTTATGCGTTGCCGGTGCGTCCTCCCACTGTGCCCGAAGGAACATCGCGTATCCGTTTTTCGTTGACAGCGGATATTACTGAAGAAGAAATAAAAAGTCTGATAGAATTGATATGAAACATTATTTTATACAACAAAAGCATCTTCCCCGATTGACACTTTTTTTTGCCGGTTGGGGAATGGATGAATGTCCTTTCATGGATTATTGCCCCGAAAATAGCGATCTGTTGGTTTGTTATGATTATCGTTCGCTGGATTTTGATTTCACGTTGTTGCAGGGTTATCAGGAGATTCGCCTGATAGCCTGGTCTATGGGAGTATGGGCCGCGTCTATGGTATTGCAGGATATGGACTTGCCTATTTGTGAGCGTGTTGCTTTGAATGGCACGGTAACTCCTGTCGATGATTTGAAAGGTATTCCGCAGCAAGTTTTTGAAGGAACACTGGAAGGCTTGAATGAGGTTGCGCTGGAAAAGTTTATCCGCAGGATGTGTTTGAAAAAGGAGAATCTGGAAACATTCTTGTCGAAACGTCCGCAACGTGCGGTAGAGGAACTGCAAGAAGAGCTTCGGAGGATTGGAGAACAGGTAAAATCTTGCGCTGTTCCCAGTTTTGCATGGGAACGGGCTGTTATAGGCAAGAATGATTTGATTTTTACGGCGGTCAACCAAAGAAATGCATGGACAGGGACGGAAGTGGCAGAGTATGATATTCCTCATTATTCAGAAGAAATAATGAGAGATTTGCTATGCCCGTCTGTTATTTAAAACAAAAACGTATGATTAATAAGCAATTGATAACCCGTCGCTTTTCCCGCGCTGTAGAGAGTTATAACCGTGAGGCGGTGGCACAAAAGCAGATAGCATACCGCATGAGTGATATGCTAAATCATTATTTGCCCCGTCCGTGCAGCCGGATATTGGAAATTGGTAGCGGGACGGGCTTTCTTACCCGCAGGTTGATGGAAACCCTCCATCCTGAAAAACTGGTGTTGAATGACATTTGTCAGGAGATGAGTTCTTGTTTCACCGATTTGTTGGGAAGCGGGCAGGCTACCTTTCTGGCAGGGGATGCCGAGTCCCTTCCTTTTCCAAAAGGACAGGATTTGATTGTATCATGCTCGGCATTACAGTGGTTTGTTTCTCCCGAGCTGTTTTTTGAACGTTGTAATACTTTGTTGAAGCAGAAAGGATATTTTGCTTTTACTACGTTCGGCAGGGATAATCTGAAAGAAGTTGCATCGGTTACCGGCAGCGGTCTTCACTATCGTTCTTTAGAGGAATTAGAAGAAGCGCTGCGCATATACTATGAGATCGTGAAGGCTCATGAGGAACGTATCTGTCTGACTTTCGGTACTCCGCTCGAAGTGCTTTATCACTTGAAACACACCGGGGTGGCTGCTGTCAGGCAACAAGCGTGGACTAAAAGGGATTTGCAGGATTTCTGTGACAAGTATGCCCGTTTGTTCAGTGATGGTCGTTCGGTGACTTTGACTTATCATCCTATTTATATTATTGCAAAGAAAAGACAATAGAAATAAAAAGAATCATGAAACAGAATGTATTTTTCGTAAGTGGTATTGATACAAATATTGGTAAAAGTTATGCCACGGCCTATCTGGCACATCTTTGGAACAAACAAGGATGTCGTACTATTACTCAAAAATTCATACAGACAGGAAATCCGGAAGGTTATTCGGAGGATATTGAGTTGCATCGTCGTCTGATGGGGATGGAGTATTTGCCTGAGGATGAGCAGGGACTTACCAAACCTGAAATATTTTCTTATCCGGCTTCTCCCCATTTGGCTTCACGAATAGATAACCGCGCCATTGATTTTGATAAAATAAAGCATGCCACGGAGGTGCTGAGTGAGCGCTATGATGCTGTTTTAGTAGAAGGAGCCGGGGGGCTGATGGTGCCGTTGACAGAAGATAATCTGACTATAGACTATGTTCAGGAATCGGGTTATCCCTTAGTTTTTGTTACTTCGGGACGATTGGGAAGTATCAACCATACATTATTGAGTTTTGAGGCTATAGAACGGAGAGGGATAAAGCTTCATACAGTGATGTACAATCTGTTTCCCGAAGGAGAGGATAAAATCATTCAAGCAGATACAGAAACTTATATTTGTCGTTATATAGAGAAGCATTTCCCGGATACAGCATTTGTGAAGGTACCTTGCTTGTAATTCATCTTTCTTGTTTATGATGTGTTTACCTGATAAAAAGAGGTTGTTCTACATCTGACGACCTCTTTTTATTAGTTGTATCCATAATTTTCCGCTTAAGTTATAGTATGATTTTTACTTTGTGGAGTAGTTTTGGCCGTGTAATGAGTTATTTCTCCTGTTCTGCATTGTACAAGGCGATATATCCGCGTTCTTCTGTACGGATGCGGACGGCATTCAAATGCGTCCTTGACATGTTTTGCCAATGCCTTTTACATTGCAATAGGAAAGCCATTCGATTTTGGCTTCGAGCAATGCTTCTTTTACGTCCTCGAATTGGGTCTTACAGATAATAGCTTCAATTTTTTTATTGTTGTATTTGTATTTTGTATATAATGTAATCTTTTTACCTTCTAAAAAACTAATACTTTGTTGTTATCCTTGTCTGGTTATGCTCTTTATGATTAAAAACTTAGCCCGAAAACGAAATAAGCCCCTTCAGTGCGTGGGTTTACGGTGACTTTTGCAAAAGCTGGAACGGAGAATGAATCGGTGATTTTTATTTCCTTGGCGGCTCCCATGCTGATGTCGCATACGGTGAAACCGTTGGAACCGTTGCATACAGGGGCTTCGGAATAGTTGTAAAAGTCTGTGCCCCACGGAGTCGCTCCTATTTCCGCTGTCCATTCCAGCCCTGCCAGTGTGAAAGGTACGGTAGCCGAGATATAGGACGAATAGGCTCTGTTTCCTCCGTTATTCACTCCGTCGGTTCCGGCGAAATTGGTATACCAGTTCAAGGCCAGCGGTCCGAAGTCATAACCTATTTGTGCCTCGAAGGTATGGTTGGTATTGTGTGAGCCGTAATGAAAATACCCCGGTCCTCCATTGAACCAGTAATCTGTGACGGAGATACTGAAACCTCCTGTGGCGTAGCCTAATGTGAGGTCAATCTCTTTTGTATCTTCTTTTTCGATACCTGCTGTTCCCCATGCAGACAATGAGAACCCTTTGTAAGAAACTGACAACGTGGGTTGGATACTGACACCTCCTAAATCTTGGCCACGCCAGATGTATCCGCTTACGAGATCGGCTCCTGCGCTGGCTTCCACTTTGTCCTGCGCCATGCCCATTGCCGGAACAGCTATTGCCAAGGCCGACAGAAATGTTGTTTTTCTAAAACTCTTTTTCATTGCTTTTTACCTTTTTAATCCATAATAGTGAGTTTGTTATATCTCGTATGTATTTGTTTTTCTTGTAATGGCTTGTGCTTGTTATGTGATAATACTTCAACGAATTCTATATTGGTTCGTTCGGGAAAAAGCGGATGATTCTCCAGTTTCGGACCTATTGCCGGCAAATTTACATCTTTTATATCATCTATGAAAACCACTAAATGTGGATTTCACATACAAACAAATGTTCTTTTGTATTCTTTTCCATCTACTGTGATTGTTTTTGCCAACATTTTGCCGTCCGGGGTATTTATTTGTCTGGAGTTGGCAAGCAGGGGAAGATCCATGTCCACTGTTACTTCTTCTACCAGCTCGTTCTCCGTATGCAGTTTTAGGACATAAGGTGCTTTAGGGTGTTTACGTATATATAGTCATTACCTGCTCCCTGCATCTTTGTGAACTTGATTGTTGTTGCCATTTTGTCTATAATTTCTTCTGTTATTATTTCCTTTTGTCTTAATTTAGTGCAAATATATATCTTGTTGATGCTTTATAAATTTGAGCCTGTATTCTGTTATGGAACATATAGTTTAGGTAATATTTTGTTGGTTATTCAGTGTCGTATAATTGGTATCATATATAATTAAGGTGGATGATTGATGTAACAAGATGATAATATATTATCTTATTTTTATATTATTTTGTTACCTTTGCATCCTGTTGGATAAAAAAGAGATTTGTAATGCAGAATATTATTGCGATAGAAAATGGTGTGACCCGCCATCCGCTGTACCGGATGAAGGAACCGGTGAATATGACACTTGCCACCGGAGAACATATAGCTGTTGTGGGGAGAAACGGGGCAGGAAAAAGTATATTGGTAGATACGATTACAGGCCGGTGGCCGTTGTTGATGAACGAAGTGAAGTATGATTTCTCTCTTTCTCCTTCGAAGATGGCATACGAGAATATAAAGTATATTGCTTTCCGTGATTCATACGGAGATTCCGATGGAAATTACTATTATCAGCAACGATGGAATGCCCATGATTTGGATGAAACCCCACTGGTACGTGATTTGTTGCCCGAAGCGACCGATTCAGGTCTGAAAAAGGCTTTGTATGAACTGTTTGGCATAGAGAGGATGCTGGATAAACATATTATTCTGCTTTCCAGTGGTGAGTTACGTAAGTTTCAACTGACAAAGACTTTGCTGAGTAATCCGCGTGTACTGATTATGGATAATCCCTTTATCGGACTGGATGCGAAGACGAGGGACCTGCTTCATACATTGTTGGGCGAACTGACTAAAGTAACCCATTTGCAGGTAATCCTTATCTTGTCTAAGTCCGATGATATTCCTGCTTTTATTACTCATGTTATTCCTGTGGAAGACAGGGTGTGTGGTAAAAAGATAACTTTGCAGGAATATTTGGCGGTCCGTAAGCCGATACCGGAACGGATACTTTCCGAAGAAAAGGAGGCACGGATTCTGAATTTGCCTTACGGCGGTGATTTGTATCACACCGAGCACGTAGTTGATTTGAACAAGGTAAGCATCCGTTATGGCGAGCGTACCATTTTGAAAGATTTGGACTGGACAGTGAAAAGTGGCGAGAAATGGGCTTTGAGTGGAGAGAACGGTTCAGGAAAGTCTACGTTGTTGAGTTTGGTCTGTGCGGATAATCCGCAGAGTTATGCTTGTGATATTACCTTGTTCGGCAGAAAACGCGGTTCCGGAGAAAGTATTTGGGAGATAAAGAAGCATATAGGATATGTCAGTCCTGAGATGCATCGCGCTTATCTGAAGAACCTTCCTGCCATAGATATTGTGGCAAGCGGACTACATGATTCTGTGGGGTTGTACAAACGTCCGCGTCCCGAGCAGATGGCGGCTTGTGAATGGTGGATGGATATTTTTGGTATTGCAGATTTGAAAGACCGGAATTTCTTGCAGTTGTCCAGTGGCGAGCAGCGTCTGGTGTTGTTGGCCCGTGCTTTTGTGAAGGATCCTGAGTTGCTTATTTTGGACGAGCCTTTGCATGGGTTGGACTTGTACAACCGCCGGTTGGTGAAAGATGTGATAGAAACTTTCTGTCGTCGTAAGGACAAGACCATGATTATGGTGACACATTATCAGGAAGAGTTGCCCGCATGTATAACTAACTTTCTTTTCTTGAAGCGGAATTAAAAGTTCTTTTTCTAAAGGTACGTTCCGGGCAGACGGAAGACGACAGGTTAAACGATAGTGCCCTGTCGCTTTCCGGACAAGCCGGGATGTTGGGCTGAGTACAAATAATCCTACTGTTCGTTTCATAAATATAGCATTGAAATTTTTAAAAGAAAACGAATCATGGAAAACACATTAAAAAAGCCTATGACAGGCATTATTCCTCCTTTAGTGACTCCGTTACTGGATAATGACAAACTGGATATTGATGGTTTGGAAAGGTTGATAGAACGATTGATAAAAGGAGGAGTGCACGGATTATTTATACTGGGTACCACCGGAGAAGCGCAGAGTATCAGTTACCGGCTTCGCCATGAAATGATAAAGGAAACTTGCCGTATCAATGCCGGAAGACTTCCGGTTCTGGTTTGTATTTCCGATACATCAATTGTAGAAAGTATTCATCTGGCACATGTAGGGGCCGAGTGTGGTGCTTCAGCCGTAGTTTCCGCTCCCCCTTACTACTTTGCTCCGGGACAGCCTGAACTGGCCGAATTTTATGAGGACCTGATTCCTCAGTTGCCGTTACCTATCTTCTTGTACAATATGCCGTCGCACACGAAAGTGAATTTTGCTCCGGCTACTATTCAACGCATTGCCCGTAATCCTCAGGTGGTGGGATTCAAGGATAGTTCGGCTAATGCCGTTTATTTCCAGTCCGTGATGTATGTCATGAAGGACAGACAGGATTTCGCCATGTTGGTGGGACCGGAGGAAATTACGGCAGAGTGTGTGTTGCTGGGTGGACATGGGGGGATCAACGGAGGTGCCAATATGTTCCCGGAATTATATGTAGATCTTTATCATGCTGCGGTAGCGCGTGACATGGAAACCGTAAGTCGGCTGCAACCCTTGGTGATGCAAATCAGTAGCAGTATTTATACCGTGGGGCAGCATGGCTCCAGTTATTTGAAAGGATTGAAATGCGCGTTGTCTTTATTGGGCGTTTGTGATGATTTTGTTGCGGCTCCTTTCCATCGCTTCAATGTTCCGGAACGCGAGAAGATACGCAAGGCGTTGGAGGCACTCCCTTTTTGTCCGGAATTGAAACCTTAAATGCTCGGTCTGTATGCATATCATTGATATAATCGTCTTTTTGTTGTTTACCGGCGGAGTCGTGGCCTTCGGTTGTTCTTTCTTTAAGAAGAAAGGTACCTCCGAGGAGTTCACTTCTGCCGGAAGAAGTTTGCCCGGCTGGGTGGTGGGGATGTCCATTTTCGCCACGTATGTCAGCAGTATCAGTTATCTGGGATATCCGGGAAAGGCCTTTTCGGGAGATTGGAATGCATTTGTATTCAGTCTTTCTATTCCTATCGCCTCTTATTTTGCGGCTCGTTACTTTGTGCCTTTTTACCGGAGTCAGGACAGCATATCGGCTTATAGCTTTTTGGAAAACCGTTTCGGTCCTTGGGCACGTATATATGCTTCGTCCTGCTATCTGCTCACCCAGATAGCACGTACAGGGTCTATTCTGTATTTGTTGGCGTTGCCCATGAATGTATTGTTGGGATGGCATATCCAGACCATTATTGTTGTAACCAGTGTGGCTATTGTGCTTTATTCCATGTTGGGTGGCATGAAGGCTGTCATTTGGACAGAGGCCATACAGGGAATTATTCTGATCGGAGGTGCGTTGGTATGTATGTTTATTTTGCTTTTTGATATGCCCGGAGGTCCGGTGCAGACTTTCTCCATCGCCATGGAAGATGGTAAATTCAGCTTGGGAAGCTTTGGAAGCAGTTTAAGTGAGTCCACTTTTTGGGTGTGTCTGATTTATGGTATATTTACTAATTTGCAGAACTATGGTATAGACCAGAGTTATGTGCAACGTTATCATACGGCGAAGAATGAGAAAGAGGCTAAGTTTTCGGCCTTGTTCGGAGGATATTTGTTTATTCCCGTTTCGGCCGTTTTCTTTATGATAGGGACTGGGCTGTATGCGTTCTATAAAGTGCATCCGGGGATCTTGCCCGACGGGGTGAGGGCGGATTATGTCTTTCCGTTTTTTATAGTCAATGAGTTGCCGGTGGGGTTGACAGGCCTGCTGATTGCTTCTATCTTTGCCGCAGGTATGAGTACCATTGCGACCAGTGTCACTAGTTCGTCTACCATCATTCTGACGGATTATTATCAGCGGTTCCGCAAACATGCCGGAAACAGGGAGCGGATGTTGGTGCTGAAACTCTCCAGTGTAGGAGTGGGAGTGGCAGGGATTCTGGTGGCTTTTGCCTTTATGAGTGTGCAAAGTGCGCTGGATGCCTGGTGGGCGTTGGCGTCTATTTTCAGCGGAGGCATGTTGGGACTGTTTCTATTGGGGTATATTTCGAAGAAGGCACGTAATTTTGATGCGGTACTGGGAGTCGTTTGTGGAGTAATTCTGGTTTGTTGGATTGTGATATCCCCCTTTGTACATGCCAATCTGGCTATCGTGTTCGGGACGTTGCTGATATTTTTGGTGGGATTCCTGAGTGCTAATCTGCTTAATAAGAGAAGGTGTAAGTAGAATAACTTAATTTTATAAAACTCAACTTTATAGAAAAGAATTTTTCATCTGAAACTTGACATTCTTCATTGACAATAAGAAGGCCGTATCACTTTTGAGTAATGATACGGCTTTTCTGTATTTGTCGGTTACAATCTGTAACCTTTAGAATGTTCATTTTGGTTTTGATTCACTCTCCGGTTTATTAATCGTTTCATCGTTCTCCTTATCAGATAAATCTTTTCAGCTCATTGACCCTGTTTAATGCGGCATTGAAATCTTCCACCAGTTCTTTCATCACTTCGTCTACCGTCTGTAATTTATGTATGCATGATGCGACTTGTCCTATTTCCAGTTCACCTTCGAATAAATCTCCTTCAAAGATTCCCTTTTTGGCACGTCCTTTTCCTAACAAAGTGCGTAGTTCATCCGTTGTTGCGCCACGGCTTTCCGCTTCTTCTACTTGTTTGAAGAAATCATTCTTGACCAACCGGACGGGAGAGAGCTGTTTCAATGTCAGTTGGGTATCTCCTTCATTCAGTCGCAGACACCGGTCTTTGAATGTGAAATGAGCAGAACTCTCTTCGGTTAATGCAAAGCGCGTGCCTATTTGTACCCCGTCGGCCCCCAATGCCATAGCAGCCAGTATGCTTTCTCCCGATCCGATACCTCCGGCAGCTATCAACGGCACAGTGGTGATCTGTCTGACGGCTGGAATAAGACATAGGGTGGTCGTTTCCTCCCGTCCGTTATGTCCTCCTGCTTCGAATCCTTCGGCTACGATGGCGTCTACACCTGCTTCTTCACATTTGGCGGCAAACTTGGTGCTTGCCACTACATGGGCCACAATGATTCCATGCTCATGCAGGTGTTCTGTCCAGGTCTTTGGATTTCCGGCAGAGGTGAAGACGATTTTCACACCCTCTTCTATTACCATATTGATAAGGATGTCTATTTCGGGATACATCAGCGGAATGTTTACTCCGAAAGGTTTGTCTGTCGCCGCTTTGCATTTCTGTATGTGTTCGCGTAAGGTCTCGGGATGCATGGAGCCTGCTCCTATCAGTCCCAGTCCTCCGGCGTTACTTACTGCGGAGGCTAGTCGCCAACCGCTACACCATACCATTCCTCCCTGTATGATGGGATACTTTATTCCAAAAAGATTGCAAATTCTGTTCATATGTAATAATTTAATAATTTGTCTATTTGCTAATGTACCAATAACTATGTGGGACATAATACAGCCGATTAGCACATTGACGAATTGTTCATTATACAAAACAACTAACTTTTATTGAATGTTTTAGGGAGAAAGTAGTGAAAAAAGGAAAAATTCTTAGAAATTTTAAGGTTTGTAGAACAGAAATGGTCTATCTTTGTTCTCAGAATTAAAATTGTATATTTATAAACGGATAAAAAACATGTTATTACAACTGCTATTTGTACTTGTCGCTATTATTGTAGGTGCCCGTCTGGGAGGTATCGGACTGGGAGTGATGGGAGGTGTGGGCCTTGCCATATTGACCTTTGTTTTCGGACTTCAACCTACCGCTCCCCCTATTGATGTGATGTTGATGATTGTCGCCGTTATCTCTGCCGCCTCTTGTATGCAGGCTGCCGGCGGACTGGACTATATGGTGAAATTAGCAGAACGGTTGTTGCGTCGTAACCCTTCACAAGTGACTATCCTGAGTCCGTTGGTTACTTATCTGTTTACTTTTGTCGCAGGTACGGGGCATGTAGCCTACTCTGTGCTTCCTGTCATAGCCGAGGTGGCTACGGAAACTAAAATTCGTCCTGAGCGTCCTTTAGGCATTGCCGTTATCGCCTCGCAACAGGCTATTACCGCCAGCCCTATCTCTGCCGCTACCGTAGCGTTGCTGGGATTGCTGACAGGATTTGACATCACTCTGTTTGATATTCTAAAGATTACTATTCCCGCTACATTAATCGGTGTGTTGGTGGGAGCTTTCCTTTCAAAGAAGGTGGGTAAAGAGTTGTTGGAAGATCCCGAATACTTGCGCCGCTTGGAAGCCGGGATGATTGATACAAAACATGTGGAGCTGAACGATGTGAAGAATATGTTTCATGCCCGTATCTCGGTGATAATTTTTATTGCCGCCACGCTGTTGATAGTGTTGTTCGGTTCTATTCCTGCCATGCGTCCTATGTTCAATGGTACGGCTTTGGATATGCCGGCTATTATTGAGATTTTGATGTTGTGTGCGGCGGCTGTTATTCTTCTCATTTCACGTACGGATGGAATTAAAGCTACACAAGGCAGTGTGTTTCCTGCCGGGATGCAGGCGGTAATCGCTATATTTGGTATTGCATGGATGGGAGATACCTTCATTAATGGAAACATTACGGAACTGACAGGCTCTATTGAGGGGATTGTGCGCCAAATGCCCTGGTTGTTCGGTCTGGCATTGTTTGTCATGTCCATTTTGCTTTATAGCCAGGCTGCTACGGTGCGTGCCATTGTGCCGTTAGGAATAGCACTGGGTATTTCTCCGATGATGTTGATTGCTTTGTTCCCTGCTGTCAACGGATATTTCTTTATTCCTAATTATCCTACAGTAGTGGCAGCTATAAATTTTGACCGTACAGGAACAACAGGCATTGGAAAATGGATTCTGAATCATTCGTTCATGATGCCTGGGATGGTGGCCACCATTGTTTCTATTGTGGTAGGTCTGCTGCTGGTACAGGTGTTCTAGAAAGGAAAGGGGGTAGGTGTATTCGGACTTGAAGATGAGTGATCTTCTGCCTGTAACATTTATAATGATTCGATGTATAACATATATATCATCGGCACATCTTCTTCTTTGTGTGAACAAAATTTCCAAATAATTATTATAGTAATAAAACCTAAACTTGAAAAGATTATGAACGGATTAAGAAAACTCAGCCTTATGGCGGCAATGCTGGTATGTACCACATTGGCTGCTGTCGCCCAAAAGCCTAATATCCATATATTGGCTACAGGGGGGACTATTGCCGGAACAGGCGCTTCGGCTACTAAAACAAATTATACTGCCGGGCAGGTGGCTATCAGCACATTGCTGGAAGCGGTTCCCGAAGTGAACAAAATAGCCAATGTGACCGGGGAACAGATTGTAAAAATCGGTTCTCAGGACATGAATGATGCCGTATGGCTGACGTTGGCCAAGCGTATCAACGAGCTTTTCAGCCGTGGAGATGTGGACGGTATCGTGATTACTCACGGGACTGACACGATGGAAGAAACCGCCTTTTTCCTGAACTTGACTGTGAAGAGTGACAAGCCTGTTGTATTGGTAGGAGCCATGCGCCCCTCTACGGCCATGAGTGCGGACGGACCGTTGAACTTGTATAATGCAGTAGTTACTGCCGCCGCCAGGGAATCACGGGGTAAAGGTGTCGTAATTGCCATGAACGGTTTGATTTTGGGAGCCCACGGAGCCATGAAGACCAATACAGTGGATGTACAAACTTTCCAGTCTCCTAACTCCGGTGCGTTGGGATATGTATTGAATGGTAAGGTTTTTTATAATATGGAATCTTTGAAACGCCATACCACCGGTTCCGATTTTGATGTGGCCCACCTTGACAAGCTGCCGAAAGTAGGTATCGTTTACAGTTATTCCAATGTAGAGGCTGATGTTATGATCCCTTTCCTGAATAATGGTTACCAAGGTATTATTCATGCCGGTGTGGGGAATGGCAACATTCATCAGAATTTGTTTCCGATGTTGGAAAAGGCCCGTCAGCAAGGTATTTTGGTAGTGCGTTCCAGCCGTGTTCCTACCGGACCGACCACATTGGATGCCGAGGTGGATGATAATAAATATCAATTCGTGGCTTCACAAGAGTTGAATCCTCAGAAAGCGCGTGTGTTGTTGATGTTGGCATTAACTAAAACAAAAGACTGGAAGAAGATTCAGGAATACTTCAACGTATACTAGTCCATCCGGCACTTTTTCTTTTTATCTCTTTTTCTTTTGCGCGCATAAAAGAAAAAGAGAATACATTATAACCTAAAACTTTGACTTATGAAAAGAATAATGTTAGTATGCCTGACAGCCCTTGCTGTCTCAGGCACTTACCCTTTATATGCCCAATCTTCCGGAAGTGATTTCATGGCCGGTGACAAAAGTCTGTTTGAAGAAGTCACCGGTATCAAGAAGAAAACGGACAAGTTCAATCTCTATCTTAATATGCACGGTGATTTCAATATGAAATGGAACGACTCCGGATTTGATCAGGGCGCATTCGAAATGAAGCAGCTCCGTATCGAAATGAAGGGAGATATCAATGATTGGTTGAGTTACCGTTACCGTCAGCGTCTGAATCGGGGTAACGATGGTTCCGGCAATATAGATAATGTACCTACCAGCATAGATTGGGCAGGAGTAGGCATCAAATTAAATAAGTTCTCATTTTTTGCCGGAAAGCAATGTGTCTCGTATGGTGGTATAGAATTTGATTTGAATCCGATTGATATTTACGAATATAGTGACATGATAGAGCACATGAGTAACTTCATGACTGGTTTGAATGTGGCATACAACTATAATTCTTATCAGCAGATACAATTTCAGGTATTGAACAGTCGGAACGGACCGTCCGAGGAGATGTATGGGGATTTGGAACGTACCAAACTGCCGTTAGTTTATACCTTGAACTGGAACGGAAATTTCCTGGATGTTTTCAAAACCCGTTGGTCTGCCTCTGTTATGAACGAAACGAAGGGCGAAAAGATGTATTATTACGCTTTGGGTAATGAATTTAATTTCAGCCCTAAATGGCATGCCTATTTTGACTGGATGTATTCTCGTGAAGGAGTAGACCGTAAAGGGATTATAACTAACATCGTAGGAACTGATAATCAGGCACACAATGCTTTTAATGCCGAATATATGTCCTATGTGTTGCATGTGAATTATCGTTTTGCCCCAAAGTGGAACTTGTTTGCAAAAGGAATGTATGAAACTGCTTCCGTTTATAAGGCAAGTGATGAAGTGGAAAAAGGGAAATATCGCACGGCATGGGGATATGCAGGAGGTATAGAATTTTATCCGATGGAGAGCAATCTGCACTTCTTCCTGGCATACGTGGGGCGTTCCTATAAATATACCGATCGTGCAAAGGCGTTGGGTGAGGATAATTTCAGTACCCATCGTGTGTCAGTGGGATTCATTTGGCAGATGCCTGTATTCTAGCTCATGCTTTCCTTTTTTGTTTGTTATGAAGAATCGGCAGGCAACTTGTTGCCTGCCTGCTATTTATCATGAAAATGTCTTTCTTTTATCAGAGTTAAAGCCGTTACCTTTTTTATCATACACGTCATAAATCAGCCTGGCAACTTTTCATGAATGGGTTACAGAGTTTCCTGACTTTATCTGATTCGGGAATATTTTTCCTGTTTATTGTATGGACCGGAGATTTTTCTTTCCGAAAAACTTATCAATAATCAATGCGATAGCCCCATCGCCCGTCACATTACAAGCAGTACCGAAACTATCCATGGCAATGTAAAGTGCTATCATCAAAGCCTGTTCACTTTCTCCGAATCCCAGCATGGAAGACAGGATCCCCAATGCAGCCATGATGGCTCCTCCCGGTACTCCCGGTGCAGCTACCATCGTGATTCCCAGCATAAAGATGAATCCTGCAAACATGGGGAAATCAAAGGGCATTCCTTGCATAATCATCAGTGCCAGTGCGCAAGCAACAATCTTCAACGTGCTTCCCGACAGATGAATTGTGGCACATAGCGGAATGACAAATCCGGCTATATCCTCCGTGACCCCATTCTTGACAGTCTGTCGCAAAGTCACCGGAATGGTGGCTGCCGATGACTGTGTGCCCAATGCTGTGAAATAGGCAGGCATCATCTTTCCCAGTAGTTTGAACGGATTCCGATGTACAAACAGCGCTGCAATGGTATATTGAAAAACCAACAGGAAGATGTGAAGCAGGAAAATGACTCCGATGATCTTGATAAATACCACCAGAATGTTATATACTTGTCCGGAATGGGTCATATTCAGGAATATACCGAATATATAGATAGGCAGTAGGGGCAGAATCACCGTCTGGATGGTTTTGACTATGATTTCTTTGAAATCGTTACATACGTTTTTCAGCGCTGTACTATCCAAATGTGCGATGCCCAGACCTAGTGTGAAGGCTAAAATCAAGGAAGTCATCACATTCATCACTGGGGGGATGGCTACAGTGAAGAATGGAGAAATATCATGTGCCTCGCTAATTTGTTCTATCGGTGCTCCCGGAGTAATCATGGAAGGGAAAAAAGTCACTCCGGTGAAATAAGACAGGAAACCAGAGAACAACGTGGCGCTGTATGCTACCAATGTCGTTATCACCAGCATCTTTCCTGCCTCCTTACCGATATCGGCAATGGCAGGAGTGACCAGCCCGAGAATAATCAGTGGAATGATGAAACCCAAGAACTCGCTGAAGATTCCGTTGAAAGTCACAAATACTCTGACCAATTCGCCGGGAAGAACGTTTCCGAATCCTATACCCAATGTGATGGCGATGATAATTCGGGCTAATAAGCCGATTTTTAACCTCTTCATGATAATGTGTTATTATTCAAATTGCAAAGATAGAATTATTGAACAAATAACCTATCAAATTGTTAAATATAAAAAGAATAATTTATGGAAAAGGCAGATATAGGATTAATCGGATTAGGTGTGATGGGGCAGAACCTTGCTCTGAATCTTGCCAACAAGGGATGGAAGGTTGTAGTATGGAACCGTACCGTTCCTGGAAAAGAAGAAAATGTAGTGGAACACTTTATAGCCAACCGCGCCAAAGGAAAAGGCATCATAGGCAGTAATGAACTGACAGATTTTGTCGAAGCACTGAAAACTCCGCGTGTCATCCTTTTGATGGTACAGGCGGGTCCCGCTGTCGATGAACTGACGGGCAAGCTGTTTCCTTTGATGGAAAAGGGTGATATCCTCATTGACGGAGGCAACTCTTATTATGAAGATACGGAACGTCGTGTAAAGGAACTTTATGATAAAGGTATGTACTTTGTAGGTTGCGGCATTTCAGGAGGTGAGGAGGGTGCTTTGCATGGAGCGTCCATCATGCCCGGTGGTGCGCAAGAGGCATGGCCAGTCATTCAGCCGATGCTGAAAAGTATTGCGGCAAAAGCTGAGGATGGTACTCCGTGTTGTGAGTGGGTAGGTCCCGGTGGCGCAGGCCACTATGTAAAAATGGTGCATAATGGCATAGAATATGGGGATATGCAGCTGATTGCTGAAACTTATTTCTCCATGAAGCACCTGCTGGCGTTGAAGAATGAACAGATGGCGGATATTTTTGAACAATGGGACAAAGGACGTCTGCATAGTTACCTGATAGAGATTACTTCGGCCATTCTGCGTCATAAAGAAGAAGGAGGCGATTATTTGCTCGATAACATTCTGGATGCTGCGGGACAAAAAGGAACGGGTCGCTGGAGTGTCATTAACTCCCTACAACTAAATACACCACTGGACGTGATTGCCGAGGCGGTTTTTGCCCGTAATCTGTCGGCAGAGAAGAACTTGCGCGTGCTGATGTCCAAACATTATATGCATGTGGAGAATCATCCGGTATATAATTATCAGGATACGGTGATCGGATTGGAAAGTATCTTATATGCGGCTCGTCTGACAGGCTATGCGCAAGGGTTTGCTCTGATGTGCACTGCCAGTGAGCAATATGGCTGGAAGTTGAATCTTTCCACTATCGCGCTGTTGTGGCGCGCCGGATGCATTATTCGTTCTGCTTTTCTGAACGACATTGCCGAGGCCTATCACCGTGCACCGGGATTGTCGCATCTGTTGCTGGACGAGCATTTCGGACGGGAAGTAATGGAAGCCCTGCCCGCGTGGAAGAAATACATCGGTGTCATGTTGAGAGAAGGGTTGCCCGTACCTGTACTTTCCGCAGCGTTGAATTATTTTCTAGGTCTGACCACCAACCGTTCCCCAGCCAATATGATTCAAGCGATGCGTGATTATTTCGGAGCTCATACCTTCGAGCGTGTGGACAGTCCACGGGGGGAATTTTTCCACGAACATTGGGAAGACAACTATTGATATGTCGCAACACAAAGCATTATACATTCATTTTTAAAAGAAAGAATCATGAGTTTACCACATAGTTTATTTTTGGTCATCTTCGGTGCATCCGGTGATTTAACCCGGCGCAAACTGATGCCTGCCTTGATAAAGATACATAACGGGAAACGCTTCCCCGAGCATTTTGCCATTATCGGCTGTGCCCGTACTGCATACACGGACGAGACCTATCGTGCCTATCTGAAAGAAGAACTGATAAAATTCGGTTTTCTTACTAAAGAGGAAATGGAAACATTGGACGATTTTCTCTCTACTGTTCATTACCAGTCCATGGACCCAGCTGACGAAACCACTTATTTTCTGTTGAATGACCGTTTGAAGGAGCTTTCGCCTCAATATGAGAATAATGGGAACTATTTGTTCTATCTGGCAACTCCGCCCTTGCTTTATGAATTGATTCCGAAATGTCTGCATGATGCGGGCTTGTTGAAAAAGCCTGGATTAAAGCGTATCATTGTCGAGAAGCCTTTCGGATACGACCTGGCTTCCGCTCAGAAACTAAATAAAATCTATGCCGCTTATTTTAAAGAAGAGGATATCTACCGCATCGATCATTTTCTGGGCAAGGAAACGGTGCAGAATATTATGGTGACCCGTTTTGGAAGTACTATTTACGAACCGATATGGAACCGTAACTATATAGATTATGTAGAAATCACTGCGGTGGAAAATATGGGTATAGGTACTCGCGGAGGATATTATGACGGGGCGGGAGCTCTGCGCGATATGGTACAGAACCATTTGATGCAGTTGCTTGCTATTACTGCCATGGAACCACCAGCCAAGTTTGACAAGAATGGTTTCCGTAACGAGGTGATCAAGGTCTACCAATCCCTTCGTCCGCTGACTGATAAGTATATCCGTGATAATGTCATCCGCGGACAATATATTGCTGGTGATGACCGTATCGGTTATCGTGAAGAAAAGAATGTTCGTCCTGATTCCCGTACAGATACCTACGTGGCGATGTGTCTGTATGTGGATAACTGGCGTTGGCAGGGAGTGCCTTTTTATATCCGTACCGGAAAGCAGATGCCTACCAAGGTGACCGAAATTGTGGTTCATTTCAAACCTGCTCCTATGCAGATGTTCCAAATGAAGGAAGGCTTTTACAAAGGTGAGGAACTGATTATCCGTATTCAACCCGACGAGGGAATTCTTCAGCGCATAGCCATGAAAGAACCTGGTGCCGGTTTCTATATGGGAACCATGGAGATGGACTTCAGCTATGACCAGCACGATCAGGAAACGGGGGATGCGTATGTACGCCTGTTGGAAGACAGTCTGGTGGGTGATCCTACACTTTTTACCCGTTCCGATGCTGTGGACGAGAGCTGGACTTACTTTGATAAGATTCTGGATTATTGGAAGAAGCATCCCGAAACTCCTCTTTATGGGTATCCTGCAGGAACATGGGGACCGAAAGAAGCGGATGTATTGATCAACCGCAGTCATTCCGAATGGACAAACCCGTGCAAGAATCTGACACATTCCAATTTATACTGTAAATTGTAAGTCGTCATCTGTGGATAGTAAATTTAAAACAGCAAACTCTAAGTAATAAATAGTGAATAAGATGATTGACCATAACTTTTATGCGTCGCCTGTACAAGCGTCGCAAACCTTGATAACTCATATATTGGAAGCGATGGATAAAGAGCTTGAACGGCCTTTTACCATTGCTCTTTCCGGAGGAACTACTCCTGCCACACTTTTTGAGGTTTGGGAGCGTGAATATGCCGCATATACCCCTTGGTCCCGTATTTATTTCTATTGGGTAGACGAGCGTTGTGTGCCACCTGGCGATGATCAGAGCAACTTTGGCTTGGCCTATCGTCTGTTGTTTAGTAAGGTAGGTATTCCTGCCAGTCATTACTATCGTATTGTGGGTGAGGGCGCTCCCGAAGAAGAAGCCAAACAGTATTCTTCCATAGTCAAGACCACCGTTCCGACCGTGGACGGTGTGCCTGTTTTTGATTTTGTATTATTAGGGATAGGAGAGGACGGGCATACATCATCCATTTTCCCCGACCATCAGGAACTTCTTACCGCCGGGGAACCGTATGAGGTGTCCGTCAATCCTTATAATAAAACAGTGCGTATATGCATGACGGGACGTCCCTTGATAGAAGCCCGGCATACCTGTTTTCTAGTGACGGGCGAGAACAAATGCAGTATTTTGAAAGAAATCCTTGATAAAAACAAGGAAGGGGTCTATCCGGCATCTTATATTTGGCATCATGCACGTAATCCGCAACTGTATGCATCACTTGTATCATAATATTTCTTTTAGATGAAGAGTTTAAACGAAAATAACTTTCTAGATGGGAAATGAATCAACTATGGATGCTATGTCTCCTATAGATATAAAAAAAGGAGCAACGCCTTGCTCCAACCTTTGTTAACCTTAAATCTAATACT
>CAUAWO010000019.1:0-44962 GCA_958432865.1 Bacteroides stercoris
GCTAGGCTATACGCTTAAAAGAAAGCTTGCCAACCCGGAAAATCCGCTGACCCCATCAAACTTATACTGCCGGGTCAGTTTGGCGATACGTCCCTCGTCGTTGAGTTCGCTGTTTTCTACCAGTTTCTAGCCGTTCGGTCCGGGGGCTTCCCCCTTCCGAATCTGGATGACCGCGTTTAGTGTCTTGTCCAAAACAGCAAGTGGTACAAGGAAGAAACTGAAGCTTGTAGGATTTTGGTACTAGTTTTTGAAATTCGTGAAGAACAGTTCCAGAGGTGTGGTACGGTCCTGTTTGAGAAAACTGTTGTTGTTCTTTTTGTTTGGCGGTACGACTTCGATGCTGCCGTCCTGTTCGTTCATCTTGGAGATGACTGCGGTCTTGTTTGTTCTCTTGTCAAGAACTGCCGTTACATGCTCGTCCTGATTCAGCTCTTGTTGCTCTTGCTTTTTCTTAGTCATAAAATCAATAATTTAAGTGATACAATAATTAATCAATACAGGTAAACCTTAGCCCGTCGGTGCGAATGTAGATTATTAATTGATAAGATGTTATGATCTTATCTGTATGTGGAACGAATGGCGGGAATTGATGCAAAATGGCATATTTGCAAATACTTAATGAAGGAACTATTTTATAATGTAGAGTATTATATAGTTGTTGGCGAGAGTTTATTTCTCTACATTAAATTTAAAACTGAATGTATATGACTAGTATAACAGTAAAATTTCGTCCATCTTCTATCATCCAAAAAGAAGGGACTCTACATTATCAAATAATCCATCATCGTAAGGTACGGAAACTTCGTACCGGTTATAAACTATTCCCGAGCGAATGGAATAGCACTTTACAGCGGATAAATGTTTCAGCTGGAAAGAATGAAGAGCGAAGACTCTATCTGGCAGCATTGAAAAAGCACATCGATGTAGATTTGTTCAAAATAAAAGAATGCATCAGCCGTTTGAAACAGGAAAATAAACCTTATACAGCTGACCGTGTTGTGGGGCTTTACTTTACTCATCAAGCAAGTTGTCCTTTCCTTTTGTATGGAAAAAAACTGCTTGTTGAATTAAAAAAAATAGGAAAAGTACGTACAGCCGACACCTATCGGAACGCTTTGGGCAGTTTTGAACACTTTTTGAATAACCGCGCAGATATCCTGCTGGAAGAATTAGATTCTAATCTGATGATATCCTACGAAAGCTGGCTCAAAGGAACCGGTATTTGCCCGAATACCAGTTCCTATTATATGCGTAATCTTAGGGCTATCTATAACCGTGCAGTGGAACAAGGTCTTGTCGCTCAACAAAATCCTTTCAAGCATGTATATACCGGTATTGATAAAACAAAGAAACGTGCCGTTTCCTTGGATGTGATTAGGGAAATACGAGATTTAAATTTGGCAAAAAAATCACAGACCTTTGCTAGGGACATCTTTTTATTTAGCTTTTATACACGTGGAATGTCTTTTGTGGACATGGCATTTCTAAAAAAGAAAGATTTGCAAAATGGAATTCTTACTTACCGGAGAAATAAGACCGGTCAGCAACTATTTATCAAATGGGAAAAGCCTATGCAGGAACTCATTGATAAATACGATACCTCTGATACTCCTTACTTACTGCCGATTATTCGAAACAGTAGTGTGGATGAGTGGCATCAATACCAAAATGCAGCGCACCGTATTAACAGAAATCTGAAACAGATTGGCAAACAGATAGGTTTAAGTATTCCACTTACTACCTATGTTGCACGTCATGCATGGGCCAGTATTGCTCAAAGTAAAAATGTCTCTTTATCTGTCATCAGTGAAGCATTGGGACATGATTCGGAGCAAACTACCCGAATTTATCTTGCTTCTTTAGATACATCTGTTGTGGATAAAGCAAATAGTCTTATTTTGAAGTCTATATAGGTAGCGTGATTTATATGGTAATTATTAGAGAATGTATCAAAATAATATTAAAGTTCTTTGAATAGGATACATATCTTCATAAGAGATGTATATTTCTGCTGCAAAGATACAAAAAAATCCAAAAATCAAGGCATAATATAAACTTTTTTTATAGCCTTCTTTTATGGTTTGTTTCCAAAAATATTCAACATAGTTCATAAAATGAAAAACAATTACTCTAACAAATATCCCAAAATAATTTTAATAATCAGGCAATTACTATCTGTATAGTCGGAAGATGTACATCTCTTATGAAGATAAAATCACAATGGTTACTCTATTTCAGATTTCATAACTGAAGATGTACATCTCTTATGAAGAGAGGTTTATTTACCATGGAGAATTGGTGGAGTAAATATGCCTAAATCATGGAAAGATTACTTGTAAAAAGTAGAAGGTGTTTTGCAAAAATACTATTAAGCACTTTTTATAGATACTTTCCACAAAATAAACAAATGACATTTTTTTCTCCTAGAGGTGTATTGGTATTTGTTTACAAATATGGAATCAATATGAAAGCGAGAAAAATCTTACTTGTATTCCTGATACTTTATGGGGGATACGTCTCAGCACAAGAAGTACGGGATTCGGTAAAAATCTATTTCAGACAAGGGTATTCCGTATTGGAACCATCCCGTAGAAATAACAAAGAAGCGTTAGACCGGATTGCGGACAGTCTACGGACAAGCTATGCGGATTCCGTTTATCAATTGAAACGTATTCAGGTAGTAGGTGGTGCATCCCCGGAAGGCAGTATCCCTCTGAATAGACGTTTGTCAGTAAAGCGTGCCAATGTGTTGTTCAATTACCTTTCACGCTATGGAGAATTACCCGATTCTTTGAAAACTAATGTGTTCCTCGGAAGAGACTGGAATGGTCTGATCCGTCTTGTGAGTGATGATCCGGAACTGCCATACCGGAAAGAAACGCTGCATTTATTGCATGAACTGGCAGAGGATGCGGCAAATGACGATCTTTCAAAAGGTGACCATTTGCGGCGGATACAGCAGCTGCGTGGCGGAGTGCCCTATTGGTATATGTATAAAAAACATTTTCCAGAGTTGCGTGCCTCCCGGTTATACCTGTGGTATGAGAAAGTATGGAATCCTATCGCTCCCATGCCAATGCCTTCCATTGAACTGCCTGTGCCCGAGCCCGAACCGGCAGGACCTCTACCTCTCGTTCCATATATGCCTCCGCAGCCACGAAACCTGTATCTTGCTGTGAAGACAAATATGCTGTATGACGCATTGCTTGTACCGAATATCGGTGTGGAACTTTATCTAGGCAAAGCCTGGAGTGTAGGTGCCAACTGGATGTATGCCTGGTGGAAAACAGACCGGCGACACTGGTATTGGAGAACTTATGGCGGTGACATAGCCATTCGGAAATGGTTCGGTAAAGCCGCCAAGGAAAAGCCTCTTACCGGACATCATGTGGGACTTTACGGGCAGATTTTTACTTATGATTTTGAAACAGGGGGAAAAGGCTATATGGGTGGAAAACCCGGAGGAACACTTTGGGACAAAATGAACTATTCCACAGGTGTGGAATACGGCTACTCGCTGCCGGTGGCATACAGACTGAACATTGACTTCACTATCGCTGTCGGGTATTGGGGAGGGACCTATTACGAATATACTCCGGTAGACAACTGTTACGTATGGCAGGCTACCAAGGAACGGCACTGGTTCGGTCCTACTAAGGCGGAAATATCGCTGGTATGGCTGATTGGCAGGGGAAACTTCAATAAAGGGAAAGGAGGCGGACGATGAAAACCGGAATACGAATGACTGTTTACGCACTGCTGGCCATGATTCTTTTTTCATGCGAGCACAAGGAACTCTGTTTCCATCATCCGCATGTGGTTACGGTCAGAGTGGATTTTGACTGGAAAAACGCCCCGCAAGCCAACCCGGAAGGAATGTGTGTGTTTTTTTATCCTGAAGAGGGTGGGGCCCCTATCCGGTTCGATTTTGCAGGAAAAGACGGAGGGCCGGTAGAGATTAAAGTGGGAAGGTACAGGATACTCTGTTACAATAATGATACGGAGTCTTTACTGTTCAGAGGAATGGAAGGATTTGACACCCATGAGGGATATACACGGGATGGCAATGTATTTGAGAGCATTTATGGGAACGGTGCCCATTATGCGCCTCCGTCCAAAGGTTCGGAAGACGAGCGTGTCGTTATCTGCCCTGACATGATGTGGGGAAGTAACGCCCGAAATGTGGAAATCACTGAAGCAGGGATAAGTTACGAATGCGTTCCCTTCACAGACAAGGACAAGGTCGAATGGATAGAAAGTAGCGAGCATGTCATCACGCTTTATCCTGCCGAACTGATATGTACCTACACCTATGAGGTCCGTAATGTTAAGAACATGGAGTATATGACGCAGGCCTGCGGATCATTGTCGAGCATGGCTCCCTCCATGCTGTTTGCCAACGAGGAACTGGACAGGGAGTGTGTCACAGTTCCCTTCGAGACGGAACTTCACCCCGAGAGTTCGAAAATGACCGGTAAGTTCTATACGTTTGGTCATCACGAAGAGAATGCCCGTCCGCACAAAATGATGTTTTATGTATGGTATTCCAATAAGGAGAAATTCTATACAACTTTTGATGTGACCGACCAGGTACATAAAGCTCCGGATAGAAAACATGTACACATCATCATTGACAATGCGGACTTTCCGGAACCGCTTCCGGACGAGGGCGGATTTGATGTGGAGGTTGATGATTGGGTGGAAGTCGAAAACGATATCATTATGTAGTTTTTATATTTTTTAATGTTATGCAGACGAAATCAATTCTGATGGCACTATCGGCCATGGCATTGGTAACGGCATGTACCAATGACGAAACGATAGAAATGAACCGAGGTGAAGGTATCAGCTTGAGTGCAGTAGCAGGAAAAGCTACCCGTGCAGGAAGTGAGGCTACCACGACAAATAGTATTGATAACTTCCATGTGTACGCCTTTACACAAGGATTGGAGTATATGAATCACGATGTGACGAGAACCGACGACACATGGACATACGGTGATACCAAATTCTGGCCGGAAACAGATGTGGACTTCTATTCGTATAGTCCGATGGATACGCAGAATGGTAGTGTTAGCATCGAGGTCAAAGGCGACAAGAAAATTGTAGACTATAACGTATCCGGCGATGAAGACCTGCTTTATGCCTTGAACCTGGCTGAAAAGAAAGCCGAACATGAGGGCAAACAACCGGTTACGGTCAACTTCCGCCATGCCCTGTCACAGATTGTATTCAAAATCAAAAATACCAATTCCAACCTGACAGTGTTTGTAGACGGGGTGAAAGTGGATGGAATAGAGAAACAGGGTACATTCTCCTGGCCGACTTTGAGCACTACTACCCAATGGCAGGAAACTGAAAAAGACACGGAAACTGACGACTCATGGGGAACATGGGATATCGCATATAACAAAGAGAACGCAAAGCAGAACGGCTATCCCGCTGAGATTACTCCGATTATGGAACCAGGCTTTACAGGTTCCAAAGATGCATCTGTGCGGGACTTGACTGTTAAAACAGACAATGGCTATAAGGGACTGCTCCTTTTGCCGCAGACATTGAATCCCTGGATTACGAAGACCGGTGGAACAGATGAAAATCCGGAGTACAAAATCACGGGGACAGCACGTGTGCTTGTTAAATGCAAGCTGGTAGATACGGCATCTGATGTACAATTGTGGCCAGACAAGGACTCACAAGAGGAAACCGCATGGGTGGGTGTCTCTCTGGTAGGAGAACCCAAGGACATAAGCGGAAAAACCGAACAAGTCTGGAAACAAGGCAAGCGTTATGTTTATACCCTTATCTTTGGTGAAGGCGGTGGCTTTAACCCTGAAAACCCCGATCCTGAAAATCCGGATCCGGAACCTGTTTTGGTTCCTATCACATTTGATGTGACAGTGGATGATTTTGTTGAATATCCTCAGGATCTCGATGCCAGCGTTCCTGATTCAAAACCCGGAAAATAAACTGAACCGCTGCAAACCTGTCTTTTTCATCCATCAGGTTGCGGAAATAAACAGGCCGGGCGGGGTTGAATGTTCCCCTCCCGGTCACTACTTATTCAAATAAAAAAATAAATGCCTATGCGACTTGATTTTAAAAAGGATTTCCTTCTTGTCACGGCCATGCTGGTCGCTGCCGGCTGTTCCGATAGCATGACGGAAGCAAACAATCCGGAACAACAGGTGCCGATTGCCTTTGGCACACAAGTTGCCACCCGCTCCGTGGTGGAAAGTGACAAGGAGGGTATGGATAATTTTACACTGTGGGGATGGGTACGGGAAAGCGACGGACCGAAACTGTTTTTCGATGCCGCTTCAGTTACTCCGTCGGGAAACTATGGCGAGAAACGTTTCTGGGCTGTAGGCAGGCCTTATGATTTTTTCGCGTTGCATCCGGAAAAAATGAAGGAGGAGGGGATTGCTGCCGAAGTTTCCTGCAACGACAAGGGCGAACTCAGGGTTACGGGTTTTGATTCTTCCGGAATGGGGAAGGATGCCGTGGATTTGATGACGGCAACAGAGACAGATGTGACTTATGAGGGTGGTGGAACGATGGCGCCTGTGCTTCTGGCATTCAAACATGAACTGGCACAGGTGAAATTAACTGTCCGTACCGGGGAGAAGCTGGCGGAAGTGTCGGACATCAGACTTTTTGGTGTGGACTATAAAGGTGACTTGCTGTGGACACCGGAAAACTCGACATGGCAAAGCCGGGTGAACTGTGCGGAAGAGGAAACTCCTTTCGTACGCAGCGGGAGTGTACGGATAGAAGCCGGAAGTAGTGCTACCGTGCTGGATGGCGTGTTGCTGTTGCCACAGCCGGTGACGGAGGATGTGGCGGTAACCTTTAAGTATGCCTATGACGGCAAACCGCTGTCGGAGGCAAAAGAAGCGATAGTATATTTGGATGTAGCTCAGACAACGGAATGGATAAAGTCGAACACTTACCATTATAAAATAACGCTACCTGCCGGTGATGCCGACATTACTGTCAAAGTGAGTGTGGGTGATTGGGACAGCAAGGATATTTCGGCAGATTGGTAATCTCATAAACAGGAAGGAGTAAGATATGAAAATCCTGAAATACTCATATATATGGATATTTGCCGCAACGTCGGGGATAATGACGGCTTGTACACCGGACGAAAAGGAAGGGATGTTTTCCGGAAAGGGAGAACCGGTGACGGTGAAATTTTCAATCGATACAAGGGTGGCAGAAACGGATGATTTCGACTCGCAGGTGAAAACGCTCAGGGTGTATGCTTTCCAGAATGGCAGCCCGGTGGGGTATTATTATGGCGGGGAGGATGTGCCGGCTCATACTTTTGAATGGAAATTGCCGAAGGGAGAAGTCTGGTTTTATGCAGTGGCCAATGAGCAGGAGGCTGGAGAACTGCTTTGCGAAAACAAGGGAGATATTTTTGTGCTGCCCGGTGAGATTGCCGGAGGCGTACATCCGGTTGAGGGGTTGGAAGTGACGCCGGATAAACTGGAGTCCTTGACTTTCAGCCGGCTGCCAGAAGCGGAATATGTGTCGGGCGGAACGGAGACAGGCAAGGATGAAACGGGAAAAATTTACTGTTCTGCCATTGTGCCGATGACCGGTAAGTGTCGCGAAACGGTTGCTAACGACCATCAGGAGATAAAGCTGGTTTTGAAACGAAGCGTGGCGAAGCTGAACCTGTACTTTGCCAAAGCGGACGTGACCGATGCCGGAAAGGGACAGCTCTATATGGGGCGCGGATTGTACCTTTATAATATACCGGAATACGGGTATCTGTTTCCAAAAGAGAAGTACGAATATACGGGAGCTTTCAATTGTCTGGAAGGAGCGGGTGACAGTTCCGATTCCCGGCATCAGAAAAACGGAAAGGTGATTCTGAGTGCGGGGTGGCCGGAAGAACCGGAGAATGCCCCTCAGGAGGGTACCGATGCGTATGAGGAGTACGAACAGAACCTGAAAGAGAAAACCCATATCAACGAGATTAATGCACTGGCACACGCGGGAAATACAGACCCGGAGCAATTTCAGTGGATGCCGGCCAAACCTGTCTATCTCTTTGCCAACCCTAATGGGATAGCCGACCTTTATCCTTCCGCCCCTGCCGGTGACAAGGAGAAAGGATATTATCTGAAAATACTGTCGCATGAACATAAAGTGGGAAGTGACGGTACGGAAGGACATGAGGCTGATATGCAATATGTGGCTTTGCCCGAAGTGGAAGCCAACATGAACCTGCGGCTGTTTTCCGTTATTTCCATGCATGGACACGTGGCTATGACAGCACATTGGATGATTGTTCCGTGGGAAACCGGAGGCGGAGATGTGGAATTTAATTAGGCAGACGAATAACAGACAAAAATATACAGCATGATGAAAAAAACAGTGAATCATATTCTGGCGGCGGGACTGTTGGCGCTCCTGTCGCTTGCATCTTGCACCGATGAGTTCATCGAAGGAAACGACTTGCAGGGAGTAGACCGTGACAAGCGGGTGGAGGTGAGGCTTCCGTTCGGTGTGGGACGTGGCATCACTACCACGATTACAACCCGTGCGGCAGGTGGAGAGATTGATTATGACTCCCAGCTTTCGGGCGTGATGGCTTTTGTATATGAAGCGAAGAGCGACAATCCGGAAGAAAATGAGTTGTTGGCCTATCATCTGTTCTCCAATCCGTCCAATAAGCCGCTGGAAGGCGCTACCGGCGGATGGATTGCCGATAATGACGACCCTACGTGCGGTGAAATCAAGTTCTATGTTCCGGTGGGCGATGTGTATATCTATCTGTTGGGCAATGCGCAAAGTTCGTTCCTTAATTTCTTTCCGGGAGTATCGGGTGGGGATGCGCTGGGCACTCAGGCGGAGTTTTTTGAAAAAGCAACCCCGAAGTGGAACGGAAACATACACAGCGTAGACGGTTATCTGCCGCTTACGGGTATGGTGAACAACAATACAGGATTATGTCATGTGAACGAACAGGGGCAAATCAGTTATACGGATGAAGAGGGAAAAACTCATACACTGTTGCCGGACGGTAAACACGATGAAGACAACTCGTTTGTGCTGAAACGCCTGATGAGCAAGATTACAATGAATATCAGGGAAGGTAAAGGAGTGAAGTTTACGGCGCGAGATTACACGGTTCGCCATATACCTCATTATGTGTCGCCCACCGCACAGGCGTGGACGGAAGAAGAGCGGGACCGTATCCTGGTGGAAGATGCCAAGCCGGTGAATTTCGGTTTACTGGATTCTCTCACTTTTACTATATACCTGCCGGAGAACATACGCAAGGTAAGACCCGGCGTGGAGATTACCGAATACAGGCAGCGGGATAAGGTGGTGAAGACTGCCGACAATAAAAATACGGAAGAGACCGCTCCCGATGATTTTCATGCTGATAATGCCGATAATCACAAAGGGCACTACAAGTTTGAGTTTGCTCCGAAAGCTTCTACTTATATTGAACTGACCGGATGGTTTGAAAATGCAGACAAGACGGTTGCTGCCGATGTCCGTTATTATATCCATTTGGGTAATTTCGGGAAAGACCTCAATCACTTCAGCGTGGAGCGCGACCATCACTATACGTATAATGTAACCATCAACGGAGTGGATGATATAGTGGTGGAAGTGGAAGATGAGAACGAAAAGACTCCGGGAGCGGAAGGAGTGGTGTTCAAGCATGAGGCTTTCGCACATATCGATGCCCATTTTGACCAGGTGGAGATGAAATTCATGCGGAAAGATATTGAGAAGGGTGTCTATCTGTATACCGACACACCTTTCGGGGTCATGGGAGTGATGTATTATCCTAAAGGTACTCCCGACGGAGGTTCGGAAGGCAAATGTGTATCCGTGAGCAGTTTCGGTATTACCAAAGAGGTGGCACAAGGCTATCTGGCGTGGCTGGAGTTTGCGAAAGAGACGAAAAAGGATAACTATTTCTATAATGGAACAAAACCGGATAAGGAAAGCCCCTATCTCCTGGAATACTATCATCCTGACAAGGTGAAAAGTGTGTTCGATGCACTCGATGGGTTTTATGCAAGCAAGGAGGATTCGGCGTACTACACCTGCTTTGTGGATGAGAACTTTTATGAAAGACATCCCGACCCGCGCATTACGGTACCGGTGCATCTGAAAGATTTTATCAACTGCAAGGACCGTATCTTCTCGCTTGCTACCGACCTCGAGTTCAGCCAAGATGGTAAGAGCGCGGTGTCGCAGTCGGTTTATACGCTGAAACAACGTTCCATTGCCTGCTTCTATGATATGAACGATGAGACTCTCAATAAATTCGGCTTGGAGTCGGTGGAAGAGCAGAAGCACATCCTGTATGAGCCAGAACCGGGCGAGAGGGAAGTTTGGGACGGCAGAAAGAATACTTGGCAAAAGCTGGATGGTCAGGTTGGAAATTGTAATATGCATGGTATGGAATGGGGGCTTAAAAAATCACCTTTCCTATCCGGTTTTATACTGAGGAAAGATGGAAGTCTGAAGGAATCCCGACCGATTAGCGGACAGGCCGACGATCCGGTTATCATGCTGATACGTAACCGTGATTTGAACGGCAACGGCTATCTGGACGAGGAAGAACTGCGCTGGTATGTACCTGCCATAGGGCAATTGGTGGGTATGTGGCTGGGAGAGCCTGCCATGGCAAAAGAAGCTGCCTTGTGGAAATCGTCTTTCGATATATATATAGGAGCAGACGGGAAAAAGATAAACAAGGATCCCGTACAGGGATATACGGCCAGTACATACGGTCCTTATTCCACAATATGGTCGGAACTGGGAGGATACATAAGTCATACGTATCTGAGGCACATGATTAGTGTGAGGAGCTTGGGAAGCGGAGTCGTGAGTGGCAGGATGGACAGGGAAGTTTCGTCTCCTTATTACAAATACGATGAAGCAAGCCGTACACTGGAAGTCTTTTTGGCGGACGAAGCCATGCGCTCGTTCAGTTACCGGGAGCTTCAACCCCATAACGAACGTGATACGCAGAACCGCTTGTACAAGAAATTCCAGCTGGCACAAGAACCCATGCTAATGGATGTGACTGCGGAATTTGAGTGCAAGGATCCGAATCACCTGAGATTTGATAAAGATACTCCCAGTAAGGTAACATGGACAGGTACGACATTGAAACTTATTGAGATAGACAATGCCAAACGAGATAAGTTTACCATAGCCCAAGACTATCACGAAGCAGGAGACGGAGTGACCCCCGCCGGAGCGTGGCGCTTGCCCAATGAACGCGAGCTGACATTGATTCAGCTGGCATTCAACTTCTTCCAGGATGAGGACAACCTGCCTTTCTCGCCCATGGTGAAGCCGGGAGACAAGGATGCCGTAGGTGATGCTTACGGCTGGTACAACCCACTCAGTCTGACATGCGATTTAAGTGATAAAAGGAAGCATAACTTTAAGCACCGGCTTTGCGCCGTGTTCCATTGCCGTACGGCGTATTCTTACAGCCGCTATTATCCCGGTAGACACGAATATACGCCTACCGGCTACATACTGAACTATTGGAAGACCGATTCGGAACTGGAGTTGCTGAAAATTCGCCGGGTAGAAATGCATATGATGCCCTACTATTCAGATGAGAGAGGCATGGTGGAGGAAGACAAGGAAGAACGGAAAAAATACGGCAGAGCCGGTGTGTTCTGTGTGCGCGATGTGAGATACTGATCCGTAGGAATAACCGGATAGTTTTCCATTTTTCCGTTTAGGCGAATCTTATTTAGGGGAACACCTAAGGATACAAACAAGCCGGCTAATTCAAATATTTTTAGAATGAATTGGCTGGCTTGTTTTTTGTTGAGCATTTCTAAAAAAAGCTGTTGGAAATGGGGTACAACTTGTAGTGGTCGTGGTATGTCAAAGCAATGGTATTTAAGCTTCAGCTCTCGCTGGAAAGTTCGGGGTATTTATACCCTCATGCCCTCACTGTATGTATAATGGATTTATTATGAATGACTTATATGATAATGGTAAAAAAAATTGCTCTCACTTATACTCTCATGCCCTCACTACGTTTTGAAGTTGATTTTCACATAATATGCTTGCTGTCAGCCATATATTCTTTTTTATAGACAGTTCCTGCCTGGTATAAAGTAGGGCGTTTTCAAGCCTTTTCCTCGTAAGAAATGCGCATGAAAGAGGAAACTTCCACGAAATGATAGCTTACGGATTCGCGGCAGCGGTAAAAAAGAACAAGACATTTTAAAAAAAGCTCTTGTTCTTTTAAAAAAAGGCGGTTATCTTTTTTAAAAAGCTCTTGATCTTTTTTTAAAACGCCCTTGTCTTTGATATGGAATTTTATTCTGGACTGAGGCATTTTACATATACATACGCATAAGCTCGTACGTAGGTATAGCCTTGTATGGATGTATGTGCAAAAGCGTGTTTATACCCGTTCTCTTTGTATTTCTTTAAATGCTTTTCACTTATTCTTATTGAATTTGTGCATTGATTTCGTTTCTGAACTTTATAGGATTGGTGATAAAGTCAAATTTGTTGGTGACCCCGCCTGTAGTAACTACAATAGAACCAAAACCGAGCATACGTCCCATGAGGCTTTGATTAATCCGTATTCCTTCGCATTTGTTTAAAACCAATTCAAGGGCATCCCGGTTTAAAATACCGGATTTTAGAATGACTTTCTTGTTTGTGACAACATATTCAGCTCCCATCTTAAGAAGAATTCTTTTTATCAATTGGAATAATCCTGACAACAATAGAAATATGCTGACATAATAGAATAATCCGGTTTGTGCGGAAGAAAAGAAGGCGCTTAATAATAGTAGTATTACCGGATATGCAAATATATACCAGTGAATATCTGCTTTGTATTTAATTTCTTCACCAGCTTGTAGATTGTTTTGGATATAGCTCATCGTTTTTGTAAATTAATAAATTGCATAATTTTATTATCAAGAGACAAATATACAAATAATCAGAATGGTGTGAAATAAATCTAGATTTATTTTAAGGCTGAAACTTAAAATAAAAACAATTCTTACTTGTTCTTATTCTTGTCAATCTCTCTCTTATTATCAAATGTTTTATTCTTGTACTTGCTGTTTCAAGAATTTGTAATCCTTATAATTTTTTCCTCTCTTTATTCGGAAAGTTAGTTTATGCCATTCATCTTTTGTTAGGGGGATATCCACGTTCATGCAAAAATAGCAGGTTTCGTAGCCAATAAGAGGAGAAATCCATATTTTTCCTATACATTCTTTCTTGCCGGAGTTGGAATAATATAAAAGACAGCGTACTCTTCTTATTTGTATGCTGTCTTCATTGCATACTTTGACCTCTATACGTTTACCTTTTCCGATGTTGTAGAATTGGGGAGCAGACATTTTTATTTTGTTTAAAATACTATCTTTATCATTTACACTGACTACGACGAACTTCTCTATATTGTTTGGCGATTGGGAGAAAGTGCTTTTTGTGGCAAACAACAATATTAAAAGTAATGTTATAATTTTTTTCATGTGATTGGACTTGTTGGTTAAAGCAGTAGCAGATTATTAATTAAGAATTTATTCTTCCGATAATAAATACTTCATACTGCAAAGTAAATGTTTTTTGTTTTAAGGGTTATAATTGTTAAAATGCAAAAATAGCCTGCATCCGCTAATCTGTCAAGGGCTGTTTTTCATAAAAAATGTTCAATTCTTTGGTATTTCTTTGGGGTTTTCTTGGTATGAAATTTCTGATAGATTATATGAAAAGTGATTTGGAGGCTATTGAAATTCTTTTAGAGTGGTGCATTAAGCGATGGGATGTTTTAAAAGTCTGGTTGGCATTTTAATGCTTTATCTTTGTAATTTGAACAAAAAGTAATAAATAAAAGAGGTATATGGACATTCTTGTATGGAGTGGTCTTGGAAACTCCGATTATTTGGAAAAATGATGTCGTTTTCCAATATATATTTGTACTTTTGGCTGAAAAGAAAAAAAAGGTATATCCCGTGTTTATATCGGGTGTGTTTATATGTATTTTAAATGGACTACGGTTTTATGACAAACATTATAGATAATATGCTCTCTTTGTGTCCGGTTTCTGAAGATACGATACAAGAACTGAAAAAATGTATGATTTTATGTCGTTTCCCTAAGAAATATCAGTTAATAAAGGAGAATACATTTTGTAAATCAGCTTATTTCATAGAAAAAGGAATGACACGTTCTTTCTGGCTTGTAAATGGAGAAGAAATAACAACCTCCTTTTCATGGGAAGGAGGTATTGTTTTCAGTATGGACGAGTTGTACTATAATAAGCCGAGCGAGGAATTTGTGGAAACGCTTGAAGATGTAGTTGTTTACAAAATATCATTAGCTGATTTAACCAGACTGTTTCAGACTAATATTGAATTGGCTAATTGGGGGAGGATTATTCATCAAAATGAGTACAGGCGTTTGCATCGTTCTCACAAAGAACGGCTGACTTTGCCAGCAAAGGAAAGATATGAGGAGTTTAAACAACAGTTTCCTCAGATATGCCAACGGGTGAAGTTAAGGTATATTGCATCTTATTTGGGTATAACACTTCCCACACTTAGTCGTCTCCGAGCTAAGAAATAATTTATGTATTGCTGATTTTTTGTCATAGGACAAATTTAAAAGCCTTTAAGTTGTGTAACTTTGCAGCATTATTAGTAACAGTTAAAAAGAATCAATTATTAAATCTATTAATTTATTATGGAAAAAATCTCTTCTGCAGCATTTACTGATACAAAGCCTCATTATGATCTTCTTGATGGATTGAGAGGAGTTGCTGCTCTTATAGTAATATGGTATCATGTATTTGAAGGTTTTGCTTTTGCTAGTGCCGGCAATATCGAAACTCTCAACCACGGGTATCTTGCTGTGGATTTCTTTTTTATTCTTTCGGGGTTTGTTATCGGTTATGCGTATGATGACCGTTGGGGGAAGAATTTCACTATGAAAGACTTTTTCAAACGCCGTTTGATCCGTCTTCATCCGATGGTAATTATGGGTGCTGTTTTGGGAGCTATTACGTTCTGTATTCAGGGTTGTGTGCAATGGGATGGAACGCATGTCGCTATTTCCATGATTATGTTGTCTTTACTTTGTACAATATTCTTTATTCCTGCCATGCCGGGTGTGGGATATGAAGTTCGTGGTAATGGTGAGATGTTTCCGTTGAACGGACCTTGCTGGTCCCTGTTTTTTGAGTATATAGGTAATATTCTTTATGCGTTGTTCATTCGTCGGTTATCTAATAAAGCATTGGCTGTGCTGGTTGTGATGCTGGGTATGGCATTAGCGTCATTCGCTGTTTTCAATGTGTCTGGTTATGGGAATATGGGAGTGGGATGGACACTCGACGGAGTGAATTTCTTAGGTGGAACTTTGCGTATGCTTTTCCCATTTTCATTGGGTATGTTGATGTCGCGTAACTTCAAGCCTATGAAGGTGAATGGGGCGTTTTGGATATGTACTATTATACTGATTGCGCTGTTCTCGGTTCCTTATCTGGAAGGATTGGAGCCGATTTGCATGAATGGTATTTATGAAGCTTTTTGTGTAATTGTGGTTTTTCCTTTTCTTGTGTGGCTGGGGGCGTCGGGTACTACTACGGATAAGCAGTCTACAAAGATATGCAAGTTCTTGGGAGATATATCCTATCCGGTTTATGTAGTACATTATCCGTTGATGTATTTGTTCTACGCATGGTTGATTGAGAATAAACTTTATACATTGGGAGAAACTTGGTATGTAGCTGTGGGTGTTTTTGTTTTGAGTGTCATTTTGGCTTGCCTGTGTCTGAAACTGTATGATGAGCCTGTGAGAAAATGGCTGACTAAGAAGTTTCTTGCTCCCAAATAAAAATACTGTATTTCTTGATTGATGTTCATTAAAAGGGCGGATACTATATAAGAAAATATTACAGCTTTGAATAACAGACAATTAGATGAATGGCATCCGATCAGTAAATTCGGATGCCTGCATTGGATTATATCAACTGGGCTTTGGGGTTGATTTCCTTTTCTGGCAATAGTTATATATGCTGATGAGAGCATTCCGAACATAGACCTTTCAGGACATAATTGATACTTTGTACGGTGAATCCGGGAGGTAGTGTCACGATGGGCACGTGGATACTTTTCATACAAAACGTGCGGTGACAGTTCTCACAGTAGAAGTGAGTGTGGAGGTCGTCTACCTCACAATTGCAATCATTGCTGCAAACTGCATATTTTAACGATCCTGTACCGTCATCAATGCCATGAATCAGATGATGGGCTAAAAAAAGGGTTATGGTGCGGTAGATGGTTGATTTGTCTACCGTATCCAATTCGTTTTCCAAATCCAACAGTGAAAATGCTTCTTTGTGCTGCATCATGGTTTTTAGAATAAGCAGACGTATGGCTGTCGGTTTGATTTCCCGCTGTTCCAGTTTTTTTAAATAGATTGTTTCATTCATAGGTCAAATCATTTTATTCTTTCCATTTCTGTATTCTCATTGCATTAAAAATGGCGAGTAAAGCTACGCCTACATCTGCAAATATGGCTTCCCACATAGTGGCCATTCCGCCGGCTCCCAATAGCAATACTAACAATTTCACTCCGAATGCCATTGATATATTTTGCCATACGATGCGATGGGTCTGTTTCCCTATTTTTATAGCTTCCGCCACTTTACTGGGTTGGTCTGTTTGTATCACTACATCCGCAGTTTCTATAGCAGCGTCACATCCTAGGCCACCCATGGCAATCCCAACATCGCTGAGTGCCAGTACGGGAGTATCATTGATACCGTCTCCTACAAAAGCTACACGATTTTCAGAATTTGCTTTTAATTGTTCTAAATGTGCTACCTTACCTTCGGGTAGCAAATCGCCGAAAGCCTGTGTGACACCTATCTTTTCGGCTAAATTAGAAACAATTGTCTGTTTGTCTCCCGATAATATTTGAATATTATTAATATTTAAGTCTTTCAGTTCGCGGATGGCTTGTACAGCATCTGGTTTTGGTGTATCCGCCAATGAAAGATATCCCAAATATTTGTTTTCCATTGCACATAACACGATTGTTTCTGTCATGTCGCTGATTTCATAGGGAAAAGAGATGCCGTATTTTGATAATAACCGTGCATTTCCTACATATACTTCTTTACCGTTTGTTACGGCTTTTATTCCATATCCGGCAAATTCGGTTATTTTCAGTGACGAGTTAAGGGATATACTTTGTTCTTCTGCATATTTGACAATGGCTTTTGCGATAGGATGATTGCTGAAACTCTCTATAGAGGCGATAAGTTGAAGCAGTTCTTTTTGCGAAACACCTTCGGCTGCCGATATTGCCTGGACACTGAATACACCTTGGGTGAGTGTTCCGGTTTTATCGAATACTACGGTGTTTATTTGGGTTATGGCATCTAGATAATTACCCCCTTTGAAAAGAATCCCTTTGTGAGATGCGGCACCAATACCTCCAAAGTATCCTAATGGAATGCTGACCACTAATGCGCAAGGACATGATATGACTAGGAATACTAAAGCCCGATAGAACCAATCATCAAAAACAAAAATGAATTCAGGTTTTATCAGAGAGTATAAATAGGGGAGTATGACAACTAGTATTGCCAGTCCTGTCACTATCGGTGTATAAATTCGTGCAAAACGGCGGATAAATAATTCGGCAGGGGCTTTTCTTTCTGCTGCATCTTGTACTAAAGTGAGGATACGTGCTAACGTACTTTGATCATACGGTTTGTTTACTTTGATCCGTACCACTTTATCTGAAGCGATCATTCCTGCTAAAACTTCTTCTTGTTTATATAGAGTCCGGGGAACACTTTCTCCGGTTAGGGCGGTCGTATTAAATGAAGCGGAATCTTCCAGTAAAAATCCGTCTAGAGGTACTTTTTCTCCAACTTTTACTTCAATGGTTTCTCCTGGCTGTACTTTTTCCGGTACTGTTATTTTATATGTGTTGTTATATATTACAGTGGCTGTTTCGGGACGTACATCCAATAATGCTTTGATGTCGCTGCGTGCTTTGTGTACAGCTTTGTGTTGGAACCATTCACCTATGAGATAGAACAGAATAACGGCAATACCTTCCCAGTATTGTCCTAGATAGAATGCTCCTGATACAGCTATTCCCATTAAAGTGAATTCATTGAAAACTGATTCTAATTTTATTTTTTTCATTGTTTCTTTTTATTTATGACAACAAAGATAGCGGAAAGAAGATGCAACTAAATTGCAAATTATATTGTACCTTTACATCGGGTAATTTTTTATATACATGAAAAAACGATATTGGGCTTTTTTGATAGGAAGCTGGTGTTTGTCTGTAGGAATGCAGGCAGCTAAGGTGGATACTTTGTCGGTACATAGCGATGCAATGAATAAAGAGGTTCAGGTAATTACCATCTGTCCGGATAAAGCCATGGCAGGTGAAAAATGTCCCGTACTTTATCTGCTTCACGGATATGGGGGCAATGCGGGAACATGGCTCGGGATAAAACCGGAATTACCTCGGATAGCTGATAAGGAAGGAATCATTTTTGTTTGTCCGGACGGGAAGAACAGTTGGTATTGGGACAGCCCTTTGAACAAGGAGTACCGTTATGAAACATTCGTGTCAAAAGAATTGGTGAACTATATTGATAAGAATTTTACTACGAAAGCGGAGAGAGGGGGACGTGCTGTCACCGGGTTAAGTATGGGTGGTCATGGAAGTTTATGGTTATCCATCCGTCATAAAGATGTCTTTGGAGGAGGAGGTAGTATGAGTGGAGGTTTAGATATCCGTCCGTTTCCCAATAATTGGGAGATGAAGAAGCAATTAGGTGAAGAAGCGAGCAACAAGCAGAGATGGGACGAACATACGGTAATTAATCAGTTGGATAAGATAAAGAATGGTGATTTGGCTGTTATAATAGATTGCGGTTGTGATGATTTTTTTCTGGAAGTGAATAAGGCTGTACACGAAAAACTGTTGAAGAAGAAAATAAATCATGACTTTATCATCCGTCCGGGTGGGCATACAGGCAGGTATTGGAATAATGCCATAGACTATCAAATACTATTTTTCAGTAAGTTCTTTAATAAATCGAAATAATAAAATGGATAAGATTGTTTTTATCACAGGAGCTTCCAGCGGTATCGGTGCCGGATGCGCTCGCAAGTTTGCTTCACAGGGAGCAAGTCTGATTTTAAATGCCCGTAACGTAAATAAATTGAGTGCATTGAAAGAAGAATTAGAAAAGCAATATGGTGCGAAAATATATTTGCTTCCTTTTGACGTGCGCGACCGTAAAGCGGCAACGTCTGCTTTGGAAGCATTGCCCAAGGAATGGCAATCCATTGATATATTGGTGAATAATGCTGGGTTGGTTATCGGTACGGATAAAGAACAGGAAGGCAGTCTGGATGAGTGGGATATTGTCATAGATACTAATATTAAGGCTTTGCTGGCAATGACACGCCTGATCGTACCGGGAATGGTGGAACGTAAACGAGGACATATTATTAATATTGGTTCTATTGCCGGAGATGCTGCTTATCCGGGAGGTAGTGTGTATTGTGCTACAAAGGCTGCTGTGAAAGCTTTATCGGATGGACTGCGTATAGATTTAGTTGATACTCCATTGAGAGTGACTAATATCAAACCGGGGCTGGTGGAAACAAATTTTTCAGTTGTTCGTTTCCGGGGAGATAAGGAAAAGGCGGATAATGTATATAAAGGCATTCGTCCATTGACGGGAGATGATATTGCGGAAACGGTTTATTTTGCAGCTTCCGTACCGGAATATATGCAGATTGCAGAAATGTTGGTTATGCCTACTAATCAAGCTACAGGGACAATTGTTTCACGTAAATAAAAGAGGTGGACAGAGATATAAATAAAGGCGGCCCTTTAATAAAAGCCGCCTTTATTCTTACTTTCTCATTTTACCTTCTTACCTTAAAAAAACAATTATAATTCAATAATCAATGATTGACGTGCACCGACTGTCATATTTTTGGTAAGGTCAATTTTTTTGCCACTGATAAGTTCTTTACCGCTTTTTGAATCATTTGTCATTATGCGGTAGTGGTCATTTGCCACCACTTGTTCGGCATCGGTGCTGTTTAGGACAATGAGTTCAGTTTTCCCAGAATTAGTACGTGCGTACATATATATTCCGTGTTGGGGAATATGGTACTTAACTGTTTTCTTTTCCATCTTCGTTTAATTTAGTTTGGTTTTACGGCGGCAAATTTATATGTTTTTCAGCATATCTTATATAACTAATCGTTCAAAAATCATAATAAATCATTCATTTCTTAATCTATATCAATAAAAAATCCTCTTCCACATATTAGTTGAAGAGGATTTTATTTATTGTTGTTCAATGAATTACATCAAGAACCCAAGTAAAATACCGGCAGCTACGGCAGAACCGATTACACCGGCTACGTTGGGACCCATGGCATGCATCAGCAAGTAGTTGGTAGGATCATATTCCAGACCGATAACCTGAGAGATACGTGCCGAGTCAGGAACAGCAGATACACCGGCATTGCCGATAAGCGGATTGATTTTGTTATCCTTACCTAATACCAAGTTGAATATCTTTACGAAGATAACTCCCGAAGCGGTAGCAATGATGAATGACAATGCACCCAGCGCGAAAATCAAAATCGAATCAATGGTAAGGAATTCTGAAGCTTGCGTGGAAGCACCTACTGTCAATCCTAATAAGATGGTAATGGTATCAATCAGCGGACCGCGGGCAGTTTCTGCCAAGCGACGGGTTACACCGCTTTCTTTCAATAAGTTACCAAAGAAAAGCATACCCAATAGAGGCAGACCCGACGGAACCAGAAAACAAGTAAGCAACAAACCAATGATAGGGAACATTACTTTTTCTGTATGAGAAACGACGCGTGGTGGTTTCATACGGATCAAACGTTCGTGCTTGGTAGTGAGCAGACGCATGATAGGTGGCTGGATAACCGGTACCAATGCCATGTATGAATAGGCAGATACCGCAATAGCTCCCATCAGGTTAGGCGCCAGTTTGGATGAAAGGAAGATTGCTGTCGGACCATCCGCACCACCGATGATGCCGATAGCACCAGCCTGCATCGGATCAAAGCCCATTGCCAATGCAATCATGTATGCACCGAAAATACCAAACTGTGCGGCAGCACCAATCAACATCAGTTTAGGATTTGAAATCAATGCCGAGAAATCCGTCATTGCACCGATACCTAAAAAGATAAGTGGTGGATACCATCCGGAGGTAACTCCTTGATATAAAATATTAAGAACAGAACCTTCCTCATAGATGCCGACTTTCAGTCCGGCTTCCATGTTGAAAGGAATATTACCGATCAAGATACCGAAACCGATAGGAATGAGCAACATCGGCTCAAATTCCTTGGCCACGGCAAGGTATATGAAGAATAAACCTATCAGGATCATTACGATATGACCAACAGTAGCATTGGCAAAACCCGTATATGTCCAAAAGTCAGCTAGGTTATTCCCTAAAAAGTTGATAAATTCTCCCATATTATTCAATAATTACAAGGTCAGTACCTTCGAGAACGGATTCTCCTTTACTTACATTGATTGCGGTGATCTTGCCGTCTTTGTCTGCATTGATGTTATTTTCCATCTTCATAGCTTCAAGGATAATGATGGTTTGCCCCTTTTTTACGGTATCACCCACATTTACCTTGATATCAAGGATTACCCCTGGCAACGGAGATTTAACGCCCGATTTACCTGTAGAAGTTGCAGCAGGCTTTACTACTGTAGCTGGTGCCGGAGCAGGGCTGGTTGATACAGGACGAACTACCGGTTTCACTACAGCTTTCGGAGCTTTTTCCATTTCCACTTTGTAAGGAGTACCGTTCACTTCAACATGAGCGATATTGTCTTCTATATCTCCAATGGCAACTTTGTATACGTTACCGTTGATCTTATATTTATATTCTTTCATCATTTTATCTTTTTATTGGTGACTTACTTTTTGTGGGGAGTTTCACGCAAGGTATAAATCTTGGAACTCCACGGTGAATAACTACGTTTTACACGGGTAATGGTAAGAACGGTTTCTTCCACGTCATGTACATCGCTTTGCATTTCATGCATGGCCATGGCGATAGCGGCGAATACTTCGCCCGGAGCTTCACCCAATTTCTTTTCTTTGGCTTCTTGCTTGTCGGTAATACCTTTTACCTTCATGGCATTGCGCTTGCTCAGGTTTACAGAAATCTTACCTACACATTTGAAGAGAATGAAAAGTAAAAGAAGACCGCAGAATACAACGCTCATAGCAGAGATTGCCATACCGATACCACTACCGTCGTGTTCTTCGAATTTTTCCATCTTTGCATGACTGTTGATAGTCTTGTTATTGGTGCTCGGAGTCACATATTTGTCTGCGCTGGAACCTTTCACCTCCCATTCATTTGCTGCGTCGCTGACACGTGCGTATGATTGGTTTGCTTGCAATGTGCCTGCCGGAACAATAATCTGATCCAATAATTTTTTGCCTGAATCATACAATCCAATCCAATTGTCGGTTGCGGCATTCAGTGTGAAATTAGTGTGGAAAGTACCGCGGTTGGGTTCGCCGTCTGCCCAGAATAAAGCGTGCTGGCGAGGTTTGACCAAAGTCAATACATCACCTTTAGGGATAAAATAAGTAGCAGTATCTCCAGGCTGGCTGCTCACCTTCAGTAAACAACCGGCAAGGTCTGCGCTACCAAATGATCTGTTGAATATTTCAATCCATGCGCTGTGTACTCCGTAGTCATCCTGGAAATTGCTTTCATTTTCAATCAGCACTTCATTCAGTACCAGCTTGGTGTTCGATTTCTGTTCTCCACAAGAACATAACCCCACCATCAGCAGCAAAGAAAGGAATATTCCTATATTTAATTTCTTCATGTTCAATTCTCAATTTTTAATTTTTAATTAAAGAGGAATATTACCATGCTTCTTAGCCGGATTGGTTAATTTCTTAGTCTGCAACTGTTGCAATGCACGGATGATGCGGAAACGGGTATTACGCGGTTCAATCACATCATCAATGTAGCCATATTTGGCAGCATTGTAAGGATTGGCGAACAGCTTGGTGTATTCAGCTTCTTTTTCGGCTAGGAATGCGGCAGGATTTTCCTGTTCTTTGGCTTCGCGTGCGTATAATACTTCTACTGCACCTGCACCACCCATAACGGCGATTTCGGCAGTAGGCCATGCATAATTCATATCACCGCGAAGTTGTTTACAGCTCATTACAATGTGAGATCCGCCGTATGATTTACGCAGGGTAATTGTCACTTTGGGTACAGTCGCTTCGCCGTAAGCATACAGCAACTTGGCACCGTGGAGGATTACACCGTTGTATTCTTGTCCTGTACCCGGAAGGAATCCCGGAACATCTACCAATGAAACAAGAGGTATATTGAAAGCGTCGCAGAAACGTACAAAACGAGCACCTTTGCGTGACGCATTGCTGTCAAGCACACCCGCCAGGTATTTGGGTTGGTTGGCAACAATACCTACAGACTGGCCGTTGAAACGTGCGAAACCAATGATGATATTTTTAGCGTAGTGAGGTTGGACTTCCAAAAACTCACCATTATCTACGATGGCGCTGATCACCTCATACATATCATATGGTTTGTTGGGGCTGTCGGGGATAATTTCGTTCAAAGAGTCTTCCAGACGGTCGATAGGATCGGTACAGTCTACATAGGGAGCTTCTTCCAGATTGTTCTGAGGAATATAGCTTAACAATTTGCGGATCATGGCTAACCCTTCTTCTTCCGTCTTGGCAGTAAAATGAGTAACACCGGATTTGGTTGAATGAACGCTTGCACCACCTAAGTTTTCCTGGCTTACATCTTCACCTGTAACAGTCTTTACCACTTTCGGTCCGGTAAGGAACATATATGATGTGCCTTCCATCATCAAGGTGAAGTCTGTCAGCGCAGGAGAGTAAACAGCTCCGCCTGCACAAGGACCGAAAATACCTGAGATCTGCGGAATAACACCTGAAGCAAGAATATTGCGTTGGAAAATTTCAGCATAACCGGCCAATGCATTGATACCTTCTTGAATACGTGCGCCACCTGAGTCGTTGATACCGATACAGGGAGCACCCATTTTCATAGCTTGATCCATTACTTTGCATATTTTCAGAGACATTGTTTCTGAAAGAGAACCGGCAGAAACAGTGAAATCCTGTGCAAAGATGTAAACTAAACGTCCTTCTATGGTACCACAACCTGTTACTACACCGTCGCCCGGATAATGTTTTTTCTCCATGCCGAAATTGGTGCATCTGTGTTCCACAAACATATCCATTTCTTCGAAACTGCCCTCATCCAGCAGCATGGCTATGCGTTCGCGGGCTGTATATTTTCCTTTATCATGCTGTTTTGCAATTGCTTTATCACCTCCACCCATGCGTGCTGTAGCCCGGCGTTCGATAAGCTCTTTTATTTTTTCAAGTTGATTGCTCATTTTACTTATGATTTTACAATTTACGATTAAAAAATAATTCTATTTACGCTTGAACCAGACTAAATATACTGACTTCAATCGTGAATAGTCAGATCTCGTGTTTTATGGTTTTTCGCAAAGCTCGGTCAGGACGCCCAAAGTTGATTTGGGATGTAAAAAAGCAATTTGCAAACTTTCAGCACCTTTACGCGGAGCTTTGTCAATGAGACGGATGCCGGTGGTTTCAGCTTCGGCTAACGCATTTGCCACACCATCTTCCACTGCAAAAGCCAAATGATGCATACCACCGTTGCCATTATTTTTTTCAATGAACTTTGCGATAGTGCTTTCGGGGCTTGTAGGTTCCAGCAGTTCTATTTTAACATCACCTACTTTCAGAAAAGCGGTTTTAACTTTCTGATCCTCTACTGTTTCGATATTGTAGCATTTCAGACCTAATACGTTTTCATAATACGGCAGGGCCTCTTCAATGCTCTTTACGGCAATGCCCAGGTGTTCAATGTGTGAGATTTTCATGATCTTATAATTTTAATAGTTTGGTTTTATACTCAAGTTTTCAGATAAAACTGCACAAAGAAAGTAATTTCGAGTTAAATAAAGAAATATTTCTTCAATTTTATTTCTTATTTGCAAGATGCTTCACAACACTTTAGACAAAAAGACAAAAATGAGTTAAATATAGAATTTGCACAAGAGTTTGTTCAGCCACTTCCAACTGAAGCGGAACCAGCGGCGTGTACTGCTCTGCTTGCCGCCAAAGCGGAGTACAAAGTCCCTGTAACCGTGCTTTTTGAACGGTAATCCTGCATCCATGAATTCCAAATGTGCATATCCTTTTTCGTAAGCATAGGTAATAGGTGCCCATACGGCCAGAATACCGGGGTAAAGAAAAGCATAGGTTTTCCGCATACCTCCTGAGAACCACAGATAGGCACTTTCTTTTGAGAAAAGGCAGATAGAACCACCGATGATTTTGCCTTTATATTTCACAAGAAACACTTTGGCTAATTCTTTTTCCGGGTTCTGCCATGCTAATAACCGGAAAAAGCCGATGTCCGGGAAATGTTTTCTTATCTGTGAGGAATAGGCTTTTTTCAACATTCGTGAGAAATCTTGTATATCTTTCTCATTGTCGGCTATTTCCATGATGGCACCATTTCTCAGAGCTTTGTTTATTTGTCTTCTGCGAGACATGCTCAGCCGTTCGTAAGGAGCTTTACTGTGCAGTGAATTACGTACTCTTAGCCAATTAATGGCGAAATAGTTGTTCTTTCTGAAGGCTTTGTATCCGAATAGCGGATTTTCCAAGTTGCGGAACTCGATGAGGAACGATTTGCATAATACTTCGTTGGTGAGATGTTCCAATATTTCCCCGAACAGGTCTTCCTTATTCTGTTCTTCATCAAAATACTCGCCTGTGCCATAAATTTCGCATCGTTTGATGATTGCAGGGGGGAACAGGCGCACACTTTTCCGGATGACTGCCAGCAGTTTGCCTACAGGACGGTTTCCTATATAGGCAACGATAAGCAAAGGTTCGTATCCCCGGGTCATTTCAAAGACATGAAACAGCTCGGTAGAATGGAAAATGTTTGTTCCCGGCAGAGGGGGAATGGCATTTCCTTTGCGATATGTACTTAATCTGACAGGCATCTCTAATTGCAAATTTATTGTTTTTTGTTTATCAATCCACATTCTAGTTGTATATTTGTGCAGAAAAATAAATTAACAGGGTATATTATGGAACAATTTAGTGACTTAATAAAGAACAGACGCAGCATGCGTAAGTTCACGGATCAAGAGTTGACACAGGAAGAGGTAGTTGCTTTGTTGAAGGCTGCTTTGATGGCTCCGTCTTCTAAACGTAGCAATTGCTGGCAGTTTATTGTGGTAGATGATAAGGATATGTTGGAAAAACTTTCCCATTGTAAGGAGATGGGGGCGGCTTTCCTAGCGGATGCTGCTATGGCTGTAGTTGTGATGGCTGATCCGTTGGCTAGTGATGTCTGGATTGAAGATGCGTCAATTGCTTCCATAATGATCCAGTTGCAGGCAGAAGATTTGGGGTTGGGAAGTTGTTGGATACAGGTGCGTGAACGTTTTACCGCTACCGGGATGCCCTCGGGTGAATACGTGCATACGTTGCTTGATATTCCGTTGCAGTTGCAGGTGGTTTCCATTATAGCGGTAGGACATAAGGGTATGGAACGCAAGCCTTTTAATGAGGAGCATTTACAATGGGAGAAAATTCACATTAATAAATATGGAGGCAAGTAAACGTGGCTGCTGTCAATCATAAGGATACGTATAAAGCTTCTGCGGTGTTTCTCATTGTGATGGGGATGCTTTATCTGATCGATAAGTTTATAGGATTTGCTTCACACGGGTTGCCATGGGTTATGCAGAAAGACAATCTGTTACTGTATGCAGCTGTTATTTTCCTTTGGTTCAAGGCCGATAAGTCAGTAGGAATTGTATTGGCGGGTATATGGCTGATATTGAATATCGGTCTGGTGATAGCTTTGTTGGGACAGATGTCTGCTTATTTGTTGCCGGCGGCTTTGTTGCTGGTGGGAGTTATTTTATATTTAGTTTCGACCCGATGATGAAAATAGTTCTGATAGGAGCCGGCAATGTGGCAACCCATCTGGGAATTGCTTTACAAAAGGCGGGGTGTCTTATCTTGCAGGTATACAGCCGTACAGAGGAATCTGCTTCTGCATTGGCTGCCAGACTTTCAGTAGACTACACAATTGTGCCGGACGAGATACGTCGGGATGCCGATTTGTATATTGTAGCGCTGAAAGATGCAGTTTTGCGACAATTGGCTCCTGTATTGGTGAAAGGAAGGGAGCAGGCCTTGTTTGTACATACGGCGGGTAGTATGTCTATGGATTTATGGAAGGGATTGGTAAAACGCTATGGGGTACTTTATCCTATGCAGACTTTTAGCAAGCAGCGTGAAGTGGATTTCAATACTGTACCTTTTTTTATAGAAGCATCTGCTCCGGCAGAAGTGGAATTGCTGCGTATGGTGGCAGTTCGTCTCAGTCTTAAAGTGTATGAAGTGACTTCCGGGCAACGTAGGTATTTGCATCTGGCGGCAGTCTTTGCTTGTAATTTTGCAAACCATATGTATGCATTAAGTTCACATATACTGGAAAAGCAGGGGATTCCTTTTGAAGTGATGCTTCCGCTGATAGACGAAACTGCCGGCAAAGTACATGAACTTTCTCCCACACAGGCGCAGACAGGTCCGGCTGTACGCTACGATGAAAACGTAATAAGCAAACATTTGGAGATGTTGGCGGATGAGGAGTCTTTGCAGGAATTGTACGAAAAGATAAGTAAAAGTATTCATAATCTCCCTTTGTCTGTCATTCAGGCAAATAAAGAGGGAAAGAACTCATAAGTGGTATGATAAACTATGATTTAAAGAAAATAAAGGCATTGGTATTTGATGTAGATGGGGTATTGAGTGCGGAAACTATTTATTTGCACCCCAATGGTGAACCCATGCGTACGGTTAATATCAAGGATGGGTATGCATTGCAGTTGGCTGTGAAATGCGGGCTGCATGTTGCCATCATTACCGGTGGAAATACCGAGGCGGTGCGTAAGCGTTATGAGGGGCTGGGTATCAAAGATGTCTATCTGGCTGCTGCGGTGAAGACCCGGGAGTATGCCCATTTGAAGGAAAAATATGGATTGCAGGATGAGGAGATACTCTATATGGGCGATGATATTCCCGATTATGAAGTGATGCGTTTGTGTGGGCTGCCTTGTTGTCCTGCTGATGCGGCACCTGAGATAAAGGAAACAGCTGTTTATATTTCTCATCGTAACGGGGGATATGGATGTGGCCGTGACGTGGTGGAACAGGTCTTGAAGGCTCAAGGAAAATGGATGGCTCATGAAAAGGCCTTCGGGTGGTAATGAAATAAAGAAAAGTTATGTTGGAAAATTTAGAAAAATATAAAATAATCCTTGCTTCCAATTCTCCTCGCCGCAAAGAATTGTTATCCGGCTTAGGTATAAAATATGAAGTAAAAACACTACCCGGCGTAGAGGAAACCTATCCGGATACATTGAAAGCAGAGGAAATCCCTTTGTATATAGCTTGCGAGAAGGCGGCTGCTTACCGGAATACCATGCATCCGGACGAATTGATTATTACTGCCGATACCATTGTATGGTTGGATGGTGTAGTCATGGGCAAGCCTCATAACGAGGATGATGCACGGCAAATGTTGTGGAAGCTTTCCGGCAAGACCCATCAGGTGATAACCGGAGTTTGTCTGACTACCGCCGGGGCTCAGCGAAGTTTTTCAGCTGTGACAGAAGTAACGTTTGCAGAATTGTCCGATGAGGAGATCGATTATTATATCCGGGTTTACAAGCCGATGGATAAGGCTGGTTCTTATGGTATACAAGAGTGGATAGGTTTCATTGGTGTCCGTGGTATTTCAGGTAGTTACTTCAATGTGATGGGGCTTCCTGTACAGCGCCTGTACACGGAACTGAAAAAACTATAAGTCAGTATGTGAACAGTAGGGGCCGTGTTTTTGTTATTTATATGAACTATAAATGGAAAAACAATTATGGCTTATAAAATAGCTTTTTACGACACGAAACCCTACGACGAACGCTCGTTTACGGAGGCTAATGAGAAGTTTGGCTTTGATATCAGGTATTACAAAGGCCATTTGAATATGAATAACGTGGTGTTGACCAAAGGAGTGGATGTGGTTTGTATCTTCGTAAACGATACGGCTGATGCCGAAGTTATCCGGGCAATGGCGGATAATGGTGTTAAACTGCTGGCTTTAAGATGCGCAGGTTATAATAATGTGGATTTAGCGGCAACGGCAGGTAAGATGAAAGTGGTACGGGTACCGGCTTATTCACCTTATGCCGTTGCCGAATTTACGGTGGCGTTGATGTTATCACTCAACCGCAAGATTCCCCGTGCCACAATGCGGACACGTGACGGGAACTTCTCCCTGCACGGGCTTATGGGATTTGATATGCATGGCAAGACTGCCGGAATTATCGGTACGGGTAAGATTGCCAAGATTTTAATTCAGATATTACGTGGATTCGGTATGAATGTTCTTGCATATGATCTTTATCCCGATTACAATTTTGCCCGTGAACATCAGGTGGTTTATTGTACTTTGGATGAACTTTATCATAGTTCGGATATCATCTCCCTGCATTGTCCTTTGACAGAACAGACAAAGTATCTGATTAATGATTATTCCATCAGTAAAATGAAAGACGGAGTGATGATTATCAATACGGGGCGTGGGCAGTTGATTCACACCAATGCCTTGATAGAGGGACTGAAGACTAAAAAGGTGGGATATGCCGGTCTGGATGTATACGAGGAAGAAGAGCCTTATTTTTATGAAGATAAGTCCGACAAGATTATTGATGATGACACTTTAGCCCGTCTTTTGTCTTTCAACAATGTGATTGTGACTTCTCATCAGGCATTCTTTACCAAAGAAGCAATGACGAATATTGCTCATACTACTCTGCAAAATGTGAAAGACTTTGCTGAAAGTAGATCTTTGGTGAACGAAGTAGCGGTGGGGAGAGTCTAATCTCCCCTGTAGTAATATAATAAGGAGTGGCGGGCTATAAAGTCCGCATTCTTTTGAACCAGTTCCCTTTCACCAAATTCGGGGAATTGTGCATCGGGGATATAGTGGTTGTTTATTACATATTCCATCAGGTCCGGTGGGCATTTGGTCGGGATAGTAAGCAGGCTGAATGCCTCTTGGGCAGCCGTTGCGGCATCATACATCGGGTTAAGAGGGTCACTGATGTATTTGCATATATCTTTCGCCAGTAGAATACCTTTTTCGGAATTCACCATCATGATGAAATCCTTATGTTGCTTCATTTGGGGCAAAGTGTGATTGGAATCGTCCGGCCATTGTAATACTTGGGTAAGGAAACGGTGTAGTTCCTTATATCCTTCCAGATATACGATACGGGCACCGTTTGTGCCTTGCGTGAACAATTGATAGGTATGGTGGTTCCTTTCCTTCATTTCATCCGATATTTCGGGAATGGCAGGGTATAGTCCTTCTATCTCTTCCCAACATTCGGTTTCTCCGTTGGTCAGCAGGTCAATCCATTCATGAAGAAACAGGGCAAGGGGGCCACATGGAATGATGAATTTGTCGGTTTCTGTAACTTGTGCAATATATTCTTGTACAGATGGTTCTGTGAGATAAGTGTGTCCGAACAGCCAGCGTAGTTTATGGTTTGCGTTCTCTTTTCCTTTGAAGTTCATAAAGAAATCCTGTAACGTGTCATTGGCGGGAGCCGTTTCATACTCTTCATCCAATATCCGGAAAAATGAATGCGAGGTTTCTTCGATATTCCTGTCCATCGGATTGATATACGGATGTTTATATGGAGCCTTCTCTAAAGTGTTCCAAATGATGAAGCGGATATCTTCTTCATTGATCTCATCTTTTATATAATCCGGCCGGATGGTATAGAAAGGAAGTGACGTATCATATAGTTCCAGATGCTTTTTGATGAATGCTTGCCATAGACCTAAACCTGAAATGACATCTTCAAAATAGGCAGCGGTGTAAAGACATAATTTCTTTTTTATGGATTCGGGAATCTCTCTTATCGTACAAGTGGAGTATAATCGGTTAGCCAGATCGACAAAATATCTGTCTGTAGCCTGTTGTTGGATGTAAGGATGGATAGCCAACCAATCTTTTATGTATAATTTTATGGTTTGCATATTAGTTTATTTGAATTATTTTTATTGCAAAGATATTCCTTTCATTGTAAAAAGGAAGGAGAATATCGGGATATTTACTTTATCTTTGCAATATTCTAACTTTGAAATACCTATAAAAATGGAAATAGATTTAACAACTCCTGCTTTATTATTTTCTGCCATATCGCTGATTATGTTGGCATATACTAATCGTTTTCTTTCATACGCTCAATTAGTGCGTACGTTGAAGGACCAATATCGTGAGAATCATTCGGCTGTGACAGCAGCACAGATTGCTAATCTCCGCAAGCGTCTTTATCTGACACGTGCCATGCAGGTGACAGGTATCGGAAGTTTGTTGCTTTGTGTGGTCAGTATGTTTTTAATGTATATACAGTTCTACCTTATATCCGTATATATTTTTGGACTGGCGCTTGTGCTGCTCATTATTTCTTTGGGGATTTCTGTGCGCGAGATTTATATTTCGGTCAAGGCGCTGGAATTGCATCTAAGCGATATGGATTCCTGATTTATTTTTTTGAAAAGATATTTATCATAAAGGAACAGGTTGCCAGTGTGATACCTGTTCCTACTACTCCCTGCCATCCAAACCAGTGCCAAAATATTCCGGCAAGAAGTGTACCTATGGAACCGCCAATAAAATAGGTCGTCATAAAAATGGTGTTGATACGGTTGGCCGCCTTCGGGTTAAGAGAGAAAATCGTAGTCTGATTACTCAATTGGATGCATTGCATGCCTATATCTATGATAAAAATTCCGGTGATGATTCCCACATAGGAGTTCTGACCGGAATAAAGCGAGAACCACGCTGCAAATATCAAACCACAACCGATGTAATTCAGTCGTTTGACTCCTAAAACCTGTACATAGTTTCCTATATACGAGGCGGTGAGAGCTCCTGCTATGCCGCATAATCCCAATAACCCTACAATGTTGTTTCCCGCAAAAAAAGGGGCTTGTTCCATCTTAAATGCCAATGAAGTCCATAGAGCAAGAAATGAGCCGAAAGCAATTCCGGCACGTAAGGAAGAAATACGCAACTGGGGGTATTCCATAACCAATGAAAACAAGGATTTCATCAGATCACTGTATCTGCCTTTGAAATTACACGGCATGTCGGGTAGTACACGCATGATGATGATGACACATATCACCATCATTCCGGCTGCCACAAAGAAAATGAACCGCCATCCTAAATATTCACCGATAATTCCGCTTACTACGCGCGAGGCCAGGATACCTGTCAGCAATCCCGATACAATCATACCTACATTTTTTCCCTTGGTTTCGGGAGTGGAAAATTGGGCAGCTATGGGGATAAAGATTTGTGGCATCACCGAACAAATGCCGGTCAGCAGAGAGGCAAATAAAATGAGATGGATATAGGGAGTCAGTGCGATGGTTAGTAATGAAACGACCAGGACTGTGAAATTGATTAGAATAATGGTTTTCCTTTTAAATAAATCTCCCAAAGGAATAATGAACAGCAATCCGATGGCATAACCTATTTGGGTAATCATTGCTATCAGGTTGGCGGTGAACTCGGATGTTTGGAGATCACGGCTGATGCGGTTTAATAAAGGTTGGTTATAATATAAATTGGCAACGGAGATTCCCGCAATAATTGCTAGCGTCCAAAGTAAGGAGGCAGGTAGTCCTTGGTTTTCTTTTAATTCTTGTTTCATGCTGCAAAAGTAGTAATTTCATGAAAATCATGTTATCTTTGTAAAGAAGAAAAATGGGAATGAAAATGAAGAATTGGATAAAAACGGTCTGTTTTCTGCTTTGGACCTGTGTAATGTGTACGGCGTGTATTGATGATGATGTGGAGGAAGGTACTGTTGATTTACAAACAGGAGAGAGCATTCCTGTTTTCTCTGTGGTAATGGATGATGGACAAATAATAACTTCCGAAACTCTGAAAGGAGAGGTTTCTTTGATTGTGTTTTTTCATACGGGGTGTCCGGACTGCCGGAAAGAACTTCCTGTGCTGCAAAAAATATATACGGATTACGGTCGAAGAATCCGGATGGTTTGTATTAGCAGGGAAGAGAGCTCGGCAGAGATTGTCCGTTATTGGGACGAAAATCATTTGACCTTGCCCTATTCGGCCCAAGAAAACCGCACGGTATACTATCAGTTTGCTAAATCGGGAATACCTCGTGTTTATGTCATAGATAAAGAGTTGGTTATCCGTAGTGTTTTCACGGATAACCCGTTGGCAAGTTATGAAGATTTGGCTGAGGCTATAACCGCCAGTTTGTAATTTTAGGCATGGTATTTTAATTTATATTATTTCTTTTGTGGATGGTGTATGTTTATAGCATACTTTTCCCTCTTCATCTTTAGGGATAATGAATGTGGTTGATGAAGATATTGGTGATGGAGTATCTTGATGTTTATTGTGTTGGCTTTTTGAAAAAAGTTCCTTTATTGTCTTTAATCTCTATCATTCCATTATCGGCATCAAATAGGAAAGGAGGAAAGCTGAAAAATATGTATATTTCAGTATCTTTTAATTTATAGAGTTTGGGAGTTATTTTTTTGCTGACACCAGATGGGAATACTTGGTCATCCATTTCGGTGAGGATATAATAATCTGCTCCCTCCCTCAATACATTTTTGCTAATCTTGGCTTCTGCTTTTGATTTGGCAATAATATAGAATCCCTCTATATCATATTTTTCCCAATTTTTATACTCTTGTCCAAGCACCATACTTATGTTTAAACATAAAACCAGTAGTAATAATATTCTTTTCATATCTATCTGTTTTTAAGGTTATTCCAAGTTGGTATCACAAATATAAGAATTCTTATTGGTTTTTTCAAGGAATAAGAAAGAAAAATAGAGAGTGGAATTTTAAAGAAAAGTAATTCCTATCCATATCAGAACTCCTGCTATTAGAACAATGCCTAACATGATTAATTTTATTTTGAAGAGCTGGTGGGTTTCCGCTTCTTCTTTTTCTTGCGTTTTTATTCTGATCTCTTCTAATTGCTCAAGGGATAGATGGGAGGAGTGCCCTTTTTTGTTCAAATCAATCAGTCGGTTTCTAGTTTCATTCAAGCGTTCCTTTCCTGCCTTTCGTAGTTCACGATTTTCTTTATCTCTTCTCATCATGTCATTGATGCAACCTAAAGTACCCATAATCTAACTGTTTAATTTGAATTCATTTTCACAAATATAGTGTTTTTTGCAGTTGCTTTTCTTCATTTGCTAATTTAATATTTGAAGGATAGATATTACTTAATAAACCTGATGTGCCTTGACTGCCGGATATAAATATTCTGCCAATGGATTTGTAATATAAAGTTGTATGCCATTATGCTTTCATACCATTGCTTATGGGGTAATATGTTGATAATGAACTGTATTTATATGGCGTGGCATTTTCCCCATTGAAATAGGTAAAAAGTAGATGTATTTATCTTATCATTGAAAAAAAATGTGAATATAAAGTTTAGGTGAAAGTGATTTTATTTGTAAATTGTATACCGTCATGTAGGTATCTCCGATCTATGTATAATTTAGTATATACCTAGAAATGGGGATTGTGCCGAGCTTTTATGAATTGTAATTTTGCAAACCAATAGAGAATGAAATGATTTGTAAGATTGCATATATTTTTTTATTTATAATTTGTAGCAATGTGTCTCTTTTATGGGGGCAGACATTTGTATTTCGGGGAACTGTACTGGATGAGCAGACTCATAAAGCGTTGGATTACGCTACAGTTCAATTGTTTGTGGATAAGCAGATTGTTTATGGGGGAATAACAGATGCGAATGGACATTTTGAACTTCTACATATCCATCCTGGAACTTATCGGGTTATTGTATCCTATTTAGGATATGATTCTACAGAAAAAGAAGTGAAGGTTATTGGGGATATTTCAGCAATCTTTTATTTAAAACCTTCGGTCATGGCGCTGAACGAGGTAGTGGTGACCGCTTCTGAATCAAAACGCGCTACCAGCGCTTCTATCGTTGACCGTACAGCCATGAAACATCTTCAGCCCAGCAGTTTCAGTGACTTGATGGAATTAGTACCTGGAGGAAAGTCGGCTGATCCTCAGATGGGGCAGGCCAATCTGATCCGGATACGTGAAACAGGTAAGACGGAGGATATCTCTTCATTGGGAGTTGGATTTTATATTGATGGTATCTCCCAGAATACGGATGCGAATCTGCAATATATGCCAAACAGTACTTCCGCAGTGAATGCAACGAGCACAATGTCAAAAGGGATAGATATGCGTACCATCTCAACCGATAATATTGAGAAGGTGGAAATCATTCGTGGCATTCCTTCCGTGGCTTATGGTAATGTGGCAAACGGTGCGGTAATCATTCAGCGTAAAATGAATGAGAGCCCCTTGTCTGCGCGTTTTAAGGCTGATAAAACCAGTAAACTGTTTTCTGTAGGCAAGGGAATTCGGCTGGATGGGAACGGGCGTTATGTGTTGAATGCTGATTTAAACTATTTGGAGTCCAAAATAGATCCGCGTAACAGTGTGAAAAATTACACTCGCCTTACTGCTTCCGCCCGCTTGGATGGCAAATGGTTATGGAATGAACGTAATATTCATTGGAATATCAGTTCCGATTATACCGGCTCGTTTGATGATGCGAAGAGGGATAAAGATGCGACAGTAAAGGAAGATTCTTATAAATCGGACTTTAACAGCCTGAAGATAGCGGGGAAATGGAGCATGAAGTTTCCGGCCCATTTATGGATTCGTGAGGTTGGTGTGGCTACTTCTGTCAGTCAGCAGTGGGAGAAGATGCGTGAAATAAAGTCCGTTTCTCTGAATCGTCCGGCAGCTATTGCTACTCAGACAGAAACCGGAGAGTTTGATGGCATCTATCTACCTTATAATTATGTGGCACAGATGGATATTGATGGTAAACCTTTATATGTTACGGCTTCCGCCCGTACGCGGTTGGCTTTCCCGTTGGGGGTATTACAGAATGCGATGAATATGGGGATGGAATGGAATTATCAGAAGAATTTGGGAGAAGGCCAGGTATTCGATGTGACACGGCCCATCAGTGAAAGTTTGAGTACACGGCCTCGCCGTTTTAAGGATATACCGGAGCTGCAACCTTTCGCCTTCTATGCCGAGGAGGTGTTGAATCTTCCTGTAAATAGACATAAATTGGCTTTTACGGCTGGTATCCGTTTGCAGTCTTTATTGGGGCTGGACACTAAATATAAGATGCAGGGCAAGATATATCCCGATCTTCGTCTGGACTTGCAATGGAGTTTACCGGTATCAAACGGATGGGATGTTTCCTTTTCGGGAGGTTTGGGCTGGATCAGCCGTATGCCGACCACCGCACAGCTATATCCGGATTTTAAGTATGTAGATTTGATTCAGTTGAATTATTACCATACCAATCCGGATTATCGCCGTATCAATATGATGACATATAAATGGGATAATACAAACTATCAATTGGAACCAGCACGTAACATGAAATGGGAAGTGCGGGCCGACGTCAGCTATAAGGGAAACCGCCTGTCGATAACTTATTTCCGCGAACGGATGAATAATGCTTTTGATGATATCACTTATTATAGGTCATTGGCATATAAACTATATGATCCTGCTAGTATCGACGGATCAGCATTGACGGCTCCTCCAGAACTTTCTCAGTTGACTTATACAAATGAATATAATCTGGATGTGTATTCCACACAAGGTAATGTAATGAAGGTGTGTAAAGAAGGAGTGGAGTTTCAGTTCGCTTCCAAACGAATAGAATCGCTCAAGACTCGCGTCACTATGTATGGAGCCTGGATAAAGACAATTTATAATTCGGATTCTCCTCAATATAAGGCCTCTTCTATATTGTTGGACAATAAACAGCTGAAATATGTGGGATTGTACAATGGGGACAACGGAACAGAAAGCCAGGCATTCAATACGAACTTTATGTTTGATACCTATATACAGCGTTTGGGACTTACTTTCTCTACGTCGGCACAATGCACTTGGTATACCAACAGACGGAACTTGTGGAATAATGGCGTGCCAGTAAGCTATATAGATCAATCCGGTGAAACGCATCCGTTTCGCGAAGAGGATAAAAACAATATTCAGTTACAGCATCTGGTGGAGAAATATTCAGCCACTTATTTTGAGCGTACTACCGTGCCTTTTTATATGGATATCAATTTGAAGGCGAGTAAACGGATCGGTAAGTATCTGAATCTGGCTTTTTATGTAAACCGGCTTTTGGGTATTTATCCTGATTATACGTTACGGGGCGTACTGCAACGGAGAACGTCCGAATCGCCTTATTTCGGTATGGAAATGAACTTAACCTTTTAGTAAATGAACAATAAAATAGAGATGAAGATGAAAAAGAATCAATTGACAATGTTAGTCCTTTTTGTGACAATGCTGGGATTTACCGCATGTAGTGATGATGACAAAGTGAGCATATCCACTGTAGGTATTACCACTACTGTAGATACAACTATCGAGGGGCTGCAACTGACCGGTGGAACCTATACTTTTGAAAATGTAAATACATCTGTCAAGACAGACATTACCTATCCGGCTCAGAGTATTGAACTGGCGGACGGGTTGTATAATGTAACTTTCATTGGTAAGGGAACTTACTCACAGAATGGAACTCCGGTGGAAGTCGATGTACAGGGAGTACAACAGAATGTGGCCGTATCTGGAGGGTCGTACAAGCTGGAACTGAAGGTTCATGTACTCAATACAGGTGATCCTGATTTTGTGATTGCCGAGATATTTATTCCCGGAACCTATAATGAAGCAGGTAAGCAATATAATGGCGACCAGTATATACGTATCTATAATAACTCGGATAAAGTTTTGTATGCGGATGGATTGATATTTATGGAATCACAATTCCAAACTACTCAGAAATATCAATCGGTAGATCCGGATATCATGGATGAAGCTATTGCGGTAGGCTCTGTTGTAGCAGTACCGGGCAGTGGAACAGATTATCCGGTACAACCGGGAGAATCCTTTATCCTTTGTGACAATGCGATCAATCATAAAGAGGCTAATCCGAATTCTATAGATTTAAGTAAAGCCAATTTTGAGTGGTATATTGAATCAAAGCAAGATGTGGATAATCCGGCTGTTCCCAATCTAGATGTTTATTATTGTTATTCCAAAACTATCTGGGTGTTGAATAAACAGGGAAATCGCGCTTATGCTATTGGCAGATTACCCAAAAGTATGACTAAAGAAAAGTATATTTCAGACTATGCATACAACTATACGTATATTATGCAAAATGGAACAGTCAGTAAACCGCAAAGCAAATATAAGTTCCCCAATGAATGGGTGATTGATGCTGTAAATGTAGGTGCTTCCAATGAATGGCAGTGGAATGTAACCTCTACCGGGCTGGATATGGGGCATACTTATATCGGTATGAACAATACCGTTGCAGAAAACATCGGAAAGTGCGTAATGCGTAAAGCCGCCTACAAGGATGGTGATCGGGAAGTATTGCAGGATACAAATAACTCTACCGTTGATTTCACACCTGCGGCTACTCCGAGCCTGTTTAACAAATAATTGAATCCGTCTTATTGATATATAAATCTTTATTATTCATGATGCTAATCCGAATTATCATTATGTTGCTGATTGCTTTATTTGTGGAGAGTCGGCAGGAAGCCTTCGGGCAGACTACCGACACACTCTCCCTGTCCGATAAGGTAATCCGTACCGCTTCATTTGCGACTGGATTTCGTGGCGAGATATGGCAGAATCCGGCACTTTATTATTACTATACTCCGTATACATGGACAAGGCTGGACGTAAATGGAGCTTATCATGATAAAGGAAAAGCATCTTTGAAACAGGAAGGTGATAAGGATACCCGTATCGGGGTAGATGTCAATTCCTTCGTTATTCTTTCGGAACGTGATCGTGTATTCGGTTCAGCAGGATACAGGAGTGAGAAGCAGGAGAATGTGTTATGGAATGAAAATATAGACTGGAAATTGATCGCTCCTTACGTGACTGGTGATTCCATTGGTGGTTTCCTGAAGGGAGAAACTTATTATTTCAATGGAGGTTACGCCAGTGAGTCAGGTTCCTGGACATGGGGAATCACCGGTGGTTACAGAGCGTCTCATAATTATCGGGATAAAGATCCGCGTCCACGTAATACAGCTTCCGATCTCTCTTTTGCTTTGGGAGCAGGATATCGTCTGGGGACATATCGTTTGGGAGTTTCCGCAGATTTCCGGCTTTATCAGCAGAAAAGTGAGATTTCATTCCTTGCAGATAAAGGCTCTACTTCGGTATACCATATGTTGGGATTGGGCATGGATTATGTGCGTTTCGCCGGAAACCAGACCGGGACGAAGCATCAAGGCATCCGGTGGGGAGGAAGCATAGGCATTCTGCCAGTTGATACGGAAAAGGGGATATCGGCCACAGTTTCAATTGACCGTATGTCAATGGACAAGAAATTGAGCAATGCCAATAATCTCACTTTGCTGGAATTGAATACGACTGATTTGAAAGGAAACGTGACCTGGATGCGGGAACTTCAGCAGGCAGAACACCTTGCTGTGAAACTGGATGCAGGCTATATAGTTCGTAAAGGAATGGAGAATATTTACGGAGAGGCGGGCGGAAGCTCCTATGGAGCATTAATTAGTACATCTCCGGGAATGAAGGTCACGAATAGTCGGATTGCCGTAAGTGGTTTGTGGGAGAAGCTTTTGACCGATAAAGGTGTATGGGGAGGAGCAATTGTCCCAAACATAATCTACCATCGGTTGGAAACGGATTACAACGCCGTATCCCGGTTTGTTCACTTGTCTGTTTTGGAGAGTTCTTTGCGTGCCCGTTTGCTGTATCAGAAGAGGCTGCTACGATTGACCGCAGAAGCTAACGGTGGATATTATGCCAATTTATCGGCTGAATATTCTTTACCGGGATTGAATACCGCGAAGTCGTCCGCCCAGACTTTATTGGCAAATATTGACTATTTATCTGATAGTTATAGTATGGTGGGGATTCGTCTGCAAGGGGATTATCCCATCATGAAACAATATAACCTGTCTTTGTCTGTTCAATGGCAGGCGGCATATTATAAAAAATGCGGAACGGCCCAGTATGCCGTTTGTTCATTGGGCATCTTTTTTTAAAAAATAAAAACAGTTAGCATATGAAAATTAAGTTTATGGTCGCTGCAACCTTAATGGCAGCTTTAGTAACTACTACTTCTTGTGGAAACAGTAACAAACAGAGCCAGTCTGAAAAAACGGAGCAGGCGGCTCCGGCGGCATTGAGCATCGATAATCTGCTGGTGCATGCCGATTCACTGGCCAACAAGGAGGTGACTATCGAAGGAATCTGCACACATACCTGCAAGCACGGAGCTACAAAAATATTCCTGATGGGTAGTGATGATACCAAAACGATTCGTGTGGAAGCCGGACCTTTGGGCTCGTTTGATACCAAATGCATCAACGCTATTGTCACAGTGACCGGAACGTTAAAGGAACAGCGGGTAGATGAAGCTTACTTGCAAAACTGGGAGGCTAAACTGAAAGCACAGACTGAAAAATCTCATGGAGAAACTGCTGCCGGGTGTGATTCGGAAAAAAAAGCACGCGGTGAAACAGCCAGCACCCCTGAAGCCCGTATTGCGGACTTTCGCGCAAAGATAGCAGAAAGAAAAGCTGCTACCGGAAAAGATTATCTGTCATTCTACTATATGGAAGCCAGTTCTTATGAAATCGCAGAATAAAGGTACTGCATTCCGCAAGTGGAGCCGGATCATCCATCGTGATCTGTCTTTCTTCTTTGCGGGAATGATTTTGATTTATGCTATTTCGGGTATCGTGATGAACCATAGGGATAGCATAAATCCCCATTATACAGTTACACGAACGGAATATAAAATAACAGAGGATCTGTCGGACAAGAGCAAAGTTAATGAGAAGATGATTTTGACTTTGTTGGAACCGCTGGGCGAAGCCGGAAATTTTACTAAATATTATTACCCGGAACCGGATCTGATTAAGGTTTTTCTGAAAGGAGGCTCAAGTCTGGTGATTAACACCCGGACAAAAGATGCTGTCTACGAGGGGGTGAAGCGCCGTCCGCTGATCTCTTCCATGGTACAACTCCATTTCAATCCGGGTAAGTGGTGGACTTGGTTTGCCGATGCTTTTGCTGTCTGTCTGATTATTATCACTGTCAGCGGTATAGTGATGATAAAAGGTCCTAAAGGATTGTGGGGCAGAGGAGGAATCGAGTTGGTGGCCGGTATCTTGATTCCTATTCTTTTCCTGGCGTGTTTCTAATAGCAAACGAAAAATGATTTATAAAGCATGAGTGCAATTATAGAATGTAAGAACCTGACCCATTATTACGGTCAACGCAAGATTTATGAGAACTTGAGTTTTGAAGTTCCTCAAGGGCGTATCTTGGGGTTGTTGGGTAAAAATGGTACAGGGAAAACGACAACCATTAATATATTGAGCGGTTATCTTCAGCCGCGTTCAGGCGAATGTCGCATCTTTGGTGAGAACATTCAGACCATGAATCCTGCTTTACGCAGGAATATCGGTTTATTGCTGGAAGGTCATGTTCAATATCAGTTTATGAATATCACACAAATAGAAAAGTTTTATGCTTCTTTTTATCCGGGACAATGGAAAAAGGAGGCTTATTATGACTTGATGAATAAATTGAAGGTAGCTCCGGGGCAACGTATCTCAAGAATGTCGAACGGACAGCGTTCGCAAGTGGCATTGGGACTGATCCTGGCACAAAATCCGGAGTTGTTGATTCTGGATGATTTCTCTTTAGGACTTGATCCGGGCTATCGCCGTCTTTTTGTGGATTATTTACGTGATTATGCCCGTTCCGAGAACAAGACTGTTTTCCTGACTTCCCATATTATTCAGGATATGGAGCGGTTGATTGATGATTGTATTATTATGGATTATGGCTCTATCCTTATTCAACAGCCTATTGAAACGTTGATGAAAGAGCTGAGAAGATATACTTGTACTGTGCCCGAGGGTTATCAGCCTCAGTTGCCGGCAACTTGCTATCATCCGGCTGTCATTCGTCAAACCTTGGAAACGTACTCCTTTTTGCCTCCCGTGGATGTGGAGAAACTGTTGAAGGAAAGTCAAGTTCCCTTTACTGGTTTGCAGCACGAAAATGTAAGTCTGGAAGATGCCTTTATCGGTCTTACCGGAAAGTATTAATATGTAAACTAAATAGAAGAAATATGATACAAGCCATATTTTATAAAGAGTGGATAAAAACGCGTTGGTATTGGTTGCTGGCAACTCTTTTTATGATAGGGATCACAGGATATTCCATGCTTCGTATTGGCCGTACCATTGCCATACAGGGAATCGATCATTTATGGGTAGTGATGGTCCAGAAGGATGCTATATTTATTGATTTGTTGCAATTTGTCCCTTTACTTATCGGTATCTTGCTTGCTGCCGTACAGTTTTTCCCCGAGATGCAACGTAAGTGTTTGAAGCTTACTTTGCATTTGCCTTATTCACAGAAGAAAATGATCATGTCAATGTTGGCCTATGGCGTACTTGCACTGGTGACCTGTTTTGCTATGAGTTTTATTATGATGGGAGTTTATCTGCCACAACATTTTACAAGTGAGTTGGTGCAGCGTGTTTTATTATCTGCGGCTCCATGGTTTTTTGCCGGATTTGCCGGTTATCTGCTTGTTTCATGGATTTGCCTGGAACCCACATGGAAGCGCAGGGTTTTGAATCTGATTATTGCGGCATTGATTTTCCGTGTCTACTTTCTGGCTCCGGGAGCGGAGGCATATAATAGTTTCTTGCCCTGTCTGACACTTTATACGTTGCTTGCCGCTTCTCTTTCGTGGATTTCTGTGGTACGGTTCAAGGCCGGTAAGCAAGACTAATTGAATGTTTATTATTAAAAAATCAAACAAACATGATTCGATTCAGCAAAATATTTTTTTATATTACCGTAGCTGTCCTGCTTGTATGGCAGTTGCCTTGGTGTTATGCTTTTCTCACACTGAAGCCTGTCAAAACTCCTTTTACTATGTATAGTTCCGTACTTGGTGATTTTGTTATTACACAACTAGATGAGAATAAGCAACTTCACCGCTATGATACGAAAGGCAATACATATACACAACAGCAGGTAGACAGTTTGTTGCCTTCTCTCTATGTGCGCCAGCTTACGGCGGACGAACGTTTCCCTGATACCATTTGTGGTAAGGCAGTTAGTCCGAAAGATATTCAATTGACAAACTTTACTTTCAAGAGTGTGCCGTCAGCCATCAATGCTCCCCAGACAGGACTCTATTTTCTGATGGAGTCCATGTCCAAACGGGTGGATTTGAAAATGCCCGAAGATGCATTCCGTTTTACCGATAAAGGTATAGAATTTATTCGTATGGAAACGAATTGTATCGATGAGGCGAAAAGCAAATTGTTTACGGATATGCTGGTTCAGAAAGGGTTTGCTTTTCCTGCATGCTATGCTTCGGGCAATCCAACTACTCGTAAAGACTATGATGAGGGATATCTGGTTTTAGATGCCAACCATAAATTGTTCCATCTGAAGTGCACCAAAGGACGTCCGTATGTGAAAGCTATTCAGTTGCCTGAAGGAGTCTTGCCGGAATATGTGTTTATTACTGAATTCCGTAGCCGTCGGACTTTGGGGTATATGGTAGATAGCAAGCATCATTTTTATATTATCAATAGTGATGGAAGTTTGGTGAAATCAGCTCTCCCCGGTTTCGATCCGGCAAAAGATGAGTTGACCATCTTTGGAAATATGTTTGACTGGACTGTAAAGTTATCGACAGATAAAGATGATTATTACTATGCTTTGGATGCTACAGATTATTCACTGATTAAAGAACATGCCTATAAAGATATCCGCCGTTCTGTTCCGGGGTTGTCTTTTACATCTCCAGATGACAAATTTGTAAAACCTCGTTTTTGATGTGAATTTGGCAGGGGAAGTCTGATATTAAAATGTATATTAGTTCGAACAGACCGAAAACAACTAGGTAAAGGGGCTATCATGTTAGGCATCAGCTAACTCTACCTTCTGTGAGATACTGCAAATACGGGATTATATAATTGTGCGGACAGACAGGAGGGCGTGAAAACAGCCTTCCTTTTTTTGATAATATTTAAGATACAGGGATTTGATCTAGTTTTTCTTGCTCGTCAATTTTATATTATGATAATCGTTCTTTGAGTATATGCAGGATAAAACAGGTTGTTGAATTTTGCTTGTTTTTAAATTTTCAAAAATGCCAGATTGCATATAAATAATCTTCGTTTTGACCTCCTTTTATCCTAAACCAACTCTTAATTGTATAACCGATTTATGATTTAAAGAACCAATTTCATTCCGTAATTTTAGACAATTATTTGCAATACTTTTGATTGATATTGAAAAATAGGAGGGGGTGGGTCATCAGTTAAACGAATGAAATTACTGGAAATAAAAATCCCTATAACTGCAATGGTTACAGGGATTTATATATTAGCAATGTATTATATTACTTGCTCAAAGCAGTAGCAACGTCTACAGCACAAGCCACTGTACATCCTACCATCGGGTTGTTACCGATACCCAGGAATCCCA
>CAUAWO010000020.1:0-44036 GCA_958432865.1 Bacteroides stercoris
TTCATCGTTGAAGCGTAATGCCCATTATTCCTATCACCACCTCATTGGAGAGTGTCTCCAGTACAAGATGCGAAAGCTTTTTCCCTGCATTCAACGGCATTTCCAACAGTACGGCGGCACCACCGTCCACCTCGCGAGACACTCCGGTAAAGCCAAGTTCCTCACCGAAATTATTGCTCAGTTCACCGGTCTTCAGACGCAGGCGATAGAGAGACGGTGCATGACGGTTAAAAGACTTTCCATCTTCAAAGAATATCTGTTCGATGGGCGGCCAGTTGTCCGGATTCACCAAAGACAAGGTGTCGCAAGTACCGTCTTCATAATACACACGGATTACGCCATTGTCGATATGGCACTGCATGTGGTTAGTGCTACCTGCCATTAGTAAATAGGCACGGGAAGCCTTGCCTTGCAGGGGAATTTGCAGACTGTCCGGATAATTGTCCCAAAGAGAGGTGAAAGCAATGTTATGCCCTTCGGCAGGAGTACGGAAAGGTATCCCGAGCTTTGTCTCCAACAAGCCTTTACGCACAGCGGCACGCAAACCCGAATCATCTATATCTACTGTCTTCAGCGGATGACACCACTCGCCTATTCCCTGTTTGGGCAACTGCAACGTGGTGTACGGAGAACGTGGCGACAGGTATTCATTGCGGAAAATATCCGTTACATTCGCATTGAACACTTTCTGCATATCGACAGGAGTGCATCGGGCTGAATCGACTGCTTTAAAATCACCTGCCGGAACAGGTTTATTACCCTTATCGGATACCGGGTGCTCTACCGGCGCCCACCATTTCATCTGTCCCTGTTCCATAGCAATGAAACTGACGGGGCCCGCCTTACGGACGCGAGTTGCAGGATAAGCATCGACAGAAGCAGGAGCTTCAAGCAACTCTCCTTCCCAAGCGACATTGATTGCTACCTCCTCACCGGAAGCAGCAGGAACGGAAACGGAAAGCATGGGCCGTCCAACTGAATTTTCAACCAGTCTCCACGCTGCATTCTGGCCGTTTACCGTCAAACGCGCCACAGCCGAACGACGTGCTGGGAATTGCAATTCCAGATTCCGTACGGCAGGCAAACGGTGTGTAACGGTATAAAGCGAACAGTCGCGGGAAGAATACTTACCGGTAGCCGCTTCGCCCGCTTTAAAGTCAAAGTCAATATCCGGCGTATGCAGTGAAGCATACTCCCACTCTTCCGGGAAACCAGGTTTTATCAGCAGACGACCGTTCAAAGCATCGGGCAAGATTCCGTAAAGCCCCTGAATCAATGCGCGGGAAGCCACTCCGATAGGGTCGCCGAAGTCGCGGTAACATTCGCCCCGGGCAGCATCATAGAAACTTATCTGCCCGAAATTGCCCGGACTATCGCCCAGGTACATGCCGTCCAGAACAGAACTTTTCAGCAATTTGAAGCCTGCCTCTCTGCGTCCTGCCTGAAAATAAGCGAGCGACGTGTGCATCACTTCGGCAAAGGCCACATTGTTAATGCTCCATGAATACGGCATCCAGTCGGTAGTGGCCACAGTGGCATACTTTCCGGCATTGACGGCAGCACCCGCTGCCTTCAACTGTTCCTGCCAATGAGCGTACGGGCCTGCATTGACAGGCAAAGCAGCATCGGCGGCAAGCACGTCATCCGAAGTCACGACAGGAATATGAGGAATTTCACGGTCTATGTAACTTGTGGCAAGATATGCCTGAAACGGATCGGCCACATCGCTGTCGAGAGCGTGATAGACGGTCCATACGGCAGCATCTTCATGCAGACGGCGATGGCCCATGAAATCTTGGAATTCCGCCCAATGTCCTCTCTCCGGCAACCAGAGACGGGTGTTGAGCGCTTTCAATATCTTATCGGCCTCTTCCCGATAGGGTGTGGGGTCTTCGCCTATCTTCTCAGCAATCAGTGCAGCCAGTTTATTGCCGCGATAATTATAGGCAGAGCTGTGCGTAACGGCGCCACTGTTATAATACAGCGCATCGCTTGCCCAAATGCAGGCGTAGGCATCGTACAAGCCGTCGTTGTCCGGGTCGAAGTTGCGTTTTTCCCAAGCAAGATGCAGTGTCAGCAACGGCCACATGCGGCGGGCATACTCAAGGTCGCCCGTCCAGTTGAAGTGCCACAACAGTTCGTCTATGTAACAGAGGTTCATGTCATAATGGTGCATCTGATTGTTACGGCGAGGATTGCGGCAGATATATCCGTTGCTGTATTGCGGTGTTCCCCATATCTTGGCCGAACGTGCAAGCGCAAGGGCAGAATCCTGTGCCGGATGCGAAATCGTATTGGGAACTTCGGTCACCTGACTGGCAGCATAGTTGTCAAAATGAGTGCGTGCCCGGTCGTGCCAGCCCAACACATCGCCTACGTATGCGGCACGCCAGCCGCTCAACGGCATACGCCAGCCGACAGCTCCATGCAGCCACACGCCCTCTTCCCCCCAAATACCGTCGGCAGCAACAGCAAGTGCACCGCCAAGCGTATTGAAATAAGGATCGGGAGTAGTGATTCTGATGCGTTCGGCCAGTTCACGGCAAGCCTTTTGAAGGGCAAGATACTGTACACCGCCATCCCGCATTTCCTTCAGTTCATTACCGGAAATGCCCACATACAAATGCCCGTCGACCGGAAAGCGGCATTTCAGTGTTTGCAGCACTGTGCCGTCTTCTGCCGGCTCAAAACATCCCGGAGGGTCTGCCCCCATATCTCCGCTACGGGAAAGCTTCTTCCGGCGGATGGGCGAATTCAGCACTTCCAGCTCGCAGCCGGCAGGCAACTCACCGGAAAGCTCCCAAACGGCCATCTCTTCCGTAAGACTTGCCAATACGGAAACTTTCAGGCTGCAATTTTCTCCCCATGCCTTGTCTTTCAAGGCATACGTACGCGTACCCGGATTATAACGCGCCTCGCACCAATCGGTTTCTTCCAACGGTGTAACCGTACCGTCCGGCAGATGCAAGCGAAAACGGATATTACGGCAGTCGTTCTTGACATACGTGGCAAATATCGGACGGTCACCGGTTTCCAGACGCCATGCCGTATGTCCGCCATACAAAGCACGTGTGTAGCGGTTCTTGCCGTTGACGCAGACAAACTCTTCACCGGACGGCAAGTATTGCAACATACGGGGAGCTCCCCGCTTATGGTCATTGTAGGAAGTGGATTCTATCAAATCACCTGCTTTCTTCGGAGTTTTAGACGAAGAAGCATATTGCACGTAAGACCCCAAAGGGATAAACAGAGTAAAAATAATTGCAAAAACAGAAATACGGTTCATAAGGTTTTATTTAATTCAAAGGATGAAGGCATAACTGAAAGCCATTCACTATACGATTGAAATACATTCAGTATACGACTGAACCTATATCAGTCGTATACTGAATGCATCCTTCTGCAAGCTATTCAGAAAGGGGATAGTACAGAGTAGTCCCAGATTAGTTATATATAATAATATTTATATACAAAGAGGCGATTACGGCATCGGCTTCAAACCTTCCCAACGCACATCCCATGTACCGTCTTGCGGGAAACCGGGATTCTTCATCTCACACCCGTCCCAACCGGCACACATCAGCGCTACGGCAGTCAGCAAGCCGCCATTGCCCGGCAGGTAGCAACGCAGACGTCCGTCCTGATAATTGTGTCCGTTCAACAAGTAAGTATTGGTGCGCTTATCCATCAGCAAGGCGCCTACAGCCTTTTCGGGCTCACCCAACCGAGTGGCATTCATAGCGGTCATCGGGTAATCCCAGCCCCATGTCTTGCCCCAGTTCCAGTTGTCCCACACCCAATGAAGCGTATTCTTCATATAGTCGGCACGTATCAGCTTGTTCATCGGCAGGATACCCACAGAGCCAAGCACTGCCATGTGGTCGCTGGTGAAACGGATATCCTTGTAGGTATCCACTGCATTTTCGGCAGCCAGATAAAGGCAGTCTTCATTATAGGCCAGCGGAGAGAGTTTGTCTATCATCTCATCCCATTCCAGATTACGCTTTTCACCAGCACGTTCACGCCACTGCTGAGCCACATTCATGGCATAATGCCAGTAAGAGAGTTCGAACGGCGGATTGATGGTAGTAGCCGCACGCAATGTTTCTTGTGCGGGAATAGCGCCTTTCAGGATAAAACGTCCATGGAATTCATCGTAAGTGGCGAAAGAATACATGAACTTTGCAGTTTCCTGCACCAGATGATTGTATTTCTTAATCACCTCATCCGAAGGATTGGCACGGTAAACGAGTTCGGCCAAATAGATAAAATGCGGTTGCTGCCAAATCAGGAAACTGCCTACATTAGACGGAGCTTCCGTTCCGCTGGGATCGGTCATTTTCATCCAACGCACTCCGTCGAATCCCTGACGGCGGGCTATCTCACGGGCAACAGGTTCTACCGTTTCGTACCAGCCGAGTGTACGGTCCAGCAATTCGGGATGCCCCCAAAGTGCCTGCCAAGCCTGATGCCACCATATCATTTCGAGGTGGAACTTGCCAAACCATGAATTGTAGGTTAGCCCTGTTTCCTGCGGCGGAACACTGCCTGCCGACTGAATGGCGAGCAGGTATTGGCTCAATACGACACGGCGTTCCAATTCTTTGGCACGCGGGTCGGTACAATGTGAGAAGTCTACAGCCGCACCGTTCTTCCAGAAATTGTTCCAATAGCTGTTGCCGGCTGCCAGAGTTTCGGCGAAAGTAGGCAGAGTATCGGCAGAAGTATAGACAGCCGGTTCACTCTCGAATACAGTTCCGGGAAAAGCGGACGTAAACTTGCAAGAAAAAGCGAGTTTATCTTCCGCCGGTGTCAGTACAAAATAGTTTGCAGACTTCTCCTTGAGGGAAGCTTTTCCTTCCCAACGCAGAGATACATAATAAACGGTAGAATCGAGTGTACGTTTGAGAACTGCACTTTGCGCATTCTCAAAGACTATATCTGTAGTGTGTTTGTTGTTGGCATCCCAATTGCAGGCATCATCGGCATGAGCGCCCGTAGGGTATGGAAAATGCAGTTTCACCCCTGCACGTGCCGGACTGGTGATACTGGCTGAAATCATGTCCATTTGCGGATGACATACGGTCTGTACATCAAAGGCGTTGCCTTTCAGTGTGAAGTGACTGTTGATGACACCGTTCCACATATCCAATGTCTGAGCAATATCGGTAATGTCAGAAGTCTTCACATCATCGCCCAACTCCAGTCCCACGATACCCAAATGCAGGCGGTGAGGGTTCATGCGATACCAATTGGAAGCTTCTTTCTGACGTCCGTCTTCTTTAAACTGACAAGCGTATATTTCTTTATGTCCACGACCAAAATCGTGTTCTTTCAAGTATTCTTCCGGTTTGTATTTATTGGGATTACCGAAACTATGCCAGCCCCATTGACTTTGCGTACCCAATGGCACGCCTTTCTTATATACTGAAGGAAAAGTCTGTAGACCGGTAGCATCCACAGTAAAGGCAAACTCACCGTTGCCGACCGACAACGACGCCAACGAATCAAACGAAGATACCTGAGGGTTGTTACGGGCAACCAGCGCCTCACGATCTATCGGCGCTTGCTTTTCCGAACCGCAAGCTGCCAAGACGACTGCAAGTAGAGAATAAAACAGTTTTTTCATGGTATTTTTAGTGTAAGTAATATATCTCATAGTTGTGAACGAAGCAAAGATAACGCATTTCCGCCAAACCGATTCTGTCCGGTTTGGCGGAAATGCTAAGAGAAATGATTATCGGACATACACAGCCCAAGCTGTCACAGAAAGTCAAATGCCAACTCCAGTCTCAATCCCTCATCCCCTTTTTTGATACGGATAGTTCCGGGCTGGCTCTGCGGCCCGTGCTGACTTATCGGCTTGAAAGAGCGAATGGCGAGAATATCCAATAAGAAAGAAAGATCCCCGGCCGGAAAGTCCGGCATTGTACGGATACCATCCTGACGCCCACGAGGTTCATCCGGAGTGAATACACGAAAGAACACTCCGTCCGTAGCCGCATAGACGGTAAAAGCATTCTGCTTGCCTTGAATTGTGGCCCAATAAAGATTGGCGTGATACCCTTTAAATTCCGGATAGACCAGTTTGTCCGCACTCTCTCCGGTAACAGTATTATTAAAGTCTTTCTGCCAGATACCGTAATTCGTACCCGGAATACGGTTCTTCCACACACGGTAAGGACCGCGCCCCAACCAACGCATACCTGTACATTCGCTTTCAGGATAAGAGAAGGTAAACCCGAAGTTAAGTATGGCATTATCCGTAAAAGCATCATCAAAGCCGCCACCGCCCGATGCCCGGTTCAGCAATACGGCATCCATCTTCAACAGCCCGTCCGGGCACAAACGCCACACAACGGAATCCGCTCCGCCCCGATAACGGACACAAAGGACAGCATCACCTCTCTGCTCCATACGAGCGGAAAGGGACACCAGTTTCATTTGCATTCCTACAGGCAGCGGACCGTCTTTCAACGGAATTATCCGGTTGTCTTTCTTCCGCAATACAGAATATATGGTAGCATCGTTTCGGCGAAAGGATATATCCACCCAATCGGAGCACAACGTTATTAAAGAATCAGTCTCGTTCACGCAACAACCTTTTCCTGTTCTTTTCAAAGAAGCCAGTTGCCCTTCAAAATAGCTTTTCGCAAAACTGATGGGATACGTACGCGTACACACGCTCTTTCCATCCAGTCCTATAGCTTCCAACTCCAAAACATCTCCCTTAGAGAAGATTTTTTCCCGGATTTCCGGATTCTCCCATGCAGCTATACAGGCATATCCGGTTTCACCCGGTTCCAAAGCAGGCAAATTCACCCGGCCGCTGTCTACTGTGCATCCCTCTGCCCTGCTCTGTAGCGGAGAAGGATAGGAAAGAACGCGATAGCGCATGGAACACTCCTTCAAATTAGTAAACAGATAACGGTTCTCCACTAAGAAACGGCCATTGAAAGAAGGCGTTAGTTGGAGAGGCTTTATCTTTATAGGCGACCATATTTCCCGTACGGAATAGAAACTGCCTTCTTTCTCCCGATAAGGACCTACAATACCGTCAGGCGCATTATAATCTTCACTGTCCAAAATGCCATTACAGTCTGTCCGGCGTACAGCTTCATCGCTATATGCCCATAAAAAACCTCCGGCAAACAAAGGGTGTGCCGTATATCGCGCCCAGAAATCCTCCAGTCCGGCTCCATGTCCCTGGTCGTACAGACCATGCATAAACTCTGTCGGCATGAAAACCTTATATCCGTTGGTGAAACGGCCTACACCGGTCAGGTAAGCCGGGTAATGGTGTGTATCCAATTCATCAAAGTCCGCCCAAGGATGGATGACATGACGACGCTGCGGATCATAACGGTAGAACAGTTTATCCGTAGCCATGTTCCACCCGCCTTCATTTCCATTGCTCCAAAGTACGATACATGGATGATTTACATCCCTTGCTATCATTTCTTTTACCAACTTGCTGCCTGTAACAGTGTCGTAAGCATTCTGCCAGCCCGCAAGTTCATCAATATAGAGCAATCCCAACGAATCACAAGCATCCAGAAAATGCTCATCGGGTGGATAATGGGAACGCACGGCATTCATATTCATTTCTTTAATGAGCAGGGCATCTTGAATGCTGAGTTCCTTATTGGTGGTACGCCCGCCATCGGGGTGAAAAGAATGACGGTTTATGCCTTTCATCACCAGTTTCGTACCATTCAGATAAACACCGTCGCGTGGACGAAAGTCAACGGTACGGAATCCGACGCGGACAGATGTCCGGTGTAAAGCCTCCCCTTCTTCATTCCGCAAGGTAACAATGAGATTGTAAAGCCGAGGTTTTTCCGGAGTCCAAGGTTCTACATTTTTCCAAATATGAGCAAACACACTGTCATGCCCCACGTCCCACGTCCGAACCTCCGAACAAACGTCCGTTCCTCCCAAAGGATGTAAAGCAGCCGTTAATTTTTCCTTGCCTTTCACTCCTTTCAGCTCGGTATAAAGCTTCATTTCCCCATCCATTTTCGCATCCACTGCAATATGTTCGATACGTGTCTGAGGTTTGGCTTCTAACCATACAGGACGGTAAATCCCCCCAAACAACCACCAGTCCGCCTTACGTTCGGCCGCATTCACCGACTTATTTCCGGAATGTTTTTTTACCCGTACTTCCAGCTTATTGGCAGCACCATATTTCAACAAAGAAGTTATGTCATAGGAAAAACGATAAAATCCGCCCCGATGTGTTTCTCCGGTCGAAACTCCGTTTACAATCACATCCGTATCTGTCATAACCCCATCAAACCACAAACGTATGTTCTTACCTCTCCAATCTTCCGGTACACGAAATGTATGACGATAAATTCCCTCTTCCATACTGGGATTCTTAACCCCCTTCTTCTTGTACCAACGCCCGTAGGTATATTCACCAAAACCTTGCAGCTCCCATTGAGAAGGCACTTCTATCTTGCTCCACTTCCCGCTGTTCCTACCCTTAGAACAATAAAACTGCCAGGTTACGCCATCGCCCAGTCCGATACCGGAAAGATAACGGCGCTCTGTCTGCTGAGACCATACGCAAAGAGCGGACAATAGTCCTAAAACAGTAAAAAAGATTCTTATATTCATACTTCTTTTATATGGATTTTAATTCTCGAAAATAATAAATTTGAATTCAATATAAAATCAGTGTAAGTAATATATTGATTTTGAACAGAGTCAGAAATACCAAGGGAAATAATGTTCATTTTTCCAAAAGTCCGTTCAGATAAATCTCAATATTAGTGTAATTCTTATCCAACGTATAGGTGGAAGCATCAGAGGCATCATCCGCATTCAATCCGTACCGACGTTCCCACACGTCAGGCATTCCGTCCGCATCAGTATCACGTAAAGGCTTTCCAACTTTCAACACAGGCCATCCGCCTACCTCTTTCGGAGAATTGATAATCCCTTTTAGACCAAATGTTCCAAGCCCTTTCTTTACTTGGCGCAAAACTTCTTTATCGTACATGTCACGCGAGAAACTACACCCTACCTCCTTTAATATCTTATGATAGGCCACCACCGGTATATCTTCTTCAATGGGCTCATACGGAAAAGGACTATCAACCAAACAAGAAAATCTATCCATCACAGCACGATGGTTGTCATAAGTCACAGTATCATCCCCTTCCATTACGTTTTCTGCCACATAGTAACGGCCGGTACCGTCTTCAGCCACATCAAGTAAACGATGATGCTGAGAGGCAGGCCCCGGCTTATAATAATTACCCACCATATTTATCTCACCATGATGTCCACCACCATAGGCAGTTTTAAATCCCCAATTATACACCACATTATTACGATAGTCTACCCATTTAGTTCCATCAACAGAAGAAAACCGGGGATTACGGCTGGCATGATTTGCCAACAGGTTATGATGGAATGTAGCCTTATACCCTCCCCAAATACCACCAAATCCATGATTACCTTTCGTATGGACTGAAGAATTCAGGCTATGGGTTACCAGACACCATTGTACGGTAAGATTTTCTGTTTTATAGATAGAAAGACATTCGTCTATACTCCAGCTTACAGAAATATGATCCAAAATTACATTCTTCTGCCCATAACGTCCTCCACTCAAACCATCACTATCTAAGCGATAGCGATCGCCCACACGGACTCGGACATAACGGATAATGACATTGCTTGCATTAACAATTAACGGATAGTCCTTTAAACAGATTCCATCACCCGGAGCAGATTGACCGGCTATGGTAATGCTGTCGTTATTTATTCGAAGTGGAGATTTCAATTCAATATTACCGTCTACGGCAAAGACTACGATACGCGCTCCTGTTTGCTCTACAGCATACCGCAAACTTCCTTCGCCGCTGTCGTTCAAGTTGGTTACTATTAATACTCGTCCACCACGTCCGCCAGTAGTGTATTTGCCATAACCTTCAGCACCAGGAAAAGCCAACGGCTGGGCCTGTAAGATTACTGCCGCCAAACAGGCGACCATCCAGAGAAATATCCTCATGGGATTTACCATTTTAGGTTTATAAAAAAGAAGACGTATGCCGCGCATACCGGCACACGTCTTCACATTTAAGCTATGATCATCATAGTTACATCATTATTAATAACAAGGATGTTGCTGACCGGCCAGCCCTGGATTCACGTCAATAATAGCAGTAGTGCTGAATGGTAGAATCTCCACCATATTCTTCTTCATACCGTAGTAGATACCCGTATTACCCGTAATCCAAGCATTGTTCGCACAGATTGTCACATCCACCCCAGTGAGGTTTCCATTCTCATCGACACCGGCTTCTTTCTTCTCCTCCACGCTCAAGTTACCTTTCTGTTTAATGGTTCTCACGCTGAACATGTTCAGTATTGTATATTTTACCTCTTCAACTTTTTGACCTGCGGGCACTGCATCCTTGGTATAGTACACCTTGTCACCCACCTCATAGAATGTTTTTTCTACATAACCACTGGAACCGTTGTTCATGATATGCAGCTTTTGTAACTCATAAGTTGTCAAGATAGGTTTCACATCATCCTCATCCATCTCAATGTAATCCAGCGCAATAGTAGGGTCGAGGAACTTGGGGGTAGAAGTTAACTTGTAAGCGCGGTAAGGCTTCACATCAACGTACTCACCCTCACGGTTACACAGACGCACCAACTTGGCTTTTTCCTCAGTAAGATAGTCTACTAAAATACCCCAACGAGCCAAATCACTCTTGCGTAGCCCCTCATTGCTTAGCTCCAACTTACGTTCCTTGATAATGTAATTACGAAAATCCTCGTAGCTTGTAGGAATAGTACCAATCTTGTCCTCATCGTTGCGGAAAGCACGCATACGCACTTGTTTCACTGCATTCACGGCCTCAACCGTGGCACCATTGTTCAGCTCGTTCAACGCCTCAGCATACATCAACAGTACATCGGCATAACGCAACAGCGGCCAGTTGATGTCACGGCGGTCGTCTTTGGTACCTTTTTCGGACTTCCAATTAATGCGGTACTTACCCACTCCCATACCAGCAAATGTGTTCATCTGATACTCATTACCATTGCTAGATAGTTTCAGACCATAGTTGCAGATGGAAACATCGCGACGCTGATCATCTTTATCGAACTCGAAATAGAACGTTGGCATGGCTATCATCGCTCCGCCGCCCTTGCCCATTCCTCCGGTAGAGTTGTCCTGCCCGCTGGTAGGAATGCCGTTGGTATAGCCGGTACGGACGTTGGTGCCGTTGGGACCGTAACTGCCGAACTCGAAAATCGTCTCCTCGTTGTAGGTCTGGTTTCCCAAGTCGCGGAAAATCTGGTCATAGTCGTCAAGCAGACCATTCTTACCATGGACGATGACCGCCTTGCAGGCATCGGCAGCAATCTGATACAACTCACGGATGCGTTCTGTATCATCGCGCTGCGCAATCTTGACGGTAGCCTTGTCGTAGGGCACCGTGTTCAAGTCCCAGCGCAGGGAGTAACCGGCAGCATAGAGAGCCACACGAGCCAAGATGCCGTAAGCGGCGTTCTTAGAGATACGTTCGGGAGTCTTCAAATAACCCTCATCGTACCACGGAAGCAGCTCGACGGCACGCTGTAAGTCCGCCACACAGTTGTCGTAGATAATGTCGCGGCTCACACGGGACGAAGAGTACGTAGTCAGATCGCTGGTGGGCACGTCGGTGTAGGGCACGTCGCCGTAGAAGCGCACGATGCACCAGTAAGCATAGGCGCGGATGGCAAACGCCTCGCCCAGCAAGCCGTTCAGTTTGGTCTGCTCGCCCTCGCTCACGCTCATGGCAGGCAGGTTCTTGATGCAGACGTTAGCATACTCGATAGCCTTATACATGGAGGTATAGGTAGAGTTGAGCATGGACGACGTGTTGGTGTAGTCGTAGTTGCTCACATTGTATTTGGAGTTGCTTTCAGTGGAAACGCATTCGTCCGTACCCATCAGAAGCTGGTAGCCCAGTTCTTGAGTGTTCAACGAATTGTAGGCGCCCACCACCGCCATCTCGGCACGGTCCAGCGATTCGAAAACAGTGGAACTGTCGGCTTTCGATTCGGAAGGCATGTTTAACCAATCCTCACAAGATGTGAATGCCAACAGACATGCCGACATACTTAAAATAGCTGTTATCTTTTTCATGACTTTCATTGCAATGATTAGAATGTTAAATTAACACCAACTACCCAGCTCTTGGAGCGCGGATAGGAAGAATTGTCGATACCCGGAGTCAAAGCACTGCTTGATGAAGCGACATCGGGGTCGTAACCGGTATATCCAGTGATGGTGCAGACGTTGTTCATCGTACAATACACGCGGGCATTGCTGATTTTGGCGCGCTGAACCAGCTTCTTGGGCAACGTGTAACCAAGGGTGATGGTACTGAGACGCAGGAACGAACCGTTCTCGATGTAGTAGCTGCTGTGGTCGCTGATGGCTTCCTTATTGTTGCTCGAAATGTTCCACATCAAGTCGCCGCCGTACTGACCGGGATTCAGTTCTGCCAAACGCGCCAGATTTGTACTCTCCTTGCCGGTAAGCGGGTCAACGAGCATGAAACGGTTCGCCATGTCGCCGATAGAGTTCTGATTTGCTTTGTAGGGACCTACAAAGCGTTGCGTACTCATGTTAAACACATCGTTGCCCACGGAGAAGTTCATAAAGATGTTCAGGTCGAAGCCCTTATAGGTAAAGGTGTTGTTCCAGCCTCCGGTGAACTTGGGCGAGGCGTTGCCGATGACCGTGCGATCGTTGGTGCTCCACACCGGATTTCCATCATCGTCGGTCTCACCGGCAACCGGCTTATACTTCACGTCGCCAGGTTTCACGCTCTCGCGGTCACGTCCTTTCAGCGAAGCAATGCCGTCCTTCAGGCGGTAGGTGTCGGCATCCACCTGCTCGAAGTCATCGGTGGTGTAAAGACCGTCGTACACTAAACCGTAGAACTGTCCCATAGGCTTGCCCTTTTCTATCTTGAAGCCCATACGGCTCTCATAGGTCTGAATGAAATTGTTTGTCTCGCTATTATCGCCGTAGATGTCGAGCACCTTGGAGCGATTGAAAGCGATGTTGAAGTCCATCGTCCAAGCGAAATCCTTCGTGCGGATATTGGTAGAGTTCAGCACCACTTCCACGCCCCGATTGCGGATGGAACCGATATTCTGGTACTGGTCGCTGTAACCCGTAGAGGTTGGAATCTTCTGCTTGATAAGCAGGTTGCTGGAAACGTTGTTATACCAGTCTACCGACAAGTTGAAGCGGCTGTTGAAGATGGAGACATCCAAACCAACGTTGGTAGTGGTGGTTTTCTCCCACTTCAGGTCCTTGTTGCCGAGCGTGCTGCCGGGAACGTAGGTGATGAAGTCGGCACCGTTGATAGCATAGTGACCCGAACCGTAGGTAGTAGAATACATGTTGTTGTCGATATTGTTGTTACCCGATGTACCGTAACCCACGCGCAACTTCAGATTCTGGAAGAAGTCGGTATTGTCTTTCATGAACGCTTCTTCAGAGATACGCCATGCGGCAGAAGCCGAGGGGAAGAAGCCCCACTGGTTACCCTTGGCGAACTTGGACGAACCGTCGCCACGGATGGTACCAGTGACGAGGTAGCGGTCGCCGTAGTTGTAATTGACACGGCCGAAGACCGAAACCATGCCCTCGCGGCTCTTGCTGGACTTCCATTCATAGGGTGTACCCATGGAAACATCATTCAGACCAAAATTACCGGTAGTGAACTCGCGGTACTCGTTCTCTAACTTCATGGACTCCTGATACCACGTTTCTTGTCCCAACAAAACGTTGAAGTGATGGTCGTCCTTCACATCGAAAGCATAACTCAGCGTGTTAGTCCACTGGTAGGAGAACTTCTCGCTGTTGTCGCGCGAGCCATAACCATAAGGGCTGTTGTTGCTCTTGGCAGTTTTGGTGGATCCGTCGTCCCACATGTCGTTGCGCACCTGCTGCCACATGTAGCTGGCTGCCGTGCGGAACGTGAGGTTCTTGATGATGTCAAACTCCAAACCGGCGTTCACCGTAGCCATGCGGGTATATTTCTCTTTGGTAATAGCTCTGTTGTTCAGCAGCGGGTTGTTGGCATCGTAACCCGAACTGCCGGGAATATCCTCCATCTCATCAGCAAGGTCCTTGTTGAGCATCTCATCGTTAGTCCAGCGCTCACCGCCAGTCACGGGCTGCAGGATGGTCTGCTTCAGCGTGCCGCCCAGCGAACCGCCGCCTTCGAGTTTGGTCATCTGCAAGCTACTGGAGAAGTCGAAGCGCACGCCTTTCCACAACTCATGGTTAATCTTGGCACGGATGCTGTTCTTCTGATAGCCGTGCTTAGCCATGATACCGTCCTCGCCAGTGTAGTTATAGCTTAGTATATACTTGGTCTTCTCGCTGCCGCCACTGATGTTGACATTGTGGTTCTGCGTGATACCGGTATTACCAAACACCTCGTCCTGCCAATCTATGCCCGTACGGCTACCGTACTGGTCGTGAATGCGCGAATAGGCGCCCGTGTAGAAGTCGGCATCGGTGATGTTGCCGCCAAAGATGCCGGCGAAACTGTCCTCGTTGCCGCGCAACAGCTGGTATTCATACTGGTACTTCACGTAATCTTCCACGCCCAGCAAATCCAGTTTCCTGCCCAAGCGGTCAAAGCTGACAAAGCCGTTGTAGCTGACCTCCGTCTTGCCGGACTTACCGGACTTGGTGGTGATGAGGATAACGCCGTTTGAACCACGCGCACCATAGATGGCGGTGGCAGAGGCATCCTTCATCACGTCGATGCTCTCAATATCGTTGATGTCGATGTTCTGCAAGCCGTTCTCCATCTGGAAGCCATCCACGATGTAAAGGGGCGTAGTGCTCTGCGTGATGGACGTACCACCGCGCACGGTGATGTTGATGTCAGCACCCGGCGCACCGCTCTGCTGAACGATATTCACACCGGCAGCCTTACCCTGCAAGGCTTGTGCCGCCGTAGATACGGGCGCGATGGCAAGTTCCTTGCTGCCCACCGACACAGACGAGCCGGTCAGGTCTTTACGCTTCACCTTGGCATAACCGATTGCCACCACCTCTTCCAACATCACCGAAGACTCTTTCAACGTAATGTCGAAATTAGTTTTACTACCGATAGTCACCGTCTGGTTCTCATAACCGATAAACGAAACAACCAGCTCCTTGGCGGACGCCGGCAGAGAGAGAGTAAACTTACCGTCCATGTCGGTAATGGTGCCGACACCGGTATTGCCTTTCACTGTCACAGAAGCACCGATTACTACGTCTATCGCATCGCGAACCGTACCCGTAATCGTCTTGTTCTGAGCAAAGATACTAAAAGGACAGCTTATTAAAAGAAGCATTAACAAGCATAACTTTTTGTGTAAAATTCTCATAGACTATTAATATAAATTGGTTGATTAATTAATTCAAGATTAACCGTCCGATGCAACTGTTATCGGACACAGAACTTATGGATGCAAAGTTAAATATAGACAAACTTAACAAAATACACCTACTGATACAAATACTATCCTTTTTGACTTTCTCTTAAGAAAAAAGGAACTTTATACATAATAAGAAGCTGACAATCAAAGTTTTTATAACAATTTTGATAGTAGACTATTCATTTTGACATTAATCAAAATCCTCGTTCTCCACCTCAGTCTCCCGACCAAAAGAACGATATTCCAATGGGGTAAACCCTGTGCGTTTTTTAAATAATGAAAAGAAATGTTCGGTAGACTTATAATCGAGCATAAAAGAAATCTCTTTAACGGAATGAGAAGTACCAACCAATAATTGTTTGGCTTTACGCAACTTCAATTCCTGGAAATATTTAGCCGGTGCATAACCTGTATAGTCCTTGAATACTTTCCGGAACCAGGAATAGCTGATATTCAATTTCATAGCCAACTCTTCAGGATCAATATCCTTAAAGACATTCTCATTCATTATAATCTTGGCCTGTTCAATCTTCTGATCAACATCGCCCACCTCAAAAATTTTATTTTTAGAAATGGACAGTATCATACCTACTATGTGCAGCACTATACCGCCAAGATACTGTTGGGAAGATATTTTATCCGCTTCCGCTATTTCCAAAGCACGGGAAAAAAGAGACACCAACTCCTCATTCAAACCCACCTCAAGCACTTGATTGTCTTTAGACAAGAAACCGCCTTTCACCAGATTATCAATGACAGGACCTTCAAAACCGATATAATACTCGTTCCATCCGGTTTGGCGATAAGGGTGATAAGTATGCCATTGACCAGGAAACAATACCATCAGACGTCCTTTGCATACCTGCTTTTCCGGCGTTGTTTCCGAGGAAAACAATCCCCGTCCTTTCGTGATATAAACCAATTGATACTCACGCAAGACACGTCCTTTCTGGGCATTAAAGAAATAGCCGGAAGGATGATCCTTCAATGGATACGGAGAGTCCGGCTGAATGGATTGAAAGCCGACAGTATTTACCCACAGACCAAACTTTTGGTCCATGTCATTTACGATAAGGTACTTAAATTCCACTCCTAAATCATTGTAATTCTTAGTCATACCACGTGTCCTTCATGATGGGTTCGGGACAAAAATAGGAAATATTTGTGAAATAAGAGATACCTATGGAAGATTTAATAAAAAAAGTCCCGTCTGGAAGTATCTTTGTGTTTCCAGACGGGATTAACATACTATCTAAAAGGATTATTACTTTTTGACTACAATTTTATCGTATTGCTGTTCAGCCTTAATCTCTGTATACTTCGGCGCATCCATCATTTCAATCAATGCGCGGAGAACAGGTCCTTCACCCATCGGATCATTCTCTTGGGTAGGACGGTTGTAGTAGTATGCAGGCGACGGCATGATACCCGTTCCGACACAGATTTTAGTCACATCGCCTTTGTCGGACATCAGTGTCATCATTCCTTTCAGCCCCTGCTCGGCAGCATAAATGAAATCAGGATGCAGCCAACCATGCTTTACACCACGTGCGATACCAAAAACAAACATGGCTGTACCCGTAATTTCCTCATAGGAATCTTCCTTATCAAGAAGCTGATGCCAAAGACCGTTCTTACCCTGATAACGCACTACACCGCTACATTGACGGCGGAAGCACTCCAGAACCTCAGGACGCATAGGATGATTCTGCGGCATCACTGCAAGCAAATCGGCAGTTGCCATGAAAACCCAACCGTTGGCACGACTCCAATGAGCAACACCGTGCTCGTCCGTATCCGTATGATAGCAATGATAGAGAATCCGTTTTTCAGGACACCACAAATATTTGTGATATTTGATTACCTGATTGGCAGCATCATTGATATAACTCATGTCACCGGTCATCTTAGCCATACGTGCAAGGAAAGAGATAGCCATGAAAGCATCATCAGCCCAGATGGTATTTTCATGAGGCCAGATACGGGCAATAGTACCGTCAGCCAAACGAGGCTCGCCATAGTTCAAGTGCTCGGCTGTTTCATTAATATAATTCAAGAAAGAATTATTCGGATGCTTCATCTGCAGGTCAATCAGGCTGGCTCCCATAGGGCCGTTATCATCCAAACGCTTTCCACGGAATATCATGTGCCAACTCAATTTACGAACGCCATACCATCCTTCATTTTTCATTGCCTGATCATACTGTTTCTTAAAGAAGTCAAGATTACCCTCGTTAAATACGAAATTCATATTTTTAAGAACATAATCATCATACTTCTTCGCTCCCGTTTTATCGGCCAATTCCATTAAAGCGATATGGGTTACTCCATTGGTATAATGCCAATTATTGTATTTACATGCAACCTTGACATTCATATCCAAAGGCAAGTTCTTGACAGACTTATAGGTTTTACCGGTCTTGGTATTCTTAAACTCATAAGTAGTAGTTGCAAGGATACGGTCTGCTATTTTCACAGCAAGGTCAGAAGCCGAAAGTTTAGCTTCAGCTGCCGTCTTCATTGGTGTCTGCGAAAAAGCAGTGACAGCTGTTAAAAACAGCACACATGAAATAATAGTTTTCTTCATGGTAATTCAAATTATAATTAAAAAGCTTTACGATACAAAGTCTCAATATCTTCGACAGAAGTAGGACGAGGATTACCGCCCGTACAAACGTCATTGAAGGCATCAACAGCCAATTGATGCAAGTCTTCCTCTTTTACATTTATCTCATGTAGCTTTTGAGGAATGCCAATGCTCAATGACAGCTTCCGGACTGCATCCACAGCCGCACGCACTCCTTCTGCCTCGGTCATACCCACCGTATCTACTCCCATAGCTTTAGCTATATGAAGATATTTGGGGGCAGCCGGAGACTCTGCATTATATTCCATCACATAGGGCAACAGCAATGCATTGGCAACTCCATGCGGAGTATCATAATGAGCGCCCAACGGATGCGCCATGGAATGAACAATACCCAAACCTACATTACTGAATCCCATACCGGCAATGTACTGAGCCTGTGACATCGCTTCGCGAGCTGCGACATTATTGCCATCGTCTACCGCAGCTTTCAGATTAGCGGCAATCATTTCGATGGCTTTCAACTCAAACATATCGGACATCGCCCAGGCGCCCGGTGTTATATAGCTTTCAATGGCATGCGTCAAAGCGTCCATTCCTGTTGCAGCAGTCAGCCCTTTCGGCATGGAATACATCAGTTCCGGGTCTACAATCGCCACAACCGGAATATCATTAGGGTCTACGCAGACCATCTTCTTCTTTGCATCTTCATCTATTATCACATAATTGATAGTGACTTCAGCAGCTGTTCCAGCCGTTGTAGGCAATGCAAAAGTCGGGACAGCCTTATGACGGGTTGCAGCTACACCCTCCAATGACTTCACATCTGCAAAATCCGGATTATTCACAACAATGCCGATACCTTTTGCCGTATCAATGGAAGAGCCACCGCCCAGCGCTACAATAAAATCAGCACCGGATGCTTTAAAAGCGGATACGCCATTCTGTACGTTCGCAATCGTCGGATTTGCCTTTACATCACTGAAAAGCTCATAAGGAATACGATTCTTTTCAAAAACTTCAATTATTTTGTCTGCGACTTTAAAACGGATCAGGTCTTTATCTGTCACAAAGAACGCTTTCTTAAAACCTCTACGCATGGCTTCCACCGCAATTGTTTTCCGACAGCCTGCTCCGAAATAAGAGGTTTCGTTCAATATCATTCTGTACATATACTTCACTTTTATTTGGGTAAATTAAAAGCCACAGTCATCTCTTTCATTTGTTCCTGACTCATTCCGTCCGGTTCAAAGCCCATATTTTTAGCTGCAATGTAAATCAGTGCAGATTTATTCAACACATCTACCTGGTCAAAAGCAGACATAATATCCACATCTACAGCAAAGACTCCATGCTTTTCCCACATAGCTACATCATAATCGTTCAAAGCCTCAATAGTAGCGTCAGCCAATTTTACCGAACTTGGCAATTCATAAGGAATTATACCCAATCCACGAGGACAGAACGCCTTTGTTTCCGGAATCATACTCCAAAGCAGATTGGTAGCCACATCCTTCTCCAGGAACTTCTTGTTATGGGTCATAGCAATCAATTCGATAGGATGTGTATGCAAAGATGCTCTGTAAGGAGAGCCTTTTTCAAGCAGATAATTATGCACGGCAAGATGAGAAGGCAATTCCGATGTAGGCATTACAGGCTGGTCTGCTATAATTACGTAGCTGGCACAGTCATCCAGAATACGGATGATTGAACCGTTTGCCATAGGCCAACGTGCCAAATCACGCATACGCATCTGAGTACCTTTACAATAAAAATAACCACCTTTCAGATAAGGGAGTACTTTTCCTATCTGTTTTACTTCGCTGATAGCCGGCAAAGCCCGGATTTCATCATCTACATATTCAGTGATGTTTAAAGTTATATTACCACCATTACGTTCTGCCCAACCTTTTTGCCAAAGATAACCGGCCACTTCTGCCGCTTGATTGACTTCATAAGCCAATTCGGGACGATTTTCAAGAATTGATTTCATGTGTCTATTTAATTACAGTTTATTAGATATTATTTTTATGCTTGCGCCATCGCCACTACAATAATAGAAGCGATGAGAACGGCCAATCCCAATATTAATACGCCTATTGTACGGGAACCGCACCCCTTCCATTCTTTCAGCAGGATTCCCCAGACATTACTGAATGTAACATTCAGCGACATCAGTATACTCCAGGAAAATGCAAGCAATATCGGACTGCCGCCTAAAAAACTCTTACCCATTTCCAGACCGAAGAATTGCGAATACCATAATACTCCGGCAAGAGCACAGAACAAAACATTATTCACAAGGACATCGCCGCTGACCGACAAATACTCCTTACCCGTCCTATTCTTTATATTTTGCTGGATACAATAAGCCGCATTCGTACAGAACCCGCCCAAAGTTACCAGAAAGATAACAGGAAGTCCGGCATACAACGGAGCCACCCCACCTGCCAGCGCCGCCTCCTTAATAGGCGTTCCGGCATCCAGGCCGAGGGCAAAACAGGCACTCATCACACCTGCCAGCAAAGCAACCAGCAACCCTTTTGTCAACGCAAAATCTTTCACGGCAGCCTTTTTTTCCTCCTCACTCATATTTCTGGAGCGTAGGCTGCCCGCATAACCGATAATGGCAATTCCCGCCAAAGTGATGCAAACACCAATAAGGAGCATCAGACCGTCACCGTGCAGCAAATCTTTCCCTGCAAACAGAGCCGGGAACAGGGTTCCGAAACCGGCACAGGTACCCAAAGCTATACTTTGTCCTAAAGCAACGCCCAAATAGCGCATACTCAATCCGAATGTCAGACCGCCGACACCCCAAAGGACACCGTAAATAATAGCCGGCAATGCACCACCGGCTCCCCAAAGTTCTATCAGGCTGCCATCGGCAGGAATGGCAAGTAAAGCGCCGAGCAGCGGAAAAACAAGCCAGGCAAAAATGCCCTGTACCAACCAGAAGTTTTCCCAGGACCAACCTTTGACTTTATTGATAGGTACATACGAGCTGCTCTGCCCAAAGCTTCCCACAGCGATAATTAATAATCCTATTAGTGTATTCATGATAATCAACGGTTAATGTTCTATGAGTAATGAAAGTAGCGGGCAAAGATATGCTTTCCCCGCTAAACACTATCACTAACTCTGATAAACTTAGTTACGTCTGGATGTAACCTCAGCTTCGTATTTTTCTATTTCAGCAATGAATTCTTCACCTACCGGAACATTATTCTTCAAACAGAACATATCCCAAACGGCATTCCAAGGCAAAGCTTTAGCTTCTTCCAACAGGGCAAGACGCTGGAAGCCCTGACCGGCAGCCTCATACTCGCGAAGTTTAGCCAACGGTTCCAGCAATGCCCGCAACATACATTTCTGTGCGGCACGGGTACCGATGACATAAGCGCCTATACGGTTGATGGAAGCATCGAAATAATCAAGACCGATGTGTACACGGTCCAAGGCATTGCAACGGACAATCTCCTGGAAGAGTTCGAGAGTCGGGTCATCCATAATAGTCACATGGTCGGAATCCCAACGTATCGGACGACTTACATGAAGCATCAGTTCGGGTACGAACAGCAACATGGACGAAACTTTATCAGCAGCACTCTCCGTAGGATGGAAGTGACCCGTATCGATTGTTATCAGTTTCTGGTGTTGCACGCTATAACCTACACAGAATTCATTAGAGCCCACTGTATAGCTTTCCAGACCGATACCGAATACTTTAGATTCCAGACAGTCCTTCATATTTTTATATTCCGTAGCAAAAATCCGGTCGAGAGAGTCTTTAAACAGTTCACGGTATTTCATACGGTTTACCGTAACATCCTTGCTACCGTCGTGTACCCAAAGATTCATGATGCAAGGATCGCCCTGACGGCGTCCCATCTCTTCCGCAATGGCACGGCAGCGCTTGGTATGTTCAATCCAGAAATCACGGATGCCTTTATCCGGATTGGCTAAAGACAAGTTACCGCTTTTAGGATGTGAGAAAGAAGTCGAGTTGAAATCCAGTTTCATCCCGTTTTCAGCCGCCCATTGCATCCAGCTTTCAAAATGTTTCACTTCCACCTGGTCACGGTCAACAAACGTACCGCCGAAATCACCGTAAATTTCATGCAGATTCAAGCGATGTTTGCCCGGTATATAAGAAGCGGCCTTTAAGATGTCGCTACGCAATTCTTCCATATTACGGGCCTTACCGGGATAATTACCTGTAGTCTGGATACCGCCGGTCAGCGAGCTGCCCGACTCAAAGCCGATAACATCATCGGCCTGCCAGCAGTGCATGGAGATTGCAACCTTCTGGAGCTGTTCCATTACCTTTTCCACATCTATCCCAAGAGCAGCATAACGTTCCTTTGCCACTTCATAAGCCTTTGTTATTAATTCTTCTTTCATGATACTGATTTATTTAATATGATTTTAAACATTAATGATTCATTGTCACCTGTTTGAAGTGTAAATATGCGGCATCCCACACGTCCGTATCTTCCGGATAGAAAGTTTCCAAAGAAATAGAACGATTGATTAACTGGCGCATGGAAGCAATATCCTTTGCCGTTCCCGCCGCCAATGCCTGAATCATGATATTACCGATTGCCGTAGCCTCAGACGGGCCCGCCACAACAGGAATACCGACAGCATTGGCTGTCCAACGGTTCAATAATTCATTACGGCTTCCTCCGCCAATAACGTGAAGTGTCTCTATCGGATGAGGAGAAAGAGTGCGAAGATTATCCAAAACCTGACGATAGCGCAGAGCAAGGCTCTCAAAGATACAACGTACAATTTGCCCCCGTGTCTGCGGAACAGGCTGATGAGAATCCGAACAGAACGTCTGTATAGCCTGTTCCATATCGGCAGGATTAGCAAACAGGACATCATCAGGATTAATCAGACTGCGGAACGGCTCACTGGCATTCGCTTCGGCTATCAGTTCCGGATAAGATGTCTGTCCCCACGCCGCACGGCAGCGTTCCAACAGCCACATCCCACAAATATTTTTCAATAGACGGATAGTGTCATCCACACCGCCTTCATTCGTAAAATTCAAAGATTCGGTTTCCTCTGTAATAACCGGCCCCTTCGTTTCCACTCCCATTAAAGACCAGGTTCCGCTGCTCAGATAGGCAAAATCAGGATTCATTGCAGGAACCGAAGCCACAGCAGAAGCCGTATCATGCCCGGCAACTGCGATTACAGGTATATCTCCCAATCCGGTCATGCGCTGTACTTCCTTTGTCAATGTTCCTATTTTCTCACCGGGATAAACAAAACGGCCGAAATTACTTTCCGTCAGTCCGAGTTCGCGCAATAAAGCATCTTCCGGTTTACGGGTGTTTGCATTGACCAACTGCGCCGTACTGGCAATGGTATATTCCGTTACCATTTCACCGGTCAGCATATAACTCAAAGCATCCGGTATAAAAAGCAATTTATCGGCAGCGGCCAATGCACTGTCATTATTACGTCTCAATGTATCAAGCTGGAACAAAGAGTTGAAATTCATCACTTGAATACCCGTCCACTCATAGACCTGCTTGCGGGCAACCTTTTTAAAGAAAGCCTCAGGCGCTCCGGCTGTATGAGGATCACGGTACGAATAAGGCTGACGAAGAAATCCGCCGTCTTTACCTACACAGACAAAATCCACTCCCCATGTATCAATACCGATGGAAGTAATTTCCACATCCTTCTTCTGAGCGACTATTTTCAGTCCTTCGATAATATGCCGGTAAAGCTCATATATATCCCAATAAAAATGTCCGCCGGTTTCAATCAGATGATTCGGGAACCGATTCACATCTTCCATTTCCAATCCTTCCGGTGTGAAAGTTCCCAAGATGGTACGGCCGCTGGTAGCTCCCAAATCGACCGCAAAAAAACATTGTTTCATGGTAATTAGTTTTAGTCGCTATTTCATGATACAAAAATAGGGGAATCATCCCCTATTCCTTGTACTTATTTTGACTGAAAGGGTGTCAGATTTGACAATCCGTTTCATCCGCTATTACCACATCCGGTCTTCTATTTCACATCCTCACAAAAACGGGTGACAATTTGCTCGCCTTCCGTATTCCGGATGGTTACGTTCTTCATCGTAACGGCCTTGCTATAAACAAATTCGGCTCCCAATCGGGAAGTTATATCAACATCTTCCAAAACCACATTTTCAATCGGCATTTCCGGGATACCGTTGAAGAACAATGCACGACGGGCGCCTGCGCATACCAAATTCTTCACATGAATATTCCGGAAACAAGGAGTTGTTTCATCCACAGGAAGAGGATCTACTTTAGCCGGAACTTTTTCACCGCTCTCCAACACTTCAACGGCAGATTTTCCACCATAATAAAGATTGAAAGTAATCGGTTCGGTCGGAATATCCATCATAGACACATTGGTAATCCATATATTTTCAACAATACCGCCACGACCACGCTTGCTCTTAAAACGCAGTCCCACATCCGTTCCCAGGAACTGGCAATTGCTGACGGATACATTACGTACCCCGCCACTCATCTCACTGCCGACAACGAAACCGCCATGGCCTTTAAATACCGTGCAGCCATCTACCACTACATTTTCGCAAGGACGTGCACGACGGCGGCCATCTTCATCCTTACCGCTTTTCAGACAGATTCCGTCATCTCCCACATCAAAGGTAGAATTCACAATCAGCGCGTTTTTACAAGATTCCAAATCCAGTCCGTCACCGTTCTGCGCATAGCTCGGATTACGCACCTGCACATCTTCAACCAGCACATTCTCACACATCAGCGGATGCAGGTTCCATGCCGGAGAGTTCTGGAAAATCACCCCTTGCAACCACACATTCTTACACTCTATCAGACTCACCATCACCGGACGAAGGAAATGACGGACACTTTGCCACTCTTCCTCCGTTTTCAGATTCTGGGGGACATTCATATTGCTGATAGTATCCCCTTTCAAAGTTTCAGGATAAGGGAACCAGTAGGTAGGACGTTTATATACACCGCCACGGGCTGTTGTCTGCTTCCAGACGCTCTCCGTAACCTTCTCACGCTTCAACGGACGCCAGTAATGACCGTTTCCGTCAATTGCCCCTTCGCCGGTTATAGCTACATTTTCCAGGTTACGGCCGGAAATCGGAGACTGGCAACGACGGGTATCCAACCCCTCAAATACTGTTTCCACCAAAGGATAGAGGTCCACATCAGGAGAGAAAAGGATAACAGCCCCTTTTTCCAAATGCAAGTCAATATTGCTTTTCAATACGATTGGTCCTGTAAGCCAAACACCGGCAGGAACAACAAGATGTCCTCCCCCTTGTTCGGAAAGGGCATTGATTGCATCGGCAAAAGCCGATGTACATAGAGTTTCCCCATTACCGACGGCATTAAACTCTTTCAGATTGACCGTACGGTCGGGAAATCTCGGCGCTTCCACACGAGGCATGTCAAAAGGCAGGTTACGATAGACAGCTTCATATTTATAGTCCGTAGACTGGCAAGAACTGAATATCCATAAACAAACAGCAGCAATTACATACAATGGTTTTGTCATTCTTAATAGCGTTTTAAAGTTAGCAAACATACCGGAACATCTTATTCCGATACATGTATTAATTATCTCCTAAATAATAAGACGGTACGGGTGCTTGAGGATACCCCATACTACGATGAGCCACATAACTACGGTACAAAGCGTCCTGCATCAACGTTACCCTACGGTCTGTCGCAGGAATATCGGTGCGGTAAATACGCAGTTCGCCGGGCAAAGCCGTTATCAGTTCCTCGCGCCAGTCACCTTCCATATCAGCCATCAGTAATATATCCCCCTTGATATTTTCCGTCAATATCTCACCTTTCCATTTCCAGATGCTCTGACTACGTCCACCGGAAGAGGAGCCTGCTCCCCAACGGTTATTGTCTCCTTTAAATGTCTCACGCAACAAATCAGCATCCCACCATATCCAGTTACGGCAGCCGGGTATCTCATCTTGAGCTACTTGCAGTTTCTTCCCGTCGGCAGTAAGCAAATATCTGTCGGTACTCCCCCCCTTACGGTCTTCGCTGGCAAAACACTCCAAACCGGGATGAGCAGGATCAAAATCCGTTACCATACCGTCACCTACATGATAAGTAGTATGACCGATGCTCCATATCAATTTACCCGTAGCCGCATCCACTACTGAAACACCACGGCCATCCTCCTTTTTGGGTTCACTTACCATAAACACCTGCATGCCTTCCCTATCGGGATGCAACTTGCAAAGATATGCCTTGTCGCTATGTCCCAAGCCCGAAGACCACAAAAGTGTTCCGTTATCATCAAGCATACAGGAACCTAACATAACCTCATCACGGCCGTCACCGTCCACATCGGCAGTAACCATGCTGTGCGCACCCATACTGCGGACAATAGGATTCTCCTCATCACCATCCCAACGCCATGCACGTTCCAATTTACCGTTTTTCAACATCCAGGCATCCACAACCATCAGCTTGTAAGTGCCGCGTGCCGCCAATATAAACGGGGTCTTTCCGTCTAAATAGGCAACCCCCATCTGGTTACGATTCTGACGAATCAGATTTCCGTAACGGTCATTGCGCTCAGGCCAATCCACCCGGTCTATCTCCTGTCCGGTCATGCCGTCCAGTACGGAAAGATATTCACTCCCGCCGCAAACACGTCCTTTCTCGTTTTTCACATAGTCAGTACCCGCTGTTTTAATCGCCACCTCAGCCTTACCGTCACCATTGAAATCGTATACGATGAAAGGCGAGTACCAGATACCCGGTTCAATCCCCGGTCCCATATCGTATGTCCATAGGTAAGTACCGTCACTCAAATAAGCGGATATTTTATACGTTTTCCCGGTAGTATCACCCGGCATGCCCGGATCTACGTTCGTTTCGGGAGTACGGACGATATAATCATAAGTTCCGTCCCCGTTCAGGTCGGCCAATGCTATCTTTCCTGCTTTTGCATTATCTTTCAAGCGGATAGATGTATAAGGCTTCAAATCGGATAACACGACCTTCCGTTTTTCCGATACAACCGGCTTCTGTCCTTTGACAACAGCTTCCACCCAATAGACGGCTTGTGCATGAGGAGCGGTGTCCACAAAGTCACAAGTACGGGAAACGGCCTTTTTCGTCAGGCGGCAAGCCTTTCCGCCCACCTCACGATATACATGGAAAGCCGTGGCGGGAGCATCCGATGCCAGCAAACGCCAGCTGAGATACACGGATTTGCTGTCCCGGGAAGGGGCAACCGCCAGTCCGCGATTTAAATTTTCAGTAATCCGCTCTTGGGCAAATCCCTCTACCAACGGTTTCGGTTCATGCTTAGGATCAAGGATTTCATAGAAATAGTTTCGTTCACGCGGGTCTTGAGCATATAAGGAGCAGAAAGCGCAAACAAGCGCTACTCCGCCCAAACTGATTTTTTTCATTGCATTTCGTTTTTAGTTATCTTCAGTGGTATAATACGTACAGGGCCTAATAATCCGCTTGGCACAGGTTCCCAGCCGGCATAAGTTCCTTTTTTATAACCAAGCGCTGCAATATTTATATCTTTGAAGATGCGCCACTTCACTCCACGGCGATCCATATCGGCTATGCGATTGGCAGGAAGATTGGTTACTTCTATTTCCAAAGTATTCTTTCCCGGACACAGGTATTGCCCGACGGAGCAACAATAGGGCACAGCCCATAAAGTGGCAACATCCCGGCCATTGATACGTACACGGGCGCTTTCGCGGACATCGCCAAGTGAGAGTAACCAGTCCTGGGCCGATGCCGGATTTTCAATCACAAAAGTGGTTGTATAACAGCCTATTCCCATCGTCGTTTTAGCACCTTCAAAGGATAAATCCGTCCATGAGCCCAAAGCAACGGAATCCGGCACACTATGTACCGCAGGAGCGCTTTCCACAAACCGCAGGTTCCATAAGCCGGACAGTTCGACAGCTCCCCGTGCAGTAGTCTGATACTTCCATTCCGGAGCCTGTACGTCAGCTTCCGTAAAAATTTTCAATATGGCAGATTCTCCGGAAGCCAATTGCAAATAAACTTCCGTCTTTCCATCCTTCTGACGCAAACGAGCCTTGCCGGAAACACCGTTCATCGGATTATAAAGCATGGCCGAACGTGCAGGCACAGCCAACGGTATCCAACTTTCCGTATCTTTTCCGGTCAGTGCGGAAATGAAATAATGATAACCTTCCGGATTCTTCCGACGGATACAGCTCAAATCAAAAGAAGTTTTCATCGCTTCCGGTATAGCAGCAGTCTGCGCCAGTGTACGGACATAATCCGTACCGAAGAACACCGTCTTACCTTTACCTTGCTTATTTCCTAATTTCTTTACCTGCTCCAGAGTACCCTTAAAGTCTGTACGGCGCTGCTCCAACCTGGCATACCCCGGAACATCCTCCGGATACCGGTCCAGAAACACAACGGTCGCCCCCTCTTTTGCCAATTCGAGCAGGCGGGCAAGTACGTCCGCAGGCATCAAACGTGCACCGGGAACAACCAATGCTTTATAAGCTGTTCCGCCTGACGTCACAATTTTCTTATCACGGCAGATAGCCGTACGAATGAAGTTATCGGAAATATAATCCATATCATAACCGGCATCGTTAATGCGGTGCACCGCTTCTATAAAGCCAGGAGCACGCCGTGCCATTTTATGAATATCAAACATCAGCAGACGTCCGTCCTGCTCCTGCCACATATCATATACCGGCAAATACACAAGGAAGTCATTATCCGGCTGTCCCATCTGCAAAAAACTCTGGCAACGGGATATATATTGAAAGAAAGCAGGCGCATCACGCCAGATGCTGTTCGTCGGACTCATATCCACTGTAGCATAAAACTTCCAGCCGGGCCAGGCAGCCTCAGCAGGAGAATAAGTCGTACCATGGAAGAAAGTATGGTTGACGCCGGAAACGAACATGAGGTCGATATCCGGCTTACACTGTGACAGAGAAGTGCGGAAATGTTCCGTCAGCCAAGTAAAAGTTTCCGAAGAGGTATAAGGTTTACCGGCAATATGAGCGCCCGAAGATGCGTATTTCAACATGGAGAGGTCGGAATCATTGGGACGCGTCAGCGAATCCTTACGCAATCCCCGTATACCGAAATCAGACAAACCGAAACCTTCGCACTCCGGAATATCCACCGTGGCATAAAGGTCTATCAGATTTCCCGGCGAGCCATGAGCCTGATTTCTGGTTTTAGCCCCGTGCCGATGCGCCCACTCCGTCCACTGACGGGTGAAATTCTCCTGCAACAGTTCACCGAGAGTTTCACGATAATCGGAGATGATGCGCCGGGTCTTGTCCGAACGCTCCCCTGCCGCCAGAAACTCCGGCAGGTGCTCTTCCAGTTTATAACCGCGACGCGCCAGAAACTCATCAAAAAGTCCTTCCGACCAGTCCGCCCCGTAAACCTCATAGGAGTCGTTAAAGAAATTATGGGGATAAGCTGTAGCACCACCTGCCGTATCCTTGAACTTTCCGTCAAAAGCGCGTTCAAAGCGTCCGAGATAGTTTTTCACGGCACGGGCCGAGAAATGATTCATCACATACCCCTCACCGCCGGGTGCCGCACGCTTCACCTTCTGCAAAGTCTTGCCGCAAAAGGCGGCAATCAAACGCCAGCTCCCTTTCGGAGCTTTCCAGCATAACATTCCGTCTTTTACCTTATCCGTCAAATCCAGACACTTCCCCGTATCGGAAAAGGCCATCAGGCGCTCCAGTTTGGCATAAGGCTTTTGTTTTTTATCGGCAACCTCTATTCTCTTATCAAGCGTATTCCCGCCTTCTAACCGATATTCCGTAACAAACAGTTTGCAGGCGGCATCCTCTATCCCCACTTCAGGGCCTCCGAAAGGCCAGCCGGTACCGGTGTTCATATCAATCTGCATGCCCAGACGGGACGCTTCACTTTCCGTATATTGCAGCATCTGCATCCATCGGAGAGAGAGAAACGGAATATCCTTCGCATCATTTCCCTGTACGCCATAAATCGGAGTAATCTCCATCGTACCCATTCCCGCCGCAGCATATGCTTCCAGATTACGGGTCAGGTTTTCCTTATCCACCGCACTTCCCATCCACCACCAGCGTGCAGCCGGTTTGGCATCCAAACCAATCTCCGGCCACGAAACATCTTGTGCAGACAAAAAACCTGCACAAAATGCAAACATGGCAATACAAAACAATCGATTCATACCTATTTTATTTTCTCCAGTTCCAGACATCCCATAATGAACGGTCCCGTTGCTTTGGCGTCATTATCTCTCATCTTTTCACCTATATAATATTCAAAACTTCCGTCGCGATACGGATGACCGCCCAAACCGCCAACCTGGCAACAACGGGTCAGAGTCAGCGTTCCGTCCTGTTTCTCCACCAGCAATTTATCTTTCAAGCCCTGCAGAGCCTTTTCCGCTACAGCGCGGTATCTGGCATCGATATATCCTTTATTCACTGCTTTTGCATAAGCATACATACATTGGGTAGTCACGGATGCCTCAGGGAAATTACCCTTGCGTTTAGGTTGGTCGATAACCTGATACCAAAGTCCCGCCTTATCCTGATATTTCGGCAATGTCTCCGCCAATCCGCGGATATAGCCAATCATGTCGGCACGTCCCGGATGATTTTCGGGTATATAATCCAAGGCATCTACCAGCGCCATAAACCACCAGCCTATACTGCGCCCCCAGAAGTTGGGAGAATGTCCGGTTTCCGGGTTCGCCCAACGCTGGCTCTTGCTTTCGTCCCACGCATGATGATACAGTCCTGTCTTGGCATCATAGGTATGTTTATGACAGAGACGGAACTGCTTCACCGCCTCATCAATCCATTCCGGTTTATTGAATTCCGCACCATACTGCGCCATAAACGGAGAAGCCATATACAGTCCGTCCAGCCACATCTGATGCTGATAAATCAGTTTATGCCAGAATCCGCCTTCCAAAGTACGGGGCTGGTTCTTCAACTGTTTGATAAGGATATCCATTGCCGCTTTATATCGTTGGTCGCCGGTTTCACGGTAAAGGTCAAACAGCACCTTTCCGGAGTTAATGAAATCCAGGTTATAAGTGGACTTATCATACAGATGAATTTCCCCCTTTTCATTAATCAGAGAGTCGGCCCATTGCTTCACATAATCATAATAACGACGTTCGCCCGTTGTCTTCCACATCTGCAACATGGCGCAGCAACCCACTCCCTGGGCATAACCGAAGAACAGACGCTTGCCGTGATCCAACCGGTAAGCCTGCGGGAAACGCATCATCTCGGAGTCGGCAAACCAACGCGCATACGAGCCTTGTTCCCATGTATCCGTACGGAAAGGCACTGCGGGCAAACCCGACTTATTATAAAGATTTACACGGAAGAAGTTACAAAAGCCGTAACGTACGGCAACCGGCTCCGCTACCTGCGGAGCGGAAACTTCCAGCCGGCTGCCTTTTATCACAGCCACCGCCGGATAGAAACGCCGGTCGGCTCCCGCAACCAGAAAGCCCTTGACCGGAGCATTCTCAGGTGTCATCAAACCGTCTTCGGCATATTCAAAACTCAATACAGCCTTATTGCCGCTGACTTTCATCGTTTTGAAGAGCGGGCCGGAGTATGCCACATCCTTCCCATATTGTTTGGCAAGCGCCCACAAAGCCATGCGTTCACCCGCCACGCGCTTATTACGCGGATGAATATCCGTAGAATCCGCCGCATCCGTAACAACCGCCATGCCCACATTCTTCAGCCCGCTTTGCCATGTCTTGAGCTGTGCTTCACGAATACCGGCCGGCTGTCCTTTATGCGGAGCAATCTGCATGAAATAGAACGGCATGTCGGGTTGCTTCCATTCTTTCCGCCAACTGTTAATCATATTGGTGAATACCTGCTGATATTTTTCATGACGAATGGCATTCGATTCTCCCTGATACCAGATATTTCCTTTCACCGTATATCCCAGAATAGGATGAATCATACCGTTCCAAAGCGTAGCGGGGACCTTGCAATATCCCTTCTCCTGCTTCACATTCTTCAAAGCAAAATCTTCAAGTACATCTGCATAGAGCGGATTGTTCTTCATAACACTCATTTTCGTCCACGATTCCGCATGCGTGCCTCCCCATGTAGACTGTATCATACCTACCGGCACATTCAATTCCTTATGCAACCGGCGTCCGAAAACGAATCCCACAGCCGAGAAGTCATACAGGTTTTTCGGCGTGCACACCAGCCACCGGCCTTGACAGTCATCCATTTCACCGTCGGGAGCCAACTGATGTTCCACCCGGAACAGACGAAGTTCCGGATAATCCGCGTCCTTCATCTCCTCGGCTTCCGTTATCATACCGGTCATCCATTTTTTATCGGGATGCTTGCAAACCGGATATTCCATATTGGATTGTCCGGTACAGAGCCACACTTCACCTACCAATACATTATTAATAGTAATCGTATTCTCACCGCTCACCGTAACAGACTGCCCTTTTGCAGCCGCAGGCGTTTTCAGCTTCACAGTCCATTTGCCGTCAGCCGCAGCCTTGGTTGTCACGGCTTTATCCGTCCATGACGCTTTTACCGAAACCCGTTCACCAGGCGTTGCCTTTCCCCACAGATTAACTTGCGCGTTTTGCTGCAATACCATATTGTCGGAAAAGATAGCCGGAAGTACCACTTTGGCAGAAACGGAACCTGCCAATACTAAAAGAAAGGAAATTAATCCAAGTAGTTTTTTCATGTGCCTTTGATAGTTTTAATAGAATTAAGAAATGAACTTTATTCTGTATTGCAAAAATAAGAGCTTCACGGCAAACGGACTCTGAGCCTTTTGGCAGTTCTCTTATTGTTTTTGTCGTTTATCACCTACTCCACCCCGCCCAAGACACGGTTATACTTGCCGTTTCTCTTACGGCAGCCAGAGATAAACCGCACGCAGACAGCTTGCACTTACCCCACACTGAGTTTTTCAGGCTACCTGTCTGAAGTTGTCGCAAAGATATAATTAAAAGATTTCCGATAAAAGGCTTTTAATTATATTCCAAACCTGCATACATATACCGTCTTTTTTACGTTTTTTGCATATTAAAGAATAAAAAAATCCCATTTCTGTATATTCTTTCCAAAATATTCCCTACTTTTGCACCAACTTAAGAATAATTATACAGAAACATGAAAAAGAAAGCCAATCGGTTAGATGCCATCAAGATGATTATCTCAAGCAAAGACATCAGTTCTCAGGAAGAGCTGTTGCAGGCTTTGGACAAAGAGGGCTTTGAGCTGACACAAGCCACCTTGTCACGCGACTTGAAACAGTTGAAAGTAGCCAAAGCGGCCAACATGAACGGGAAATATGTATATGTTCTTCCCAACAACATCATGTACAAGCGCAGCAACGACCAGAGCGCAAGCGAAATGCTGATGACCAGCGGCTTCATTTCCCTCCATTTCTCCAAGAACATTGCCGTCATCCGCACCCGGCCCGGCTATGCCAGCAGCATGGCTTATGACATCGACAACCGCGAATGTCCCGCCGTACTGGGCACCATTGCCGGCGACGACACGATCATGATGGTTCTGCACGAGGCTGCATCCCACGAAGAGGTGCGTATGTTTCTGTCACAAATCATTCCTAACATAAAGTAAACCTGTACAACTATATTACAACGAATATATAACGAAATAAAAGAAATGGATTCGAAACAGATTGATGTGATGGTGGCCGACGCCTCACATGAAGTTTACGTGGATAAGATTTTGGATACCATCCGAGAAGCTGCCAAGGTGCGCGGAACGGGCATCGCAGAACGCACACACGAATATGTGGCGACTAAAATGAAAGAAGGAAAAGCTATCATAGCTTTATGTGGAGACGAATTTGCAGGTTTCACCTACATAGAAAGCTGGGGAAACAAGCAGTACGTGGCAACATCGGGCCTCATCGTACATCCCGATTACCGCGGCTTGGGACTGGCCAAACGTATCAAGACGGCTTCTTTCCGCCTGGCACGCCTGCGGTGGCCCAAAGCCAAGATATTCAGTCTGACCAGCGGAGCGGCCGTTATGAAAATGAATACCGAACTGGGCTACGTACCGGTTACTTTCAATGAACTGACAGACGACGAGGCTTTCTGGAAAGGCTGCGAGGGCTGTATCAACCATGACATACTGGTAGCCAAAAACCGGAAGTTCTGCATTTGCACGGCAATGCTTTACGACCCGAAGTTACACGAGGAAGATAAAATATAATTAATTATAGATTTTGAATTATGAATGGGAACACACAGACTCGTTTACAAGCCTGATTCCCAATTTATAATTCAACATTCAAAATTCATAAGTATTATGGAAAAGAAGAAAAAAGTAGTAGTTGCATTCAGCGGTGGTCTGGACACCTCATTCACAGTTATGTATCTGGCCAAAGAGAAAGGATACGAGGTATATGCGGCTTGTGCCAATACCGGCGGTTTCAGCCCCGAACAGCTGAAGACAAACGAAGAGAACGCCTACAAACTGGGTGCTGTAAAATATATTACTTTGGACGTAACGCAGGAATATTACGAAAAGAGCTTGAAATACATGGTATTCGGCAACGTATTGCGTAACGGTACTTATCCTATTTCCGTAAGCTCCGAACGTATATTCCAGGCGCTGGCCATTGCACGCTACGCCAACGAAATCGGCGCAGACGCCATTGCACATGGTTCGACCGGTGCGGGTAACGACCAGATTCGTTTCGACATGACTTTCCTTGTCATGGCTCCGGGCGTGGAAATCATCACGCTGACACGCGACATGGCTTTGAGCCGCCAGGAAGAGATAGATTATCTGAACAAGCACGGCTTTGCAGCCGACTTCGCCAAACTGAAATATTCCTATAACGTAGGTCTGTGGGGTACTTCCATTTGCGGCGGTGAAATTCTGGATTCCGCACAGGGACTTCCCGAAAGCGCCTATCTGAAACATTGCACGAAAGAAGGCAGCGAACAGTTGCGCCTGACCTTCGAGAAGGGTGAGCTTAAAGCGGTCAACGATGAAAAATTCGACGACCCCATCAAGGCTATCCAGAAGGTAGAGGAAATCGGTGCGGCTTACGGCATCGGCCGCGATATGCACGTAGGCGACACGATTATCGGTATCAAGGGCCGCGTAGGTTTCGAAGCAGCCGCTCCCATGCTGATTATCGGCGCACACAAGTTCCTTGAGAAATACACATTAAGCAAATGGCAGCAATACTGGAAAGACCAGGTAGCCAACTGGTACGGTATGTTCCTGCACGAAAGCCAGTATCTGGAACCGGTAATGCGCGACATCGAAGCCATGCTGGAGTCTTCGCAACGCAATGTAAACGGTACTGCGATTCTCGAACTTCATCCGCTCTGTTTCTCTACCGTAGGCGTGGAAAGCGACGACGACCTTGTAAAGAATAAATTCGGCGAATACGGTGAAATGCAGAAAGGCTGGACTGCGGAAGACGCCAAAGGCTTCATCAAGGTGACTTCTACCGCACTGCGTGCCTATTACTCAAACCACAAAGACGAAGAAATCTAAATGATGAACCGGAAGCAAAAATTAACGCGCCCCCGAAACGGAAGAATGCTTTCCGGCGTATGCGCAGGACTGGCAAACTTTTTCGGACTCGACGTGTCACTGGTACGCATCATCTACGTTTTTGCTACGATCTTCACTGCGTTTGCAGGTACGCTTATATATATCATACTATTAGTTATAATACCAGAAGAACCCAATAGATATTATCAACATGATTAAAGTAGGAATCATCGGCGGAGCCGGATACACGGCAGGCGAACTGATACGCCTGTTACTGAACCATCCCGAAGCGGAAATCGTATTCGTAAACAGCTCGAGCAATGCCGGCAACAAAATAACCGACGTACACGAAGGGTTGTACGGAGAGACGGATTTAACGTTTACCGACGAACTTCCGTTGGACGAAATCGATGTGCTTTTCTTCTGCACGGCGCATGGCGACACCAGAAAATTCATGGAAAGCCACAACGTACCGGAAGACCTGAAGATAATCGACCTCTCCATGGACTATCGCATCAAGAGCGACGACCATGACTTCATCTACGGCCTTCCCGAGCTGAACCGCCGTGCCACCTGCACGGCAAAGCATGTTGCCAACCCCGGCTGCTTCGCCACCTGCATCCAGTTGGGCCTGCTTCCGCTTGCCAAGCATCTGATGCTGAACGGTGATATTATGGTGAATGCCATCACCGGCAGCACCGGTGCGGGCGTCAAGCCGGGAGCTACGAGCCACTTCAGCTGGCGCAACAACAACCTGAGTGTGTACAAGGCTTTCGAGCACCAGCACGTGCCCGAAATCAAGCAATCGCTCAAACAGCTCCAGAACAGTTTCGATTCGGACATCGATTTCATCCCCTATCGTGGTGATTTTCCCCGCGGCATTTTTACCACTATCGTGATAAAGACCAAAGTGGCGTTGGAAGAGATTGTCCGCATGTATGAAGAGTATTATGCCAAAGACTCCTTCACGCATATCGTCGGCAAGAACATCGATTTGAAGCAGGTTGTCAACACCAACAAATGCCTTATCCATTTGGAAAAGCATGGCGACAAGCTCCTTATCATCTCCTGCATAGACAACCTGCTGAAAGGAGCCAGCGGACAGGCCGTACACAACATGAACCTGATGTTCAATCTGGAAGAGACTGTCGGTTTGAGACTGAAACCCAGTGCTTTCTAAAGTATCTTTAATTTGTAATCAGTTACTGAAAGAATGAAACTATTCGATGTATATCCCCTTTTTGACATCAATATTGTCAAAGGAAAAGGCTGCCATGTATGGGACGATAAAGGTACGGAGTACCTCGACCTCTATGGCGGTCATGCAGTAATCTCTATCGGACATGCACATCCGCACTATGTAGAGATGCTCGGCAAGCAAGTAGCCACGCTTGGATTCTATTCCAACTCCGTTATCAACGAACTGCAACAGCAACTGGCAGAACGGTTGGGAAAGGTCTGCGGATACGATGATTATTCCCTTTTCCTTATCAACAGCGGGGCCGAAGCCAACGAAAACGCGTTGAAGCTCGCTTCGTTCCATAACGGACGGACCCGCGTGGTATCCTTCTCGAAAGCTTTCCACGGACGTACTTCATTGGCGGTAGAGGCAACCGACAATCCCAAAATCATTGCTCCCATCAACAACTGCGGACACGTTACCTATCTCCCGCTGAATGATACAGAGGCGATGAAAGCCGAACTGGCGAAAGGCGATGTATGCGCTGTAATCATCGAAGGCATTCAGGGAGTAGGCGGCATACAGTTGCCCACCGACGAGTTTATGCAAGCCTTGCGCAAGGCCTGTACAGAGCACAATACGGTACTGATTCTGGACGAAATCCAAAGCGGTTACGGACGTAGCGGCAAGTTCTTCGCCCATCAGTACAACGGTATCAAGGCCGACATCATCACCGTAGCCAAAGGCATAGGCAACGGATTCCCGATGGCGGGCGTACTTATCAGTCCGATGTTTACTCCCGTTTACGGTCAGCTCGGAACCACTTTCGGCGGAAATCATCTGGCTTGCAGCGCTGCGCTTGCCGTACTGGATGTCATAGAGCAGGAAGCTCTTGTAGACAATGCCGCCCAAGTAGGCGCATACCTGATGGAAGAGCTGAAGAAATTCCCGCAAATCAAGGAAGTGCGCGGACGCGGACTGATGATTGGTCTCGAATTTGAAGAGCCTGTCAAAGAACTGCGTTTGAGGTTACTGAAAGAACAGCATGTATTTACCGGTGTCAGCGGCACGAACGTACTCCGCCTGTTGCCGCCCCTGTGTCTCGGCATGGACGAAGCGAACCTCTTCCTGGAACGTTTTAAGAAAGCACTTTGACAATTTACGGATAATCAGCCGGCAAAAGATACGACCGAAAGAAGAATACCTTCCTGTTTCGGTCGTTTTTTCATTAAAATCTTTACCTTTGCCCGAAGACAACTTTTTAAATGACAAGATGATATGAAAACAGCAATTATCGGTGCAGGAAATATGGGCGGCTCCATCGCCCGCGGTCTGGCAAAAGGAACCATCATCCCCGCCAGCGACATCATTGTTTCTAATCCCACGCAAGGCAAACTGGATGCGTTAAAGGCTGAGTTCCCCGCTTTGCAAACCACACGCGACAATCAGGAAGCCGTTACCGGCGCCGAGCTCATCATACTCGCCGTCAAACCGTGGCTGATAAAACCGGTGGTAAGCGAACTCAAGCTGAAAAGCAAGCAGATACTTATCTCCGTAGCTGCCGGCATCCCTTTCGAAGAACTGGCACACTACGTGGCAGACAAGGAGATGACCATGTTCCGCCTCATCCCCAACACCGCCATCAGCGAGATGGAAAGCATGACGCTCATTGCAAGCCGTAACGCCAGCAAGGAACAGGAACAGCTTTTGCTCGACATCTTCAACCAGATGGGACTTGCCATGCTGATTCCCGAAGATAAGATAGCGGCAACCACCGCCATGACTTCCTGCGGCATCGCTTATGTACTGAAGTATATCCAGGCAGCCATGCAGGCCGGAATAGAACTGGGCGTTTACCCCAAGGACGGCATGCGCATGATAGCCCAGTCGGTAAAAGGCGCCGCCGAACTGATTCTGAACAACGACACGCATCCCGGCATAGAGATTGACAAGGTATGCACTCCCGGCGGAATTACAATCAAGGGTATCAACGAACTGGAACATCAGGGATTCTCTTCCGCCATTATCAATGCCATAAAAGCAAGTAAATAACCGTACTAATCCACTTAATAAAAACCACATGGACGAACAGATTAAACAAATAGCCGAACGCCTGCGCGGACTGCGCGACGTATTGGAATTGAATGCCGAAGACATCGCCCGCGATTGCGACATCCCGGCAGAAGAGTACCGTCTTGCCGAAACGGGAGAATTCGACATCTCCGTAAGCATGCTGCAAAAGATAGCCCGCCGTTACGGCATCGCACTGGATGCCCTGATGTTCGGCGAAGAGCCGAAAATGAGCAGCTACTTCCTTACCCGTGCCGGCAAGGGAACCAGCATCGAGCGCACAAAAGCCTATAAATACCAGTCACTGGCTGCCGGTTTCATGAACCGCAACGCCGACCCGTTCATCGTCACCGTCGAACCCAAGCCGGATAACGAGCCGATACACTACAACAGTCACTCCGGACAGGAATTCAACCTTGTACTGGAAGGCCGCATGATGCTGAGCATCGACGGCAAAGACTTGATTTTAAACGAAGGAGACAGTTTGTATTTCAACTCCAAACTGCCTCACGGCATGAAAGCACTGGACGGAAAGAAAGTACGTTTCCTTGCCGTAATCATGTAACAACACATAGAAGAACGGAGAATGAAGAAATTCCAAAAGTTATGGTAGAAAGATTTTTATCGCAAACGTCCTTTACATCTCAAGAGGACTTCATCAAGAATTTAAAGATTAACGTACCGGAGAATTTCAATTTCGGTTATGACGTAGTGGATGCCTGGGCGGCCGAACATCCCGACAAGCCCGCACTGCTCTGGACCAATGACAAGGGCGAGCACATCCAGTTCTCATTTGCCGACATGAAACGCTATACGGACATGACGGCTTCCTATTTCCAGAGCCTCGGCATCGGCCACGGCGATATGGTAATGCTCATTCTGAAACGCCGCTATGAGTTCTGGTTCAGCATCATCGCACTGCATAAGTTGGGGGCCGTCGTTATCCCCGCCACACACCTGCTTACCAAGAAAGATATTGTATACCGCTGCAATGCCGCAGACATCAAGATGATTGTCTGTGCCGGCGAAAGCGTCATTACCGACCACATCACGGCTGCCATGCCCGACTCTCCGAGTGTGAAGAAGCTGGTCAGCGTAGGCCCGGAGATAGCCGAAGGTTTTGAGGACTTCCACAAAGGCATTGCCGATGCCGCCCCTTTCGCACGGCCGGAGCATCCCAACAGCAACGACGATATTTCCTTGATGTACTTCACCAGCGGCACTACCGGCGAACCCAAAATGGTGGCGCACGACTTCACGTATCCGTTGGGGCACATCGTTACCGGAAGTTTCTGGCACAACCTGCACGAAAACAGCCTGCACCTCACCATTGCCGATACGGGCTGGGGTAAAGCCGTATGGGGCAAGCTGTACGGACAATGGATAGCCGGAGCCAACATCTTTGTATACGACCACGAGAAATTCACTCCTGCCGATATTCTGACAAAGATACAGGACTATCACGTCACCTCGCTTTGTGCACCCCCTACCATCTTCCGGTTCCTGATTCACGAAGACCTGACGAAGTACGACCTCTCTTCATTGCAGTATTGCACCATTGCCGGAGAAGCGTTGAACCCCGCCGTATTCGATACATTCAAGAAACTGACAGGCATCAGCCTCATGGAAGGTTTCGGACAGACCGAAACCACCCTTACCGTAGCCACCATGCCGTGGATGCAGCCCAAACCGGGCAGCATGGGATTGCCCAATCCCCAATATGACGTAGACCTGATAGACCATGACGGCCGTTCGGTAGAGGCCGGTGAACAAGGACAGATTGTAATCCGTACCGACAAAGGCAAGCCGCTCGGTCTGTTCAAGGAATATTACCGCGACGCCAACCGCACCCGCGAAGCATGGCACGACAACATCTATTACACCGGCGACGTTGCCTGGAAGGACGAGGACGGCTACCTCTGGTTTGTAGGCCGCGCCGACGACGTTATCAAGAGCAGCGGTTACCGCATCGGCCCGTTCGAAGTGGAAAGCGCCCTGATGACGCATCCCGCAGTTATAGAATGTGCCATCACCGGAGTTCCCGATGAAATACGGGGACAAGTGGTGAAAGCCACCATCGTACTGTCCAAAGACTATAAGAACCGCGCCGGCGAGGAACTGGTCAAGGAGTTGCAGAACCACGTAAAGAAAGTGACCGCTCCTTACAAATACCCCCGTGTCATAGAGTTCGTTGACGAACTTCCCAAGACCATCAGCGGTAAGATACGCCGTGTGGAAATCCGGAAGAACGACGAGAAATAACCGCTTCGGAATAAGCAGAAGCATAGATGGCTTGTAAAAGAGACAGCGGTTGTATCAAAATGATGACTGACGTATTATCTGTCATTCTATAATTGATACAACCGCTGTCCTGTTCTTTGGAATGAAGACTACCGCTTCCGTACTATATCCTGCAAACTCTTCTCTGCCGGCGACCACACATTCTCGGCCAATGCCGCCATACGAGGAAAGAGCGAGAACTCCGTTTCCATGTAACAGGAATATACCCTGTCCATAAGCACCCCGGATAAGTTCAGTCCGTCGAATAGTCAACGAATAAGGAAGCCACCGGAAATTCCACTGTTATTCCGATTGACCAGCATATTTCTCGAATAACATAGATGACGAATTATTAACCTTGCAAATATAAGATTTTCATGCAAATAAAAAGATAAAAGGATTATATTTGCACAAGATTCAGAGAACGCCACGACATCATGAATAGTAAAATGCGGACCGGAAGAGCTATGCTTCTCTTAATGATTATACTGTTCCTGTCCGATAATATATGCGCACAAGATGCTTATATCCACCGTCTCGGCATTGAAGGCCGGGCGGGATATATTTTCCCCACCAGCTCCTTTCTGCGGGGTGAAAACGATATGCGCAAAATAATGAGGTCTGCTTGCTCCGCCCACTTGAAGTACTCATTCCGGCTGCCACCGGGTACTGCCGCCGACCGGGTATACGGAAGTTCCTATCAGGGAATAGGATTGGGCTATTTCGATTTCGGCAACCGCAGGGAAATGGGAACTCCCGTTGCCCTCTACGCCTTCCAAGGCGCCCGCATCGCCGGAATCACTCCCCGCTTGTCGCTTAACTACGAATGGGGGTTCGGCGCATCTTTCGGCTGGAAGCCGTATGACTATCTCAGCAATCCCAACAATACTGTAATGGGAAGCAAAGTAAACGCCTATCTCAGCGCAGGCATTCACCTGAACTGGATACTTTCCCCGCGGTTCGACCTCAGTATCGGCGCAACGGCAGTACATTTCTCCAACGGCAATACCCGGTATCCCAACACCGGACTGAACACGATAGATTTTAAAATCGGAGTGGCATATAATTTCAACCGGGACATTGACAAAACCTTGCAACCGTTGCAGCAAATTCCGGTTCCGGCATTCCCCCGGCATGTCAGCTATGACCTTATGCTGTTCGGTTCGTGGAGACGGAAAGCCGTTGACGTTCCCGGCGGACAAGTCCCCGCTCCCGGCAAATACGGCGTAGCCGGGTTCTGTTTCGCTCCGATGTATAACTTCGGATATAAATTCCGTGCAGGAGTATCTCTGGACGGTGTCTATGATGCCAGTGCCAACATTTATACAAAGGATTACGCTACCCAGCTCGACGATGCCAGCGAGGAAGAGGCATTCGGCACTCCCCCGCTTCGCAAACAACTCTCTCTGGGTGTCTCGGCACGCGGAGAATGGGTAATGCCCTACTTTACCGTCGGCATAGGTTTCGGAGCCAATATCCTGCATGGCGGGGGCGACTTGCAATCATTCTACCAAATCCTGGCGCTCAAAATAGATATGACCCGCGACACATTCCTGCATGTCGGCTACAACCTGAAGGATTTTCATGAACCCAACTATCTGATGCTGGGTATAGGGTATCGGTTTAATAACAGGCGTCCCCGGCTGTATCGTTAATTAGCAAGCACTTACCTGCTTAAATTATCCAAACAATGATTTTTCGGTATGATTAGACCTGTACAACCTCAAGATGTCAAGTACATCACCGATATTTATAATGAGTACATCCTCAACAGTACCTATACATTCGAAACAGAGCCGATATCTGAAGATGAGATGCGCCTGCGTATAGCAGAAATTTTTCCCCACTTTCCCTTTTTCGTATGCGAAACAGACCATAAAGTTGTGGGATACTGCTATGCACATCCCTGGAAACAACGGACGGCTTACCGATATACCCTCGAAACGACAGTATACCTGTCTGCCCGACATAGAGGAAAAGGACTCGGCAAACTGCTGATGCAGGTTCTCATCGAAGAATGCCGGCAACATAATTATCACACACTGATAGCTTGTATTACCGCTTGTAATACGGCCAGTTGTTCCTTACACAGCAAACTTGGCTTTACACAAGTTTCCCACTTCAAGGAAGTAGGCATGAAGTTCGGAGAATGGCTGGATGTAGCAGATTATGAACTGATATTGAAATAAAGAAAACTGTTTTTTGGTCGTCACTCGTCACCTATTGCCCGTATCCCTTTACCAGAGGGCGATACAGAGGTGACGAGAAGTGTGACGACCGGTGACGAGAAACTATCGGTCATCACTAAAATGTCCGCTTTTTCAGCATTTCATCTTCTATAACTACTTAATTATCTGTTACTTTACCCAATAATACACATCTCATCATATTTTGAGGCATTCTGCCCATATTAAGGGGAAAAAGTACCCCAACCCCTTACATTTTGTCCCAAAATGCACAAGGAAAATACACTTTCTCCTTGTTCTTTTTCTTGCGTTGCACCTTATATTATGCCGTCATAACTCTTGATAAATTCCGTTTTGCAGTTGCGAACCATACGGTTTCCATCTGCGGGCTGTACGGCCCGCAATTGGCAACCGTAGAGCCCGCAATTGCAAAACGAGGTTTTTGCTGATATACAGCTGCATTTACAATGCTCCTTTACGACATAATACACTATGGACAACGATATTTCTTACAGGGGATTCCAACTGAAACAGCTAACGTATATACTTTTTCGGTTTACATCTTGGTTTACATGAGCGGCATAATTCAAGGTAAAATGCAACTCTATTTTTGCTGAAAAACAGGGGTCAATGTAAAAACCTGAGGGGTAAATTTATAAATTGTTATCTTTGTCTCCA
>CAUAWO010000021.1:0-42167 GCA_958432865.1 Bacteroides stercoris
TCATTATACCACTGAGAATAATTCTCGCTTCTTTTGGTAAGTTCTTTCAATTCTACTGCCATTGCTATATCGTTATTTTTGTTTTTCCTTTTTAAGAGTTTGCAAAATTAGTAAAAAAGCATGGGAAAGTACCAATGATTTAGCAAAAATATAGGATCAAAAAGTATAAAAATAACTTATTGATAACGATAATACCACCAATAGGTATCACCATATTCCCGCCGCATATGGTTTTTCTCTTCCACCGGTGATGAAAATTCCTTCTGACGGTTAAGAAACTCATCCAAACGCCGCACCATCAGCGTGTCTTTGACTTCTCTTCCATATCCAGGATGAGTCCGTTTGTAAAGCACCAATGCCTCACGATAATAACGCGGCAATGTATCTTGCTCGAAACAATACATATCAACCGCCGATACAAATTTGTCCAATTTCTTATCCAGCAGCAATGCACTCATATAATAATTCAAAGCGGTATGTCTACCTATTTCATCACGACAGATACGAGCCAAAAAGTCTACTGTCTTTTCTGCAACATGTGGTCTTGCACCAAGATAAGCATACAAACTATCGGCATTCAAGCGCAAAGTTTCCTGAGAATGAGGCGCAAACAAAAGCCCTTCCGCACCATAATATTGAGGATATTCAAACAAATGCTCCCCCATGGTACCTTCCAAAGACATAGCATAGGCTCTAAGCACTGCCAATGTACGGGTTGTTTCCAAAGACTTTGCTCCTACCATCCGTGCAGCTTCATAATGATGATTACGGATAGCCTGCTCCACAGCCAGTTCATGATGAAAATTCACATTCGTATTTCCTATACCTACCGTCATCAGGCATAAAAGTGTCAAAATAGCTAAGTTAGAGTTTATTAAGCCCAATATGGACCCCTCTTGATTCAGCCAGGAACGAAACACACGCCGTAAAGTATAGACCACACCTATATATATAAGCAAAAGCAACGGCAGCAGCCAAAACCATTTATCTCCTATGTTTCCTCCGTGGAAAATAGTCCGGTCCACATCCGTCAGCACTCCCAGCAACAGACAAGACGGGAAATAAGAAAGTGTCCGTACAGGCCCCTTTAATCCCATCAATCCATTGATTCCCCAACGGAATACCAATAAAACCACTGTAATGATAATAGCTCCCACCAACGGAGAATAATGTGTCTTTCCTTGTGACAATGAATAATGCAATGCACCTACTACATCTTTCTGAAGCACAAAAAGATAGACAATACTAAAAATAGAGAAAAGAAGACCGCACGCAACCGTGAGGATGCGGGCGGCTCTTTTATAGGATAAGCTGTTGTTGCTGCTCATAAATTACTCTTTCACTTTTTTCAATACCACAGCCGAACGGGCAGGCAGATACAGTTTCAGCCATTCCTTTTTATCCTTCTTATAAAGAGGGTCGAAATTAGTGAAATGACGTATACTGTCATCAGCCAGACCATTGCCTCCGAAAGCTGTCGCATCCGTATTCAGTACCACATCATACGCCCCGACAGGCACTAGGAAACCATAGTCTGTAAATGACTTGGTAGGATTGAAATTAAATACAAAAATCAAATTCTTACGCCGGTAAGCCAACACTTGGTCACCGTCGTTATGCCATACTTCAATCACTGGAGTTTCCTGAATATTTTTCACACTCTCAATGAGGTGGACCATAGCTGAATCAAAATCGCCCAAGTAATGGTAACACAGGTTCTTATTATCAAAAAGCCCCCACTGACGACGGGCATATTTATGCGACCATCCGTTACCTTCACGCGGGAAATCAATCCATTCGGGATGCCCGAATTCATTACCCATAAAGTTCAAATATCCTCCATTGATGGTAGAGGCAGTAAGCAAACGAATCATCTTATGCAATGCGATGCCGCGATGCACTGTATAATTTTCATCCCCTTTCTGGAAATGCCAATACATGTCAGCATCTATCAGACGGAAAATTATAGTCTTATCGCCCACCAATGCCTGGTCATGGCTTTCGGCATACGAAATAGTCTTCTCGTCCTTACGTCTGTTGGTCACTTCCCAGAACATGCTGCTCGGTTTCCAGTCTTCATCAATCTTCTCCTTGATTGTTTTAATCCAATAATCCGGAATATTCATGGCCATACGGTAATCAAACCCATATCCACCATCTTGAATCGGTGCTGCCAACCCGGGCATACCCGAAACTTCTTCCGCAATGGTAATCGCTTTGGAATTTACCTGATGAATCAACTTGTTGGCCAATGTCAAATAACAAATCGCATTATCATCCTGATTCCCGTTAAAGTAATCCCCATAATTACAGAACGCCTCTCCCAAGCCGTGGCTATAATACAACATCGATGTCACACCGTCAAAACGAAAACCGTCAAAACGGAACTCATCCATCCAATACTTACAATTGGACAGCAAGAAATGAATCACCTCATTCTTACCATAATCAAAGCATAAGGAATCCCATGCCGGATGTTCACGCCGCCCGCCCGGATAGAAGTATTGATTAGGATCACCGGCAAAATTGCCAAGTCCCTCCACTTCATTCTTCACGGCATGAGAGTGAACAATATCCATAATGACGGCAATTCCCATTCTATGTGCCGTATCAATCAATTCCTTCAATTCATCCGGTGTACCGAAGCGGGATGACGGAGCAAAGAAACTGGAAACATGATACCCGAAACTCCCATAATAAGGATGCTCCTGAATAGCCATAATCTGAATACAGTTATATCCGGCTTCCGCTATACGCGGCAATATTTTCTCACGGAACTCATTATAAGTCCCTACCCTTTCTTCTTCCTGAGCCATACCGATATGACATTCATAAATCATCAAAGGATCAGTCTTTGCACGGAACACCTTCTTTCTGAACCGGTAAGGATTCTCCGGTTCCCAGACCTGTGCACTGAATATCTTTGTCTGCTCATCCTGTACCACACGGTTGGCCCATGCCGGTATGCGTTCTCCTTCACCGCCATTCCAACGGACTTTCAGTTTATACAAATCACCATGCTTTATAGCACCGCTTTGTAATTCCACCTCCCATACACCAGGAGAGTTCTTTACATGGTACATCCTATAATCGCCATGTTCTTTCCAGTCGTTGAAATCTCCGATAAGATAAATTTCCTTCGCATTCGGAGCCCATTCACGGAACACCCACCCTCTTCTGGTACGATGCAAGCCGAAATATAAATATCCGGTGGCAAAGTCCGATAAAGTTCCTTTGCCTCCGGTCAGTTCCAATTCTTTGTCTAGTGCATGCTGATGGCGTCCTTCAATCGCTGCCGAATACGGTTCCAGCCAAGGATCACTTTCTATTATGCCTAATTTAGGAGTGGTATTTTCCATAATATGATTACTTGTTAGTTATTCTCTTTCAAACCAAAACTTTAACGATCACTTTTTTCACACCGTCAGGAGACACTCCCGGAGCGTGAGCATCCTGTGGAAAAAAGATGGCAAACATTCCCGGCTTTACAGGAATATAGCTTTCGGCAAGTCCCGGATAGAACGAGATATCCTTATCTGCATCATAGTCTGCTTCGGGAAGATCTTCACGGGCTGTATAACCCATCACTTCCACCCCTGACAGAGGAATCTGTATATCAATAAACTGATTATGAGTTTCTAATTTTGCTTCTTCTTTAGTTTTAGGCTTGGTCTGAGAAAAGTTTACTACCAGATCATCACCCTGTAATTTTACTTTTCCTAATTCCTGAGCGTTCAAGTCTGTAGTCTTCAGATATTCCATTGCTTTAGCGAACAAAGGATTCAATGAAGCGTACTTTTCTAAGTTTTCTAATCTGTCTACTACCATAATTATTTCATTTTAATGGTTAAAATATTGCTTTTATCATTCAAAGTCGTCTATTGTGAAATTTGTAAAATCAGCAAAACGCTTCAGTTGCTTGAAAACATCCTCTACTTTGTCCAACAGGTCAGGGGCAAGGAAAAACGCATCAGGCACCATATAAGCACAGGTATAATCCTTACATTTTAAATAATCAATATATTCAAAATCTTTCGGAAATCCTTTGGGAGCCGTTTTTAAGTGATTTTCTCCGATAACAGGAAAGTATTGCTTGAACGCAGGATCTTCCACAATTTCCCTGTATTCGTCTATGTTGTCATAAACGGACTGGCGGACAGCTTTCAGCACTTTAGGTTCCAGGCACCAGCTTCCACCAGCAAGCATACAGTTATCAGGCTCTATATGAACATAATATCCACAATGTTCCGATTTCTTTCCACGAGCGTTGATATAGCCGCCCAAGTGTATCTTATAAGGAGTCTTATCACTGGAAAAACGCGTGTCGCGATAAATTCGGTATGTACAGTCCTTGGCTTGAATACCGACAATACTTTCGTCAAACAACGAAATGCGGGCGATGATTGCTGTCAGTAATTCCTCAAACTCTTTTTGAGCTTTCAGATATTCATCCTTATGCCCCTGAAACCACTCCCGGTTATTGTTTGCGGCCAGGTCTTTTAAAAATTGAAAGATAACAGATACATCCATGTTACATTATGTTCATGTGTTCACTTGACAAACTTACAAAATATATTTGTAACGAACTAGAAAAAAGCGAAGTATTTATTTTTTTCCCAAGACCTTGAGAAACTCATCATGCAACTTTCCATTAGTAGCCAACACTTCACGACCGGAATAAAAGTCTCCCCCTCCGCTGTAATCTGTCACTTTTCCACCGGCATTCATCAAGATTATCGAACCGGCAGCAATATCCCACGGTCCCAGCAGCCCTTCTATACGGGCTTCAAAGCGACCGGCAGCTACATAGCAAAGTTCTGCCGCAGCAGCTCCTTGCAGGCGCATGCCTCCCACATTTCCATATAACTCGTGCACGATATGCTCCGCCAAAGGCTTATACTTTTGCGAATCGTATGGAAAGCCTAACGCCACAAACGCTTCGTCCATATCAGAAACATCTGATACATGTATTTCTTTGTTGTTCAGATAAGAAGGCGCTCCTTTATAAGTCCAGTAAAGTTCATCGCGGCATACCTCATACACCACCCCAACCAGCAGTTCTTCTTTATTGCGAAGGGCGATACTCACACAATAAGGAGCATTATTATGGATAAAATTGGTGGTTCCGTCCAGCGGATCTACCAGCCAGCAATAGTTTTCCGTAGTCAGGCTGCCCGAACCTTCTTCGGCAATGAATCCTGCTTCGGGAAGCAATTCCCGAAGTTGGGCCACAATACGGCGTTCCGATTCCTTATCTACATACGACACATAGTCGTGAGCATTTTTCTTCTCTACCTTGCTACGGTCAAAACCGCTACGCTCATTACGAAGAAAAGCACCCGCCCGGAGTGCTATTTCACGTACATTCAACGTTATCTTCTCTAAATCCAACATTATATTCTTATTTTTGTTCCGCATCCAGCGTTCCAAACTTATAAACACCTTTACGGATTACATTTCCATTCTTGTCAGTCTCCACAAAAGCGCCGTGTTTCTTCCCTTGTTTGAAAAATCCGTCATAGCGTACTCCGTTTTTATCTTCAAGCACACCTTTGCCGTCTTCCTTTCCTTTTACGAAATGCCCCTTGTATTTGGTTCCGTCAGCCGTGCGCAGAGTGCCTTCACCATCGGCCATGTTGTTTTTCCATTCACCTTCATAGTCATCGCCGTTCGCCCAGATATAGTGTCCTTTACCGCTGCGCTGGTTATTCACCCACTGCCCTTCATACACAGCACCGTTGGCCCATGTAAAGGTTCCGGTCCCATGCTGCTCGCCGTTCTTGAACTGCCCTACATACTTGTCACCATTCTTGTGTATATAAATACCCTGCCCGGTACGTTCACCGTTCACGTAGTCACCTTCGTAACGGTCACCGCTATGAAAGTAATAAATGCCTTTACCATGCTGCACGTCATCCTTCCAGTCACCCACATACTTGTCACCGTTGACATAGTAAAACGTCCCCTTTCCGTCACGTGCGTCATCTTTCCACTCGCCTTCATATTTTGACTGGTCGGGCCATACCATAACACCCTGTCCGTTTTTCTTGTCTTCTTTCCATTCGCCCTCATATTTGGCTCCTGCTTTCCAGGTATAAGTACCCTTTCCGCTACGTTTGTCCTGAAACCAGTTACCTATATAAACATCTCCGTTATAATAATACATGGTGCCTTCACCCTGCTGATAATCGGCAAACCACATACCCTCATACCGGTTGTTATTCATAAAATAATAGGTTCCGCTGCCGTGTTGCTGATCCTGGAACCATTGCCCCACATACTTTTCTCCATCGTGAAACGTATATGTCCCGTTCCCCTCGCGTTTACCTTTTATATATTCCCCTTCGTAGGTATTTCCGTTCTTGTAGATTGTTTTTCCTTTACCGTTTGGTTTTCTGCCTTTCAGTTCTCCGGTATATTCGCCCCCGTCTTTAAAAGTATAATTCCCGATTTTTATCTGAGCGGTGGCCAATGTACTGACCGATGCCAAAAGCAATAATATATATACGTATTTCTTCATTGGTTCGTTACTTATAATAGATAAGATTTATGCCAAAGATACGATTTTCTATCTTTGGACATGATAGGTTATTACACTTTTTTACCCGCAATGACCTCTATTAAGTTTTCTTTGCAGAAATACTTTTGAGCCAATATGCGTATTTCTTCTCTGGTGATTCCCCGGATGGCATCCAGCGAACGGATAAAGAAGCGTTCGTCCAGCCCTGCCGTTTCTATATAAATCCAGGCATCAGACAAAGAAAAAGGTCCCTCGTACGACCGGCATAAATCGCCCAGCATATAGTTCTTCACCATTTCCAATTCTTCTTGAGGAACGAGATCATTACACAATTTGTCCATCTCCCGATAAACTTCTGTTATGATAGAATCCACATATTCATTGGCCGCCTCGGTACTGACAGTCAGTATTCCCGTTCCCGGATAGGACACAATGCCTGCGCCGATACCGTATGTATATCCCTTGTCTTCACGGATATTGGACATCAGACGGCTCCCGAAATACCCTCCGAACAAAGTGACCATGACACGTGCCTTCAAAAAGTCCGGATGATGACGGTCCATTACGAAACATCCCATTTTCAAGGAACTTTGAAGTGCATCCTCACGTTCTATAAAGATACGCTTTTCTTTGGTGGTAACCGGAGGAACAAGCATTGTCTTTGCTTTTTCCGTCACTTCCCCCCATTGTCCACTTCCCAAGTTATCTTCTATACAACGGATAATTTCCGATGTGACCTTTCCCGAAATATATACCGAACAATTGCCCGAATGATAATATTTCCGATAAAACGAACGGAGCACCTCCGGGGTAATCCGGTCATAATCCTCCGCTACCGCATAGCGCCCGAAAGGATGCTCCGGACCGAACAAGGCTGTATTCAGCTGCTTTCGGGCAATCATTTCCACCCGGGTGCTGTTCACCAGGAATTGCTGTTTGTTCGTATCGGCCACCACGGAAAGTTCCTTTGCCGGAAACGTAGGAGCCTTTATCATCTCGGATATGACGGCCAGCGTGCGGGCAAAATATTTATTCAGAGAGTAAAGTGTTATGAATCCATAGTTCACGGAAGAAGATAACTCCAGCCAGGCTCCATAATAATCCAATCGCTCCGCAATCTGTGAAGACGTTAAATTCCCAGCTCCCTCACGCAGCATCCTGTTGGCAAACATAGCCTGCAACGGCTGTTCCTGATTCCATTGTCCGCCTCCTATCAGAAGATCGAAACGTACAACATCCTCGGTTCCCGCATGAATGATATTCAAAGGCATCCCGTTCTTCATCGTCCTCCTGTCGGGACGGGTTATACTGAATTCGCTTAGTTGGCGGATTGGCGGTGGGGTGGTTCTGTCCAGCATTTACTCCCCCTCCCTTTGTTTTAAAAATGCTTCGGCACGTGCCAGATCCTGAGGCGTATCAATGCCTATTGTCTCCACTTCACTGATTCCCACCTTAATAGTATAACCATTTTCCAGCCAACGAAGCTGCTCCAACGATTCAGCCAGCTCCAGCGAAGATTGTGGAAGCGAAGTTATTTCTTTCAGTACATCGGCCCGATAAGCATACAGACCGATATGTTTATAGTAAGTATGCCCTTTCAGCCAGCCTTCCTTCTCCACATTACGCTGGAAAGGAATGATGGAACGGCTGAAATACAAAGCATTCATATTCTTACCGACTACTACTTTGGGAGAGTTTACATTTTCCAAGGCTTCAAGCCCGTCATCCGGGATGAAAGGTTTCACTAAAGTCGCAATCTGTGTGGCAGGATCTTCAAAGCAAGCTTTCACGGCTTCAAGCTGTGATTTTTGAATAAAAGGTTCATCACCCTGGATATTTACAACCACATCATATCCTCGTCCTACTTTGGTATACGCTTCATAGCAACGGTCTGTGCCGCTTTTATGGTGAACGGAGGTCATGACCACTTTTCCGCCAAAAGCTTTTACGGCGGATTCAATGCGTTCATCGTCCGTCGCTACATATGCTTCATCCAATATGCCGGACACTTGTTCATAGACTCTCTGAATCACAGGCTTGCCTCCCAAGACGGCCAGAGGTTTGGCAGGAAAACGTGTAGAGGCATATCTTGCAGGAATAATTCCAATAAATTTCATGGTAGCATTTCTTTTATATATTCATGCAAAAGTAACAAAAACATTTCATACATTTGCACCATTAATGCAATAAATGTTATGGACGAACACCATTGTTTGCTTTGTATGGGCTCTAATACCAACCGTTACGCGCAACTCTCGGTTGCACGGGAAGCATTGCGCACCACGTTTCCCGACATTCATTTCGGCGAGATGATGGAAACGGAAGCTGTTGGCAGCGGCTTTCACTCCCCTTTCAGCAATCAACTGGCAAAATTCAGCACTACGCTTTCACCCGATTCCGTTCGTGATTTGTTTAAAGAATTGGAACGACGCAGCGGACGGATTCCCGAAGACAAGGCTCAAGGGGTGGTAAAACTGGATATTGACTTGCTGGTCTTTGACAATAAGATATTGAAACCGGAAGATATGGAAAGAGAATATATCCGCCGTGGAATGTCTGTGCTCTTTTAGAGCTTATACCTTATTATATACTAATCATTATCACCTTGTGATACCCCGCCTCCATCCCCCCCTATGGCAAACGATAGTGTTACTGAGAGGCCCAACCTGACAGGTGGGAAAACAGCTAAGTATTTTCATTGGCAGACCTAAGGCTTTCTACCAAGAAGGCTAAGGCTTTCCGGCCGTTCTATTTCTATCTCCATAGGCTTTGGAGTTATCTCCATAACCTTTGGAGTTATCTCCGCAGCCTTTGGAGTTAACTCCAAAGCCTATGGAGATAGAACACAACAGAAAGAAAAGCCTTAACCTGCCTCAAAAAAGAGATTAGCTTTCCTTGAAAAAAACATTTCATAAGAACAGAAAGCACATTTTTTTATCTCATCTGTTTGTTGTTTCCAATGATTCCTTATACATTTGCGTTTACTAACAATCCTGTTAAACAAAAATGATAATATGAAAGAAGAAACGAGCAATACAGAACAATCCATATTAAAAGCTGCTGAAAAAGAATTCCTTAAGAAAGGATTCTCCGGAAGCAAAACAACAGAAATAGCTAAGGAGGCTGGTGTAACCCATGCCATGCTGCATTATTATTTCCGTACAAAAGAGAATCTGTTCAACAAAGTATTTGAAGAAAAAGCCAGGCAACTGGCCGATACATTTCTTTCTCGTGTAGATGAGTCACTGCCTTTTTTGGAGAAAATAAAATGTTTCATTGAAGCACACTTCGACCTTTTGACTGCTAATCCCGAACTACCTTTATTTATATACAGGGAGATTCTGACCAATGAATGCGGAAAAGAAATTTGCCGTAAAACCTTGTTCCCTAATTTCCGGTTAGCAATCAGTCTGCTCGACCGGTCACTGCAAGAGGAAATAAAGAAGGGCACAATACGCCCCGTCAAGGCGGAAGATTTAATGGTCAGCGCCATTTCACTCAATATCTTTGTCTTTGTGGCAAACCCACTGATACAATTGTTTGTAGAAGAAAAAGGTGAAGAATATCATCAATATATGGAACGCAGAAAACAAGAAAATGTAGAAATCATATTAAGCAGATTAAGAATATGAAAAGGTTATTCATTCTCACAACCTTTCTTCTCGGCATCAGTCCCATTTGTTTGAATGCACAGGAACTCACGCTGGAAGAGTGTCAGCAGCAAGCCCAGGCGCATTATCCGCTGATTAAACGGTACGGACTGATTGAAAAGACGAAAGAATACAACATCTCTAACGCCGGCAAGGGTTATCTGCCACAGGTTTCATTGTCCGCCAAAGCCAGTTATCAATCGGATGTAACGGAAATACCCGTTGACCTGCCCGGAATTGATATTCGCGGCATACGCAAGGATCAATACCAAGCTATGTTGCAACTGGACCAAGTGGTATGGGACGGTGGTAACATCCGGGCACGGAAAGAGGTAACCCGTGCCACATCCGAAGTAGACAAACAGAAACTGGAAGTGGACATGTATGCCATCAACGAACGGGTAAACCAACTTTTTTTTGGCATCCTGTTATTGAAAGAGCAATTGAAGCAAAACCAGCTTATGCAGGAAGAATTACAAAGGAATTATGACAATGTTGCAGCATATGTAAAGAATGGCATTGCCAATCAAGCCGATTTGGATGCTGTAAAAGTGGAACAATTGAACAACATACAGCAACGTCATACTCTGGAAGCCACCTATCGTGCTTACGGCGAGATGTTGAAGATCATGATTAACCACCCTACTCCTTTAACCGAAAACACACTAAAGAAACCAGATGTAAATGCCTTATTATATAAAGGAGAAGCCTATTCTACAGAATTCATCCGACGTCCGGAACTTAACTTGTTCGCGGCACAGAACCAGCAACTGGAGGCGCAACGTAAACAACTTACCGCCAAGAACCTCCCCCGATTAGACTTATTCGTGCAAGGCGCATACGGCAACCCGGGACTGAATATGCTGAAAAATGAATTTTCGGCCTATTACGTAGCAGGCGTACGCCTTTCCTGGAACTTCGGCAACCTATATACTCGTAAGAATGAATCTCGCCAATTAATACTGAATCAACAGGATGTGAACGTACAGAAAGAAACGTTCTTGTTTAACACTCATCTGGAAATCACTCAAAACAACAGTGAAATTAAGAAACTGACGGAACTGATGAAGAACGATGAGGAGATTATCACCCTACGTAACAACATAAAAAAATCAGCCCAAGCAAAAGTTGCCAACGGAACACTGACCGTTACAGAAATGTTACGTGAAGTAACAGCCGAGAACATTGCCATGCAGGATAAAATCCTGCATGAAATTCAGTTATTGTCAGCCATTTACGAATTAAAATATACAACAAACCAATATGAGAACAAATAAATATATCTTACTTGCCGCCACTCTGCTCGGTTTATCCTCTTGCGGAAACAAGAGAGGCGACTATGATGCATCAGGTACATTTGAAGCTACCGAAGTAATTGTATCCTCCGAAGCCAATGGCAAGATCATGCAATTCAACATAGAAGAAGGACAGTTATTAAAGGCCGGGGAAGAAGTGGGGTGCATAGATACCTTACAACTCTATTTGAAAAAGATGCAGTTACTGGCCAGCGGTAAAGCGATAGCCAGCAAAAGCACGGACATCAATAAACAGATAGCTGCCACAAAAGAACAAATCGGCAAAGCCGAATATGAAAGAAAACGCACAGAAAACTTGCTGAAGGAAAATGCCGCCACCCAAAAACAAATAGATGATATTGACTCCCAAATTGCCGTTCTGAAAAAACAGTTGGAAGCACAGATCTCTACGCTTCAGCGCGGCAATGCCAGTATCACAGAAGAAAGCTCGGCCTACGAAATACAAGTAGCCCAACTGGATGACCAGCTTCGCAAATGTCACATTACCAGTCCGATTTGCGGAACAGTACTGGCCAAATATGCCGAAGCCGGGGAACTGGCCACGCAAGGAAAACCTTTATTTAAAGTGGCGGATGTACAACATCTTTTTTTACGCGCCTATATCACCGCCGATCAATTATCCCAACTGAAATTAGGAGATAAAGTAAAAGTGTTTTCTGATTTAGGGAAAGATGACCGCCGGGAATACGAAGGGACAATCACCTGGATTTCAGACAAATCGGAATTCACCCCTAAAACAATCCAGACACGTGACGAACGCGCCAATCTGGTATACGCCACAAAGATAGCAGTAAAGAATGACGGATACATCAAGATAGGCATGTACGGAGAAATGAAGAAATAAATAGGACAATGGATTATATCGTTTCTGTCAAAGGAGTTAGCAAAAGCTACGGTGAAGTTCAAGCCCTGAAAGATGTATGCTTTGAGGTGAAACCGGGAGAAATCTTCGGGCTTATCGGACCGGACGGTGCAGGAAAGACTACTCTTTTCCGCATTCTCACCACATTGGTGCTAGCCGATGAAGGAAAAGCGGAAGTCTGCGGGCAGGATGTGGTGAAGAATTACAAAGAGATACGCCGGCAGGCAGGATATATGCCGGGACGTTTTTCCTTATACCAGGATTTGTCCGTAGAAGAGAATCTCACTTTCTTTGCCACGCTTTTCAATACCACTATCCGGGAGAACTACGCATTGGTAAAGGATATCTACCAACAAATAGAACCTTTCAAACACCGGCGTGCCGGAAAACTATCCGGCGGCATGAAACAAAAGCTGGCTCTGAGTTGCGCATTGATTCACAGGCCTTCCATACTGTTCTTGGACGAACCTACCACCGGTGTGGACCCTGTATCCAGAAAGGAGTTCTGGGACATGCTGCTGAAATTGAAACAAGAAGGTCTTACCATCATTGCGGCAACGCCTTACCTGAACGAGATGAAATGCTGTGACCGTATTGCATTTATCCGTGAAGGAAAGATTCAAGGCATTGACACTCCGGACCGTATTCTTCAACAGTTCAGTTCGATCCTTTCTCCTGAAGGGCTCTCTTTTAATGAGCCGCAAGTCACCGGGCGATACGCCATAGAAGTAGAAGGCTTGACCAAACAATTCGGCAATTTCACGGCAGTGGACCATATCTCATTCAAAGTGAGACAGGGAGAGATTTTTGGTTTCCTAGGTGCTAATGGCGCTGGAAAAACAACAGCCATGCGCATGTTATGCGGTTTATCACAACCTACCGGGGGAAAAGGTACAGTAGCGGGCTTTGACATAGCCACGCAATACGAGCAGGTTAAAAAGAAGATCGGATATATGAGCCAGAAGTTCTCACTGTATGAAGATTTAAAAGTATGGGAGAACATCCGGCTATATGCAGGGATTTATGGAATGAGCGACAAGGAGATCGCTGAAAAAACAGACAAGGTGCTGGAACAATTAGGGCTCTTGAATGAGAAAAACACATTGGTCCGGTCACTTCCCCTGGGATGGAAACAAAAGCTGGCTTTCTCGGTAGCTATTTTCCATGAGCCGAAGATCGTTTTTCTGGATGAACCGACAGGAGGGGTAGACCCTGCCACACGCCGTCAGTTCTGGGAATTGATTTATCAGGCGGCAGAACGGGGAATCACCGTCTTCGTTACCACCCACTATATGGATGAAGCGGAATACTGTAACCGGATTTCAATGATGGTGGATGGAAAAATCGAAGCACTGGACACCCCACAACGGTTAAAAGAACGGTTTCATGCCCAAGATATGGATGAAGTATTCAGACAGTTGGCACGCAAGGCTGTAAGAAGTTGAAAAAAAGATAAAGAAAAAAGAGAATGAAGCAATTTATATCATTCGTGCGAAAAGAATTCTATCACATTTTCCGGGACCTCCGGACGATGCTGATATTATTAGGTATGCCTGTCGTACAAATTATTCTTTTCGGTTTTGCCATCACCACCGAAGTAAAGAATGTAAAAGTAGCTGTGCTGGATTTCTCAAAAGATGTATCCACCCGGCAAATCATCGACAAACTGGATGCCAGTGACTATTTCAATGTCAACAAGATACTGTATGACAACAACGAGATAGAGGAAACACTCCGGAAAAGCAGTTCGGACCTGATCATTGTGTTTGAGGCTGGTTTCGATAACAATCTGCGGCATACCGGTAAAGCCCGAGTACAACTGATAGCCGATGCCACCGATCCCAACAATGCTACCATACTGACCTCTTACGCATCCAATATTATTGCAGATTATCAGCAAAGCCGGATCATGCAACAACAATCACCCATACAGATTATCCCCCAAATAAAGTTATTGTACAATCCGGGTATGCAAAGTGCCTACAATTTTGTGCCGGGAGTAATGGGATTGATTTTAATGTTGATATGCGCCATGATGACTTCCATCTCTATTGTCCGCGAAAAAGAAACCGGTACGATGGAAGTATTGCTGGTATCTCCCGTACGTCCGCTATGGATGATTATAGCCAAAATGGTACCTTACTTTGTGCTGTCATGCGTCAATCTGGTTACAATTCTGTTGCTGTCTGTTTATGTATTACATGTTCCGGTAGCAGGCAGTCTTTTTTCGTTGGCTTTGCTCTCATGGATCTTCATCGTAGTATCTCTGCTGTTGGGATTATTGGTTTCCACTATCGCCCGTACCCAAGTGGAAGCCATGCTGTTTTCGGGAATGGTACTGATGATGCCTACCGTTCTACTTTCCGGCATGATATTCCCCATCGAGAATATGCCTCTTCCTTTACAGCTGATTTCAAATGTCATCCCTGCCAGATGGTATATTGTCGGAATCAAGAAAATCATGATTGAAGGATTGGGTATCAGTTATGCACAGAGAGAAATGGGTATACTTATGCTGATGGCTGTTGTCCTTTTAATCATCAGCCTAAAAAAGTTTAACAAACGATTAGAATAAGTTCCGGAAGATATGATAAAGTATTTATTAGAAAAAGAATTCAAGCAGTTACTGCGCAACCCGATGCTTCCGCGGATGCTGCTCGTATTTCCCTGTATTATCCTGCTGGTGTTGCCTTGGGCCGCAAACTTCGAAATCAAAAATATGAATCTCAGCATAGTGGATAATGACCGCAGCCCCTATTCTACCCGATTAGTACAGAAAGTGGGAGCTTCCGAATATTTTCATCTGATAGATGTATCAAACAACTATCAGGAAGCAATGCAATGCATTGAAAAAGGAGATGCCGACCTCATTTTGGAAATCCCGCCACACTTTGAACGCGATTTGCTGAAAACCGGTGTAGCAAAAGTACTGGTTTCAGCCAACACCGTAAACGGAACGAAAGGAACGTTGGGAAGTTCCTACCTCAGTAATATAATGAATGCCTATGCCACTGAAATCCGGATTTCCCATTCCGGCTCTATTTCTCCCTCCCCAGTGATAAAAATAGATACCCAAGGACGTTTCAACCCCTATCTGGATTATAAGGTATTTATGGTTCCGGCACTGATGGCGCAATTGTTGATGATGTTATGCGGCTTTCTGCCTGCTCTTAATATTGTGAGTGAAAAAGAATTCGGAACCATCGAACAAATCAATGTGACTCCTGTAAGCAAGTTCACTTTCATTCTGGCCAAGCTGATTCCTTACTGGGTAGCTGGCATGCTGATCCTCACAATCAGTATCATTCTGGCATGGTTAGTCTATGGTCTGGTTCCGGCCGGTCATTTATGGCTGCTTTATTTCTTCGCATTGCTGTTCATTATCGTCATTTCGGGTATGGGACTGGTAGTTTCCAACTATTCCCGAACCATGCAGCAGGCCATGTTTGTCATGTTTTTCTTTGTGATTATCATCATGCTGATGAGCGGATTATTCACCCCCATCAACAGTATGCCCGAGTGGGCTCAAGCCATCACCATAGCCAATCCCTTGAAATATTTTATACAAGTGACACGTATGGTCTATTTGAAAGGAAGCGGATTCGATGACTTGATCATGCAATTTATTGCCTTGCTTTTTATGGCTATCATGTTGAACGGTTGGGCCGTATTCAGTTATAAAAAGAACTCATAACAGATAAATCGGAACATTTGCTTGTTTATCATTGTTAATATCAGTAGCTTAGCAGCCTATTGCTAACCTGATTTTAATTATCTAAAAGAAAAAGTTATGAAATTCTTTATTGACACAGCTAATCTGGAACAAATTCGCGAAGCAAACGCATTGGGCGTACTGGACGGTGTAACTACTAATCCCTCTTTAATGGCTAAAGAAGGTATTAAGGGAGTTGAGAACCAACATAAGCATTACATCGAGATATGTAATATTGTGGATGGAGATGTCAGCGCCGAAGTCATTGCCACCAATTACGAAGGAATGATCAAAGAGGGTGAAGAACTGGCAGCCCTTAATCCACACATTGTAGTAAAAGTTCCTTGTATTGAGGACGGCATCAAAGCTATCAAATATTTCAGTAATAAAGGAATCCGTACCAATTGTACACTGGTTTTCTCTGCCGGACAGGCATTACTTGCGGCAAAGGCGGGGGCTACCTATGTATCTCCGTTTGTCGGCAGACTGGATGATATTTGCAATGACGGTGTAGGACTGGTTGCACAAATTGTAGAATTGTACCAAACTTATGACTACAAGACACAAGTTCTTGCCGCCTCCATCCGAAACACCTTACATATATTACAATGTGCGGAAGTGGGAGCAGATGTAGTAACCTGCCCGTTATCCGCCATTAAAGGCCTTCTCAACCATCCATTGACAGATATAGGATTAGAAAAGTTCCTGGCCGATTACAAAAAGGTTAACGGATAATAAAAAGCCTTCTCTCGCCATGAGGGAAGGCTTTTTACAACCATAACACAGAACTAATAATTTTCTGAATGTCGCTTATTATTAGCAAATAGTCGAATGGTGTTGTTTCATTCCAATTAAATTTATTCTTTTACTTTAAATAACATCAAGAATGATAAAAGGACATACCGACATAGACATCTGGAATACCGGCTTTCTCATTAACGCAGATTATTTTTCCGATGATTTCATTATTTATAATAATACGGGAAAAGATCTTACCCGCAAGACTCTTGCCCATCCTTTCTTTCACAACAATTCATATAAAACAACCTATACTTCATTTATACTGTGCCTTTCCGGAACTTCTGAAATAGAAATAGACTCCATCAACTATTCTACTAAAGAGAATACATTACTAATGATGGTGCCTAATCAAATAATTAAATATAATGAAATAAGCGAGGATTACAAAGCACATCTCATCATGATATCTAATAAATATTTTGATACCCGAGATAATTTTTATAAAATGATGTCTCTTTTAATTCCTCTAAAAAATCATCCATGTGTCAATTTGAATATCGCGGAAACAGATTTATTGAAAACATATCATGTATTGCTTTACAAAAAAATCAGTGAAGAAAATAATCTGTTTCGTGATTTTACCATACAATATCTGATACAAGCTACTTTCTACGAAGTATGCCAGCTCCTACTAAAGCATCTGGAAATAAAAAAGAAAAAACTGCCGCATAAAGAAGACATATTCAAACAGTTTTTAAAACTGGTAGAAACCCATCATTATAAAGAAAGAGACATTTCTTTTTATGCTGAGAAACTTTGTCTAACCCCTAAGTATTTATCTTCCATAATCCGGGATGTTAGCGGAGAACTGGCAGGAAACTGGATTGACAATTATGTAATTATTGAAGCAAAAGCCCTACTGATTTCTTCCAACCTTACCATTCAGGAGATTTGCTATAAACTGAATTTTTCTACTCCGTCCTCATTCACCCGTTTCTTTAAACGAATAACCGGCATGTCACCAAGAAAATTCAGAACACTAAAAGTTTTTCCCAACTTAATAGAATAAAAACATATAATATCTTGCCACCTGCCCTTATCTTCATGAATGAAGACAAGTACTTTTCCCACCTCGCCCGGTCTCTATTTGAACTTCAAATATCCTATGCGAGTATATTTTATTCCTTTGTTCTCATAATGAGAAAGAACTTTAGCCGATTTTAAATACAAACTTTCATGGACATTGATTTTTTTTGTATAACAGCTCAACATATCCGGTGACATACTGGAAGCCGCCGCCTTTATAATAAAAGTATAACGGTTGCCATCAGCATCAGCGGCAAGCACACTCTGGTCCACATAATATCCGGTTGTTTTGTATATGTCCAGTTGTAACCTTATCCCTAAGACTTCTAAACGCAAGTCGGATAGTTTTTCTCCCGGCTGACCGATAAAACGACTGCCAGCCGGCAAATGATGTTTTCTGATAACCGTTTCATAATGCACAGTAGCAAAAGCCTTCGCTAACATTGCCAGCTTCTTATCCCTAGGATTTCGGGCCTCAAATTTGTGTGCCAGCCAAAGTACATAGTTAGGATCAATGTAATAAACCTCCGCTAATCTTTTTCCACGATATTTTCCAAATGCGACTATATCCTCGGATATTCCATAATAAGGTTCAAAAAAAGTATTGTCTTTTACTTTCAGCAGGACGTTACAGTTCTGCAAATACTGAAAAGCACGTTCTGCCGCATCATTAAAAGTGACAGCCAGCGATTGAATAAACAAAGGGGAATAAATATTGTCCGGAAATATACGCCATAATGCATAATATGATCGGTAAGGGGTAGAAACACTGATTGCATAATATCCCGCATCTTCTCTACGGCCTTTATTGAAGTTATCTATTTTTTGGAAAACTCTCTCGGCCATAACATTAGTTATCTGATACAGAGTTACATCTCTATCCATAATTACCTCCTATCTTCATAAGGTAAAGATTTTCTTTTTGTAAATATAGTATTTTCTTACGAAACAGCAAGGGTTTTCACTATTTTTACATAAATTATTTTCCACAACACCAAGTAGAGAAAGCACCTTTTATAAAAGGTATATCAATAAAAAAAGTCTGTTTGCAAGGAAAAGCAAACAGACTTTTTTATTGATAAATCTTTCAATTATTCAAATATATTATCCAAACCTCCGGTTTCTTCTACCGAAGTTTCATCTATTAAGGTATCTTTGCAAGGGTCAAAGTCATCAGGAATATTGAATTTCTCATCCTGAGAATATCCCAAGCTCTTGTCTTTATAGACTTTCTGCATATAAAGTCCCCAAATAGGAAGCGCCATAGCAGCCCCCTGCCCGTCTACCATCGTATCAAAATGAATATCACGTTCTTCACCGCCTACCCATACACCGGACACCAATGAGGGAGTGAATCCCATAAACCAACCGTCAGAGTTACGGTTGGTTGTACCTGTCTTCCCCCCCATATCAGCAGTAATGCCATACAGACGGCGTACACGTCCACCGGTACCCTCATTAACGACCGCACGCAACATAACCAGCATTTTGTAAGCACTGGTCTCACTAATCACCTCATCCATTTGCGGAGTGAAATTCGCTAATACATTACCTTCATTATCCTCAATACGGGTTACAAATACTGGTGCTGTACGGATACCTCGGTTTGCGAATGCTGAATAAGCGCTGACCATCTCCCCTACAGAAATTTCACAAGGTCCCAGACAGAGTGATACTACGGGGTCTATCTGTTTGTTCTGCACACCGAATGAATGAATCAGACGAACCAACTGATAAGGATTAAGTTTCCCCATCAAATAAGCCGTTACCCAATTATCCGAATTAGCCAATCCCCATTTGATAGTTACCATTTCTCCATAACGCTTTTTGCTGGCATTACGTGGTGACCATGGACGCCCGTTCTCATCTATCAATGTCTGCTCTACGTGACGCACCTGATCACAGGGAGAGAAACCGTTCTCCATAGCCAAAGTATACACGTAAGGTTTAATAGTAGAACCTACTTGGCGACGCCCCACCATCGCCATATCATATTGGAAATAATTATAGTTAGGACCACCCACATACGCCTTCACATGACCTGTCAAGGGATCCATAGACATAAATCCCGCCCTAAGGAAGAATTTATAATATTTCAAAGAATCCATCGGAGTCATAATGGTATCCTTCTCTCCCTCGTAAGAAAATACAGACATTTCGTATTTAGTATTAAACGCTTTCTTTATTTCCGCTTCCGAGCATCCGGCTTCTTTCATAATACGATAACGATCAGTCTGTTTCATAGCCCTGGTCATGATGGTATTCACCTCCTCCTCTGTCAACTGATTAGTAAACGGAGCTGTTTTCTTTTTCCGTTTTTCCTTGAAGAAACGAGGTTGCAAGTATTGCGCCACATGTTCATAAACAGCCTCTTCCGCATATTTCTGCATACGTGAATCAATAGTGGTATAGATCTTAAGACCGTCTGTATAAATATTGTAGTTGGTACCGTCTTTCTTCTTGTTTTTAGCACACCAGCCGAAAAGCGGATTCGTTTTCCATGCCAATGAATCTTCATAATATTTCTGCATCTGCCATCCGCGATAATCACTTTTCTTCGGCTCCTTGGCTGTCATTACTCCACGCAGATATTCACGGAAGTAAGTTGCCAAACCTTCTTTATGATCCACACGACGATATTTTAAGACGAGAGGCAACGCCTTTAATGAATCAGTTTCCGCATCAGTCAGGTATCCCGCCTTCCGCATCTGGCCAAGCACCACATTACGCCGTCCACGTGAACGTTCATTAAAACGTTTCGGATTATAAAGAGACGGATTCTTACACATACCAACCAAAGTAGCCGCTTCCTCAATGCTCAAATCTTTCGGTTCTTTCGAGAAGTAAGTATTGGCAGCTGTTTTGATACCTACTGCATTATTCAAGAAATCGAACTTATTAAGATACATAGTCAGAATCTCTTCCTTTGTATAATAGCGTTCCAACTGAACAGCTATTACCCATTCAATGGGCTTCTGCAACAGACGTTCCATCACATTATCTGCCGTAGGTGAATAGAATTGTTTTGCCAACTGCTGGGTTATGGTACTACCCCCACCGGCATTCTTCTGCATCATCACTCCCCGTTTCACCAAAGCACGGACAAACGCACGGGCATCAATGCCGGAATGTTCTGCAAAACGTTCATCTTCGGTAGCAATCAGCGCACGAATCAGATTCGATGAAAGCTGGTCATAACCTACAAAAACACGATTCTCCTTACTAAGTGACCAAGTACCCAGCATCTTGCCGTCATCGGATATAATCTCGGTTGCAAACTTTAAATTCGGATTTTCCAATTCCTCAATAGGCGGTACATATCCAATCCATCCTTTCGCTATTGCGGTGAATATAAGCGCTATAACTAACAGTACGCCGACTACAAGAGCCCAAAGCACGTATATAAATTTCTTCCTCATGACATTTTCTAGTAATTAACGGTACAAAAGTAAGGAAAAACTTTGAGATAGAATGTGTTTCTAACAAAGTTCAACGAAATATCTTTTAATTCTTCGCTCATTTATTTTTTTTTCATACCTTTACACTCCGTATAAATTGTAATTATAAATACAAGCCAATATGGAAAATAGAAGTTTAGTTACTATTGCCGAACACTCGAAAGAGAAAATCCTCTACCTTTTGGAGATGGCAAAAGAGTTTGAAAAGAAGCCTAACCGTAAAATCTTGGACGGCAAAGTTGTTGCCACCCTTTTCTTTGAGCCCTCCACCCGTACACGACTCAGTTTTGAAACCGCTGCAAACAGACTGGGAGCCCGCGTTATCGGATTTACCGATCCCAAAGTAACCAGTTCTTCAAAAGGAGAAACATTGAAAGATACCATCATGATGGTAAGCAATTACGCTGACATCATCGTAATGCGCCATTTTCTGGAAGGTGCCGCAAGATATGCCAGCGAAGTCGCCCCGGTGCCCATTGTCAATGCCGGAGACGGAGCCAACCAACATCCGTCACAAACCATGCTAGACCTCTACTCCATATACAAAACACAGGGAACGCTTGAAAATTTAAACATCTATCTAGTAGGCGACTTGAAATACGGACGAACTGTTCATTCTTTGCTGATGGCTATGCGTCATTTCAACCCCACTTTCCATTTCATCGCTCCGGAAGAGTTGAAAATGCCTGAAGAATATAAAATCTACTGCAAGGAGCACCATATTAAATACAAAGAGTACACAGACTTTAACGAAGAAACCATTGCTGACGCCGACATTCTTTACATGACCCGTGTACAACGCGAACGTTTCACCGACCTGATGGAATATGAACGTGTGAAAGATGTATATATATTAAGGAATAAGATGCTGGAGCATACCCGCCCCAATCTGCGTATCCTGCACCCTCTGCCCCGCGTCAACGAAATAGCTTACGATGTGGATGAGAATCCGAAAGCTTACTATTTCCAACAGGCACAAAACGGACTTTATGCGCGCCAGGCCATCCTTTGTGATGTATTGGGCATAACCTTGAATGATGTTATAGAAGATGCAAAAAAGTAAAAACAAAAATGAAGATGAGCGATAATAAACAAGCATTGCAGGTAGCCGCTTTGAAAAACGGCACTGTTATAGACCATATACCTTCCGATAAATTGTTTACTGTAGTCGCCCTATTGGGCTTGCAGGATTCTGACTCTAACATAACCATCGGAAACAACTTCGAGAGCAAAAAATTAGGTAAAAAAGGAATTATAAAAGTGGCCGACCGCTTTTTTACTGATGAGGAAATAAGCCGCCTTTCCGTAGTAGCCCCGAATGTAAAACTGAACATTATCCGTGACTATGAGGTGGTAGAGAAGAAACAAGTCCTGATGCCTGAGGAATTACGTGGCATCGTAAAGTGCGCCAATCCCAAATGTATCACCAACAATGAGCCAATGACCACCCTGTTTCATGTAATTGACAAAGAACATGGAATCTTGAAATGTCATTACTGCGAAAAGGAACAAAGTAAAGAAGGTATCAAACTACTGTAATGAATATGAAACAAGACTGGAAACCGGGAACTATGATTTACCCTCTTCCGGCCCTACTGGTAAGTTGCGGAAGTACGGAAGAAGAATATAACATTATCACAGTGGCATGGGCAGGTACTATTTGTACCAACCCCGCCATGTGTTATATATCCGTGCGTCCGGAACGCCATTCCTATCCCATTCTGAAACGGAATATGGAATTCGTCATCAACCTTACTACCAAAAGCATGGCGTTCGCTACCGACTGGTGCGGAGTGCGTTCGGGCAAAGATTATAATAAATTTGAAGAAATGAAGCTGACCCCGGGAAAAGCAAAAATAGTCAGTGCTCCCATCATCGAAGAATCCCCACTCTGTATAGAATGCAGAGTAAAGGAAATCATCTCACTAGGATCTCATGATATGTTCATAGCCGATGTGGTAAATGTAAAAGCCGACGATAAATACCTGAATGCGGAAACAGGAAAATTCGAATTATCCGAAGCTAACCCGTTAGTCTATGTTCATGGCGGATATTTTGAACTAGGACCGAAAATCGGGAAGTTTGGCTGGTCTGTAGAAAAGAACAGATCACAGACCAAGGAAAAATCCTAAAAATATCTCATGAAGAAACTCCTTTTATTAATCGCTTTATTACTTCCTGCCCTGTTCGTTACAGCACAAGGAATAAAGAATGGTCTGAAAGAGGAACCTAAGATCAATGTGGGAATAAAAGGAGGCTTCAACTCTTCCATGTATTTTACCAGTCGGTTAGAACTAGATGGAGAACGAATGGAAGATGTGCAAAATAATTATAAAGTAGGCTATTTTGCCGCCATGTTTTTTCGGGTGCACATGAAAAGGCATTTCATCCAACCCGAAATTATGTATAATATTTATAAAGGTGAAATAGCTTTCAATAAAAATCAAAATAAAGAAAACACCCTTCCCGAGCTTGCTAAACTGAACAGCACGATTCACTCTTTGGAGCTACCTATATTATATGGTTATAGTTTTGTAAAAAGCAGGCCTTACGGCATGGCACTTTTTATCGGTCCCAAACTGGAATATGTATGGAAACATAAGACTTCCGAAGAGTTTGAAGGATTTGGATATTCTGGTATAAAAGAAGAATTACACCCCATTAATATAAGTTCTGTTATCGGATTAGGAGTAAATATTGCTAATATATTCTTTGATTTCCGGTATGAAATCGGACTCACCAATATCTCCAAATCAATCATTTATGAAAAAGACACAAATGGAATAATATCCCAAGAAAAAGGTATCTTCATTAACCGGCACCGCAATGTACTAAGTTTCTCGCTAGGAGTTATTTTCTAAAGTAGGAAGCTTTCTCTAAGTAGATATCATAATGCCACATTTATATCCTTTTCTTTCCTCAAAACGCCCTTATCTTCAACTCTTTCAGCAGCTTCAGACCTTACTACACGACAAAAAGAAAGTCATATATCTTTTTTCCGTAACCTCACCAAATATTTTCCTCTAAATAATTTCCTTATATTCTAAAATTACTTAACTTTGTGAACTCAGAATCGAATATCGCACATAAACTTATTATAAAAAGAAATGAAAAGAGACGATTTGATTTTCGACATTATCGAAAAAGAGCATCAACGCCAGCTCAAAGGTATCGAGCTGATCGCATCCGAAAACTTTGTTAGTGACCAAGTAATGCAAGCCATGGGTTCTTGCCTTACCAACAAGTATGCTGAAGGGTATCCCGGCAAGCGCTACTATGGCGGTTGCGAAGTGGTAGACCAGAGCGAACAAATCGCTATCGACAGACTGAAACAAATATTTGGAGCAGAATGGGCTAATGTACAACCTCACTCCGGAGCACAGGCTAATGCTGCTGTATTTTTGGCCGTTTTGAATCCGGGTGATAAATTTATGGGATTAAATTTGGCCCATGGTGGTCACTTGTCACATGGTTCATTGGTTAACACATCCGGAATTATTTATACTCCGTGTGAATACAACCTGAACAAAGAAACAGGTCGTGTAGATTACGATCAGATGGAAGAAATCGCATTACGTGAAAAACCCAAAATGATTATCGGTGGCGGTTCTGCATATTCTCGCGAGTGGGACTACAAACGTATGCGTGAAATCGCAGATAAAGTGGGAGCCATCCTGATGATTGATATGGCCCACCCTGCCGGACTGATTGCTGCCGGACTGTTGGACAACCCGGTTAAATATGCTCATATCGTCACTTCAACAACCCATAAAACCCTTCGTGGCCCTCGTGGCGGTGTCATCATGATGGGTAAAGACTTCCCTAACCCATGGGGCAAGAAAACTCCAAAAGGTGAAATCAAGATGATGTCACAACTTTTGGATTCTGCTGTATTCCCTGGTATACAAGGTGGCCCGTTGGAACATGTCATCGCAGCCAAAGCTGTTGCATTCGGTGAATGTTTACAGCCGGAATACAAAGAATATCAAACACAAGTAAAAAAGAATGCAGCCGTATTGGCACAGGCTTTGATTGACCGTGGCTTTACGATCGTTTCCGGTGGTACAGACAACCACTCCATGCTGGTAGACCTGCGTACCAAATACCCTGATCTGACAGGCAAAGTAGCAGAAAAAGCATTGGTTGCTGCTGATATCACTGTAAACAAGAACATGGTCCCATTTGACAGCCGTTCTGCTTTCCAAACTTCAGGTATCCGTTTGGGAACTCCCGCTATCACAACTCGCGGAGCAAAAGAAGACTTGATGTTGGAAATCGCCGAAATGATTGAGACAGTTCTTTCAAACGTAGACAATGAAGAAGTAATTGCACAAGTTCGTGCACGCGTAAACGAAACAATGAAGAAATATCCTATTTTCGCTTACTAATCAACGACTTCTATCAATATACTCATAAAAGACTTTGGAGTTTTTGAAAAAGCTTTATCCTTCTTCAAGAACTTCAAAGTTTTTTATGAAACATCCAGACCATTTAAAAAGAGTAATAGAAAAGTATTTTTATCAGCATTCCCCACAGAAATCAGTATAAATTTCTACCTTTGCAGACAATTTATCCGTTAATGACGAATGAAAGGAACTAAGAATCTGACTCAAGGCCCTATCCTAAAGCAATTGTTTACTTTGGCAATGCCCATTATGGCTACTTCATTCATACAAATGGCATATAGTCTGACCGACATGGCTTGGGTAGGAAGAATAGGAAGTGAGGCAATAGCCGCCGTAGGTTCGGTAGGAATTCTTACATGGATGTCCACATCTATCTCTCTTCTGAACAAAGTAGGTTCGGAAGTCAGCGTAGGACAAGCCATCGGGGCACAAAACGAGCAAGCTGCCCGTGCGTTCGCATCACATAATCTTACCTTGTCCTTACTTATATCATTGAGCTGGGGAGCATTGTTATTTATCTTTGCCACCCCTATTATCAGTATCTATGAACTAGAACCTCATATAGCCAAGATGGCTGTGGAATATCTACGGATTATAGCAACCGCCTTTCCATTCGTCTTTTTATCAGCTGCCTTTACAGGGATATTCAATGCCGCCGGACGAAGCAAAATACCTTTTTCCATTAACGGTATCGGACTGATTACAAATATAATACTGGATCCTATCTTTATCTTTGGTTTAAGCTGGGGAACTACGGGAGCAGCAATTGCCACTTGGCTGGCCGAAGCTACGGTATGCATACTGTTTATCTATCAATTGAAACAAAAGAAAATATTATGGGATGATTTTCGGTTATTTACTAAACTGAAAAAACAATATACACGTCACATTTTGAAAATAGGATTACCGGTAGCGGCACTCAATACATTATTCGCTTTCGTCAATATGTTTCTCGGAAGAACCGCCACAGAACAAGGTGGTCATTTAGGGCTGATGGCACTCACCACCGGAGGACAAATCGAAGCTATCACCTGGAACACCTCCCAAGGCTTTTCTACAGCTCTCAGTGCCTTTGTAGCTCAGAATTATGCAGCGCGGCAAATCTCCCGTGTGCTGAAAGCCTATCGCACCACTTTATGGATGACATTTATATTCGGATCTTTCTGCACATTCCTTTTTATATGTTATGGAAACGAAATATTTTCTATCTTTGTTCCTGAAAAAGCAGCTTACGAAACCGGTGGTGTCTTTCTACGTATTGACGGATACTCGCAACTATTTATGATGCTGGAAATTACCATACAGGGCGTATTTTATGGAATGGGGCGCACCATGCCTCCTGCCGTAATCAGCGTCACCTGTAACTATCTGCGCATCCCGATGGCACTGTTGTTTGTATCATGGGGCTGGGGTTTGCCGGGTATTTGGTGGAGCATAAGCATCACTAGCACTATGAAAGGAATTATTTGTCTGATCTGGTTTATGCTTATCAAGAAGAAAGCTTTAAATTATCAGGCCGTTTAATGAACAATTTTTGCATTAAGTCATTAATATATTAAAATGAACATGATTATGAAAAAGACTAAAATTATGGCTTTATTACTGAGTGCTACATTAGTATTCAGTGGATGTGGTAACATGAATAATACCGCTAAAGGCGGTCTGATCGGCGGCGGCGGCGGTGCAGCATTGGGAGCAATTATCGGCGGAATAGCCGGACATGGTAAAGGTGCGGCTATTGGTGCGGCAGTAGGTGCGGCAGTAGGTACAGGTGCCGGTGTGTTAATTGGGAAAAAAATGGATAAAGCAGCAGAAGAAGCTGCTCAAATCCAAGGAGCGCAGGTAGAACAAGTAACAGATAACAATGGCCTTCAGGCTGTAAAAGTTACTTTTGATTCCGGTATTCTCTTCAATACAGGAAATGCAGCCTTGAGTGCACAAGCGAAATCAGCCTTGAGCAAGTTTGCAAACAACGTATTGAACCAGAACAGAGATATGGATGTATCCATTTATGGATATACAGACAACCAGGGCTGGAGAAACAGTACAGCTGAACAAAGTATCCAAAAAAACCTCAATCTGTCACAAGAACGCGCTCAAAGTGTGGCTAGTTATCTGTTGGGTTGCGGTGTAAGTAATTCCCAGATCAAGTCCGTAGAAGGCTTGGGTCAAGCAGATCCGATAGGTAATAATGACACAGCCGAGGGACGCCAGCAGAACCGTCGTGTAGAAGTATATATGTATGCCAGCCAACAGATGATTCAGCAAGCGGAAGCAGGAACACTGAAATGATATCAATGACGTTATTGTAGAGCGTATCCAATACGCCCGAACCAACGGTCACAACATTGGAATAACATATAAAATAAACCAATTTCGGACAGGTTATTTCTGCCCGAAATTGGTTTTAATACACAAGCATGAAAAAAAAGATTTTAAAATTCATCCGCAATCTGCTGCTTTTTTTCTTTGGTTCTTCCATTCTCGCAGTTATCGTTTTACGATTTATTCCGGTTTACTTTACCCCGTTGATGTTTATCCGTACTACCCAGCAAATCATTCATGGAGAAGATATAAAGTGGAAACACTCTTGGCTACCTAAAGAAAACATATCCCCTCATCTGTCTATGGCTGTTATTGCCTCTGAAGACAATCGCTTTGCCGAGCATAATGGTTTTGACTTCAAAGAAATAGAGAAAGCCTTAAAAGAAAACAAGAACCGAAAACGCCCTCGAGGTGCCAGTACTATCAGCCAACAGACAGCCAAAAACATTTTCTTGTGGCCTGCTTCTTCTTGGATCAGGAAAGGACTTGAAGTGTATTTCACCACCTTGATAGAACTATTTTGGAACAAGGAACGGATTATGGAAGTCTATCTGAACTCTATAGAAATGGGAAATGGTATCTATGGTGCCGAAGCAGTAGCTCGTGAACACTTTCACAAGAATGCCAGCAAACTGACACCGGAAGAATGCGCACTAATTGCAGCCAGCCTTCCCAATCCTCGCAAATTCAATTCAAGCAGACCTGGCAACTACATGCTTAAAAGACAAAAGAAGATACTTTATCTTATGAAATGCGTCCCTACATTTCCGCCCAAACAAGATACGTCCTCTACGGTTTCAAAGAAGAAAAAGAAATAACCCGCACCCCCGTGTGGGCTTTCTTATTTTTAGAGTATTCAAAGAGAGTCTGAGAATCTAGAATAACTTTCTTCATGACCGATGAAGCATGAAGCAAATGCAATTTACCATCCACCCAACAGGCAAATCCTGTATGCACCACATCCAGCCCTTTTATATTGGTAGTAATCGCTATGATATCCCCATTCTTTATGTCCAACTCCTCAGAAGAAACGTTCAGACTTGTTTTAGGAATATAAGAAACAGGAACATTTTTCCATTTTCTCTCTATTTCAATCATCTGGGATATCATGGAAGGATTATTTTTCAACCGATGATAATTGTCAGAGTGTGTGGACATAAAATCCAAATTCAAGATTTGTGATACAGCAAGCCCTAATTCCCCTGTACGTTCATGTACAATTCCTTTCTGTTCGTTATCCTTAATCCAATCACTGAAGTAATGTAAACGCGAGACATAACCGGCTTGTTTTCCATTCCGATAGCGGATACACAGCAACGCTTTTTTGTAACTTTCAAAGTCACTTTTCCCATACTTGTCAGCGAGACTCAATGCAAGTACTGTTTCAACTAATGTGGTACAATCCACCTTATCCAAATGAACAACTAATCTCTCTTCATCTGTCCCATCCAATGTATTCGCTACGTATGGAACCCCTAATAGATTTTGGGCAAAAAACAATATCCTACAACTATCGGCCGGCAACCGGGCAGCTTTTTGAAGCAGACTCTCGACTTTTATACTGTCATTTTCTGATGCTGAAACGATACAAGGCATTATTCCTAAAATCATTCCCAGCAACCACGGATACAGCTTTCTCATATATTTTTTCTTATCTACCTGTTTTTTCTGCATGGCAACAAAGATAACACATAACTGAATGAATGCAAATTTTAAAAGAATGAAAAGATAAAAACATCCGCCATGACAAATTCAACACTTGCCATAGCGGATAAAAAAGCTATATAGCACCTTTAAATCATGCAGTAAACTCTGTTCTTTCCAAATAAGCTATAACATCACCTTTATTAACTACAGCTCCTTGTTGGGCGCAAACTTCTACAATACGTCCTGTAAAATTAGCAAAAATCTTTTCATACTCTCCCCACGGAGTGGAAATATAACAGAACACTTCATCATGCTGGTATTTCCGTCCGACAAACGGTGCCATAGAAGGACCTTCCACGGAAACTTCCCATAAAATCTGCCCCTTATCCGGTGCAATAATAGGATCTGCCTTAGCACGCTTATATTTTCGGATCGTTTCCTCATCGAAGCCACTTTTTACCATAGCCGCATCCTGAGCACGTTGTAAATCATCCATAAAACGTTTCTTGGCTACACCCGATTTATAATCACGGTATTGCCGGTCATGCATAGCCAGTTCAAACAACTCTTCCTCATCCTCACCATATTCCCATCCATTATCATCCATCTCCTTACGGTACTTGTCCAGCTCATCAGGATAGTTCACCTGAGGATCTTCATCAGTGAATTCGTAGCCTTTACTTTTCGCCAGTTCGATTATTTCAGGAGCCAACGCACCCGGCAATTTTCCACTTTTTCCCAAAATCATATCCCATGTATGGTTATCAATCATCGTCCATCTCTCCTCTCCCTTCACCAATTGCATAACATTCATCAAAGCCACATTCTTCACATATTGGCTAAACGGTGTTACTAAAGGTGGATATCCCAATTTCGGCCATACGTATTCCACTTCTTCAAACAGCATCACTACCAAATCATCCAAACTCATAGGTTCCTTTCCCTGTCCTTTCAGAATCAGATTGATGCCCGAATGCACCCCTTTCAGATCGGCCATCATTGAACCCATCATGCCACCGGGAAGTCCACATCCCAGCAGCAAGGAAGACATATGTTTGTTGGTAGGATCAATAAAATATCCCAAAAAATCATCAATAAATTCCTGCGTCATGCTACGCGCTTTCATATAAGCCTTCATATTGATTTCAGGTACCTGAAAACCTGCATTTTTCAACATAGCCTGTACAGAAATTACGTCAGGATGCACTTTTCCCCATGACAACGGCTCCATAGCGACATCAATGATATCCGCACCATTCTCACAAACTTCCAAAATAGATGCCATAGATAACCCAGGACCGGAATGTCCATGATATTGTACAATGACTTCAGGATGTTTATCTTTGATATTTCTCACCAACTGCCCCAACATTTCAGGACGGCCGATACCTGCCATATCTTTCAAACAGATTTCGGGTGCCCCCGCTTCTATTAACTGGTCGGCAATATAAGAATAATAATCCACCGTATGTACAGGAGAATAAGTGATGCAAAGAGTGGCTTGAGGAATCATCCCCGCTTCTTTAGCATATTTTATGGAAGGAATAATATTACGAACTTCATTCAAACCACAAAAAATACGAGTAATATCCACTCCTTGCGCATGTTTTACCCTATACATCAACCGACGTACATCAGCTGGAACAGGATACATTCGCAATGCATTTAAACCACGGTCCAACATATGCGTCTGAATACCCGCCTCACGTAAAGGCTTGGTAAATGTACGCACTGCCTTGTTAGGATTCTCACCATATAGCAAGTTCACTTGTTCAAAAGCACCTCCATTAGTTTCGACTCGGGCAAAACACCCCATTTCAACGATTAGAGGAGCAATTTTGGCTAACTGATCAGCTCTGGGCTGGTACTTCCCTGATGACTGCCACATATCGCGGTAGACCAAACTGAATTTGATTTCTTTTTTCATAATTATTACTTGATTTAAAGGTGTCTTGTCCTTTTGCAAATATAACAAATGAATAAAAATAAAGTTAATATTCGAAGCTGTTTTTTAGCTTCCAAAAACATGTTTAATATCATATTGTAAACCAACAAAAACAAAAAAGGCAGAGCAAAAGAATTTCACTCTACCTTTTTGATAATTTTCCCCCTTGGATTATACAAAATCACGGAGCTGTCCCTGCAAGCGTTGTCTGGTAAAAAAAATTCTGCTTTTTACAGTACCCAACGGCAATCCCAGCTTTTCGGCAATCTCACGATATTTAAATCCCGACACATGCATAGCGAATGGAATACGGTATTCTTTAGGAAGCAAACCGACTATACGATGTATTTCTTTCATGTCATAAGCTCCCTCGGTACTATCAAAGCCGGAATCCTGAGGCATACTTAAATGGTAGAGATTGTCTGTATGGTCCACAAATGTCTGGTCACGCACTATTTTCCTATAATTGTTTATAAAGATGTTACGCATAATGGTATACATCCATCCCTTAAAGTTTGTATCGGGGATATACTTGTCTTCATTATCCAGCGCTTTCAATGAAGTTTCTTGTAGCAGGTCATTAGCCTCCTCACGGTCGGCTGTGAGTTTGTATGCAAACCGAAGTAATTCTTCTTGCACACCCAGCAGGTTCTTTTTAAAACTAACGCTATTCATAAGTCTTTCAGTTTAGGTTCATATTCTTTTTCCATGCTCTCGGTAATGCAAGGATAGCGCATTTTAAATAGGTGTCAAAGAAAAAACTATCAAAATAGGGGGTAAAAACCGTCATTTATCAGTTTTTACCCCCTGTTTTGATAGTTTTCAGGTGCTATTTAGCGTTGTTCCCCCTTTAAAATTGGTAAACAGATACTATATTTAACAGCTAAAATACGCGCCAAAAACACAGTACTACCTCCTATTATCTGGCAAATAAAGGCTTCCAGACCAAACAGATCACATATCCAATAGGCCAATCCCCCCACCACACAGGCCATTGCATAAATTTCTTTACGAAAAATAAGCGGAATTTCATTAATAAAAACATCGCGGAGCACACCACCTGCGGCCCCAGTGATACTACCCATGATTATAGCTACCCAAAAAGGATATCCGAGAGCAATACTTTTGCCTACTCCCACTACTGTAAATAGTGCCAGACCGATGCTGTCGAACAGGAAAAAAGTGTTATGCATATGAATCAGATACTTGCCGAAAGCAATTACCCAAAACAATGCAAGTCCTGTACATATTAAATATATAGGGTCGGTCATCCAACCCGGAGTCACATCTAGAAGCACATCACGGATAGTACCTCCTCCGATAGCCGTTGCCAAACCCACTACATATGCACCAAACCAGTCAAACTGTTTGGCAGACGCCAATCTGATACCACTGATGGCAAAGGCAAACGTGCCTATAAAATCTAAAACTTGAACAAATGTTAGCATAATGGTTGTTATTTGTCTGCAAAGTAACGAATAAATTCGATAAGAAAATGTATTTTTGTGTTCAGAAAATAGCTTAAAATAAGATGAAAGTAACAATTATCGCAGGTGCACGTCCCAATTTCATGAAAATTGCCCCATTAATGCGTGCTATCAAGGCTGCAAAGGCAGCAGGAAAAAATATCACTGCCCGTCTGGTCTACACAGGTTCGGACGAAGATAAAAGTTTGGAACCTTCTCTGTTTACAGACCTGGATATGCCGCGTCCCGATGTATATCTGCATGTAGATAATACAGATTTTTTCCAGCGAATGGCAGGTATATTGGTAGCTTTCGCCCGCGAACTGGAACAGCATCCTGCACAGGTAGTACTTGTAGTGGATGACCTGACTCCTACTATGGCGTGCTCTATCGTAGCTAAAAAGAAAGGGATAAAAGTCGCTCATCTAGTGGCCGGAACCCGCTCTTTCGATATGGATATGCCAAAGGAAGTGAACAGCATGATAACAGATGGCTTGTCCGATTATCTGTTCACGGCCGGAATGGTAGCCAACCGCAATCTGAATCAAACAGGAACCGAACAGGCACATGTACATTTTGTAGGAAACATCCTGATTGATACGCTGCGTTATAACCGTACCCGTTTACAGCGCCCGGTAGCGTTCTCCATTATGGGACTGAAAGAAAAAGAATACCTCTTGCTAACATTGAACAAACATTCATTGCTAAACAAGGACACAACACTGAAAGCCATCTTCCGCACTATACTGGAAAAAACAGACAAGCCGATCGTGGCGCCGCTCCATACATATGTAAAAAACAAGCTGTCTGCTTTAGGAATTACTTCCGAAAGGTTATATATATTACCACCGCAACCTTATTTGTCATTCGGATATTTAGTGAACCATGCCTGGGGTATCATTACAGATTCGGGCAATGTAGCGGAAGAAGCTACTTTTTTAGGAATCCCCTGCATGACATTAAGCACGTATGCAGAACATCCCGAAACAGTGACAATCGGCACAAACCGGCTGGTGGGGGAAAGCTCTGAAATCCTGGCAGACGTCCTTGACATTCTGAATAAAGGAGAATGGCAGAAGGGACATTTGCCGGAACGTTGGGATGGACACGCTGCAGAAAGAATTGTACAAACATTGCTGGGTGAACATAAATAAAATGGAGAACCAATAAAAACACGGATGCCGCAGAATATCAAATTCTACGGCATCCGTGTTTTTATTGGTTCTCCATCGATATCGCTTACACTCTCCTTTCTTACCAAGTATAATTCAAACCAAAACTAAGCAATTCCTGCAACTGGAAATAACTCTTGTTATCTTCTGTCAGTGTCACACCGTCATCATAACGCGCATGAACAAACAACTTAGTAGACAAATAACGGTTCAACACAAAATTAAATGTATTTTCCCAACTGGCAATTACGGTGTCATAAGTTGTAAAGTACTCCAATTTAGACTCCCACACAATACTGGGGATAATTGTCCAAGTCAGATTACCTGTAAATTTCGAACCGAAGAGATTCGCTGTTTTATGCCCCGGATCCACATTAAAAGCACCCGGATCAGTTATCTTATCATTGCTGATATACATAAAAGTATACGCCAGTGGAGATCCCAACAAAGACAATGAATAATTCTTCTTATTCTGCTTAAAGTCCATACCGAGGGTTATATCCAATTGGGCGGGAGACAGAAAATTAGAAATCATATCATTCGTATTCGTCTTATAATTTCCAAAGAACTGAGTCTTGAACTCGCCCGCCAAAGTATAATACCAGTTTTTGAAGGCTTTTACACCCAGTTTACTGCTTAAACGAAGCAAGTCGGCATTCGTCTTATACTTATGCACTGTATCTGACGGTGCTGTAACAAAACCCAATTTTATTTCCAGCTTATTTTCAAACTCTATACGCTGGCGGTCATCAAAATTAGCTTCCAGCACTAAGCCGGACAACAGCGCATTAGTACTTTCACCACCTTTATACCAGTTATCTGAAATATAATGTTGTGTGAACTGAACATACCCATTCCCCTTATGCGTCCAAAAGTTAGGGCGTACCACCAACAATTCATTATCCGTAGTCAAGCTTTCCACCGGTGTTTCCGGTTGAAGGAAACTTTTGATTCTCTCTTTCCTTGGTCTTTTTACTATCTGATTATTTTCCAGTGGTTTCAAATCAGCCAAATAAAGTTCGTTATTCACCAATCTGCCCGGATATTGCAAATAATAATTCCTTAATATATTATTCGACCAACGGTCGGCAGCGGCCAAGGTTTCCAAATCGGGCAGTTGATATATAGCTGCAGATGCAGAGTCACGCTTTCCCATATATAGCGAATCGACAGCTGTCATTATTTTCGTATCCGGACTCCATTTTATTTCAAAAATTTCTTTTATAGGAGCTTCATAATAAGTGGGCGGAACAAACAACTTATAAAAAGCCGGATTAGGACGTACCCGCCGGGGCGCCGGAATATTCAAATCATCCCACAGCCTGAAATAAGCAAAATAAGATGCGCTTAATGCAGACAATGAATCAGAATAGGCTTTCACAGCCGGATTTTCTTTCGTCTTGGCTATTTTCTGTGCCGGCACTTCTTCCATACAGAATACAGCAAGTATTATAGCCAAACATATACTTTTTCTCATACTAATTTTAGTTTTGTGCAAAAGTACACTTAATTTTCCTTTTCCCCAAAAACTGTTTCCTTTATATAATAACGAATGATAAATTCAGTTTCATCAAATGATTTTTTAAAGCATATCCGACAATATTGAAAAAGATTTTGTAATTTTGCAACTTTGATAAATATTGCGATTTTGATAATTAAGAAAATAACATTTAAAAATATTAAGTCGTGGGAGAAACTAAGTATATCTTCGTAACTGGTGGTGTTGCCTCCTCATTAGGTAAAGGTATTATTTCATCATCAATAGGTAAATTACTGCAAGCCAGAGGCTATAATGTAACAATTCAGAAGTTCGATCCGTATATCAATATTGATCCGGGAACTTTGAATCCTTATGAACATGGTGAATGTTATGTAACGGTAGACGGACACGAAGCCGACCTCGATTTGGGACATTACGAACGTTTTTTGGGCATCCAGACAACTAAAGCCAATAACATTACAACAGGACGTATTTACAAAAGTGTTATTGACAAAGAACGCCGTGGTGACTATTTGGGAAAGACTATTCAGGTTATCCCCCATATCACCGATGAGATCAAACGCAATGTAAAATTATTGGGAAGCAAATATAAATTTGATTTTGTCATTACCGAAATCGGTGGTACCGTAGGTGATATTGAATCACTTCCTTATTTGGAAAGTATCCGCCAATTGAAATGGGAAATGGGACGTAATGCGTTGTGCGTACACCTTACTTATGTTCCTTATCTGGCTGCAGCAGGCGAATTGAAGACCAAACCTACCCAGCACTCTGTAAAAGAGCTGCAATCTGTTGGTATTCAACCAGATGTATTGGTATTGCGTACCGAGCACGAATTGAGCACAAACTTGAAAAAGAAAGTTGCTCTGTTCTGTAACGTAGATGAAAATGCTGTGGTGCAGTCTATCGATATGCCCACCATTTATGAAGTACCTTTGCGTATGCAAGAGCAGGGACTGGATGTAACCATTCTCCAAAAGATGGGATTGCCCGTGGGTGAAACTCCAACCCTCGGTCCATGGAGAGATTTTCTAGATCGCCGTCATAAGGCAACTGAGAAAGTAAAAATTGGATTGGTTGGTAAATACGATTTGCAAGACGCTTATAAATCTATCCTTGAAGCCTTGTCACAAGCCGCCACTTACAATGACCGCAAAGCGGATATCCACTTCATAAACAGCGAGAAACTGACAGATGCTAATGTAGAAGAGCAGATTAAGGATATGGATGGTATCATCATCTGCCCGGGATTCGGACAACGTGGCATAGAAGGTAAGTTCGTTGCTATCAAATATGCACGTACACACAATGTACCGACTTTTGGTATCTGTCTAGGTATGCAGTGCATGGCTATTGAGTTTGCCCGTAACGTGCTAGGTTATACAGATGCCAACAGCCGCGAAATGGATGAAAAAACGCCACACAACGTGATAGACATTATGGAAGAACAGAAAGCTATCACCAATATGGGCGGCACTATGCGCCTGGGAGCCTATGAATGTATCCTTGACCAACACTCAAAGACTTTTGAAGCCTATAAAAGCGAACACATACAGGAACGCCACCGTCACCGCTACGAATTCAATAATGACTATAAGCAGGAGTACGAAAAGGCGGGTATGAAATGCGTGGGTATCAATCCGGAATCCGATTTAGTGGAAATAATTGAAATCCCGACATTAAAATGGTTCATCGGAGTACAGTTCCATCCCGAGTACAGCAGTACAGTATTGAAACCACATCCTTTATTCCTGTCATTTATCAAAGCGGCAATAGACAAATAAGAAACGAGAATTATAATATAATAAGGTAAACAAGTAAAAATGGACAAAAACACTTTAGTGGGATTCGCCCTGATTGGTGCAGTTGTGATAGGCTTCAGCATCTACAACCGTCCTAGCCAGGAAGAAATGGCACGTGCCAAACATTATCAGGATTCCATTCAGGCGATAGCCCAAAAAGAGGCCGAACGACTGGCACAGGCTGCCACGGCACAGAGTCAGAATGCAACATTGCATTTAGACTCTACCTCTATGTTCTATGGCGCAAACCAAGGTACGGAACAGCTAACGACACTGGAAAATAATGTAGTAAAACTGACTTTCACCAATAAAGGTGGACGGGTGTGCGCAGCCATATTAAAAGATTATAACGGACAGGACGGCAAGCCTTTGATGCTGTTTGATGAAAAAGATTCGGGCATGAATTTCGCTTTCGAAGGAAAGAATGAAAATATTTTGACCGAGGATATGTATTTCCAACCTACCAACGTAACAGACAGCACTGTAACTATGCGTTTGGCAGCAAACAATGGAGGCTATATAGATTTCGATTACAAACTTTTACCGGATGCTTACATGGTGAATTTCACTATTCGCGCAAACGGCATGCAGAATTTCTTCCCTCCTGCCCTGAACACAGTCAATATAAACTGGCGTCAACGGGCACGCCAGCTTGAAAAAGGTTTCAGCTTCGAACAGCGCTATACTTCGCTCACCTACAAGCCGGTAGAAAAAAGTTCAGACTATCTGAACGAAATGAAAGAAGCAAAAGAAGATGTTACCGACCGTTTGGATTGGATTGCTTTCAAGAATCAGTTCTTCTCAAGCGTACTTATTGCCGATCAAGATTTTGATAAAGCTTCCCTAACCTCTACCCCCCAACAGGAAGGAAGCGGATATATGAAGAACTATACCGCGGACATGACAACTTTCTTTGATCCTACCGGAAAGCAGCCTACCGATATGCAGTTCTACTTCGGTCCGAACCATTTCAAGACTTTGCTGAACAGCAATGATCTAAGCCTTTCCCAAAAAGATTTGGAACTGGAAGACCTGGTTTATTTGGGCTGGCCCATTATCCGCTGGGTAAACCGCTGGTTCACTATTAATTTGTTTGATTGGCTCTCAGGGTGGGGACTGAGCATGGGTGTCGTATTGCTGCTGATGACGATTATCGTCAAAGTGTTAGTTTATCCGGCTACCTACAAATCATATATGTCCTCTGCCAAGATGCGCGTCCTGAAACCCTACATCAACGAGATCAACGCAAAATATCCCAAGAAAGAAGATGCTTTGAAAAAGCAGCAGGAAACGATGGCACTTTACAGCAAATACGGAGTAAGCCCTATGGGAGGTTGCTTGCCTATGCTGATCCAAATGCCGGTATTCATGGCTTTATTCTTCTTCGTGCCTAACGCTATTGAGTTGCGCCAACAAAGTTTCTTATGGGCCCCGGACTTGTCCACTTATGATGATATTATCAACTGGGGAACCAACATTCCTCTGCTGGGCAATCATTTAAGCCTCTTCTGTTTGCTGTTCAGTATCACCAATATTCTGAACACCATGTACACCATGAAGCAGCAGGATATGGGACAACAGCAAATGCCGGGTATGAAACTAATGATGTATATCATGCCAGTCATGTTTATTTTCATCTTCAACGGTTATTCATCCGGCTTGAACTACTATTACTTCATTTCCGGACTGATTGGTATCCTCACCATGGTGATTCTGCGCAAAACAACTGATGAAAAGAAACTCCTTGCCATGTTGGAAGCCCGAAAAGAAAAGAAGAGCCAAAAGAATGGCGGCAAACCGGGTGGCGGACTGATGGCTAAACTGGAAGCTTTACAAAAGGAGCAGGAACGACTGCAACAAGAAAGAATGAATAAAGGGAAAAAATAACGGGTTTACACTTCCTTAAAAAAACAGCGAAGACCGGCATATATAAAAAAATAGCGGTCTTTGCTGTTTTTTTATATATGCCGGTTACCTCTATATTTGCTCTTCTTTGCAAAGACACCCTTCCACAGACACACAAAGAAACAAAACAAATATGCAGGAACATTTCACATCACCGGCTTTTATACGTATTTTTGCAGTCAGTTAATCATCAAAAACAATTTTTAGATATGAATAAATCAAGCGCAACCATCATGGCAGCAGCACTTATGCTAGCTTCTTCCTGTACCGAAGTGAAACAGGAAGGACAGGGCTACGAGCCCATTATAGGCAAGCAAGAAATCACCATCAAAGACGGTCGTCTTACCCCCGAAGCCCTGTGGGCAATGGGACGCATAGGCAGTCTGAGTATTTCCCCCGATGGCAAACAGATAGCCTACACCGTAGCCTATTATAGTGTTCCCGAAAACAAAAGCCATCATGTAATTTACGTAATGGATGCCGATGGAAAGAACAACACCCTGCTTACTCAAACAGCATGGAATGAAAGCGAGCCTCAATGGATAAAAGGCGGAACAAAAATCGCATTCTTATGCAATGAAAGTGGTGGCAGCCAAATTTGGGAGATGAATCCTGACGGTACGGAACGCCGTATCATTTCCGATTTCAAAGGAAACATAGAAGGATTCTCTTTTTCACCGGATGGCAAAAAGATTCTTTTCATCTCACAAATAAAATACGGCCAACGCACTGTGGACCTCTACCCTGACCTACCCAAAGCCAGCGGTATCATTGTAAACGACCTGATGTATAAACATTGGGATGAATGGGTAGAAAGTATTCCACATCCTTTTATCGCTGATTTTGATGGTAACATGATGGGAGCAGCCACCGATATCATGGAAGGTGAGCCGTTTGAAGCTCCAATGAAACCTTTCGGAGGTATCGAGCAGCTGGCTTGGAGCAACGACTCTAAACAAATAGCTTACACCAGCCGGAAAAAGCAAGGATTGGCATACGCAGTATCTACCGACTCGGATATATACCTTTATAATATAGAAAAAGGCACAACACTGAACCTGTGCAAACCGAATGGAAAAGATTCGAATGGAACAGATGAAATGAAAGGATATGACACCAATCCTAAATTCAGCCCCAACGGCAAATACATTGCATGGCAAAGCATGGAGCGCGATGGTTACGAAAGTGACCGGAACCGCCTGTGCATCTACAATTTAGATGACGGTCAAAAGACATTTGTTACCGAAAGTTTTGAATCAGGCGTAGATGACTATTGCTGGAACAATGATTCGCAAAGTCTGTACTTTGTCGGTGTATGGCATGGAACCAGCATGGTATACAGTGCCAATCTGAATGGTGATATAAAAAAACTGACTGATGGCATGTATGACTACGGATCAGTAGCCATGGCAGGCGATAAAATAATTACCAAACGTCACTCTATCAGTGCCGCCGATGAAATCTACACCCTCACTCCTGCCGACGGGCAAGTGGCGCAACTCTCACACGAGAATGATCACATCTTTAAACAGCTGAATTTGGGCAAAGTGGAGGAAAGATGGACCAAAACTACCGATGGCAAGCAAATGCTTTCATGGGTGATCTATCCCGTCAATTTTGACGCAAACAAGAAGTATCCTACTTTATTATTCTGTGAAGGTGGCCCGCAAAGTCCCGTCAGCCAATTCTGGAGCTACCGCTGGAACTTCCAGATTATGGCAGCCAACGATTATATTATCATCGCTCCGAATCGTCGCGGTCTACCTGGATTCGGCATGGAATGGTTGGAACAAATTAGCGGTGACTATGGAGGTCAATGCATGAAAGACTATTTGTCAGCCATAGATGATATTTCAAAAGAACCATATGTAGATACTAATCGTTTGGGATGCGTAGGTGCCAGCTTCGGCGGATTCTCCGTCTATTGGCTGGCGGGACACCATGACAAACGTTTTAAAGCATTTATCGCACACGATGGTATATTCAATATGGAGCAGCAATATCTGGAAACAGAAGAAATGTGGTTCGCCAACTGGGATATGGGTGGTGCATATTGGGACAAAAACAATGTAACGGCACAACGTACCTTTGCCAACTCTCCCCATCGTTTCGTTGATAAATGGGACACTCCCATTCTCTGCATTCACGGTGAAAAGGATTATAGAATTCTTGCTTCACAAGGTATGTCGGCGTTCAATGCAGCTGTATTGCGCGGTGTTCCGGCCGAACTTTTATTATATCCGGATGAGAATCATTGGGTATTGAAACCGCAAAATGGGGTGTTATGGCAACGCACTTTCTTTAGTTGGTTAGATAAATGGCTCAAATAACGCCTAAATTACCGCAATATTATCCGTTATTAGAACTATATAGTATAATTTTCAATTTTTGTGTTACCTTTGTAATGTCAAACAAAAAATGAACATTAAGTGATATTTGTTAAGCTACCTTTTATTAGGTGAGTAAACAATAGCTTGTGAAAGTAGTTGTTTACAGTGTTAGTATATAAATAACTTTTTATTCCCCGTGCTTTGTGAGCGCACAAAGCTGGATGATTACAAAATAATAAAGTGATTATTTTTTCGTGATACCGGCTTGTGATAAGTCGGTATCATTTTTTATTCCAGCAAACCAACATCATACTCATTATTAT
>CAUAWO010000022.1:0-41186 GCA_958432865.1 Bacteroides stercoris
CCTTTCAAGAATGAAAATCTTGCGTCCTAACCGATAGACGAACGGGCCATCCTTGTTGAGCGTTTCCGCTCTTTGCAACCGTTTTTCCTTTCGTTTGCGGTTGCAAAGGTAGAAACTATTTTTGAATTGGCAAACATTTCTGATAAAAATTTTGCAGAATTTCTTCTGTGTTTCCTCTTGTATATGGTTTTATCTATTGATAATCAGATGTATAATGATGTTTTAAATTTTCTGTATTTGCTTCATTTTTTTTATTCCTCTTCTTTAAGTTCCGTAGTTTCGCGCTTTTTTTGTAGCTTTGTTAGCCGGATTGAAACTTGATTAAAGGACGGAAATGTTACAGAAAACGCAAGGAATCGTATTGCATTCTTTGAAGTATAAGGATACTTCTATTATTGTAGACATCTATACCGAGGTGTCCGGACGGGCTTCTTTCCTGGTTCCGGTGTCCCGTTCGCGCAAGGCTGCGGTGAAGTCGGTACTGTTCCAACCTCTGTCTTTGGTGGAGCTGGAAGCGGATTTCCGTCCGAATACTTCTATATATAAGGTGAAAGAGGCAAAGTCTTTCTATCCTTTTACTTCGATTCCTTACGACCCTTATAAATCTGCCATCGCTTTGTTTCTGTCCGAATTCTTATATCGTGCGCTGCGCGAGGAGGCGGAAAACCGTCCTTTATTCGCTTATTTGCAGCATTCCATTGTCTGGTTGGATGAATGCGGCAGTGGCTTTGCTAATTTTCATCTGGTCTTTTTGATGCGTTTGTCGCGTTTTCTCGGATTGTATCCGAACTTGGAAGATTATCACGGCGGCGATTATTTTGATTTGCAGAATGCCTGCTTTACCCCGTTGCGTCCGCAATTGCATTCCGACTATATAGCGCCGGAAGAGGCGGCACGTCTCACAAGGCTGATGCGCATGAACTACGAAACGATGCATCTCTTTGCCATGAGCCGCATGGAGCGTGCCCGTTGTCTGACGATTATGAACGAGTATTACCGTTTGCATCTGCCGGATTTTCCCGTACTAAAGTCATTGGAAGTCTTGAAAGAGTTGTTTGATTGAGCTCCGTTTCAAAGGGCATTCCGTTTCCTTACGTGTTTCCTGGAGTTTCCTGTAGAGAAACGCGCGTTTCCCTTAAGGGAAATTTCAGTTTCCTTAAAGGGAAATTCTCGTTTCTATGAAAGGGAACGGGCGTTTCTTCCGGGGGAAACGGGCGTGTCATAGGCATGGAAACAATAAAAGCCGTACTTCAAACTGCTCTCCAACCGGAGGGGAGCTTGAAGTACGGCTCTGTACGTATTGGGTTGGGCAGAACGCTTATCCCAGCAATTCCTTTACTTTGGCCGAGATAGCACGTCCTTCGGCAAGCCCGGCAAGTTTCTTGCTGGCTACGCCCATTACCTTGCCCATATCCTTACCGCTGGTAGCGCCTGTTTCGGCGATGATTTCCTTCAAGGCAGCTTCCAGTTCTTCGGGAGACATCTGCTTGGGCAGGTATGCTTCCATAACCTTTACTTGCGCCAGTTCTGCATCGGCAAGGTCCTGGCGGCCTTGCTGCACGTAGATTTCGGCGGCGTCCTTGCCTTGCTTTGTCAGCTTCTGAATGATTTTCAGGGCATCGGCATCGGTCAGGGTATCATTGGCTCCCGGAGCGGTCTTGGCTTCGAGGAATACTTTCTTGATATTTCTCAGGGTTTCCAAAGCTACTTTGTCTTTGGCTCTCATTGCGTTTTTAATGTCTTCGCTGACTCTTTCAAATAAATCCATATTGTTCTTTATTGTTTTACTGTTTACAATGTACTGTTTCCGGCTGAAGTCCGGAACGGCAGTCGGTTTAGAAAGTGATTATGCCGTTGCCGCCGCTTTCCGCTTCCTGCGCTTCTTCGGTGGCGAGTATGCCGGCTTCTTCCGCCTTGACCTTGATTGCCGCCAGGGTACTCTTGTCGCGCTGGTAGGTAGGAGAGTTCTCCACCATGCTGATGATGTCGGCGTTGTCCAGGTCTTCGGGGTTGAAGATATAGATATGCCGGCGGCGCAGACGCTGATACTTGGTATTGGCATCCTTTCCGTAGTAGGTTTCGCGGCGTGAGCGTCTTTGCTCTTCCTCTTCCTCCAGTTCGGCAAGGCGCTTCTGCTCTTCTGCGGTACGCTGGGTGATGCGGTCGTCCATCTCTTTCATGTGGATGTCCTGGATGCCGAAGCCGGTGGCAAGCAGGGTAATCTTGACCTTTTGCTCCAGTTTGTCGTCTACGGCCATACCGAACTTGGTTTCAAAGTCGCGGCTGAAGCGGTTCATGAACTCTTTCACTTCGTCCATTTCGCTCATCATCAATTTGTATTGCGAGCTGTACGAGATGTTGAGCAGCACTTTCTTGGAGTTGAAGATATCGTTGTTGTTGAGCAACGGAGAGTGCTGGGCATTCTGGATGGCCATGCTCACGCGGTTGTCTCCCTCGCCGTAGCCGGTACTCATGATGGCCACGCCGCCGTCTTTCAGCACGGTTTTCACATCGTTGAAGTCGAGGTTGACCTTTCCGTGCAGGGTAATGATTTCGGCAATGCTCTTGGCGGCTACCGAGAGGGTGTCGTCGGCTTTGTCGAAAGCATCGTCTACGGAGAGTTCGCTATATATTTCGCTCAGTTTTTCGTTGTTGATAACCAGCAGGGCATCTACATGCTTGCTGATTTCCTCCACGCCGTCCAGTGCTTGGTCTATCTTCTTGTCGCCCTCCCAGCGGAACGGGATAGTGACGATGCCGATAGTCAGGATGTCCATTTCTTTGGCGGTCTGTGCAATGATAGGCGCTGCACCTGTACCTGTGCCACCGCCCATTCCGGCAGTGATGAATACCATTTTAGTACCGTCGTTCAGCATGGCCTTGATGTCTTCGATGCTCTCTTCGGCTGCCTTGCGGGCACGGGCAGGACGGTTTCCGGCTCCCAGACCCTCTTTGCCGAGTTGCAGCTTCACAGGAACGGGGGAGTCTTTCAACGCCTGGTTGTCTGTGTTGCACAGCACGAACGTTACATCATGTATGCCTTCCCGGTACATGTGGTTTACGGCATTGCCGCCACCGCCACCCACACCGATAACTTTGATGATCTTCGGTGAATCGGTCGGAAAATCGAATTGTGCTATATCATCCATGATTATAGAGTTTTTAATTATTTCATATCATCGTCCGAGAATATCTCATTGGAGATTTTGTTGAAGGTCTTTTCAAACCAGCTGGGACCTTTCTTTTTCTTCTCCTTTTCTTTCTTCTCCCGCTCTTTGCGTTCTTTCTCCCTGCGCTCCTTTTCCTCTTTCTCGCGTTGCGCTTTGGCGGCACGGGCTGCGGCTTCCTGTTCTTTCAGGGCTTCGTCGTTACCGAACATGTCAGCGGGGGTGGACGCAGGGTTGCCGGCTGGTTGTGCCGGTTTCACCTCCTGCAGGCAGCAGTTTTCGTTGCCTGCGGCAAGAAGGCCGAGCAAGGTATTCTGCATACCGTCCTTGGCCAGTACGTCACTGAATCCGTGAACGGTGTCATGCACGAAGCGCATCGTCTTTACTTTCTCTATTTTGCTTTGCTTGCGGAAAGCTTCCTCGATATTCTTCAGGTTTGCTCCGCCTCCGGTGAATACGACTCCGGAGAATAGCTTATCCTCATAACCGGAGAGCTGCAACTGGTTCCATACGTTGGCAAGGATTTCTTCGGAGCGTGCTCCGATGATGTTGTTCAGCGTGGCCAGCTCAATGGCGCGTCCGTCTTCCAGTGCACATACGGCGGGTGTCTCGCTCTCTTCCTCTTCCTCGTAGAGGGCGTTGCCGTATTGCAGTTTCAGCTTTTCGGCATCCTGCTCTTCCATCTGCAGGGACGTGATGTCACGGGTAATGGTGTTGCCACCCAGCGGCAATACGCTCAGGTAGCGGAGAATATTGTTCTTGTAGACCGAAATGGTGGTGGTATCGGCGCCGAAGTCCACCAGTGCACAGCCCGAACGCATCTCGTTTTCCGTTAAAACGGCGTTTGCCAACGCTATCGGAGCGATAAGCAGGTCGGCTATCTCCACCTTTGCCTGCTCGAAGCTGTGTTCCAGGTTCTTCTTGAGTGAGGCGCGTGCCACGATGTTGAGGAACTGTCCTGTGATGTGCTGGCCTGCCACGCCCACCGGGTCGGCTTGCAGGGTATTGTCTATCTTGTATTCTTGGGGGGCCACATCCAGTACACTCATGTCTGCCAACGGCACTTCAAGGTTCTCGTCACAGATAGAGTCTACCAGCTCTTGCGAGATGATGCCTTCTTCGTCCAGTGTACGACTCACCGCGTTTTTTACTGTGCGCAATGACTGTCCGCCGATGCCTACATATACTTTGGCAATGGAGTTGTTGAGCTGGTTTTCCAGCTTGTTGGTGATGGAAGTCAATGCCTGTGCTGTCTTGTCGATGTTGTAGATGACCCCCTTGTGGATAAACGAGGACGCATCTTCGCGTGCATAGGCCAACACCTGAATGCTTCCGTCACTGTTCTTCTTTCCTGCGATACCGGAAATCTTGGAAGAACTCAACTCAATAGCGGCGATGAAATCTGTTGTTGCCATAACTGTTTTATTTACTATTTTACTATTTACTGTCTACTATTTGCTGCGCGGTAACTATTCTCTTTTCGTGCAGATAATCTGGTTACCAAACTCAACACTGATACGGGAATATTTGTTCCAGCCTACCTTGTTCAATCCTTTTTCGTAGAATACCTTTACCCGTTTCAGCTTCCGTTCGAAGTCGTCCAGCTTACCGAGGTAGATGACATGGTCGCCTACGCGCGGTACCAGCTCTATGTTTTTGTCGGGCAATACATGAATCTGCTCGATTTGCGCGTTCCAGAACGAATTCTTTTGCAAAAATACACCAAACTTATATAAATCCCTCATGGCAAACGACTTTTCTACGTTTCCGGTCACAATGGCACGGTGCGCAACGCACTTTGCATCGGGCGGCATTACCGTGCCCTTATTGTCCAGATAGTAGTTCTCGCCGTTGGCGCTCATTATCCTCAGGATAGGGATGCGCTGGGTTACTTCGATACAGAGTTTGCCGCTCGGCGTCTTGTAACATTCCACTTCGTCGATGAGCGGATGCTTGGAGAGCGCCTGCTCCAACGTTTTGGTGCGGATACGGTCCAAGTGCTTGCCTATGGGACTGACGCCTTTCTTTTCCAGCATGGCGGCTACTTCCTTTTTCGTGATGAAGCCGGCATATACCGTGTCTTTGATAACCAGCTCCACATCACGGCACACTTGACCTGCCGGCTTCCGGTTGAAAGCGGTAACGGCCACTATCAGGTAGGCAAGGACGAGCAACAGGACGATAGAAAGTAGAATCCTTTTAATCATAGGCTTATTTGCTGTTTACTGTTTTACGGTTTACGCTTTGCTGCGCTGTTCGAGCAGCCGGGCTATGGAAGGTACATAGTTGTCCAGGTCTCCGGCTCCCAGCACTATCAGCACTTCAACCGGTTTCTTCGAGAGCAGGTCGGGAATGTCTTCCTTCCTGCATATACACTTTTCGATGCCCGGGCGCAGGTTGTCGTATATGAGTTGGCTGCTGACACCGGGAATGGGTTGTTCGCGGGCAGGGTATATCTCTGTCAGAATCACTTCGTCCAGTAGCGAGAGGCTGTCTGCAAAGTCTTTGTAGAAGTCTCTGGTACGGGTATAGAGATGGGGTTGGAAGATAGCCGTTATCTTCTTGTCCCGGTAAAGTTCGCGGATAGACTTCACGCTTTGCGCGATTTCGGCGGGATGATGGGCGTAGTCGCTGAGGAATACGAGTCTGTCCGTCTTTATCTTGAAGTCGAAACGGCGGTCTACGCCGCGGAAACTGGCCATTCCCTGTCTGATTTCCTCATCGGTGACCCCGTTCAGGTGTGCAAGCGCCATGGCTGCCACGCCGTTCTCTATGTTGATGCCGATAGGTACACCGAGCCGGATATCGTTGATGCGGGTGTCCGGAGCAATGAAGTCGATGACGATTTCACCGTTTCCGATGCGGATGTTCTCGGCGTGGAAGTCTCCTTCGTCGCGGGAGTAGGTATAAGTTTTTACGCCCGGCTGTACATCCGGCTGCAAGGCAAGCCCCTTCCGGATAATCAGTGCCCCTCCCGGTTGGATAAGGGTGGTGTAGTGGCGGAAGCTTTCAAGATAAGCCTCGCGCGTGCCGTATATGTCCAAATGGTCGGGGTCGGTAGAGGTGATAACGCTCATATAGGGAGAAAGCCAGTGGAACGAACGGTCGAACTCGTCGGCTTCGATTACGGTGTACGGACTGGCCGGAGATAAGAGCAGGTTTGTCCCGTAGTTCTTGGAGATGCCTCCGAGAAAAGCCGTGCAGCCCACATGCGACTGGTGGAAGAGATGCGCCGCCATTGTACTTGTGGTGGTCTTGCCATGCGTGCCGGCAACGCAGAGTCCTTTGCTGCTGCGGGTAATCGTGCCCAATACCTGGGAACGTTTATATATCTCGAAACCATTCTCCCGGAAATAGGCCAGTTCGGCATGCTCCTGAGGAATGGCAGGGGTGTACACCACCAGTGTGCTCTCCTTGTCCTTGCAAATCTCAGGGATGAGACCGGTGTTTTCCTCATAATGTATTTGTGCACCTTCTGCAATGAGATGCCCGGTCAGTTCGCTCGGCGTACGGTCATATCCCGCCACGAACTTGCCTTTGGATAGAAAATAGCGTATCAGTGCGCTCATGCCGATGCCGCCGGCACCGACGAAATAAACGGATTTTATGGTTTCTATATTCATGTACTTGTCATTTAATAAGTTTCAGCACCTCTTTGGCGATGACGGTTGCCGAGTCGGGCAATGCCAATCGGGCGATGTTGTTGCTCAATTCTTTCAGTTTATCACTGTCTTTTACCGTATCCAGTGCTGCGGGCAGGAGTTTCTCTTCGGCTTCCGCGTCCTTTACGTAGATGGCGGCGTCTTTATCGACGAGCGCCAGTGCGTTCTTGGTCTGGTGGTCTTCTGCCACATTGGGCGAGGGGACAAGGATTACAGGCTTGTGAAGCAGGCAGAATTCCGAAATGGAGCCGGCGCCGGCACGGGAGATTACCAAATCGGCAGCCGCATAGGCCTTCGCCATGTCTTTGATGAAATCCGTCACATACAGGTTGGGTATGGCATTGATGTGCGGGTGGTGTACGGCTTCACCGGTTGCCGCGGTGATGGCGTCCCTTACCTGGTCGATGTATATTTTGCCGGTCTGCCAGATGAACTGTATGTCGGGGTTCTGCCGGATGACGTCAAGGCCGGCGGTCAGGGTGCGGTTAATGGTACGTGCCCCGAGGCTGCCGCCCAGTATCAGGATAGTCTTTTTGGACGGGTTCAGGCTGAAGTAGCTTACGGCTTCTTCGTGCGCAACGGCATGTCCGAGCAAGTTCTGGCGGACGGGGTTGCCGGTCATGATAATCTTCTCTGCAGGGAAGAACTTTTCCATGCCTTCGTAGGCAACGCATATCTTGCAGGCTTTCTTGGCAAGCAGCTTGTTGGTGACACCTGCATAGGAGTTCTGCTCTTGTATCAGGGTAGGCACTCCCATCATTCCCGCCGTCTTCAGGGTAGGGCCGCTGGCATAGCCGCCCACGCCTACTGCCACCTGCGGACGGAATTGCTTGATGATGCTGCGCGCTTTCCATTGGCTGCGTGCCAGTTTCACCAATACGGCAAAGTTCTTCCACAAGTGCCTGCGGTCGAAGCCCGCCACGGGCAGGCCGATAATCTTGTAGCCGGCATCGGGTACACGCTGCATTTCCATGCGTCCTTCTGCACCTACGAACAGGATTTCCGCATCAGGACGCAATTCCTTAATCGCGTTGGCAATGGATACGGCCGGGAAAATGTGTCCGCCCGTGCCGCCACCGCTGATGATAATGCGCGGCTTGTTGTTCTTTGTTTCCATATCTGAGTTTATCTACTTGCTACTACTGATAATTAATCTTATTCAAATTCGGCATCGCTGTTCAGCATCTTGGCTGTCGGCTCGGCAGCGCTTTGCGCTTCGCTGTAAGTGCTTTCGTTTCCGTTGCCGGTTTCCACCTGCATGGTGATTTGGGCATCGTGCGCTCTCTGTTCTTCCAGCTTGGCGGTGTACCGGCTCACACTCAGTATCATGCCGATATAGGCACAGTTTATCAACGTCGAAGTACCTCCTTTGCTGATAAGCGGCAGCGGTTGCCCGGTTACGGGAGCCAGTCCCACGGCCACCATCATGTTGAAGATGGCCTGCGACACCAGCAGCAGGGCTATGCCGATGATGAGGAAGGCGGGGAAGGTGCGGTCGCATTTCTTTGCGATACGTCCTACACGTATCAACAGACAGATGTAGAGGAATACGACTATGACTCCTCCTACCAGTCCGAGTTCCTCGATGATAATGGCAAAGATGAAGTCGGAGAATGCCTGGCTCAGGAAGTCACGCTGTACGGAGTTGCCCGGTCCCTTGCCGATGACATTGCTGGTGGCGACGGCGATACGTGCGTGGGCTATCTGGGCGTCTTTGTCTATATCGAATTTTGCGGCAGGCACTACCTCGTCACTCGTAAACTTCTCGATACGGGCACGCCACGTGTCGAACCGGTGCAGGAAAGGTATGTCGCTGTTCTTGGTCATCAGCAGGAAAGTTACGGCAACAATGCCTACCGATGCCAGGCTGCCAATCAGCATCAACAGTCGTTTTGCAGAGACACGCCCTATGAACATCATCAGAAAGACTACCCCGAACAGCAATGCCGCCGTGGACAAGTTCTCCGGAGCAATGAGCAGGCAGATAACTCCGGTTATTATCATAATCCGCTTGAAAGCCTTCGGGTTGGCGCCGTCCTCATCCTGCCCTTTGGACAGGATGAAAGCCGTGACTATGATAACCGCCATTTTGGCTATCTCCGAGGGTTGGAACTGTATGCCCATGAACGTCATCCAGCGCGCCGCCCCGTTGATACGTTCCATCATCATGACCAATATCAGCAGTATTGCGGAAGCCGGCAACAGGAAGACAGGGAATACCTGAAACCATTTATAGGGGATGTTGTGCATGAGGACCACAATCACAGCGCCTACCATCAGGATAATGCTGTGCTGGGTGATGGGCCCCCAATGGTCGCCGCTCTTATAGGTAAGCGTACTGGCAGCACTGAACACCTCTGTAATGGAGATGAGGCAGAGGAAGAGGAAAATAATCCAGATTACTTTGTCTCCTTTGAATATGCTTTTTAATAAATCCATTTATAACTCTCTTACGTATTTCTTGAATTGGTCGCCCCGGTCTTCATAGCTCTTGAAGAGGTCGAAGGAAGCGCAACAGGGACTCAATAATACTGTTTCGCCTTTCCGGGCTAATTTGAAAGCGGCGTCTACCGCTTCTTTCATGCCGGTCTGCACATCGGTCACCGGCAGACCGAGGCGGTCGAAAAAGCCGTGCAGCTTTTCATTGTGCAGTCCCAGGTAGACCAGCGCGGAGCATTTGCTACGTACCAAATCCTCTATTTCGGTATAGTCATTCCCCTTGTCTTTGCCACCGAGGATAAGCACGGTTTTGGTTGTCATGCTTTGCAGGGCGTACCAGCAGGAATTGACATTGGTTGCTTTGGAATCGTTTATGAATTGGACGCCACGTACGGTCGCTACCTTTTCCAGACGGTGTTCTACACCTTTGAAGTCGGACAAGGCTTTGCGGATGTCTTCTTTGCGAATACCTGCAAGGTTGGCGGAAATGCCGGCAGCCAATGAGTTATACAGGTTATGGGTTCCTCGCAGGGCAAGTTCTTCCTGCTCCATATTGAAAGCAATCGGTTCGTTGATTTCCACTTCACCGTCTTCCACATAAGCGATGGCGCCGTCTTCCTTTACGGCGGCGAAAGGATAGGGATGGGCTTTTAAACCGTGCTTTTCCAGCTCTCTGCGGATGATGGGGTCGTCGTTCCAGTAGATGAAAGCATCTTCCGGAGTCTGGTTTTGCGTGATGCGGAATTTGGCATCCACATACTTCTGCATGCAGTGATCGTATCTGTCCAGATGGTCAGGGGTGATGTTCATCAGGACGGCGATATTGGCGCGGAACTTATACATATTGTCCAGTTGGAAGGAGCTGAGTTCGATAACATAATAGTCGTGCTTCTCCATGGCCACCTGCAAGGCAAGGCTGTTGCCGATGTTGCCTGCCAGCCCTACATTCAGTCCCGCACTCTTGAAGATGTGGTAAATGAGCGAGGTGGTGGTAGTCTTGCCGTTAGAACCGGTGATGCAAATCATTTTGGCGTTTGTATAACGTCCGGCGAACTCTATCTCGGAGATGATGGAGATGCCTTTTTCTTTCAATTTCAGAATCAGCGGAGCGTCGTTGGGGATGCCGGGACTTTTTACCACTTCATCGGCATTCAGTATCAGCTCTTCCGTGTGCTGTCCTTCCTCCCAGGCAATGCCATGCTTGTTCAGCAGTTCCTTGTATTTGTCTTTAATGGCAGACATGTCGGATACGAACGTGTCGAAACCTTTCACCTTGGCAAGTACGGCAGCTCCCGCGCCGCTTTCGCCTGCTCCTAAAACTACAATTCTACTCATATACTATTATAATTAAGAATGGAGAATGATGAATGAAGAATCCGGCTGCATATTGTGATGCGCTGTATCGGTAACTCTTCATTTTTCATTCATAATTCTTCATTGGGTTGTTATCTTATCTTTAACGTTATAATTGTTATTGCTGCCAGTACAATGGTTACAATCCAGAAGCGGACGGTAATCTTCGATTCATGGAACAATTGTGCCGGTTGGGTAAATACCACTTTGCAACCGGGCTCTATCAGATTCATGCCAGTGCGGAAGTGGTCGTGTATCGGAGTCCGTTTGAAGAGACGCTGTTTAACCCCTTTCCGTTTGCCGGCTTTGTAGTAGACCCGTTGCAGAATTACCGACAGGTTCTCTACAAGGAATATGCCGCATAGGATAGGTATCAGCAGCTCTTTATGGATGATAATGGCGTATACGGCAATGATGCCGCCGATGGTCAGACTGCCTGTATCGCCCATGAATACCTGTGCCGGGTAGGCATTGTACCAGAGGAAGCCGATAAGTGCACCGATGAAAGCGCAGATAAAGATTACCAGCTCTTCCGAACCCGGTATGTACATGATGTTCAGATAACCGGCATATTCGATATGGCTGGATACGTATGCCAGTATGCCCAGTGTCAGACCGATAATGGCGGAGTTGCCCGCTGCCATGCCGTCCATGCCGTCATTTAGGTTGGCGCCGTTGGAAACGGCGGTTACTACGAATATGGTGACGAGCACGAACAGTATCCAGCCCGCCGTTTGTGCGTGTTCTCCCATGAAGGACACGAGGTCGGCGTAGTCAAGGTTGTTGCTCTTGAAGAAAGGGATGGTAGTCTGTGTAGCCTTGATTTCTTTGGCGGCATGCACTACCTCGATGCCTTGTCCCGGTTTCTCTACCTCGATGTTTTCACGGATAACGACCTGCGGACTAAGATACAGGGTAAGCCCTACAATGAGTCCCAAGCCTACCTGGCCGATAATCTTGAACTTACCGTGCAGGCCTTCCTTGTCTTTCTTGAATATCTTGATGTAATCGTCGGCAAATCCTAATGAACCTAACCACACAGTGGTGATAAGCATCAGAATCATATAGATATTATTCAGCTTGCCCAGCAACAGGCAGGGAATCAGAATGGCAAAGATAATGATAACTCCGCCCATGCTCGGTACGCCCACCTTGTTTACGCCGAACGGGTCGATGTTGGCATCCCGTTGCGTCTCGGTAATCTGTTTGCGCTTCAGCAGGTCGATGAACTTGTCACCCCAGATACTCGAAATGAGCAATGCCAGGATGATAGCCATCAATGCCCTGAAAGATGTATAGCCGAACATACCCGCACCGGGGAAGTCGTATCTATCTAACCATTGGAATAAGTAGTATAACATAATTTCTTACTTTATCACTTTAAAACATTATCGCCTTTAGTTCCTCTTTGTCATCGAAATGATGCTTCACTCCTTTTATCTCCTGATAATTTTCATGTCCTTTGCCGGCTACGAGAATGACATCTCCCGGTTGCGCCAGCATGCAGGCGGTCTTTATGGCTTCTTTTCTATCGGCGATACTGATTGTCTTCTGCAAATCGTCCTTATCCAACCCTGCCAGCATATCGTTGATGATGTCTTGCGGCTCTTCAAAGCGGGGATTGTCGGAAGTGATGATGACACGGTCGCTCAAACGGGCGGACTCTTTAGCCATGATAGGACGTTTCCCTTTATCACGGTTGCCGCCTGCGCCGACTACGGTAATCACTTTGCCTTTGCCTTCCAGTACGCCGTGGATGGCATTCAGCACATTCACCAACGCATCCGGAGTATGGGCATAATCCACAATGGCGGTAATGCCCTTCGGAGAGCGGATAGAGTCGAATCTGCCTGCTACAGGGTGCAAAGTGCTGAGGGCAACGAGCACATCTTCTTCTTTCTTTCCCAACAGTACGGCTGCGCCGAATACGGCAAGAAGGTTGGAAGCATTGAACTTGCCGATAAAGCGTACGGCCAGTTCATGGTTGTTAAAGTCGAGCAGCATGCCTTCAAAATGAGACTCCAATACTTTTCCCTTGAAATCGCTGAGGCTTCTCAATGAATACGTATATACGCGCGAACGTGTGTTCTGGGTCATGACCAGCCCGTTCTTGTCGTCCAGATTGGTCAGGCTGAACGCGTTTTTAGGCATGTCGTCGAAGAACTTCTTTTTTGCTTTGAGGTAGTTTTCGACAGTCTTGTGATAATCCAGGTGGTCGCGCGTAAGATTGGTGAAGATGCCGCCGGCAAACTTCAAACCGCTGATACGCTGTTGTGCGATAGAGTGGGAGCTGACTTCCATGAATGCGTATTTGCATCCGGAGTCTGCCATCTCACCCAGCAGGCGGTTAAGGGTAATCGGGTCGGGGGTGGTATGCTCGGTCGGCACGGGCCGGTCGTCAATGTAGTTGCATACCGTGGAAATCAGTCCGACTTTATATCCGAAATAATGGAATGTATTATATAATAAGGTGGCAATGGTTGTTTTGCCATTAGTGCCGGTTACGCCCACCAGCTCCATTTTGGAAGTGGGATCACCGTAGAAAGTGGTGGCAACCTTACCCACCGCATTCTCGCTGTCTTTTACTTGGATATATGTAACATCAGGATTTGTTTCTTCCGGCATGTCTTCGCACAGTACGGCTATAGCGCCTTTTTCAATGGCGGTAGGGATATATGCGTGACCGTCGGTCTGCGTACCGCGCATTGCCATAAACAAATGTCCGGACGCAACTAAACGGGAGTCGATATTCACTCCTGTTATATCTTTCTCCGTACTGCCGATAATTTGTACCGGTTGTATCGCTTTTAATAGTTCGCTTAATTTCATTCCTTATTATATAATAATGTATATTCTTATATTAACGTAATGTCAAGGCTATTGTCTGTCCTTTTATCAATCGGCTTCCGCCTGCGATGGACTGGTTTCTTACCTTGCCGATGCCGTTGAGGCGTACTCTAAGTCCTTTGCTTTCCAGCAGATAAACAGCATCCTTGGCCCCCATGCCCACTACGCTGGGAACTATGCCGTCAGAAACTTTCTGATTTTGCAGGATAACGGCGGACGGGGCAGCCTGGCTGTGTCCCCACAACTCTCTCTTGTTTTCTACCTCAAACTGTTTCTGCACCGGAACATCCAATGTGTTGAGCACGCATAATGCCTCGTTCATCTCTCCGGCTTTTACCGCAGGAATTACATTGGTGGTGCTGTCTATTGCACTGCGTATATCGAACCGCAGATTCTTGGCATATACCCTTTCTGCAATCTTGCTGAATACGCTACCCGCCATCAAGCCGCCCGATGCCGGAAGTCCCGGCTTCTGTATGGAAACGATGCAACTGTATTTGGGAGCCTCTGCCGGGAAGTATCCGCAGAAACTGACGAGATAATTCACCCGTCCCGCCTTATAGCCGGCGGCACCTTGCGAAATCTGCGCCGTACCCGTCTTGCCGGCTACGGCAAACTGTTTGCTTCCGGCGGGTTTGGCCAAACCTTCGGCAACTACTTTGCGCAGAATCTCCCGTATCTGTGTCAGCGTATTGTCCGAGCAAATCTTCGGATTGATAACTTCCGTAGGAAAGTCACGGACAACCTCACCGTCTTTCACTGCCGCTTTTACGAATTTAGGGCGCACCATTGTACCGTTGTTGGCAATGGCATTATAGAAAGTCAGTATGTTCAGTGGCGGTACCTGCGTTTCATATCCTATACTCATCCAAGGTAACGTGGTCTTGGCAAAATACCGTTCTTTCGGACCGCGGATGTTAGGTTTGCCCTCTCCGGCTATTTGCAGGTGGAGCGGGCGGTCTATACCGATACGCTTCAATCCGTCTACGAACTTCTGCGGGTTGTCGCTGTAGTGCTTGTCGATAAGATATGAAACGCCGATATTGGATGATACTTCCAGAATACGTGTCACATCAATTTTACCATATCCGCCCCGATGCCAGTTATGGTCTTTCATCGGGCGGCCGTGCATCATCATGATGCCGTTGCCTGTGTCGACTTCCGTATGGGGAGTAATCTTTCCGTCTTCAAGGGCTACCATGATAGAGGCCGTCTTGAATGTGGAACCCGGCTCCAGCATATCGCTGATGGCGTTATTACGCATTTCGTAATAGTTGCCGTCGCCCGCTTTCATCATGTTGACAATGGCTTTTACTTCTCCGGTCTGTACTTCCATCAATACGGCAACACCCACACTGGCGTTTATCTCTTTCAGCTTGTCTATCAGTGCTTTCTCGCAAATATCCTGCATACCCACGTCGATGGTGGAAATGATGTCGCAACCGTCTACGGGAGCAATGTCCACTATGTTCAGGTATTTGTTCATCACTTTCTGGCGATGGGTGATACCGTCACGTCCTTTCAGCAACGTATCAAAGGCAAGTTCGATACCGTTTTTGGCTCCTTGCGCTGTATCGGCATAGAGGTCGCCCAATGTACGGGCGGCCAAAGAGCCGAAGGGCTTTTTACGTTGGTTGTAAGTCTGTTCGTGGAAACCGCCTTTGTATTTGTTCAAGTTGAACACCGGCAGTCTTTTGGCTTCCTTATATTGGATATAGGAGATACGTTTCGGGTAAATCAGGTAATTGCGGCTACCCCTTTTGCGTCCCTTTAGCAGATGTCTTTTAAATTCGGCGGCACTTTTATCGGGGAATATCCGGTGCAATCCTTCGCAGATTTCTCCCAGATGATTCATAAGCATGGTGTCTTTCTTCTCTCCACCTGCTTTGAAGTCCATGTAAATACGGTACTCCGGTAGGGAGCTCGCCATTAATTTACCGTCCGATGAAAGGATATTGCCGCGGTTGGGCTTCACCGTAACATTCTCCTTTACAAAGCGGTCGGCAACATCTTGCCAGTACTGACGTTCGGCAAACATGATGACAGTGCCTTTTACGATAATAGCTACTCCTATCAGTCCCATGACGAGGACTACGAAGAAGTAGCGAGTCATTATATTTTTCTTGTTTACTGCCAAGGTTGTTTCGATTTACTATTATACTATATTACAGTTTACTTGTTTATCGGTTTGCTTACCATTATCCGTACTTATTTGATTAAGTACGGCGGATTGGTCGAAGTCTGCAAATCGCTTTCCTTCGTTGCGATGTATTCCTCGATACGCGATTGACGGCTCCGTTCCATCAGTTCGGAGCTGCGTGTCAGAGCATCGTATTTTATATCTATCAGTTCTTTCTTGAGTTTGTCTATCTCTATCATCTGCTGCTGGCAGGCGTAACGGTTATGGATATAGAACAGAATAAGAACCATGATGAGGACAAGCAGCTTCGTCTGACGGCGGAAAAAGTCCGTAGCCAGAATATCACCGCCTATAATGTTCTTTAGCGAAGTCCGTCTTTTCACCTTTTCGCCTTTTTGCTCCTCTTGTTTATTATTTGTTTCATTCATCGTTCTATCTCTTTACAGCCTTATGCTTCCCTCATTCTTACAGTTTTTCCGCAATCCTCAGCTTGGCGCTTCGCGAGCGTGGGTTGCGTTCTATTTCATCGTTATCAGGAACAATCACTTTATTGTTTACCAGACGGAAAGGCGTCTGTACGTTTCCGAAGAAGTCTTTTTCCGCCTTGCCCTCTATGTTGCCGGTCTTCATGATGTTTTTCACCATGCGGTCTTCCAGCGAATGATAGGTGATTACCACCAGCCGTCCACCCGGCTTTAATGCTTCCGTGGCTGCATATAACATCTCTTTCAACGCTTCCATTTCCCGGTTGACTTCGATGCGCAACGCCTGAAACACTTTGGCAAGCTCTTTCTTTTCTCTTTCACGTCCGAAGAGGGGCTTGATAATTTCCAGAAATTCCCCGATGGTACCAATCTTTTGAGCGGCACGTGCCTTGACAATAACGGATGCCAGCTTGCGACTGTTCTTCAATTCTCCATACAAATAGAAAATGTCGGCAAGGCGTTCTTCATCGTATGTATTTACGATGTCGGCGGCTGTGAGTCCGGCACGCTTGTTCATCCGCATATCGAGGGCACCGTCAAAACGGAACGAGAACCCCCGTTCGCTATCGTCGAAATGATGTGACGATACACCGAGGTCGGCGAGTACGGCATCTACCTGCTCGATGCCATGATAACGCAGGAAGTTATGCAGATACCGGAAGTTGCTGCGTACAAAAGTGAAGTGCGGATCGTTTACGATGTTCCGTTCGGCATCTTCATCCTGGTCGAAACCAAGCAGTCTTCCACCGTCGCCCAGGCGGGAGAGTATCTCGCGGGAATGGCCGCCGCCGCCGAATGTCACGTCTACATACGTTCCGTCCGGACGGATATTCATTCCGTCAACGCTTGGCATCAACAGTACCGGAATATGATATGTTGTTTCTTCTTTCATTTTTCTTTCATTACAATCGTTCTATTACTCTACGCTCTTATCGCTTGTCTCTGCTTCTTCCTCTCCCAGGTTTTCCTCTCCTAAAATATCTTGCAGCGCTTCGCTGAATTCTTCCGGGTTCATGAAAGGCTGTTCAGCCTTTTCTTTCGCCCATATTTCGATGGTGTTGTCCACGCCGATAAAGCGTACCTCACTTTGTATGCCTGCCATTTGCAAGTAGCGTTTAGGCAGCAGGATGCGTCCGTTCCCGTCGGGAATCATGATTTCCGCATCGCTTACAAACTGTCGGAAAATTTGTTGGTGTTTCGCATTCCATTTGTTCAGCCGCTGCCGGAGTTGGTTTTGCGTTTTGAACCAGACGCTTTCGGGGTAAAGTATCAGGCAGTCCTGAAATACATCTTTACGCAATACGAGTCTTTCTTCGGAAGCAGCCTGCAACTGTTTCCGAAAGCCGGCAGGGATAAATACACGTCCCTTTGTATCCGTCTTTGCTTCAATATTGCCTAAAAAGCGTATCATTTTTCACCTTATTATAATAAGCGACGGTAAAAGTACACATTTCCCCACAATTCCCCACAATGTTTTAACTAAAATCTTATTTAGAAGTTTTCAACAGCTTGTTGATTACTTATTCTATTGAAAATGAACAATGTGTTATGTTGCTTGTTTGGTGGAGGTATTGTGTGCTTCCCGAGTAAACACATGGTCTGTAGGCAGGAAATGCATCATCTGTTTAATGGGAATATATGGTGTGTTTGCCTCGAACAGATAGTGCGTTTTTGAATAAAACGATGTTTGTCCGTATCCCCTTCACCTTTCATTATGCCCTGTTGACGGCGCTTGGCGGGTGAACCCTGTAATTTGCGGTTGGCTTATGATTTGTCTCCCTATACAAATGATTTTGTCCCGTAAGGCACATGAAACATCTTACGGGACAAAAAGAATCATCCCATGAGGCAGATATATTTACCCCATGGGATGATTTTATATAGAATGTTGACTAAACAAAATCTTTCAGTTCTTGTTGTAGTTTTTGGCGGGTAAAGAAGATACGGCTCTTTACAGTTCCCAGCGGGAGTCCCAGCTTCTCGGCTATTTCGCGGTATTTAAAACCGGAAACATGCATGGAGAACGGTACTTTGTATTCGCGTGGCAGTGAATTGACGATACGGTGCATCTCTTTCAGGTCGTATGCGCTTTCTGTGTTCTCAAATGCTGTGTCGCGCGGCAGGTTCAGGTGGTAAAGATTGTCCGTCTGGTCCACAAATGTCTGGTCGCGCACTACTTTACGATAATTGTTAATAAAGATGTTGCGCATGATCGTATATATCCAACCTTTGAAATTAGTATCGGGCATGTATTTATCTTCATTATCCAAAGCCTTGAGTGATGTTTCTTGAAGAAGGTCGTTGGCTTCTTCGCAGTCGGAGGTGAGCTTGTACGCAAAGCGTAATAAATCGTTTTGAACTCCGATCAGATCTTTTTTAAATGTCATACTATTCATAAATGTGCTTTGTTAAATGGTTACTTGTTCGTCTTGCCTTTTAGCATTGCAAGTTTACGAAAGTTCCGGCTTTTCGACAGGCTGTTTTTAAGCAATCTTTGGGGTGAAAACTATCAATTGATAGATTTTGGGTGCTATTTGATAGATTTTGGGTGCAGTTTTCTATCGAATATTTGCATTTAATTAAAAAGATGCGTTAATTTTGCGCAATCATTTCATCACAAAAAGAATGGCTGACGACTCTTTATTTTTGATTGACATTGATAAGATTCTTCGGGAGAAAGCTCCGAAGCATGTGAAGTATATCCCTAAGTTTGTCGTATCTTATTTGAAGCGCATTGTTCATCAGGATGAATTGAATGTTTTTCTGAGAGAGTCGAAAGATAAAGTGGGGGTGGAATTCCTGCAGGCTTGTCTGGACTTTCTAGATGCCAAATTGATAGTGAAGGGTAAGGAGAATCTGCGAAAAGACGGTCTTTATACATTCGTTTCCAATCATCCCTTAGGCGGACAGGATGGAGTGGCGTTGGGCTATGTACTCGGGAGTTTTTACGATGGAAAGGTGAAATATATGGTAAATGACCTACTTATGAACCTGCATGGACTGGCTCCTCTTTGTATTCCTATCAATAAGACCGGCAAGCAGGCCAAGGACTTTCCGAAAATGGTAGAGGCCGGGTTTGCATCGGACGATCAGCTCATCATGTTTCCTGCCGGGCTTTGCTCGCGTCGCCGGAATGGGGTTATCCGCGATTTGGACTGGAAAAAGACGTTTATAGTAAAGAGCGTTGAAGCGCACCGCGATGTAGTGCCCATTCATTTTGACGGCCGTAACTCCGATTTTTTCTATAACCTGGCGAATCTTTGCAAAACGTTGGGTATCAAGTTTAATATAGCCATGTTGTATCTGGCAGATGAAATGTTGAAAAACCGTCATAAAACATTTACCATTACTATAGGTAAGCCTATTCCCTGGCAAACATTCGATAAGACGAAAACACCTGCCCAATGGGCGCAGTATGTGAAAGATATCGTGTATAAATTGTAAGTTGAACATTGAATATAAAAAAATAGAAGCTCGGAAGATGGAAGATATTATTGCACCGATAAGCAAAGAACTGCTGAAAGCGGAGTTGACCGAAGACAAACGCTTGCGCATGACGAATAAGAGTAATAATCAGATATATATTATTACTGCCCAGGATTCACCCAATACGATGAAGGAAATCGGACGTCTGCGTGAGATTGCATTTCGTGCTGCCGGTGGCGGAACAGGAATGTCCATGGATATTGATGAGTACGATATTATGGATAATCCTTATAAGCAGTTGATAGTCTGGAATCCGGAAGAGGAAGAGATATTGGGCGGTTACCGCTATATTCTCGGTACGGATGTACGCTTCGACGAGCACGGCGCGCCGATTTTGGCTACTGCGCACATGTTTAATTTTTCCGAGAAATTCTTGAATGAATATCTTCCTACTACCATTGAGCTTGGACGTTCATTCGTGACGCTTGAGTACCAGTCTACCCGTCGCGACAGCAAAGGTTTGTTCGCATTGGATAATTTGTGGGACGGCTTGGGTGCGTTGACGGTGGTTATGCCCAACGTGAAGTATTTCTTCGGAAAGGTTACCATGTATCCCAGCTATATCCGTAAAGGACGCGACATGATTCTTTATTTCCTGAGAAAGCATTTTGCCGATAAAGATAGTCTGATTACTCCGATGAAACCGCTGCAATTGGAGTCGGACGAGGAAGAACTGGCTGCATTGTTCTGTAAGGATACATTTAAGGAAGACTATAAAATATTGAATGGCGAAATCCGTAAGCTGGGATACAATATTCCGCCGTTGGTAAATGCCTACATGAGTCTTAGTCCGACAATGCGTATGTTCGGTACAGCCATTAATTACGGTTTCGGTGATGTGGAAGAAACAGGTATCCTGATTGCCGTCGATGAAATCCTGGCGGAAAAGCGCATCCGCCATATCCAGTCATTCATCGAAAGCGAGCCGGAAGCATGCAAACTGACTTCCGGGGCGAATAAGATATTCTATCCGAGCAGATAAATCATACAGCCGGCAGACTGTTTCCGTTGATTTTCCGGTAGAGGTCGAGGGCGAATACATCCGTCATGCCGGATATGTAGTCCAATACGGCCTGTATCCTTTCATACAGTGCAGTTGCTTTCATATTATATTGTCCGGATACCCGGTTGATGAGCAACTGCGAATATGCTTTTTCCGGTGAACGTACCGCATCGATCATCAGTTCGAGCAAGGTGCTGATGATACGGAAGCCGGCAAGTTCTATGTCCAATACATCGCGCGAACGGTATATCTTCTTGAAAGATACCTCTGCGCAATGTTGGTAGGCCGCGGCAGGCCGTTCGGTGATATGCTTGATGAGACTTCCCTCAAATTCCCCTTCCAGTATCTGTACTTCGTTATCGAGGAATGCCCGGGTGCATTCGCCGATAAGCAGCCCGATGACGGAAGAACGCAGATAGGCTATCTGCTCATTGGTGTCGCTCACAATCTTGAGCGTATCGAGGATGTGCGCCTTACGTTCGTCGGGAAAGTAGGCCAGCAGCAGGTCCTGCGTTTCCTGCGTAGTGAGAATCTTCAGTTTGTGGGCATCTTCAATATCCATCATCTGGTAGCAGATGTCATCTGCCGCTTCTACCAGATAGACAAGCGGGTGACGTGCGTATTTCAAAGGTGAACCGTTAAGCTGTTTCATCCCCAGTTCTTCGGCTATTCGCCGGAAACTTTCTTCTTCGGTAGTAAAGAAGCCGAATTTGGATTTCTGTCCTGCCAGGCTCGATGAAAAGGGGTATTTTACGATGCTGGCAAGTGTGGAATAGGTCAGAACGAAACCGCCTTTGCGGCGTCCTTCAAACTGATGGGTAAGCAGACGGAAAGCATTTGCGTTTCCTTCGAAATGAGTCAGGTCTTCCCATTGTGCCGGGGTGAGTTGTTCTCCGTCGGGTTGTTTTTCTTTCAATGCCAGCCCTTTTCCTTCCGAAAAGAAAGTAGAGATGGCGCGTTCGCCGGAATGTCCGAATGGCGGATTGCCCAAATCGTGCGCCAGACATGCTGCGGAAACAATGGAGCCGATTTCGGGCAGATAAGAGTCTTGCAGTTCGGGGCGGCGGGCAAGGATGGCTTTGGCTACGTCATTGCCCAGCGAACGGCCTACGCAGGAAACTTCCAGGCTATGTGTCAGCCGGTTGTGTACGAATATGCTGCCGGGCAGAGGGAACACTTGTGTCTTGTTCTGCAATCTCCGGAAAGGTGCGGAGAAGATGAGGCGGTCGTAATCCCGCTGAAATTCAGAACGGTTCTCGTGACGCTCTTTATGAAACTCTTCCAAGCCGAATCGTTTGGCGGATATGAGGGTATTCCAGTCCATCATGTTCTTACTTTCTTATTATTTAACTGCAAATGTATGACTATTTGCTTCAAAATCCGTAATTTTGTCCGTTAAATAGTGAATTAAAGTAATCTCAATCGTAACTTCATTGAAATGGCAAATAATAGTATGACCGTCCGAATTATAAATAAGTCGAAACATCCGTTGCCTGCATACGCCACCGAGTTGTCTGCCGGAATGGACATCCGTGCCAATCTTGCCGAGCCGATAGCTTTGGAACCGTTGCAGCGTTGCCTGGTTCCTACAGGTTTGTACATCGCTTTGCCGGCGGGGTTTGAGGCGCAGATTCGTCCCCGCAGCGGTTTGGCTATCAAGAAAGGTATCTCGGTATTGAATTCTCCGGGTACTATCGATGCAGACTATCGCGGTGAAATCTGTATTATCCTCGTAAATCTTTCTTCGGAAACATTTATGATTGAGGACGGAGAACGAATCGCTCAAATGGTAATTGCCCGCCATGAGCAGGCCGTATGGCAGGAGGTGGATGTGTTGGATGAAACGGAACGCGGTGCCGGTGGCTTCGGACATACGGGCGTGTAGTTGGGATGGGGTATGAGTGATTAGTGATTGACGGAGGGTTGCTTATACCATTTGATTTTATATAGATAATGAGCATATTCGATAATAAGAAAATAGGGCTGTTTTTGTTGGTGGCGGGCTTCTTGCTTGTCTCCTGCGGGACATCCCGTAAGCAGGCAAAGGCATTATCGGCGAAGCCTGTGGCGGAACTTACTCAGGAACAGCAGCGTAAGTACGATTACTTCTTTTTGGAAGCAGCCCGTCTGAAGATTCAGAAAGATTATGATGCGGCTTTTGATTTGCTGCAACATTGCCTGACTATCAATCCGAATGCTTCGTCGGCCTTATACGAACTGGCGCAATATTATTTGTTCCTGAAGCAAGTGCCTCAGGGGCAGGTTGCATTGGAGAAGGCTGTGGAAAACGATCCGGATAATTATTGGTACAGTCAGGGACTGGCGAATCTTTATCAGCAACAGGACGAAAAGGAGAAAGCGATGAAGCTGCTGGAAGATATGTCCATACGTTTCACTGACAAGTTGGATCCGCTTTATGCCTTGTTGGACATTTATAATCGGCAGGAGCAGTATGATAAGGTGATTGCCACTTTGAACCGGATTGAGGAGAAGATGGGCAAAAGCGAGCAGTTGAGTATGGAGAAGTTCCGTATTTATCTGCAAATGAAAGACAATAAGAATGCTTTCCATGAGATAGAGAGCCTGGTTGCGGAGTATCCGATGGATTCCCGTTATCAGGTTGTGTTAGGGGATGTATATATGCAGAATGGAAAGAAAGAGGAAGCATATAACATGTACCGCAAGGTGTTGGATGCCGAGCCGGATAATGCCATGGCGATGTATTCGCTGGCGTCCTATTATGAGGAGACCGGTCAGAAAGACCTTTATCAGCAGCAGTTGGACACCTTATTACTCAACAAGAAAGTTCCTTCGGAAACGAAACTGAATGTAATGCGCCAGTTTGTCGTGCAGAATGAGCAGGACGGTAAGGACAGTACGCGGGTTATCAGCCTTTTCGACCGTATTCTGGAACAAGAGCCGGATGATGCCGGGATACCGATGCTTTACGCTCAGTATCTTTTATCTAAGGGAATGAACAAGGAAGCCTTTCCGGTACTGCGTCAGGTGTTGGCAATCGATCCTACCAATACGGCTGCGCGTATGATGTTGCTGGGTGAAGCGGTACGCAAGGAGGATTACAACGATGTGATTGATTTATGCGAAGCCGGCGTTGAAACCAACCCGGAGATGCTGGAGTTCTATTTCTATCTGGCTATCGCTTATAACCAGGCGGAACGGACGGATGATGTAATTTCCATTTGTCAGAAAGCATTGACGCAAATTACGGCGGACAGTAAGAAAGAGGTTGTTTCAGATTTCTATTCCATTTTGGGAGATGCCTATCATACGAAAGATTTGAATACGGAAGCCTATGCTGCCTATGATTCGGCGCTGGTGTACAATCCTTCCAATATCGGAGCTTTGAACAATTATGCTTATTACCTGTCTGTCGAGCGCCGTAATCTGGATAAAGCCGAGGAGATGAGTTATAAGACGGTGAAGGCGGAACCCGATAATGCCACCTATTTGGACACTTATGCCTGGATTCTGTTTGAGAAAGGCAATTATGCCGAGGCCCGTTTGTATATAGACAATGCCATGAAAAGTGACGGAGGCAAAAGCGATGTCATCGTAGAACATTGCGGCGACATCTACTATATGACGGGTGATGTGGACAAGGCTCTGGAGTATTGGAACCAGGCATTGAAGATAGGCAGTAAGTCCAAGACCCTACAGGAGAAGATTCGGAAGAAGAAGTATATCAGTGATAAGTAAGTCGGTAAAACGGTGAAGTGATACATAATAAAAGTAACAAGGTAATGGAACAAACAAAATTCAATGGCAGGACTCTGGTCTTTATGCTCTTTATCCTCTGCTGTCTGGCAGGCTGTAAAACCACCCGGAAGGCGGAGACGTCCAAATTTCCCGAAAGTACCCGCTACCTGTCTTCCAAGGTGCGGCTGACCGTTCCTACCAAAGACGCCGTTTTCACCGTAAACGGTACGATGAAGCTGATAAGCGGCGAACGGATGCAGCTTTCTTTCCTCATGCCTATCATACGTACAGAGGTGGCGCGCATGGAGGTGACACCCGAAGAAATATTGCTGGTAGACCGCATGGGCAAGCGTTACGTCCGTGCTACCCGTAAGGAATTGAAAGATGTGCTACCGAAGAAAGCCGACTTTGCCCATTTGGAAAAGATTCTATTCAATGCTTCCAAACCCAACGGAAAGAAAGAGTTGTCGGGAAAGGAATTGGGCATTCCTTCGCTGGAGAAAGGCAGAATCGAGTTGTCCGGCTTTTCCAATAATTCGTTTTCGCTGACGCCTACCGAGCTGTCTTCAAAGTACACACAAGTTGAGTTGAATGAAATATTAGAAATGCTGATGAGCTTATGAGACGTTTGCTTTGTATTTTTATAGGTTGTTTCTGTCTGGCTTTTCCGCTTCTTGCCCAGTCCAACAAACTGATAAAGGAATTGGAAAGCAAGCGCGGTGCTTTGCAAAAGCAGATTACCGAATCGGAAACACTTCTGAAAACTACAAAGAAAACCGTAAGCAGCCAGTTGAACGGACTTGCCGCTTTGACGGGGCAGATAGAGGAACGCAAACGATATATCCTTACCATAAATAACGATGTAGAGTCGATAGACCGTGAGCTATCGTTATTGGAACGCCAGTTAGGAAAATTGCAGCGCGACTTGAAGGACAAGAAGAAGAAATACGAGTCGTCTGTCCAGTACCTTTATAAGAACCGTTCCATTGAGGAGAAGCTGATGTTTATTTTCTCTGCACGGAGTCTGGCGCAGACCTATCGCCGCTTGCGTTATGTGCGTGAGTATGCCACCTACCAACGCCTGCAGGGCGAGGAAGTGCTGAAAAAGCAGGAACAGGTCAATAAGAAGAAAGCGGAGCTCAGGCAGGTGCGGGCTGCCAAAGCCAATCTGCTGAAAGAGCGCGAGGCCGAGAAAGTAAAACTGGAAGCGCAGGAGAAAGAAAAGCGTATCCTTGTGGCCGATTTACGGAAGAAGCAACGCGGATTACAGAACGAGATTGCCAAGAAGCGGCGCGAGGCCAGCCAACTTAATGCGCGTATCGACCGCTTGATTGCCGAAGAAATAGAGAAAGCCCGCAAACGTGCCGCAGAGGAAGCACGCCGTGAAGCGGCTGCCCGCAAGAAAGAAGCGGCTAAAGCGGCTAAGTCGGGAACGTCCGCTTCCGGAAAAAAGGTTGCTCCTCTGGAAACTTATACCATGAGTAAGGCCGACCGAGAGCTGTCCGGTGACTTTGCCAATAACCGCGGCAAGCTGCCTATGCCTATCAGCGGAGCCTATATCATAACCAGCCATTACGGGCAATATGCCGTGGAGGGATTGCGCAATGTCAAGTTGGACAATAAAGGTATCGACATCCAGGGAAAACCGGGGGCACAGGCGCGTGCCATCTTCAACGGCAAGGTGGCGGCCGTATTCAAACTGAACGGGCTGTTTAATATCCTTATCCGTCATGGAGCCTATATTTCCGTATATTGCAACCTGGCTTCCGCTTCGGTGAAACAAGGCGACACGGTCACTACCAAGCAAGCTATCGGTCAGGTATTCTCAGATGGGGCGGACGGCGGACGTACGGTACTTCATTTCCAGCTACGCCGTGAAAAGGAGAAGCTGAATCCCGAACCCTGGCTGAACAGATAAGTTTTATATTGTTGCTCCGTCCAGCAGGTCCAGATAAAGTGCAATAGCCTCTTCAATCTCTTTGACGAAGATAAACTCATCCGCGGTATGGGAGCGGCTGCTCTTGCCCGGTCCTATTTTCATGGACGGGAAAGACATCAGTGCCTGGTCTGAAAGGGTAGGCGAACCGAAAGGAGTCCGACCCATCGCAACGGCCTTTTTTACCAGCGGGTGTTCGGGAGAAACATGCGAAGAACCCAAGCGGAAAGAACGCGCTTTGGCTTCACAGGCGATGTGTTTCCGTATCTCGTCGAAAAGTTCCTGGTTGGTGTAACATTCGTTACTGCGGATGTCGACTACGAATGTGCAGCGGTCGGGTATTACATTGTGCTGTGTCCCTGCATTCACCATGGTTACACTCATTTTTACCGGTCCCAATAAAGCCGATTCTTTCGGGAAACGGTAATCGCGGAACCAGGCAATGTCGTTCAGCACCTTGTATATGGCGTTGTCGCCTTCGTTCCGGGCAGCATGCCCCGACCTGCCGTAGGCGGTGACATCCAGTACCATCAGCCCTTTTTCGGCAATGGCGGGTTGCATCTCTGTGGGTTCGCCCACAATGGCGAATTGTATGGGCGGCAGCTCCGGCAGTACGGACTCTACTCCTTCCTTGCCCGACACCTCTTCCTCGCAGGAAGCCAGGTAAATCAGGTTGTAAGCCTGTGTAGTCCGGCACAATTGCAGGAATACCTGCAGCAGGCTGACTACGCTTGCTCCGGCATCATTGCTTCCCAAACCGTAAATCTTGCCGTTCTCTTCCGTAGGGGTGAACGGGGCTTTCCGCCATCCGTTTACGGGCTTCACCGTGTCGATGTGCGAGTTCAGCAGCAGCGTAGGTTTGTTCAGGTCGAACATCGGGCTGAGACACCATATATTGTTGCCTTTCCGTCCGGTTGCCATTCCCTGCATTTCGATGTAATTCTGAAGAAAGTCCGCGGCCTGCTCCTCTTCGCGGCTCAATGATGGTATGGCTATCAATGATTTAAGCAGTCCGATTGCCTCGGAAACCAGTGTTTCTATATCCGTTGTCATCGTTGGGTTCTGTTATATATTCGTTATTACTTTGCAAACTTACGGATAAATCCCGAAAAAGGGAGATAGTTTCAAATAAAACTAATACCTTTGTACCCATATTTACCAATTCATTAAAAATATGACTTATCATCATTTGTCTGTTCTGATACATCGTCAGGCAGAGAAGTATGGAGACAAAGTAGCCCTTAAATACAGGGACTATGAAACATCACAATGGATACCTATCACTTGGAATAAATTCTCTCGGACAGTACGTCAGGCAGCCAATGCGTTGGTGGCTTTAGGTGCAGAGGAACAGAGGAATATCGGTATCTTCTCACAAAACAAGCCGGAATGTTTATTTACCGATTTTGCAGCCTTTGCCAACCGTCTGGTTACCATACCGCTGTATGCTACCAGCTCTTCGGCTCAGGCCCAGTATATTATCAACGATGCTCAGATACGTTTCCTCTTTGTGGGCGAGCAATTCCAGTATGATGCCGCTTTCAGCGCATTCGGCTTTTGCCACTCTCTGGAGAAACTGATTATTTTCGACCGCAGCGTCGTGCGCGATCCCCGCGACAAGACCTCTATCTACTACGACGAGTTTCTGGCATTGGGCGAGGGACTACCTCACAATGCCGTTGTGGAAGAGCGTACCGCCCGTGCATCGGACAGCGACCTTGCCAATATTCTTTATACATCCGGCACCACCGGCGAGCCGAAAGGAGTGATGCTGCACCACTTCAACTACAGAGAGGCTATCCGCATCCACGATATCCGCCTGACTGCCATGACGGATAAGGATGTGTCCATGAACTTCCTTCCGTTGACGCATGTGTTTGAAAAAGCATGGACTTATTTCTGTCTTCACAGAGGTGTGCAGGTTTGCGTCAATCTTCGCCCGGCAGATATTCAGACCACTATCAAGGAGATACGTCCTACATTGATGTGCAGCGTTCCCCGCTTTTGGGAGAAGGTATATGCCGGTGTGCAGGAGAAGATTGCCCAGGAGAGCGGCCTACGGAAGGCAATGATGCTGGATGCTCTTAAAGTCGGGAAGATGCACAACATTGATTACCTGCGTGCAGGCAAAACGCCGCCTCTGATGCTTCATCTGAAGTATAAATTCTATGAAAAGACTATTTATGCCTTGCTGAAAAAGACAATCGGTATTGAGAACGGTAATTTCTTCCCGACTGCCGGCGCTGCCGTATCCGATGAAATCTGCGAATTCGTGCACTCGGTGGGCATCAATATGGTGGTGGGTTATGGATTGACGGAATCTACGGCTACCGTGTCCTGCTTCCTCGACAAGGGGTATGAGATAGGTTCGGTAGGTACTGTCATGCCCGACCTTGAAGTGAAGATTGGAGAAAACAATGAAATCCTGCTTCGCGGTAAGACTATTACTACCGGCTATTATAAGAAACCGGAAGCTACCGCTGCAGCTATCGACAAAGACGGCTGGTTCCATACGGGTGATGCCGGCTATCTGAAAGGAAATCATTTGTACCTGACCGAACGTATCAAGGATTTGTTCAAGACCTCGAACGGAAAGTATATCTCTCCGCAGGCTCTGGAAACCAAACTGTCGATAGACCGTTACATTGACCAGATTGCTGTCATTGCCGACCAGCGCAAGTTTGTGTCTGCCCTGATTGTTCCGGTTTATGGCTTGGTGAAGAACTACGCTAAGGAGAAAGGCCTTGAGTACAAGGATATGGCCGATTTATTGCAGCATCCTAAAGTGCAGGCTTTGTTCCGTGCCCGCATTGATACATTGCAACAGCAGTTTGCGCATTATGAGCAGGTGAAACGTTTCACTTTATTGTCCGAACCGTTCAGCATGGAACGGGGTGAGCTGACAAATACATTGAAGCTGAAACGTTCTATGGTGGCAAAGAATTATAAGGAGCTGATTGATAAGATGTACGAAGAATAAAAGTCCGGATGACTTTAGAGTTTGCTTAAAATAGGAAAAAAAGGAGGCGGTATGCCTCCTTTTTTATTGTCGGATATGCCGTCAACGGTTTAGGCTTATATGTTTACAAATGGAACGGTATGATTCTTTCTTCTTTTCCGCTCCGTTGAATGAACTCTATCAAGTTAGGGACTGAATGCCTTTCACTCAGAGACTCATTGTTCCCCTGTTCAGAAGTCTTTGTGAGCGGGGAGGGAGAAAAGAGGAAAAAGTTGGAAGTCGGGATAAAAAATGTGTATTTCTTCTTAGGGTTGCGCCGGTGTGGTCTGTTTATATTCTATGGAAAGATATTTTTAATCTTAAAACTTAGTATGCTATGAGAAAGCTTTTATCGGCGCTGATATTGTCGTTTTCAATATGGAGCGTTTTTTCATGCCGGCAGGAAAATAATGTAACCGTTAAGCAGTATCCCATGTTCTGGACATGGCTGGATTATCGTCCCGGCATGAATTTCGATTCGGTATGCCAGGTGATGAATGACATCGGCATGGATGGAATAATGCTGAATGCACCTACCCCCGACGACTATCGCATTGCCATTCCCATAGCCCGTAAACACGGCATTGAAGTATACGCATGGTTGTGGACCATGAATCTGGAGCACGACCGCGATAAGATTTTGGCAGAACATCCCGACTGGTTCAGCGTAAACCGCAACGGAAAGAGCCTCGCAGATACTACGGCATATGTGGATTATTATAAATTCCTCTGTCCCGCACTGCCTGAGGTGCGCGAATTCATCAGGGAGAAAATTAAGTCGTATTGCGAAGTCGAGGGATTGAACGGAATTGCCATCGACTACAACCGTTTGGTGGATGTAGTGCTTCCTACCACGTTATGGCCGCATTACGGTATTGTGCAAGACCGGGAATATGCCGCATGGGATTACGGTTATCATCCCGCCATGCTCGAAAAGTTCAAGAGCAGGTATGGCTATGATCCGCGTGAGCAGCAGGACCCTTCGGCAGACATAAAGTGGCGGCAGTTCCGTTGCGACCAGATAACGGAAGTTGCGAATATGATTGCCGGAGTGGTGCATTCGTATGGCAAGACAATGGCGGCATCTCCGTTTCCTACACCGAAGATGGCTTCACGCATGGTGCGGCAGGACTGGGGTAAATGGAACCTGGATATCGTTTTTCCGATGGTTTACCATACTTTCTATACGGAAGATGTCAGTTTTATTTCCGATTGTACCGTTGAGAATGTGCGCGACAAGAATGATAAAACCGTATTGTATTGCGGCATGACTGCTACCGATGGTCCGGAAATGTTCGAATGTATGGATGCCGCGCTGAATAGCGGCGCTCAGGGCATTGCCGTATTTACGGTGGCAGGCTTGCGCTCGTCCGAGGTAAAGAACCGGTTCAAAGCTTATACGGACAGCGTACGGGCGGTGCGCGCGGCTAATGGCGGTATCATTGAAGCGGTGCATCCTCACGTGGCGGATACCAATCCTTTTACTCATAAAGGCATCATGGCGTCGGTGGAAAAGCGTATGCGACGGATTGTGGCCGAAGCATCCGGTAAAGAGGAGTTACCCCCGTTGGCTTTGGGTGAGTATAAGCAAACGGAATCTTACGATGCCACCCGTTGCTATCGGGTGTCGGATGAGAACAGCAGGACGGTCTTTAAGGTTACTTTCTACTTCTATGGTGATGTACTTTCGGGTTGGGATGTAGTGGCGGAATAGCCCGCCCTCTTTCTTATTCCGTTGATTGCAGCGGATTTATGCGATTTTTTCAGACTTTTGCACTATCTTTGCGGTTTGAAAAGATAGAATTTGAAGAAAGTATATGATTACCATTGAACAACTGAAAGATATCAAGGAACGTACCGAAGCGTTGAACCGCTATCTGGACATCGAAGGAAAAAAAATACAAGTGGAAGAGGAGCAATTGCGCACGCAGGCTCCGGGTTTCTGGGATGACCAGAAAGCCGCCGAAGCTCAGATGAAGAAAGTGAAAGGCTTGCAGCAATGGATTTCCGGCTACAATGAAGTCAAGGTTATGGCGGATGAGTTGCAGCTTGCATTCGATTTCTACAAGGATGAACTGGTAACGGAAGAGGAAGTGGATGAGGCCTATGCAAAGGCATCCGCTGCCGTAGAGGCCCTTGAGCTCAAGAATATGCTTCGTGAGGAAGCCGACCAGATGGATTGTGTACTGAAAATAAATTCGGGAGCCGGCGGCACGGAGAGCCAGGACTGGGCGAGCATGCTGATGCGTATGTATCTGCGATATGCCGAAACACACGGATATAAGGCAACTATTTCCAACTTGCAGGAAGGCGACGAGGCCGGAATCAAGACCTGTACCATTGAAATATCGGGCGATTATGCCTACGGCTATCTGAAAGGCGAGAACGGTGTCCACCGTTTGGTGCGCGTATCTCCCTATAATGCTCAGGGCAAGCGTATGACTTCTTTCGCATCCGTTTTCGTCACTCCGCTGGTGGACGATACGATTGAGGTGAACATCGAACAGGCGCGCATCTCGTGGGATACTTTCCGTTCCAGCGGTGCGGGCGGACAGAACGTAAATAAGGTGGAGTCCGGCGTGCGTTTGCGCTATCAGTTCAAAGACCCTTACACAGGCGAGGAAGAGGAAATCCTGATTGAGAATACCGAAACGCGCGACCAGCCCAAGAACCGGGAGAATGCAATGCGTCAGTTGCGTTCCATTCTGTACGACAAGGAACTTCAACATCGTATGGCGGAACAGGCAAAGGTGGAAGCCGGCAAGAAGAAGATTGAGTGGGGTTCGCAAATCCGCAGTTACGTGTTCGACGACCGCCGCGTGAAAGATCACCGTACCAATTTCCAGACTTCGGATGTAAACGGGGTAATGGACGGTAAGATAGACGGTTTCGTCAAGGCCTACCTGATGGAATTTGCAGGCGGAGATAACATTTAGTCCTTTCTGTTTTCCTTTTTATAGGCACGGGATTGCACGGATTTCGCAGATTTGCTTTATTCTTTTTGGGTGAACTCCGTGTAATCCCGTGTCTGATAAAGAAACAAATAACAAGCGTTTTTTTGTTTTGACACATTCCTTTCTTTTTTCTTTTATAAATGCTTGCAAACTTCCCGAATTTCCTTTTACTTTGTTTATCGTTGAACTTTAAACTATAGAAACACCATGGGAAAGAGTAAAAAGAAAGTAATGCACAGCCGGAAAGAAGAACAACAAGCCAGGAGAGTATTGCTGATTATCGGAGTTGCCGCTTTGGTATTGGTGGTTGCCATGCTGGTGGGCTATTCCTTCTTAGGCTGATTCAGAAGATAAATATGCCGCAAGAGATAGAACGGAAATTTCTCGTAAAAGGAGAATACAAGTCGCAAGCATACTCGCAGGACCGTATCATTCAGGGATATATCAGCAGTGCACGCGGACGGACGGTGCGGGTACGCATACGTGGAGGGCAGGGGTATCTCACCATTAAGGGAGCATCCGATGCATCCGGTATCAGCCGTTACGAATGGGAAAAAGAAATTCCTCTGAATGAAGCCGAGGAGCTGATGAAACTGTGTGAGCCGGGTGTTATTGATAAAACCCGTTACCTGATACGCAGCGGAAACCATGTTTTTGAGGTAGATGAGTTCTACGGTGAGAATGAGGGACTGGTAGTTGCCGAAGTGGAGCTTGCCTCGGAGAACGAGCCTTTTGAGAAACCGGACTTTATCGGGCAGGAAGTGACGGGAGATATCCGTTATTACAATTCGCAACTGATGAAGCATCCGTTCAAGGAATGGAAGTAAACTAATTACGCCCCGTAATTGTTGATTCGTATATGGAGAAACTGTACCAATACCTGCCGGAAGAACTCGTCACTTTTATCCTGGTGACGGTGTTTTCTTTGCTTATAGGTCTTTCCCTGAGGCGTATCAGTCTGAAGCGCGAAGGAGAGACGACCTTGTTCGGTACGGACCGCACTTTCACCTTTATCGGCATTCTGGGCTATCTCCTCTATATTCTTGACCCGACGGACTATCGCCTGTTTATGGGTGGCGGGGCTGTCCTGGGGTTGCTGCTTGCCTTGAATTATTACGTCAAGCAGGCGCAGTTTCATGTGTTCGGGGTCACTACCATTATCATTGCGCTCATTACGTATTGCATTGCACCTATCGTTGCTACGCAGCCCTCCTGGTTCTATGTAATGGTAATTGTGACCGTATTGCTCTTTACGGAGCTGAAACATACGTTTACCGAACTGGCACAGCGGATGAAGAACGACGAAATGATTACGCTTGCCAAGTTCCTTGCCATCAGCGGTATCATCCTCCCGATGCTGCCCGACGACAATCTGATACCGGGCATCAACCTCACGCCTTACAGTATATGGCTGGCTACGGTGGTGGTTTCGGGCATTTCTTATCTTTCTTATCTGCTGAAAAGATATGTATTCCGCGAGTCCGGTATCTTGGTTTCCGGCATTGTAGGCGGGTTGTACAGCAGCACTGCCACCATATCCGTACTGGCGCGCAAAAGTCGGAAAGTATCCGCCCAGGAAGCACCCGAATATGTGGCGGCGATGCTGTTGGCGGTCAGCATGATGTTCTTGCGGTTTCTTATCCTGATAGGAATATTCAGTGTAGGGGCTTTGACAGCCATTTATCCGTATTTGTTGATAATGTCTGCCGTTGCTGCCGGGACGGCGTGGTTCCTGCATTCCCGGTGGAAGCGTCCTGCCATGTCGGAAACGGTCGATGAAGACGAGGATGGCAGCAATCCGCTGGAGTTCAAGGTGGCGCTTATTTTTGCCGTGCTTTTTGTGGTATTTACAATAGCCACTCACTATACGTTGATATACGCCGGCGAGGGCGGGTTGACTCTGCTCTCCTTTGTTTCCGGCTTCAGCGACATCACTCCGTTCATCTTGAATCTTCTGCAGGGTACGGGCAATGTGCCTGTTTCATTGATAACGGCTTGCAGCATGCAGGCGATAGTAAGCAACATTGCCGTAAATATGTGTTATGCATTGTTCTTCTCCGGCAAGAAGAGTCCGTTGCGTTCGTGGGTGTTGAGAGGCTTCGGTTGTGTCATTGCCGCCAATGTGTTCCTGCTGTTGTTTTTCTACTTTCTGTAAATCAATGTGCTTTTCGCTTTTTTTAACTCCGGTGTTCCGATAAATGCCGAAGAATGCCCTATTTTTGCCTAATTCGTTGTGACAGTAGACACTATCTGCTACGAAAAAACAGACAAGGTATAGATTTAAACAGGGAAACACCATGAAAAACAGATGGGCCATGTTGCTGGCGGTATTGTTAATACCCGTTTGGGCAACTGCACAGAATGCGGCAAACTCTTCCTTTCAGATTAAGGGTATCTTACTCGATTCTCTTACTAAAGAAGGCGAGCCGTACGCTACAATCAAAATAGTCAAGAAAGAAGCGCCGGAACATGCGTTGAAAATGCTGGTGACGGATATGAAGGGACACTTCCAGGAGAAAGTACCCGGTAATAAAGGCAACTTCATTATGACAATTTCTTCGGTGGGACGGAACAGCATTGTGAAGAACTTCTCCGTAAAACCGGGAGAAAAGTCGGTGGACTTCGGTACCATGTATATTACAGATGCTTCCAATGAGTTGGGACAGGTGGAGATTGTAGCCCAGAAGCCGTTGGTAAAGGCTGATATCGACAAGATAGAATATAACGTGCAGGACGACCCCGATTCCAAGTCGAACTCTGTTCTTGAGATGCTGCGCAAAGTACCCCTTGTAACGGTGGACGGCGAAGACAACATCAAGGTGAACGGCAGCAGCAGTTTCAAGGTGTATGTCAACGGCAAGCCCAACAACATGATGAGTAATAATCCTACGGAAGTCCTGAAAAGTATGCCCGCCAACTCCATCAAGCACATAGAGGTAATTACCAATCCCAGTGCAAAGTACGATGCGGAAGGTGTCGGGGGTATCCTGAACATTGTTACCGTAGGCGGCGGACTGGAAGGGTATACGGCTACGTTCAGCGGCAATGTCAGTAACCGTGGCGCCGGTGGGGGTGTATTCGGTACAATAAAAAGCGGCAAACTGACTTTCAGCGCCCGTTATAATTACAACTATAACAACCAGCCCCGCAGCTACTCCGGCGGCAATCGGCGTACCGTTGGCGAAACGGACAGCAGTTCGTCCGACCTGGATTACAGCGGAACCAGCAAGGGAGACGGTTCTTTCCAGTCAGGCAGTATGGAAGCCAGCTATGAAATCGACACATTGCGGCTGGTAACCATGTCCTTCGGGCTTTGGGGCGGCAAGAACAAGAGCGACGGGGAGACCAATACGCTGGCCACCTTCCCCGGTACTGCCAACGAACTGTACAGCTATGTCTCCAATAGTCACAGTAAAAGTTCCTGGTATTCCATTGACGGAGGTATCGACTACCAGCGTCTGTTTCCCGTAAAGGAGCGTATGCTCACGTTCTCGTATAAGATTAATACCCGCCCGCAGACCTCGGATTCCTATTCCGGCTACGAGTATGATATGGACAATGTGGCCCCGGACTGGCAGGACTTTATGAAGCGCATGCTCGACCAGCATAATGACGGTTCGCAAAGCACTACGGAGCACACCTTACAGGCAGATTATACGACTCCCATCGGTAAGATGCACACAGTAGAAACCGGAGTTAAATACATCCTTCGCAACAATACTGCCGAGGACGACCGCTTCCAGCGCGCCGCAGGGCAGCAAACCGATTATGAATTCGATGAAGACCATAGTTCCCACTACAAACATCTGAATGATATTCTGGCTGCCTATGCCGGTTATTCCTTGAAAGTGAAGAAGCTCTCCGGCAGGCTGGGCGTGCGCTACGAGCATACCATACAGAATGTGAAGTATCTTTTAGGCAAAGGCGATAACTTCAAGAAGGATTTCGACGATGTAGTTCCTTCCGCCAGCATCGGCTGGAAACTGACGGATATGTCCAACTTGCGTTTGGGTTATAACATGCGTATCTACCGTCCGGGCATCTGGTACCTGAATCCCTACCTGAATGACAGTAATCCTACCAATATTACGCAAGGCAATCCCAATCTGGATAGTGAGAAAAGCCATGCCTTCAATCTGAGTTACAGTAATTTTACGCAGAAGTTCAATGTCAACCTATCGCTCCGCTATTCGTTTACCAACAACAGCATCGAGCAAATCTCCGAAATGGTTCCCGATACCGAGATTGAGGGTTTGAAAGAGACTACCGGCAAAGAGGTGCTTTACTCTACTTATCAGAACATAGGAAAAACCAAGAATGCGAGTCTTAGCGGTTATATCAACTGGAATGCTACATCCAATACCCGTATCTATGCCAATATCTACGGTAACTATTCATATATGGAAGGAGCCAACGGCCTTAAAAACGACGGTTGGAATCTTTTTGCCTACGGGGGGGCGCAACAAACTCTGCCCCATGATTGGCGCATCAGCCTGAACGTGTTCGGCCAGACTCCCTGGGTAATGTTACAGGGTAAAGGGAGCAGTTACTTCGATTACGGCTTGAGCGTAAACAAGTCTTTCTTCGACAAGCGTCTGACCCTCTCTGCTTTTGCCAGCAACTTCTTTAAGAAGTACATGGACAATACCAATACGCTCGAAGGTGTTGGCTTTACGCAGGAGAGCTGGAGCAAGTACAGCCGCCAGCGCTTCGGCATCAGTGTCAGTTACCGTATCGGCGAGCTGAAAGCCAGCGTCAAGAAAGCCGCCCGTTCCATCAGCAATGATGATGTAAAGGGCGGTGGAGGCGGCAATAGCGTTCAGTAGGATCGCAATCCCGGTTATGAAGCGGAAATGGGGGTGTCAGAACTCAATTGGAATCCTAACTTCCGCAATCCCTGCTGTACGTCCGGATGGCTCATAAAGAGTTTCCAAAGCAGTCCGCTGCGGTAATTCTCAATCATGACGGCTATCGGCCCCTGGTCGATGGCAAGATAACGTTGCGGATACCAGTTGTCCGTTTCGCTGAAAGCGTCGTAGAATCCGTAAGGGCCGAACACCTTGTCGCCCATGTCGTAAAGGTGGCGCATCACTTGCAGCGAATACTCCGGTGTATATACGATGGACGAAAGGGAGGCGGTGGGAGCGATGACTCCCCGGTCGTCGCGCTCGTTGGGCGAGTGGGCGGCATACCCGTCTGTGGAGTAGCTGGCGGTCAGTCCCCAGCAGTCCGCTCCGAAGCCTTTGTAATGTTTGGGGTTACGGATGCAGTAGGCGCGGTTCACAAGCGTGAGGTTACGCATTTCGCCGAAGTAATCGGGGCAATACTCGTCTTTCAGCCCATTGGGGTCGAGTCCCAGGAACGAGTACTGCGCCCAGAACAGAGGACCGGCTTCCGTGCCCTGATACCGCAGATGCAGTTCGATGCCCTCTACCTTATGCGGACTGACGATGGCGCCGTTCTGTGCCCAACCTTCGTGGTATACGGCGGCAGGCACGCCATGCGTAGGCGAGGCGGCGGCAAGGATGTACATGATGAGGCACTCGTTGTAGCCGTGCACGGGGAAGTCCATCTCCCAGCCGTATTCAGGGCTCCAATGCCAGTAGAGCACGTTTTGGTCGCCTTGGCGGTAGAAGTTCCAGTCTATCTCCCGCCATAGCTTGTCGATGCGGGCGGCGAGGGCTTTCTCTTGCGGATTGCCGCCTGCATAGTATTGGTGTACGGCAAGGAGAGCCTGCATGATGAAAGCGGTTTCTACGAGGTCGCCGCCATTGTCTTTTTGTCCGAAAGGCTTTACCCGCCCCGTATCGCCATACCACCAGTGGGGGTAGGCGCCGTGAAAGCGGTCGGCGGTTTCGAGGAAAGAAACGATGCGTTCCATACGTGCCAGGCCTTCTTCACGGGTGACGTAGCCCCGGTGGATACCGGCAAGCACTGCCATGATGCCGAAACCGCTGCCGCCGGATGTCACTACGTTTTGGTCGTTTTCGGGATATACGCCGTCCATGTGGATGCGTTCGCGTGCCAGTCCGCTGTTGGGTTCGGCTCCGTCCCAGAAGTAATTGAAGGTCCGGTGTTGTACGGTGTCCAGCAGGGCGTCGTCGCTCAATGCTCCGGATGCACCGTCGGATTTCTTTGTACCGCAGGCTCCTGCAAGGAACAACAGCAGGAGAAGCGGGATATATAGGTTTACTGATTTCATTCTGTTTTACGTGCAATGATTTATATACTGTTGGGAGAATTCTGTTTCCCCGTAAGGAAACACCCGTTCCCTTAGGGAGAAACTCCCGTTTCCTTAGTGGGAAATTTCGGTTTCCCCTGAGGGAACTGCGCGTTTCCTTTGGCGAAACTGTCAGTATCCTCAGGAGAAACCGCGGGTTTACTTCAAGGTAATACGAGCCGTCCTGGCAGCCTGACTGCTTCCACCGATGAAGAGGTCGAAATCTCCAGGTTCGGCTACGTGGTTCAGGTCGTAATCATAGAAGCGTAGCAGCTCCGGAGTAATCTTGAAGGAAACGGTTTTGCTTTCGCCGGCGCGCAGGAAGATTTTTTCGAAGCCCTTCAATTCGCGCACGGGACGGGTGATACTTCCTACAAGGTCGCGGATGTATAGCTGTACGACTTCAGCTCCGTCCCGTTTACCGGTGTTGGTAACGGTGACTGCGGCGGTTATGGAACCGTCCTGTCCCATCGACGGGGTACTCAGAGCAATGTCACTGTACCGGAAAGTGGTGTAGGACAAGCCGTATCCAAAGGGATAAAGCGGCTCGTTGTCCACATCCAGATAGTTGCTGCGGAACTTCTCGAACCATTTGCCTGCCTGTAGCGGGCGTCCGGTATTCTTGTGGTTGTAGAACAGAGGTATTTGCCCTACATTCTTCGGGAAAGTCATCGTCAGCTTTCCGCTGGGGTTGACATCTCCGAACAATACGTCGCCGATGGCATAGGCGGCTTCGCTTCCGCCAAACCATACGTTCAGTATGGCGGGTACGTTCGCCTGCTCCCAGGTCAGCGTCAGCGGACGTCCGGTGAAGAGGGTGAGCACTACGGGCTTGCCCGTCTTCAGCAGGGCTTCCAGCAGCGAGCGCTGCACATCGGGCAGGTCGAGATTGGTACGACTGGAGCTTTCGCCGCTCATTTCGGAAGATTCGCCGAGTGCGGCTATGATAACGTCTGCACCGGCGGCTGTTTTCAGGGCTTCGTCCAGCAGTTCTTTGTCTGTACGGTTGTCCCGGTTCAGGGAGCGGCCGAACATGGTGGCGCGTTCTTCGTAGGCGGCGTCGCCGATGAGGTTGCTGCCTTTGGCGTATGTGACGTTCACTTTGCCGGACATCATCTCTTTCAGTCCCTCATACAAGGAAGGATAGTCGTTGAGGCGGGCGGCTACGCTCCATGTGCCGGGCATATTGCTGCGTGTGTTGCCCAAGGGACCGATAACGGCTACGGTTCCTTCTTTTTTCAGCGGGAGCAGCGGTTGGGGCAGAGAGCCGGGATGTAGCCCGATGCTGTCGTTCTTCAGCAGTACGAAGCTCTCGGCGGCAATGCGGCGTGCGGCGGCGCGGTGCTCTTTGGTGAAGATGTCACGTGCGGGGCGCTCCGGGTCGCAGTATTTGTAGGGATTGTCAAAGAGCCCCAGCTTGTACTTGGCTTCGAGGATGCGGCGGCAGGCCGTGTCGAGGGTCTTCATGCTTACCTTACCCGACATGACGGACTTTTTGAGCGTGCCCACAAATCCTTCGCTCACCATATCCATATCTACCCCGGCATTGAGGGCACGGGCGGAAACTGCTTGCAGGTCGCCGATGCCATGTTCTGTCATCTCGGATATGCCGGTAAAGTCGGTCACTACAAAGCCGTTGAAGCCCCATTGCTTGCGGAGCACATCAGTCATCAGCCATTTGTTGGCTGTGGCAGGTACGCCGTCTATCTCGTTGAAGGACGCCATTACGCTGCCCACACCTGCCTCTACGGCGGCCTCATAGGGGTACATATATTCGTTGAACATGCGGTTGCGGCTCATGTCTACCGTGTTGTAGTCGCGGCCCGCTTCGCCTGCCCCGTAGAGGGCGAAGTGCTTGACGCAGGCAAGGATTTCATCGTTGCGCTTGAGCTGGTCGGAGAGGTTGGCTCCCTGATAACCGTATACCATCGCTTTGGCAATTGCTCCGCCAAGGAAAGGGTCTTCGCCACTGCCTTCGCTGACACGTCCCCAACGCGGGTCGCGGCTGATGTCCACCATCGGACTGAATGTCCAGGAGATGCCGTCGGCACTGGCTTCGATGGCGGCAATACGTGCGGATTCCCGAATGGCTGCCATATCCCAGGTGCAGGAAAGCCCCAGAGGGATGGGGAAGATGGTTTCGTAACCGTGTATCACATCCATGCCGAAGAGCAGGGGAATGCCCAGACGGGAGTTTTCCACTGCCAGCTTTTGCACGTCGCGTATCTTGTCCACTCCTTTCAGGTTGAAAAGTCCGCCGACGAGCCCTTGCTCGATTTTCTTGGCTACGTCACTGCTTTTGGCTTGCCCGGTAGTGATTTCACCGGTAACGGGCAGGTTCAATTGTCCTATTTTCTCCTCTACGGTCATTCGCTTCATCAGAGCATCGATAAAGCGGTCCATGTCTTGAGGAGATTTCTGCGCCTGCATGGCGGCGGCGCCTATAAAGGCGGCTGCAAGTAGCAGACCGGTTCTTTTGAAAAACTTCTTCATAATATGTTTCTTTTAATATGTATTTTCTAATACGGTTCTTTACACATGTTTTTGCATATGCTTTTATAGATACTTTTTAAGCATGGATAATGCATATAGGTCTTTTTAAGTGAAAGCCTGAAAGGCTTTTATCTTCAAGAGAAGTGTGTCAAAATACACTTGACGATTTCTTTTAGGCACGGATTACACGGATTTCACGGAAAAAGAATAAAGAAAATCTGTGTTTTCTGTGTAATCTGTACCTAAAAAGAAACCAATAGTAAGCGAATCTTGGTTTTGACACACT
>CAUAWO010000023.1:0-39176 GCA_958432865.1 Bacteroides stercoris
TAAGGTTAACAAAGGTTGGAGTACAGCGGTACTCCTTTTTTTATGCCCGTACGTCCGGTTCATACATCCGCAGCGCCCGCACATGTCCGGCTTCAACCGCTAAAACCGGCGCAAAAGTTCCTCGAGCGTCACACCGCTATCCGCTTTCATCTTCTCCATACGAATACGCTTCAGGCGCTTCTTTACCGAATCTTTCTCCAGATGCATGATTTGTGACATTTCCAGTTGTGACAGTTGCATCTTCACCATACAGCAGTAGCGCAAATCCTCTTTATTCAAAGCAGGATAGTGTTGTTGCAGCCGCCTGGTGAAGTTATCGAAAATAATGTCCGCGTTCTGCACAATGTCTTCCCAGTCATCGTCCGAAAGAAGGATATTGCTCCCCTTCTCTATCTCCTGAACGATACGCTGGTTCAACCTTCTGAAGAAAGTCTCCTTCAGCCGGGCTTCCTTCTGCTCCATTTCGGCCATACGCTGCAAGTTCTCGGTAGTCACTTGCCGCTGATGATGCAATTCTTCCTGCTGACTGGCAAGCTGGTGCTGCTGCTCCACCAGCCGGCGGCGGTTGCGCCAATAAAAGAAATAAATGGTACTTGCTATCCACAGCGACAATAGGGACAAGGTAGCCATCAGATATACATTGCTCTGCCTTTCGGCGGCCTGAGTGCGCCAATAAAGGTTCTCCACGGACAGTTGCTCGTGCTTGTAAAGCTCCTGCAACGCAATGACTTCCGCCGTATGGCGTTGCTTCCTCACGCTGTCCGCCAGTTCCGTAAAACGCAGCAGAAGAGAGTATGCCTCATTGCACCTTCCCATTTTATAATACGCTCCGGACATATGGTTATAGGCATCCGCCTGTGTTGCCAAATTCGGGCTGGCAACGGCTTTCCGGAAATAATGGTAAGCGGAGTCATACTGCCCCAGCTTCCCGAACAAATCCACCTTATCGGCATACAGGCCGAGAATGGCAAGGGTATCTTTACGGGAACGTAACCCGATAGCTTTGTCTATATACTCCAGCGCCTTTCCGTTCTCTCCCATTTTGGCATAGATACTGCCCAAATCGGTATATACATGAGGTAATTGCGACGGCAGGGAATCTGCTATTGCCGCATCATAGGCGGCCTGTGCATAATAAAGGGCGCTGTCCAGCCTGTTCAGAAAGTAATAGCCGGTGGCGATATCGCACAACGCCAGGTTCTTGTAAAACAGATTGTCCATCCTCAACGCCGCCTTCAACGCCTCTTTGGAATAGCGCATCTTGCCCTCATACTCTTCCTGGTTCAGGCAGACGACTCCCAGCCATGTATTGACCCTGTAGAGCTGCTCGTCATTGCCGCTTCCCTGCAGGAAAAGCAAGGCTTTCAGAAAAGACTGCATGGCATCCTTCATGCGGTACAGCCGCCTGTCCAGGTGCGCCTTGCAGTACAACGCCCGTTCGGCATACAGAGAATCTCCCGACTCACTGAAATATTTGATGGCCGGCAGCAGCAATGTATCGGTTTCCGCATTCAACTGCTGTTTCCGGTGCATGGCTTCGGACAATAATAAAGCGTAGAGCGCATAGTCGCGGTCGGTAAGGTTGTTCTGCGGCTCTTTGATTTCCTGCATCACGGCGATAGCACTGTCCGTCTCTTTCTCCGCCATCAGTTTTTCCGCCAGCGCTACCCGGCGGTCGGGACCGCACGCCACCAGAAACATACTCCACAAAACAATCGAAATTATATGTTTATACCTCATCGTTTCAAAATTTGTCATTCATAAGAATCCATTACCACTTCACCGGTTTCCCCGTGCACAAGTATTACCTTCACTTTATCCGGCTGCACGGAGTCGCGTACATCAATCTCCCATAACGGCATATCCCGGCTTGCATCCACATAACGGTTTACACTGACATGTGCCGTGTCCGACAGATTTATGCCACGCAGTTTAGCAAATATATGAATATCCTGCCATGTATACAGAAAAGTATGCTTCTTTTTAACCTGCCCGGACGAACCCGCTGCCACCCCGGCCTGCGCACCGGCAGAATAACGGATTTCATCCTGCGGCTGCGGATACACGGTTGCTACCGGATGTATTCCCTTGACGACTCCCCAGCCCAGCCAACCGTCCGCCAGGTCTATTTTCAGGTAAACACGTTCCGAACCTTCAAACTGCCGTGCCATGCGGGGCGACACATTGACACATGTGTACCGGTCTCCTTCCACAAACAGTTCGCCATACGAAAAGCTATTCAGCAGCCAGGAAGCGGAATAGCGCGAAGAACGGGATTTAGGCCTACGGTCGTGCACCTTGGCGGCTATAATCCTATAGTCGCAGGTTTTATCGGCAGAAGTAAAGCACGCATTCAGCCAAAAGAGAGAAACGACTACCACATTCGTACACAATGCCGACAAACCTGCCCCCCAGAACAAACCGTAAAGCATGTTTCTCCCCAGCCGCCTTGCTCCTTTCTTCTCGTCCCGGCCGCAACAGAGATACACATACAGCATCCGGCCCCCCATGCCGATAACGAACAGAACAGAAGCGACAACCGCATTCAGACTTTGATAGCTGCCCGTTGAAAAAGCCGTGCGCAGCAACCATGCTTCTTCCGGATGCCAGGCACGGCAATGCAGCAAAAACAGTACGATTATCACCGGAACTGCAATCTTCCACAAAGCAATCCTGCCCTTTCGCCCGGCAGACTCCGCCCGTATGCTTTCCTCACGGCACCGCTGTCTGGGTGTGTGCTTCAATCTTTGCTTTTTCCTACTCATGGCAGTACGGTTATCAGCCGGTTTCCTACAAATAGGTCTCACCGTCTATTTTCAGCAAAAAAGGTTTTATCGGATAGTCCGTACCGCCGAAGGTCAACTTCCTGACTCTGATAATATTGCTTCCGGACCGTACCACTTCCATTCTGTACACAAACGCATACTCCTCTTTCCCGTCCTTCTTGCTATACCGGGTGGAAAACGACAGTTGCCTGATACCGGGATGCTCCAGTTCGGGTCTGCTCTCATCGGGATGGCGGTTGCAGGTCAGGACGAATTTAAAGACTTCTCCCGGCCGGAGTGTTTCAGGCTCGGTGCTGACACTACAGACCACTTCTTCTATATTCTCTGCAGGAAGTACGCAGACCTTCATCGTAGAGCAGGTACGCATCTTCCCTCCTGTCATGGCCCGTACCGAAGGCAGAGTAACCCAACCGGCTTTCTTGAAACGGACTATGTAATAGTTTCCGTGGAGTGAAAGATTCTCCTGCTTGCCGTTTACAAAAGAAGTCCTTGACGACCGCGTAGAATGCGGGCCCGACACCAGCTCCGCCTCACAGTCGTCCCACCGGGGAACGGACATGTCGTAAATCTCTCCGGTACTGTAATAGCCGACCCGGACATCCTGCCCCACATGCACTTTGCAAAAAGACGTATCTACTTCATTGAAGAATCTTACACTGTCATTTTGCGCCGACAAGGTTGCAATATGCAATGCCAGACAGCACAAAACGACAAGCACTTTCGAATAGCGTATCTCATTCATCCCGGTACTGTTTTGTTTCTTCCCACTCTTTTTCCAGCTTACCGTCTATGTCATACATTTTCCACCGGCCTACACGTCTGCCGTTGAGGTATTCGCCCGTTTCACGAACGGCGTCGTTCTTCACGTAACGCGACTCGAACAGTCCGGTTTTCCGCCCGTTTACATAAGTGGATATTTCCCAATAATCATAACGGTTGGTAACAATCAGCCGGCGCTCCTTACCATGCAGACGGCCGTGTTGGTAGGTCGCTTCGTAAACAAGCTCTCCATTGCCAGGATTATATTCGCGATAAAGTCCGTCCTTACGGTCGGCTTTCAGGTAAAATTCACGGCTGCGGGCGCCCGTATTACGGTCATACGATATATGCAGTCCTTCTTCCCTGCCGTTGACGTAGGTCTTCACTGACAATGTATCGCCACTTTCGGCAATTTCAATCCACCGGCCGTCCTTTTGGTCGTTCTTATAATGCCCCAGAATATGCGGCTGCCCGAAAGTGAACATCGAGGAGTATTCACCGTCTTTCATGCCGTATTCATTATAATATTCCGTCTCATAAAGTTCGTACGTCCCTTTCAGGAAAGTAAACTGTTTGCCTACCTGCTTACCGTCCTTATAAGTATGGTCCCTGCGCAACGTACCGTCCCACTCATAAACCATATCCTTTCCATCCTGCTTGCCGTTGCGGTAGTTCACCTCGCGCTCTACCTTGCCGGTAGTAAAATAGGTTTTATGGGCGCCGTGCAGCTTGCCGTCCTTATAGGACTTCTCTTCCTGCACACGCCCCTCGCTATCGTACATCTTAAATACACCGTCTTTCTTGCCGTCCTTGTATGTACCGTCGCATTTCAGCTTGTTGTATTCATACTCTCCATACTTGCCGTTGTAAAAACCGTCCCTAAATTCAGCCTGTATATAAGCAGAGTGATAACCGTCTATGATGCGGTGGTCTCCGTTCAAGGGTTTTTCTGTTTTCAGGTCACGAAAAAGAATACGTCCGTCACCCACATTGATAGCCGATACCTGCTCAATCGGATACTCCTTCTGTGCCTGTACCATAACAGGCAGAAACATCAGAAAAGAAATCAATGCCACACATTTTTTCATAGCTCTTTCTTTCAAAATCCTACTCTTTTTATCCATAATTATTACTTTTTATAAAAGTTGAAAACAGTCGTATAACGCACCAACGGGCTTATAGGACAAAAATAAAAGATAGGTACTGAATAAGAAAACGGACAAGGGGTATAATTACGGGATACTGCACAGCCAATAAATATCTATTTTACAACTGATTACAATGATATACAAAGAGGTATGCAAGGGTATATTTATATATCAATAAAAATATACGTTATAATTTTTCAAAGCAAATAAAGAAAATGGAAAAGCAGGTATCCGACTGATGTTTCTTTATTGTTTTGTATCCATTTTTCTCTATTCATAGAATACTTTTTCTTTCTAATCCAAATAAAAGAAGGTGCGCTATTGTGATATGAACACGCATTCGTGAAGTTCAATCGGACACACCTTCTTCTATCCTGTAATTCCGGCTAAAGCCGTTATGCTTCCTGCTTGGAATATTCCGAAAACTCACATCCGAACTGTTCCACCAGCATATTATCCATGTCATCGGCCTTAAAGGCAAGATTCACCAGATTCTTACGGATTTCATCTTCCGACTCTTCCGTGAGGTCAGACAGATGGATGCGATAAGCCATATAAATCTGCCGGCCTTCAATGCCCAGTTTATAGGGAGCGAAATCCTCACTCAGGATATAGTCCAATACACGTTCCACCTCTTTCTTAGGCAAGAGGTTAATGGGAGAAACAGCAAACAGATAAGTGTTTTCATACACAAAAATACGAATCTCCGAACTCCCTTTATGAAACGTCCACGAATCGTAACCGTCCCGCGCAAGGATAGGGTTAACTCCCATTTCGGCAATGGCCTGTTCGCAGAACACACTCAAAGGCGACTGTTCACGCTCCGCAAAAACTTCTTCCGGCAACTTTTCGCCGCAGGAAGGACAAAATTCCTCTTCCTCGGATATCAGCTCATCGCAACTGTCGCACTGTACCTGGAATGTATTGCGGTCAACCCCGTCAACCGACTCCAAAAGCTTGCGCAATGCCTCTACACGCACACCGAACCCCATATTGTCCGCATTGGTGAACTTGCTTACCGTTACTCCCACCACTTCACTGTTTTCATTGAAGATAGGTCCACCCGAATTGCCGGGATTTACGGCAGCATCGGTCTGTATATAATATTTTCCTTCCATAAGCTGCTTGGGCGAGGAAACCGACCCTTCCGTTACCGTAAAAGGCATGCCGTAAGGATACCCCGCCACACTGACCTTTCCGCCGATGGCCAATGAATCGTCCGCAGCCAGGCTCAGTTCGGGAAGAACTGAAAAGTCTGCATCCACAGCCAATAAGGCAATATCCAAAGAAGGATTTACGAGCACCACTTTGGCAAGGTAAGGATTCCGGTCGTTATCATGTATGGCAACAGTATGGAAACCGTTCACCACATGGTAGTTCGTTACAAAAAGATTATAAGATTTCAGATAGAAACAGCTTCCGGAACCGCCGGCATGTGTCACCTTATATACGAGTTTATAAATGTTCTGATCCATAATATATAGTTTAGATACCGTTAAGTTAATTCATAATTCCCATCACCTTCTTCTGCATTTCAAGCATCAGCCGGGAGTATTCCTGCATATTACCGCTCATCATGGCTTCCGCCATTTTCTGTTGCAACACCTGCATGTCGTCACTTCCCATGGTTTCCGTAATTTTCTGCACCTGTTCCATGCCGGCAGCAAAGTCCGTCTCATCCTCATCGTCCAAATCGCCTTCCATAATCTTGTCCATAGCGTTGTAAAGAATTTCAGAGGCCTCTTCCAAAGAGCGGTTGCCTGCCTTCTTCAAAGCTTTTGATATAACGGCATTGATATCGTCCTGCATATCATTATAGAAATAAGCTTCGTAGAACACATAAAGCAAGCGTACCGCACTGCGTTCATAATTCTCCGACTGGATGGCTTCGGTGGCTTCTTTATAGACATTCATAAAATTCTCCTGCACGTTTTTCAGGGAAGAACGGCGCTTTGCAGACACCAACGTATCCGTGTAGTAAAGGTCTTCCGCCAGTTTTTCCTTCGGAACGGCAAGCAGCTTTTCAAGGAACGCTTTTCCTTTTGATACAACCTCTTCCGTAGGCAGGTCGGCATCCATATCATTCACTGCCTTGTCGAGGTCGTTCAGCAATTGTCCCTGAGGATGTGCAAAATAGGAAATCTGGTAGAAAGCGGTATCCAGCACATTCCACGAATAACCGTACCGGCGGTCGGCCCCATACTCTTTGAGTGCCTCCAACGTTTCGCGTCCCAATGTCTGTATGCCTTCATAAATGCGGTCTACCTCTTCCTGCGGATACGGAGTCACCTGCGGCTCGTAACAGCGGGTAGCGCCAAATTTCGTACAGAACTCATCGTCATACTTATCGCCTATGTGGCAGATATTCTGAAGCACGAAATACATTTTATGCGGATGACTCTGTGAAAGCGGACAAACATATTCCATATTCAACTTATCACCGTTCTTTACGAAGCGGGGCAATAACAATTTATTCAGGTTCAAGTCCGCCACCTGACGGAGCATGGCTACCCTACCCTTTTCCGGCAGATTCAGGAAATCGGCATTGATATGGAAAAAACCGTCGGCAATACGGATATGTACAAGAATGGAACCATGAGGAATGTGAAACTCCGTACCGTCGGCATTACCGTACTTGGTACGAAAGTCCGCGTTCAAATAATCCAGCAAACTATGAAAAGCCTGTACATACTCACCCCGGTTATACAAGTCCACACCCTGTTCGTAGGCTTCGGTACGGATAGCACTTTGCGTAGAATCTACTACGGGAGAAATAAAAGCAAATGTCTGTTTCATATCATGATATTATATTTAAAGAAATAATAATAACCGTATCCCGCCCTGCGGAATGCCGGAAAACAAATATAAAAAGCAAAACACAAACAAGAACATAGATGCAGGGGGATAAATACAGAATGAAAATATCCCGTTAAAATATTGAATATTAAAAATTTATTTGGCGTAAACAGCATAAAACAAGGGGATATTTGCCCCGAAAACATGGATTTCTTTCCTTTTTTTCCGCCCGATACATACCATCCGGACGGCACAACAGAACGGGAAATGTAATGATTCTTCGCTCCCACATATTATATGGAAAAGCCGGTATTCACAACAAGTGGTTTCCTTTTTCAGTACAACAAAAAAACGCTCTTAATAAACCTTTCTGCAATTTTACTATAATTTTTTTCGAATTATAGTAAAATTCTCTCCGAATTTATTAACAGCCTGTTTTCCCCCTATCGCAACACTTGTAATAAATACAAACAAAAAAGGATGCAATCTTCACAGATTACACCCTTTGAAATATCCTAAAAAATCTTTTTTGTAAAATCCTATTGAAGTAATTCAGCCATTATTTGTATTACAAACAAAAAATTAGTTTTAAAAGCACTTCACAAATATAGCGAATAAAAAGCGTATTGTCAAGTATTCCATGCTGTTTTTTTACCCTACTTCGCTACAAATCTGAAAATAAACCCTTAACTTTGCACCGTTTAATTAACAGGATATAAACCAAATTAAACGGGCTATCAACAAGTTTTAGTAAGTATATCAACAAGTTTTCAACAATATAATTACAACCATTATGGAATACAATTTCAGAGAGATTGAAAAGAAATGGCAGAAACGGTGGGTGGAGAACAAAACCTACCAGGTGACGGAAGACGAAACAAAGCAAAAATACTATGTACTGAACATGTTTCCCTACCCCAGCGGCGCAGGTCTGCACGTGGGTCATCCGTTGGGATACATCGCTTCGGACATCTATGCCCGTTACAAACGTCTGCAAGGTTTCAATGTCCTGAATCCTATGGGATACGATGCTTACGGCCTGCCCGCAGAGCAATACGCCATACAAACCGGACAACATCCGGCCATTACCACCGTCAACAATATCAACCGCTATCGCGAGCAACTGGATAAGATAGGTTTCTCTTTCGACTGGAACCGTGAAATCCGTACCTGCGACCCGGAATACTATCACTGGACACAATGGGCGTTCCAGAAGATGTTCAACAGCTACTACTGCAATGACGAAAAGAAGGCACGCCCTATCGAAGAACTGACAGAAGCATTCGCCAAATCCGGTAACGAAGGACTGAATGCCGCATGCAGCGAAGAACTGCATTTCACTGCCGATGAGTGGAATGCCATGAGCGAAAAAGAGCAGCAGGAAGTCCTGATGAACTACCGCATCGCCTATCTGGGTGAAACAATGGTAAACTGGTGTCCGCAACTGGGTACCGTGCTTGCCAATGACGAGGTGGTAGACGGCGTATCGGAACGCGGCGGCTTCCCCGTAGTCCAGAAAAAGATGCGCCAATGGTGTCTGCGCGTATCTGCCTACGCACAACGTCTGCTGGACGGACTCGACACCATCGACTGGACCGAATCTCTGAAAGAGACGCAGAAAAACTGGATAGGTCGCAGTGAAGGCGCCGAAATCCAATTCAAGGTAAAGGACAGTGATTTGGAATTTACCATTTTCACCACCCGTGCAGATACCATGTTCGGAGTTACCTTCATGGTACTGGCTCCCGAAAGCGAATTGGTGGCCCAAGTAACCACTCCGGAACAGAAAGCCGATGTGGACGCTTACCTGGAGCGTACCAAGAAACGTACCGAACGCGAACGCATCTCCGACCGCAGCGTCACCGGCGTATTCTCCGGAAGCTATGCCGTCAATCCCTTTACGGGCGAAGCAGTGCCCATCTGGATTAGCGACTACGTATTGGCAGGATACGGAACAGGCGCCATCATGGCCGTACCTGCACACGACAGCCGCGACTACGCTTTTGCCAAGCACTTCAACCTGCCTATCGTTCCGCTGGTGGAAGGCTGCGATGTAAGCGAAGAAAGTTTCGATGCCAAAGAGGGTATCGTATGCAACTCTCCGAAAGCAGGTACAGAGCCTTATTGCGACCTCAACCTGAACGGACTGACTGTCAAGGAAGCCATCGCCGCCACCAAGAAATATGTGAAAGAACATAATCTGGGACGCGTAAAAGTAAACTTCCGCCTGCGCGACGCCATCTTCTCGCGCCAGCGCTATTGGGGCGAACCGTTCCCGGTTTACTACAAGGACGGAATGCCTTATATGATTGATGAAAGCTGCCTGCCGCTGGAACTTCCTGAAGTGGCCAAATTCCTGCCCACCGAAACGGGCGAACCGCCGTTGGGACATGCCTCTAAATGGGCTTGGGACACGGCAAACAAATGCGTGGTCGATAATGAGAAGATTGACAATATAACCGTTTTCCCACTGGAACTGAACACCATGCCGGGATTTGCAGGTTCGAGCGCATACTACCTGCGCTATATGGACCCGCGCAACCATACGGCACTCATCGACAAGAAAGTGGATGAATACTGGCGCAACGTAGACCTCTATGTAGGCGGTACGGAACATGCTACCGGACACCTGATCTACTCCCGTTTCTGGAACAAATTCCTGCACGACCTCGGCGTATCCGCCGTCGAAGAACCGTTCCAAAAACTGGTGAATCAGGGTATGATTCAGGGAAGAAGCAACTTTGTATATCGCATCAAGGATACCAATACATTCGTATCGCTAAACCTGAAAGACCAGTACGACACTACCCCGCTCCACGTGGATGTCAACATCGTGTCCAACGACGTTCTCGACACGGAAGCGTTCAAGGCATGGCGTCCTGAGTATGCTACCGCAGAGTTTATCCTGGAAGACGGCAAATACATCTGCGGCTGGGCTGTTGAAAAGATGAGCAAATCCATGTTCAACGTGGTTAATCCCGATATGATTGTAGAGAAATACGGTGCGGATACGCTGCGTATGTATGAGATGTTCCTCGGCCCTGTAGAACAGTCCAAGCCCTGGGATACGAACGGTATCGACGGCGTACACCGCTTCATCAGGAAGTTCTGGTCGCTGTTCTACGACCGTACCGGCAACTACCTGGTAACTGATGAAGCTGCCGGCAAAGAAGAGTTGAAATCCTTGCACAAGCTCATCAAAAAAGTGACGGGAGACATTGAACAGTTCTCTTACAATACAAGCATCAGCGCCTTTATGATTTGCGTAAATGAGCTGTCCGCGCTGAAATGCAGCAAGAAAGAGATATTGAATCAGCTTACCGTTACGTTGGCTCCTTTCGCTCCGCACGTATGTGAGGAATTGTGGGAGACATTAGGTAACACAGGTTCTGTATGCGACGCGCAATGGCCTGCATACAACGAAGAATATCTGGTGGAAAATACGGTGAACTACACCATTTCGTTCAACGGAAAAGCACGTTTCAACATGGAATTCCCTGCCGATACGGCATCGGATGTTATTCAGGAAACGGTATTGGCAGACGAACGTTCCATGAAATGGACAGACGGAAAGACCATCGTCAAAGTAATCGTAGTACCTAAGAAGATTGTAAACATTGTTATCAAATAACAAATATGCAAATCACAAAACCAACCAAAGCGGAAGTGATGAGAGAGTTGAAAGACTACGTCTTCATCACTTTCGGATTAATTTCTTACGCTATGGGATGGGCTGCGTTCCTTATCCCCTATCAGATTACGACCGGCGGTACTACGGGTATCGGAGCCATCATCTATTATGCCACTGGATTTCCTATCCAATGGTCGTATTTCATCATTAATGCAGTCCTGATGACGTTTGCCATCAAGATTTTAGGACCTAAATTCAGTATCAAGACCACATTTGCCATTTTCGGACTGACTTTCTTCCTATGGTTTTTCCAGTTGCTGGTGAACGGAGCGGACGGAGTGCCGCCTCAGATACTGGGACCGGGACAGGATTTCATGGCTTGCCTCATAGGCGCCGCCATGTGCGGTGCGGGTCTGGGCGTAGTGTTCAACTGCAACGGAAGTACGGGCGGTACGGACATTATCGCAGCCATCATCCATAAATATCGCGACGTTACTTTGGGACGCATGATTATGGCTTGCGACGTTATTATCATCAGTTCCTGCTACTTCATATTCAACGATTGGCGACGGGTGATTTTCGGTTTTGTAACGCTGTTCGTCATCGGCATCGTACTGGATTATATCGTGAACGGTGCGCGTCAGTCGGTACAGTTCTTTATCTTTTCCAAAGAGTACGAAAAGATTGCCGACCGCATCACCAAAGAGACTCATCGCGGTGTAACCGTACTCGACGGTATAGGCTGGTACAGCAAACGCAACGTGAAAGTATTGGTTGTGTTGGCCTACAAACGCCAGTCTGTCGAGATATTCCGTCTGGTCAAGGACATCGACCCGAATGCTTTCATCTCTCAAAGCTCCGTTATCGGCGTGTATGGAGAAGGATTCGATAAATTGAAAGGAAAATGAAAAAGAAATTTGTATTTGCAACCAACAATGCCCACAAACTGGAAGAAGTAACCGCTATTTTAGGAGATAAAATAGAGCTTCTCAGCATGAAAGACATCCATTGCAGTGCGGATATTCCCGAAACAGCAGATACGCTTGAAGGAAACGCTTTGCTGAAGGCAAGGTATATCTTTGAAAATTACCACCTGAATTGTTTTGCCGATGATACCGGCCTGGAAGTGGAAGCCCTGAACGGAGCTCCCGGAGTGTATTCGGCACGCTATGCCGGCGATGCACACAATTCGGAAGCCAATATGCAAAAGCTGTTACAGGATATGGAAGGAATGGAGAACCGAAAAGCCCGATTCCGTACCGTTTTCGCACTTATCGTCAATGGAAAGGAACACTTGTTCGAAGGCATCGTAAAAGGCGAAATAACGAAGCACAGGCACGGTACTTCCGGTTTCGGATATGACCCGGTCTTTATTCCGGAAGGATATACGCAGACATATGCCGAAATGGGAAGCGAATTGAAGAATAAAATCAGCCACCGGGCAGTGGCAACGGATAAGCTTTGCAACTTCCTGTCCAAGTAATGAAAGTGGCAAAAGTATGCGGATGCTTGCATTATGATAAATTTTCAGGCACGGATTACATGGTTCCGGTTTATGAAAACCGTAAATTCCATGTAATCCGTGCCTGAAAATTTATTGAAATCATTTTCATACCCTCATCGAAGAATGCCAGCGACAAGGGAATAATTCACTATAATCCCAGTTTTGCAGAAATCTCCAGCATCCTCTTGATCGGTTTCACCGCTTTCTCTACTATTTCCGCATCCACCTTGATTTCCGGAGATTCGTCTTTCAGGCAATTATAAAGCTTTTCCAATGTGTTTAACCGCATAAAGTTACACTCATTGCAGGCACAGGTGCTGTCGTTGGGCGGTGCCGGAATAAATTTCGTGTGCGGACATTTCTTCTGCATCTCGTGCAGGATACCCGATTCCGTGGCAACGATGTATTCCTTTTCGGGATGGGCAACCGCATACTTCAGCAAAGCCGCCGTAGAACCTACCACATCCGCCAGCTTCAAAACCGTGCTCTTGCATTCGGGATGAGCCAATACCACTGCACCGGGATGCTGCTGCTTCAATTCAACAATCTTTTCAACCGAGAACTGTTCGTGTACATGGCACGCCCCGTCCCATAACAACATATTTCTGCCTGTAACGGAGTTGATATAATTTCCCAGGTTTCTGTCGGGACCGAATATTATTTTCTCATCTTCGGGAAAGCTTTCTACGATTTGTCTGGCATTGGTGGAAGTTACCACTACATCCGTAACAGCCTTTACGGCAGCCGTTGTATTCACATAGGATATCACCGTATGTCCGGGATGCTCTTTGACGAACTGTGCAAACTTATCCGCCGGGCAACTGTCGGCAAGCGAACAACCCGCCGCCATGTCGGGCACCAATACCTTCTTGTCGGGACAAAGTACCTTTGCCGTTTCACCCATGAAGTGGACACCGCACATCACGATAATATCGGCCTCCGTCTTTGCCGCCCATTGTGCCAGAGCCAGACTGTCGCCTACATAGTCGGCTATGTCTTGTATTTCACCCTTCTGGTAGTAGTGCCCCAGAATGATTGCATTCTTCTCTTTCTTCAGTTGCTTGATAGCTTCTATCAGATTATCCATAATAATAATTTTTATTTCTCTTCTTTCTTTAAAAATCCTTTGATAGTGATGATGGGCTGTTAATAGTGTGGACAAATAAATCCGAATTTTCTTGCCCATGAAGTTATTAGTACAAGGCTAAACTTTATCCTTAGGTTATTAACGTAAGCAATTAAAGTTATATCTCTTGATAATAAGCTCCCTACTCTGCCATGGCCTCACTTCATTAACATCTTGTTGATAACCGCAAAGTTAATAACTTTAAAGGGATTAATCAGTGAAATAGTACTTAAAAATGTGTTTATATAGCCTTTGAAAGTTTAGGTTAACTTTTTTGGTTTGTTCGTTATGCAGGCGTATTATGCGTTACTTTGAATAATGCAAATATTATTTTTAAAAATCTTTTCATACGCTATTGACACCTTTTCAACGGTTATTAACAGGGATGTGAACGGAAAGAAGTATCTTTGCACGACATGAGCCGGTACATAGTGTACAGACCGGTACAAAGCCTTACGATTATGAACAGAAAACTGAAGATAACCGAACTGAACCGCATTAGTACAGAGGAGTTTAAGGAAGCGGAAAAACTGCCGCTTGTAGTTGTATTGGATAATATCCGCAGTTTGCATAATATAGGTTCCGTATTCCGCACTTCGGATGCTTTTCGCATCGAATGTATCTATCTGTGCGGCATTACGGCTACTCCACCCCATGCCGAAATGCACAAGACGGCTTTGGGAGCGGAATTTACCGTCGACTGGAAGTATGTTAATAACACTGTTGAAGCTGTTGATAACCTTAAAAACGAAGGCTATACGGTTTACTCCGTAGAGCAGGCAGAAGGTAGTATTATGCTGAATGAGTTGACTTTAGACAAAAACAGAAAGTATGCCATAGTAATGGGGAATGAGGTGAAAGGTGTTCAACAGGAAGTTATCGACCATTCTCATGGCTGCATTGAAATTCCGCAATACGGTACGAAGCATTCTTTGAATGTATCGGTTACGGCAGGCATTGTTATCTGGGATTTATTCAATAAATTGAAGTGAGTGGACAAATATTAGTAATTAACAGCTTTATACTTGATTTATCAACCAACTTATTTGCTTATATAACAGTTATTTATTTCCTTTGTATGTTTGCGTTAGTAACAGGTTTATCAACATAATATTAACTGATGTTTTATCCGGATGAATGGTATTGCAGAGAGGTCGGTGGTGTGGAATTTGTGGCACGGTTGCCATAAATTCAGTGAAGGATGCAGATATTGTTATGTCTACCGGGGAGATGCAAAAAGAAATGTTGACAGTTCGGTTGTGGTTAAGACGAAAAATTTCGATTTGCCTGTACGGACGAATAAGAACGGAAGTTTTAAAATTCCGTCCGGAACTCTTGTTTATACCTGTTTTACTTCCGATTTTTTTGTTGAAGATGCAGATGTGTGGCGAACTGAGGCATGGGAAATGATTCGTCAACGCAGTGATCTTCATTTCCTGATGATAACCAAACGTATAAACAGGGTTATGGAGTGTCTGCCTGTCGATTGGAAAGACGGATATGATAATGTAACTATCTGTTGTACAGTTGAAAATCAGTTATGTGCGGATAATCGTTTGCCTGTTTACAGAGCTATTCCTATAAAACACAAAATTATTATTTGCGAGCCGTTGTTGGAAGAAATCAGTTTGGATGCCTATAATATAGGAGAGTGGGTTGAACAAGTGGTTGCAGGGGGAGAGTCCGGATATGAGGCCCGTATCTGTAATTTCGACTGGATTATGAAGCTTCACGATATTTGTGTGAAAAACAATGTTTCTTTCTGGTTTAAACAGACAGGTTCTAAATTTGTTAAAGAAGGCACTTTATATACCGTAAAACGTCAGTTTCAACATTCACAGGCACGTAAGGCGGGCATTAATTTTAAATGATGTACTGAAGTTATCAGAGTTGTCCGCTCTCTACCAGTAAGATTACTCTTTCCGTAAGCGCATCATCTCCCGTAGGGTCGTATTGTTTTTTCAGACTGGCTCCGAACAGTGCGGCAAAGGTCTGGTAGAATCCGGCTTTAAAAGGTCCCATAAATGCTTTTACCAGTTCGTAGGAAGTGGAATGGGTTTGCCGGTCTACCAGTTTGATTAACAGTTTTCCTTGTGCAAAGGAAAGTTTTTTCATACGGGGAGTGTATTGTTCTTTCAACCCCTTTTCCACAGCTTTCAGGTGCTTTTGCCGCTCTTTTTGAGTGGGAATGGTCTGCAGGTATTCGTAAGTTTCGATAATTGCCCGGTTGATTTCCTTTGAAATGGGAAGCACTTTCTTTACGTCGCGGATAAGTTTGTAGTATTTCGCCATTTCGCGCCTGTTCTTGAATTTTAGCGGTTTGAAGATGTAAACGGTAGGAAGTTTTACGTAAGGAATCGTATCGCCGTTGTACACGCACATAGGAGTGAGATAGATGCTTTTGGATGCGCCGGTTTGGGGTTGCTGCTGGGCATGACAAGTCAGGACTCCTGCCGAGAGAAATGTTATGAGTATTACTATGTTAAACCGTTTGCTCATAGCGCAAAAGTACACCATTCTGCGTAATGTTGTTACATTGCTTTCATTTTTCCTTGTTCAATTAACTAATTTAAGGTAACTTCGTTGCCTATTATCCGGAAACACACTATTATAGATGACCCTAATCAAGATAGGAGTTTTTATGAGTATGCTGTTAATAACTCCTATGCTTGTAGCTCAAAATGCGACATTATCCCTGTGGGAAGAGAATCTGGAACAACTCTCCGCCGATGAAGAAGAGAGAAACTGGGAAGATGAACTGGAAACGCTTTCCGTTCGTCTGCAAGAACCTGTCAATATCAATGCCGCCACAAAACGGCAATTGGAGGAATTTCCTTTCCTTACGGATATTCAAATAGAAAATATTTTGGCGTATGTTTATATAAACGGGCAGATGCAGACTCTTTATGAGTTGCAGTTGGTGGCGGAGATGGACAGGCAGACTATCGAACTGCTGTTACCTTTCGTCTGCATAAAGACCGTTGAGGGCCCTTCCCGCTATCCTTCTTTAAAAACGGTATTGAAGTATGCCGGGCAAGAAGTATTGACACGTCTGGATATCCCTTTATATACCCGCAAGGGATATGAGAAAAACTATCTGGGACCTGCCGTTTACCATTCACTGCGTTACAGTTTTCGCTATGGAGATTACTTTCAGGCGGGAATAACGGGAGAAAAGGATGCCGGTGAACCGTTCTTTGCTTTGCATGACAAGAAAGGGTATGATTACTATTCGTTTTACGGCTTACTCAAAAACAGGGGCAGGCTGAAAGCTTTGGCATTGGGCAATTATAAACTGGGGTTCGGGCAGGGCCTGGTGATTGGCACAGACTTTGGATTAGGAAAAACTTTCTCCATGTCTGCATCCGAATTCCGCAGAGGGGGAATCCGGAAACACAGCTCTACGGACTCGTATAACTATTTTCGCGGAACGGCGGTAACAGTGGAAATTCTTCGTTTTTTAGAACTTTCCGCTTTCTATTCGCACCGTTCTATGGATGGAGTGGTGAAAGGCGGAAAAATCGCTTCCATTTACAAAACAGGCTTGCACCGTACGGAGAAGGAGGCGGATAAAATGAATGCATTTGTCATGCAATCGGCGGGTGGTAACCTCACTTACGAAAAAAATAGATTGAAAGTGGGGGTGACAGGTATTTATTATCGTTTCAGTCATCCTTATGAACCGGATTTAAAGAAGTATGCGAAATACAACTTGCATGGAAATGATTTTTATAATCTGGGTGTGGATTATAAATACCGTTGGGGAAGGTTGGTATGGATAGGAGAGGGGGCTGTTGGTAAACAGGGATATGCCTTGCTGAACCAACTGAAATATAAAATATTAACAGGTTATCAACTGCTGTTAATACATCGTTGTTATTCCCACGATTACTGGTCTTTCTTCGGGCGTTCGTTCGGCGAGGGAAGTGCTCCGCAAAATGAAAACGGCTGGTATCTGGCTGCGGAAGCTGCTCCCTGGGCGCACTGGAAGTTTTTCGCTTCTTTGGATATGTTCTCTTTTCCCTGGTGGAAATATCGCATCAGCAAGGCTTCGCAGGGAATAGACGGAATGTTTCAGGCTACCTATTCTCCGCAGAAAGACTTATTGCTATATCTCAATTACCGGTATAAGCGCAAGGAGAGGGATGTGTCGGGAACAGGCGGGAAAGTGACGTTACCGGTCTTTCATCACAAGCTCCGTTGCAGGCTTGCTTATACGCCGGGAGCTTTTTCATGCCGCACTACGGTCGATTACAACTGTTTTCGCCAGCAGAGTGGGGAAGGGCATGAGTTTGAAGGAAAACAAGGCTGGCAATGTACCCAGTCCTGCGCTTATACTTTTTCCGGATTCCCTTTGGCCGTATCCGTACAAGGTACTTATTTCCATACGGACGATTACGATTCGCGGATTTATGCTTCCGAAAAAGGATTGGTTTATACGTTTTATACTCCTTCTTTCTACGGCAGCGGTTTTCGCTATTCTGCTCATATACGTTGTGATTTGAACAAAACTTTTATGTTTCTCGTTAAGTTCGGGCAAACCGTTTACCGGGACCGTGAAACTATCGGTTCGGGTAACGATTTGATAGAAGGAAATACAAAAACAGACTTGCAGATGCAGTTTCGTATTAAGTTTTGAAGAATAACTGCCGTATTTTTGGAAATATCTGGATGTTTATTTCTTATCTTTGCTGTGCTGATTACGCGGTTTGTCTTTGAAATATCGGAAAACCGCCAATCACCGCTGTTAAATCATAATTTGTAAATAGTAAATCAAATGACTGTCATTTATCCGTCTCCCATATTCGGTCCCGTTCATTCCCGCCGTTTGGGAGTATCTTTGGGAATCAATCTGTTGCCGGAAGACGGTAAAGTGTGCACTTTCGACTGCATTTATTGCGAGTGCGGGTTTAATTCTGACCATCGTCCCAAGAAGCCGCTCCCCACACGAGAGGAAGTGCGTGCCGCATTGGAAGCCCGTCTGCAGGATATGCAGAAAAACGGACCCGTACCCGATGTATTGACTTTTGCAGGAAACGGAGAGCCGACCGCACATCCGCATTTTCCTGAAATCATAGAAGACACGCTTGCTTTGCGCGACAAATACTTTCCGAAGGCCAAGGTAAGCGTATTGAGCAATTCTACTTTCATTCATCGTCCTGCTGTATTCGAGGCTTTGAACAAAGTGGATAACAATATTCTGAAACTGGATACGGCAGACGAAGCTTATATCCGTGAGCTCGACCGTCCGGCAGGACATTATTCCGTCCGCGAGATAATCGGGGGAATGAAGGCTTTTAAGGGTAACTGCATTATCCAAACCATGTTCTTGAAAGGTGGTTTTGGAGATAAGGATATGGATAATACTTCCGATAAGTATGTTTTGCCCTGGTTAGAGGCCGTCAAGGAGATTTCTCCCCGCCAGGTAATGATTTATACTATCGACAGGGAAACTCCCGACCATGACCTGCAAAAGGCTACTCATGAGGAATTGGACCGTATTGCAGCATTGGTGAGGGAAGCAGGGATGGCTGTGAGTGTCTCTTATTGAAAAATAATTAAAGGGGGACATCTTTCACAGACGTTCCCTTTTACAGCTATATTTATAAGAAATCATTTATGTGTAACAAATCATAATGAAAGATCTGAATACAAGGAATAATCAAAAGCTTATAGGAAAACGTAAGGGATAAAAGCAAAAGGGGGCAATCAGCATGAGACATTAGGAGTAACTTGGTGAGATTTTTCATCTGATGATTAACTGTAAATCTGGAAACATCTACAAAATTGAAAAAGTAGTTCTTATTACCATGTGTTTATATTTTTTATATTATGATTTCTATTATTAACCATTCTACTAAAATACAAATTTTTAACATGAAATACGATTTGGAGTAAGCAATTATGCGGCTCAAACCGTTAAATACTTTCTTTTTAGTTGACAAAAAGAAAGTATTTATAATTTGGGAAGTTTAAAACATTTTTCATGTTTTTATTTTATATAGTTAACAATCAAAATAATACTGTATTTTTGCATATCTTTTTTAATGTGAATTAAAATGCAATCATGAGCCGTTTTATTGAATATTCTAATAATATATTTTTTGATGTCATGTTGACTGTTTGGAGAAATGTTAAACGAAGAGACAAGATGTAGCAAGTGTGTTCATCCATTTCTCCGGATGCATGGTAATAATACCTGAAAAGAATTATATACATTTAAAAACAATTCATTTATATCATTAACTTAAAAATCAGAGATGAAAAGAGTAATTCTTTTGTTCGTCTCTCTTGCTGTGATGGCATTCCAATTACTTTTCGCCCAAAGTTTTACGGTGAAAGGTAAAGTCATTGCCGAGGAAGGCAATGAGCCGTTGATTGGAGTAGCCATCATGCAAGAGGGTACTAATAATGGTGTGATTACCGACATAGACGGTAATTATTCCATTGAGATCAAAGGCGTTGCGCAGGCTACTTTGGTGTACTCGTACATTGGTATGCAGCAGCAACAGCACGTAGTGACTCCACAGACACAAAAGCTGGATATCACGTTGAAGAGTGATGCACAGTTGGTGGACGAAGTAGTGGTAGTAGCCTACGGAGTTCGTAAAAAGGGAACGGTAACCGGTTCCGTTTCCACAATAAAGGCAGAGAAAATGGAAAGCGTACCTGCCGCAGGTTTTGACCAAGCCCTGCAGGGACAGACTCCCGGTCTGATGGTGATGTCCAACTCGGGTGAACCCAGCAAGGCAGCGGCTTTTCAAATCCGTGGAACCAACTCCATCACTTCAGGTACCTCTCCCTTGTTCATTTTGGACGGTGTACCCATTTCCAGCAGTGACTTCAACACTATCAGTCCGAGTGACATTGAAAATATTTCCGTACTGAAGGATGCGTCTTCTACCTCTATTTATGGTGCCCGTGCTGCTAATGGTGTAGTAGTAATCACTACCAAACGCGGACGGTCCATGGACAAAGCACACATTACCTTACGTACACAGTGGGGTATCTCACAGTTAGCCAAAGGTGAATGGAATCTGATGAACACGGCTGAACGTATTCAGTTTGAAAAGGAAGTCGGTCTGGATGCCGGTCAAGACTATGACTTGTTGAGCCAGACCGACGTAAATTGGCGGGATATGGTGTTCAACGACAATGCCATGCTACAAAACTACGACCTTTCTATCAACCGCGCTACCGAACGCTTGAACTATTTCGTTTCAGGAAGTTTCTACGATCAGGATGGTATTGCTCAAGGCTCTACGTTTCGCCGTTACTCCATGCGTGCCAACGCAGAGGTAAAAGCCAGCAACTGGTTGAAAGTGGGTACCAATTCCATGGTTACCTATGAAGAAGTGGAGCAGGCCGATCAAGGTAGCTACAGTTTGTCATCGCCCATCTCTGCCTGCCGCTTCATGCTTCCTTACTGGAATCCGTATAATCCCGACGGTTCACTGGCAACCAATGCCAACGGTGGATGGACCGGTACGACGGTTAATCCGATTGAATGGATGGACAATAATCCGGTGACAAACAAGAAGTATAAGGTATTGAGCGTGCTTTTTGCTGAAGTAACGCCGATAGAGAACATGACTTACCGTGTACAGTTCGGTGCAGACTATACGCACTCTACCGGATTCATGCAATCATTTCCGAGCTATCAGTTGAACAACGGTCTGGGAGTAGCCGGTCGTCAGTCGAACGATATTCTTAACCTGACAGTGACCAATACGCTGAACTACCGTTTCGATGTAAGACACGACCATCATTTCAATGTAATGGTGGGCCAGGAAGGGGTGGACTACCAGGCTGAAGGTTTCAACGTGACAACACGTGGTCAGAACAACGACTTCCTGACCAACGTAACTTCAGGTACACGTGCCTCAAGCTGGCAGGATAATACAACAGCTTATTCATTCCTGTCTTTCTTTGGTCGTGCGGAATATAATTACGATGACCGTTATTATGTGGAGCTTGGTCTACGTACTGATGCCTCTTCACGTTTCGGTAAGGATCACCGTTGGGGTAAGTTTTGGTCAGTAGGTCTGATGTGGAATGCCAAGAAAGAGCGTTTCTTGCAAAAATACGACTGGCTGCACAATGCACAAGTATCGTTCAGTACAGGTACGTCAGGTAATTCTGAAATTCCAAACTTCGACCATCTGGCACTGGCCAGCGGTGGTTGGATTTACATGGATGCGGCCGGTATCGCTCCACAACAGAAAGGAAATGAAAAATTAAGCTGGGAGACAACCTGGACCACGAACTTAGGATTTCATTTGGGATTCTTCGAGCGTTTCAATGTAGATTTGGAACTCTACCACAAGCGTACCAGTGACATGCTGATGGAAGTGCCACAGTCTTATTCTGAAGGAAACAACGGTTTCCGTTGGGACAATATCGGTGTGATGACCAACATGGGTGTGGAACTGGCCATCAATGCAGACGTATTACGTCTGAGAGATTTTGTTTGGAATCTCAGTGCCAATGTATCCTATAACAAGAATGAAATCAAGGAACTGTATAACGGTGTACAGGAATACGAATTGCCCAACACTTCCACCAAATGGGTGGTTGGTCGTCCGCTGGGAGAATTCTACATCAACCGCTATGCCGGTGTGAACCCTGCAAACGGTGATCCTCTGTGGTATGACAAAGAGGGTAACCTTACCACCGAATTCAGAGAATCGGACAAGGTGATGGTGGGTAAGAACTACCTGGCTCCCTGGCAAGGCGGTTTCGGTACTACCCTTACATGGAAAGGTATCTCAGTGAATGCCCAGTTCAGTTGGGTAGCTGACCGCTGGATGTTCAACAACGACCGCTTCTTCGAAGAGAGTAATGGTCTGTACACCGGATTCAACCAGTCCAAGCGCCTGCTCTACGATCGCTGGAAGAAACCGGGCGACGTGACAGACATTCCCCGTTGGGGAGTCACTCCGCAGATGGACTCGCGCTTCCTGGAAGATGCCTCTTTCCTGCGTTTGAAGAATTTAATGATCAGCTATACATTCCCGCAAGAATGGATGAAAAAAACGAATTTTTTCACTAACGCACGTATTTATGCACAAGGTCAGAACCTGCTTACATTTACCAAATTCAGCGGACTTGACCCGGAAGCATTTACTAACATGTATCAGGCACAATATCCCATGTCGCGCCAATACTCGTTCGGTTTGGAACTCTCTTTCTAATATTTTTAATTAACGAATCAACGAAAAATGAAAAATATAAAAATATATCTGCTCATGGCCACTCTGGTATTCAGCACCACTGCTTGTCTGGACAAGTATCCGGATGATATGGTGCCTGCCGACAAGGCCATCACCACTGTGGATGAAGTAGACCAGGCCATAATTGGTATCTACGCTTCCTGGCTGAACGGAGCGTTATACAGTGGCTATCTGACCCTACTGCCGGATATCCAGGCGGATTTGGCTTATGCCGTGAACGGCTACTCCAACCAGTTTGGTAATACATGGCGCTGGAATATCCTGGCTACGGAACCCGAATATGAATCGGTATATGCCGGACTCTACAACGTTATTACCCGCTGTAACTTTATGCTGGACAACGTAGACCGAGTACGTCAGAATACTACTAACGACGATGACTTGGACCGTCTGGACCAATACTGCGGAGAAGCATACTTTGCCCGCGCACTGGCTTATTCAGAATTGATTAAACTCTTCTGCAAGGCTTACGACCCGGCTACAGCAGCCAACGAACTGGGTGTGGTACTGAAGTCGCACTACGACGGTGACGAACCTACCATCCGTTCATCACTGGAAGCCTCTTATCAGTTTGTTCTGGATGATTTGGAAAGAGCAGCCGAGTACTTGAGGCTGGAAGATGATTTCGATGGAGTTCTTTACAGCACACCTTACTTCTGTGAATACACCATCTATGCACTTCGTGCACGTGTGGCTCTCTACATGCAGAACTGGAAAGACGCTGAGAAATACGCTTCCAAGGTGATTGACAGCAAATACTACAAACTGTCCAATGTGAACGATATGATAACCAGCTCACAGAACGCTTATCAGTATATGTGGTCGAATGACGAAAGTACCGAGATTATCTGGAAAGTGGGTATGACAATCAGCAGCTACGGCGGCGCTTTAGGTCAGATCTTCTTCAACTACGATTTCCAAAGCTTTAAGCCCGACTATGTACCGGCAACTTGGGTACTGAACCTTTATTCAGAACAAGACCTGCGTTTTGCAGCCAACTTCGTGACACAGCCTACCGGTTATCCGCACGGACTGCAGTGGCCATTGGTAGCCAAATATTTCGGAAATGAATCTTTCATAGCTCAGAATATGTTGCATATATGTATGCCGAAAGTATTCCGTCTGTCAGAGCAATACCTGATTCGTGCAGAAGCCCGCGCCAATCAGAAGAATTACAGCGGTGCCAGCAAAGACCTCAGCGATTTACGTCGTGCCCGCTTTCAAGGCGGTAACGGAAGTATCTCGGTCAGCGAACAAAACTGGCTGGAAATTATCGAAGAAGAACGTGTGCGCGAATTGTATATGGAAGGCTTCCGCCTGCAAGACCTGAAACGCTGGCACAAAGGCTTCGAACGCAAACCGCAGGAACAATCACTGACCAACGGTAGTTCGCTGAAGATTGAAGCGGATGACGTACGCTTTGTATGGCCCATTCCGAAACACGAACTGGAATCACCGGGTAGCCAGATTCAGCCTAACGAGAGCAATAAATAAGAATAGATTCATCATTTATAAAGCATAAGTATAACAATGAGAAAGATAAACTACGGACTGATGAGCATGCTGGCACTGCTGATGTGCGCCATCACCAGTTGCGGCGATGCAGAGCGCCCCAGCTATGACGGTCCAAACTATATCCTGTTCTCGGATACGCTCACTGTACTGGCTGTACAGAACAACGAAGAAGTCTTCGATATTCCTGTAGCCGCTACAGAAGCCTGTAGCTATGACCGCACGGTAGCCGTAGAGGTTATAGACCAAAAGAGCAACGCCATTGAGGGAAAACACTACACTATTGAATCAAACACCATTACCATCAAGGCCGGTGAACGGGCTGCCAACGTACGCATCCGCGGTAATTACGATGCCATTGCAGCTACCGACTCGCTGGGTCTCACCCTGCGTTTGCTCACGCAGCAAGCTGACCAATGGGATTTGTATGAAAAGAACTATGAAGCCAAGGTTATCCTACAGAAATGCTGTCCGTTCGACATCAATCTTTTCAACGGATATGCCGTGCTGACTTCTACGTATATGCAGGAATTTATGCCTAACGTAGATAACCGTCTGATCAAGGCAATCATCGACTCCGAAGAAGAAAATACCATTATCATGAAGGACTTCTTCTACGATGGCTACGATGTGAAAATCCGTTTCACGACAAACGACATCCTGAATCCGCTGATTGAAATGGATGAACAGACCTTTGCCTCTACAGCCGAAGCTTTCGGTACCAACTACGGCGATGGTTATCTTCACCTTTATCAGCCTAGTAGCGGTGTATCTTACTACAGTACCTGCGAACAGTTCATCTTCCAGTACTTCACACTGTATGTACCGGGCATGGCTGGCAACAATGTAGTAGGAACTTTTGCTAACGCCATTGAATGGATAAGCAACGATGAAGCCAAGAGGCTGTATCTGGAAGGCAGCATGCAGGTATCTGAAACGGTGAAAACTGATTTTGAAAAGAAATAATTTACTAGAAACAAAAAAACATAGAATAAGATGAAAAAGAACAAATTTACGTTGGGATGGTTCTTCATCAGTCTGCTGATGGCTTTTGCCGTAACAGCTTGCGACGACGAGGATGACAACGTAGCAACTGTAACCTTCCCTGAAAAGCAAACAATTGGCGGTGCAGCCAGTGAGACTAAAAGCTTGACATTTGATGCTGTAGCCGATTGGACGCTGACTTCCTCCAGCACATGGTGTTATTTTATTACGGAAGAAACTCCGGCTGCCAAAGCTGCAGAGGGTGTGAAGGAATACTCCATCTCGGGCAAGGCTGGTAAACAAACCGTAACCATTGGTATCTCTGACGAAGGTCAGGACTATGATAATACAACCGTTGCTTCCATTACCATCAGTATGAACGGACAGGAAGCCGTGTTGGCCGAAGTAACCCGTAATGCAACCGGACGTACGTTGAAACTCTATAAAAAAGGTGAAGGCGATGCCTGGGTAGAAGTAGATAAAGACGAAGCTATCGAAGCCGGTTATAGCAATTATATCACTTATAAAGCTGTAGCCAACTTCCCCTTTGCAGCAACCAACCGTCCGGAATGGCTGGATATTGAAGGAGGAGCACTTGTAGGTGCAGCCAATAAAGAAGTGGAATTCGGTATCAAAGTAGTGGATGGTCACCCTGAATTCAGCAAGTATGAACAGATAGGCAACATCAACTTCCAGGATGAAGAAGGAAAGAGCATTTTTACTTATCCGGTAAATTACAAAGGTATGGATCCGGAAGCCATGAGTTACACAGGTCCTAGCCAATGGAACTGGAATGTTTCATTGGATGGTCATACCTTTACGCAAACCAGCACTGGTGTATCGGGTACAGAAGAATCGACCAGCGAATACCGAAACTTTGTAGAATACACCATTACTGCTCTGAATGATGATTTCGAGCCTATTTTTGTAGAAAAATATCAGGAAGGTGGTTATAAAGTCAGCACTGATTCAGAAGAGGTAGACTGGATGCATATGAAGAAGTATGATAACGGAAAAGTTCGTATCACAGTAGATGAAAGTAGCGAAGAACGTACGGGCTATGTATTCGTATTCCCAAAAGCTCTGTATGAAAAGATTGCAGAAAATGCATTCGGAGATAATGGTCTATTTGAAATGAATCCGGAAACGGGTACTCAAGAACTGAAATATGCCTATACAGAAAACAATCTGTTGATGAACTTTGTCCAAAAGGACAAGAAAGAGCAGGGTACTGAAGAGGAAGAAGCTTTCAAAGTTACCTACTATGATGCAACGTGGAATCAAGTAGAAGCTGAATTAACGAAAGTGACTGAAGAGGATTTGGTACAAAACTATAACACGGAACTTATCTATTCCATGCCGCTGCCAGATACTAACATGGGATTCAGCTGCGATGTATTAATGGAAGGTGAAAACGGAAGTGACTGGTCTTTCGAAGTACTCCAAGGAGGAGATAAATTTGAAGACTCTGATGAGCACAGTATTACTTGTGAGGATGGTAAGATACTGACCATCTATTTTAAAAATACATACACTTTGGAACAGGAAATCCACATTATTATCAAAGACCAAAATGGGGAAAACAAGAAAGTATTGATTATAACACCTAAACAATAATCTGAGTGATAATGAAACTAAATAAATTATTCCACTTCATTCCCTTTGTCATTGGGCTCTTACTGATGACAACGGTATTCACCGGTTGCTCCGATGATGATGATGAATTGCAGCAGACTGCCTTCGGCTATGTGCAGTTCAAAATCTATAAGAGTGCATCGGTTGCTACCAAGGGAGCAGAAACGAGAGGCACCGACATGCTGGATAAGCTGGACGATGCCAAGAAAATCAAGGTGGTGATGCTCTACAACGGAAACACCATTGAACAAACCTTGATGCTCAATAGCTATAATGCTGACAATGCTGAATTTGGTCTGCGCAGTGACAAGCTGGAACTGCTGGCAGGCAGCTACAAACTGATTGGCTACTATCTGTATGACAAACTGAACAAGCAGATTTATGCCGGTACACCCAGTAACTATCAATTCAGTGTAGTGGCTGGCGGACTTAAAGAACAAGAGTTGTTTGTCGATGCAGTAGCCCGCGGGTTGGTCAACTTCAAGCTGGTCAAACACGGCCTGCCGGAAACCGAAGCTGCATCTCGCGCCAACAGTGGCTATGAAGATTACCCGTTCGCTAATATCAAGGGTATCAATATTACGGTAAAGAACCTCTTTACGCAAGAAGTGACTACCATTGAAAAAGTGCAGGTGAAGTATGTGGAAAATCTGAAAGACAGTTATGCGCTCTGCGACACAACCGTATGGTTGAAAGCAGGTAGCTATCAGATTAGTTCCTATTCTACTTACTCTGACAAGAAATGTGAAACCAGCAAATTGCTGGAAATAGCTACCGTACCTACTTCAGAAACCTTCTTTGTGAAAGATAATGAAGAATCAGAAGCCACAGTACCTATCCAGTTGGCTGCAACGGCTGAATATTTGAAGGACTACATGGCTCTGAAAGAAATTTGGGAAGCTTTGGACGGTCCTAACTGGAAATACTACGGTGAAGCTGCACCTATGGGCTGCAACTGGAATTTTGACAAGGAAATCGATATGTGGGGTTACCAGCCGGGAGTACAGTTGCTGGACAACGGCCGGGTAGCATCGATTGTAATTTCGGGCTTCGGCGCTAACGGCATAGTGCCCGATGCCATCGGCCAGCTGACCGAGTTACGCATCCTGAACTTGGGTGCACACGACGAACTGGTGGGCGGACACCTGTTCAAGGACGTAACTTACAACATGACGCAAGAGCAACGCCTGAAAATCCGCATGGACTACGAGCAGAAGTTCTTGTATCGTGACGTACGCGAAGGTTTGTCCGACATTCTGATTGACGGTATCAACGCCAATCCCAACTTCAAGCCTATTGTGAAAAGCAACCGCATCGACAAGAAAGACGTGCAGTTTGGAAATCTGACCAACAAGATTACCGGTATCTCCAAGGCTCTGATGCGCTGTACCAAGCTGGAGAACTTCTTCATCGCCAATTCCCCGATTGTGGCGGATAACTTCTGCACGAAACTGGTGGATGATGCCAGTCTATCGGCTTACCGCGAAGCATTTGAAGAAGAGGAGGAAGAATGGAGCTGGAACAACTTCACCATGCTTACCGACATGGAGATTTACAACTGCAAGGAGCTGACTACCCTTCCGATGAATATATTGGCGGAACTGCCTGAACTCCAAATGCTGAATGTGGCCTGCAACCAAAAAATTCCGGGCGATGTGCTGTTGAAAAACTGGAATGACTTCATCGACGGTAAGAGCGGTGACAAGATTCAGGTATTGTACCTGGGCTACAACAAACTGACAGCTACCCCCGAACATGACCAGCTGAAAAAGATGGTGAAACTGGGTATGCTCGACGTGACAAGCAATGAGATAAGTACCGTACATGCTTTCGGTAAGGAAATCAACCTGTCCAAGGTCTATCTGGACTACAACCAGATTGACAAGATAGAAGATGTGGACGGATATTACTGCGGATACTATGACATGGAATCTTTCACCTGCTCGTACAACCAGTTGAAAGAGGTACCCAATATCTTCAACGCCGCTTCCAAATATACCATCGGTTCGGTGAACTTCTCGCACAACCAGATTACGGGTCTTGAGGACGGAGATAGCCACCGCGGTATCAATACCAGCAACCTGGACCTTTCGTACAATCACCTGACCGAGTTCCCCGGTACATTGATTAAGAAAGGTTCTCCGCTAACCGTACTGATTATGAGTGGCAACGGTATGACCACCATCAAGAAAGGAGACCTGGTGGGAAAGAACTCATACCTGCTGACCAGTCTGGACTTCCAGTTCAACAAACTGAAAGAGATACCTTTCGAGGATTTCCTTCCTGAGAACATGCCCTATGTCTATGGTATAGAATTCAGCTACAACCAGTTCTCCCAATTCCCGGTAGCTCCGTTGAACTGTAGCAGCCTGACGGTATTCGGTATCCGCCACCAGCGTGACGAAAGCGGATTACGCTGTCTTAGCCAATGGCCGGAAGGGCTTTACAAGTGTCCCAGCCTGTCGGCATTCTTCATCGGCTCAAACGACTTGCGCAAGATTGAAGATACCATATCACCCTATATCCGCATCTTTGAAATCAAGGACAACCCGAACATTTCAATCGACCTGACTACCGTGTGTCCCTATATACAAGCCGGACAATACCAGCTTATCTACGATAAGACACAAAACATCCAGGGGTGTGATATTTTATTAGAATAAATGAAATAAAAAAGAAAATGAAACAGTTACTTAAAATAGCATTAGGATTGGTGCTCTGTCTGGGAGGGTTCACCGCTTGCGACGACGACGAAAATGTTGCTGTCAGCGGATTCAGCCTAAGCAAGACCGAAATAGCCGCCAATGCAGAAGGAGGAAAGGAGATAGTCACCATTAGTTCGGAAGGAGAGTGGGTGGCTAAATCATCTGAGCCGTGGCTAAGCATTTCACCGGCCAACGGATTCGGAAATACAGAATGTGTAATAACTATAGACCAGGCTTTACAAAATGATGCGCGTGAAGCAGAAATCTGTTTCATGCCCAAGGGACAAAGTCCGCAAACCGTTACTGTCACCCAGTTGGGATACGGAAAAATGATTCATGTAAAGGAAGCTGATGTGAAGATAAAGGCTTCCGATGTGCTGGAGAAACGTTACTTTGAAGCCATCATCACGGCAAACGTCTCTTTCAAGATAACCTATGAATGGTTGACGGAAAATGAAGAAGGCGCAAAACTGGAAGACTGGATTTACGTAGACAAGAAGAACGAGCCGTCATTCAACATAGAAAGTGCACGCCCTCAAAGCTACAAGGTACGCTTTGAATGGAACATGAACCCGGAATGGATAGAACGTCAGGCCAGAGTCAACTTCCAGCCCATTCTGGAAGACGGAGGAAACCCTGATGACGTGACTGTCACTCCCATCCTGATTACCCAAGAGGCATCGCCCGAAATTACCGATGACCGCGCAGGCGACTCGCTGGCCATCCTGACCATTTGCGAACGTATGGCATCAGGTATCAGCATTAACTCCAGTGAGAATATGATATACTGGGAAAACGTGAAGCTGTGGGAACGCAATGCCGAAGGCTTGCCCGCACCGGAAGCCGTGGGACGGGTACGTGCTGTGAATTTCGGTACCGTGGGAACGAAGGAATCACTCCCGCAGGAAGTGAAGTACCTGAAATACCTGGAAACATTTCAAGTATATGGTAACGAAAACACTATGCTGCTGAACATTGAGTTGGGTAGCGACATCTGTGAGCTGAAATACTTGAAGAACCTTCAAATTGGCGGCTACGGATTGGTAGCCCTGCCCAAAGACTTCTCAAGACTGGGCAGCTCACTGGAAGTACTCGACTTGAGTGCCAACAACTTTACCCGTGTGCCCGAAGTGCTAAACAAAAATGATTTCAAAAAACTGAAAAGCTTGAAATTCAACGGTAACCGTCGTTGGACAGTAAACAGTCTGAAAGATTCGCAATATGACAAGGACACCGAATTGGGCTTCCACATCAACATGAACGAAAACCCCACTGAAATAGATCAGTTGTTCTTGTGGGAGAATTTGGAAGAGTTGGTATTGTCTTATAACTATCTGGAAGGCACACTGCCTACTTACGAAGGGCAACCCGAATGGCAGAAAGAAGACCTGAAGCAATATGGCGATACGCTAAACTATCTGCTTAATAAGGGAATTCCAAAGATTCTGCCGAACATGAAGAGGCTTTCCCTTAACCTGAACTATTTCACCGGAGAACTGCCAAAATGGTTGCTCTATCACCCAAAACTGATGGAATGGTTTCCTGAAGTACTGATTTTCAACCAGCAGGAGATGGGCTACGACTCTCAAGGTGCACCGGTAAAATTCAGTAACGTACCTACCAACTTTGAATATTACTTCGAAGCATTCCCACTCTACCGAAACAAGTACGAGGTGGAAGGCGATGAAGAAATTACAGACCCCGAAGAATAAAAGAAATAACCTATGAAGAAAGTATATATTTATGCATTAGCATGCGCTCTATCGGTCATTTCTTGTCAGGACAATGAGTGGGTGGCAGACAATGCCACCTCTCAGGTTCCTGAACTTGAAATTCCCATGGGAGCTGCTGACGGCGAACTGCTTATCAAGTTCGTCCCTGAAATGAGTGATATTCTGGACCAGACGTTGACGCGTGCTGGTGGGGTATCCACCCGGTCGGGTATTCCTTCGACCGATGAGGTGCTCAACATTCTGGGTGCTTATCACTTTGAAAGAGTGTTCCCGGTAGATCCCAAAACTGAAAAACGTACCCGTGAAGCAGGTATGCACTTGTGGTATATCGTTCGCTTTGACAAAGACACCGACTTGAAAGAAGCTGCCCGGAAACTCAGAAAGCTGGGTGAAATCTCCAAGATTCAAAGTAACCCTACCATTCAACGTGCCTACGACCCGAAGAAAAAACCTCTGTATCTTTCGGCTAACGATTTGCAACATGTGACCCGAACCAGCGAAGGACTAACCTTCAATGACCCGGGACTGAAACACCAATGGCATTACCAGAACACAGGTGATTATGATTTTGTAAAAGAAGGACGTGCCGAAGCCTTTCCCGGTGCAGACGTAAATTGCGGCGAAGCCTGGAAACTTTGTAAAGGAGATCCATCCATCATTGTAGCAGTACTCGATGAAGGTGTAATGTGGAACCACCCGGATTTGATTGGCAACATGTGGACCAATGAGGCCGAAGAAGTCGGTTCTACTGAAGACAAGGACGGAAATGGCTATAAAGGCGACCGCTACGGCTATAACTTTGTGAAGAATACCGGAATAATCAGTTGGACATCTGCAGAAGATACCGGTCACGGTACTCACGTAGCAGGAACCATTGCAGCAGTAAATAACAACAACGAAGGCGTAGGAGGTATTGCTGGTGGTGACGGAACAGAAAATTCAGGAGTTAAGATTATGACCTGCCAACTGTTCGACGGTACGTATGGATGTACCTTGGCAGCCGAAGCAAAAGCCATCAAGTATGCTGCTGACAACGGTGCTGTGATTCTGCAGTGTAGCTGGGGTTACAACTCACCGGATGCTAACGAGGCGTTGGGCTATACTCCCGGACCGAAAGACGAGCAGGACTGGGTAAACCAGTATCCGTTGGAAAAGGAAGCACTGGATTACTTCATCCACAATGCCGGTTCACCCAACGGAGTGATAGACGGTGGTTTGGCTATCTTTGCTTCAGGTAACGAATATGCGCCTTCTTCTTCATTCCCTGCAGGCTATTCGAAATGTATCTCTGTCAGCGCCATTGCTGCCGACTATACTCCGTCTAGCTATACCAACTATGGCGAAGAGATTACTTTTTGTGCACCAGGCGGTGACGGCGATTACTACGGCACGCCAGGAGTATCCGACGACCAGTTTGCCTGGGAAGGGAAAACGCAAGGTCTGATACTCTCTACAGGTATCAAGAACGGACAACCGTACTATGCCTATATGGAAGGTACTTCCATGGCTTGTCCCCACGTATCGGGTGTAGCAGCCCTGGGTCTGTCGTATGCAGTGAAAGAGCGTCGCCATTTCAAGGCAGCGGAGTTCATTGAACTGATGAAAGAAACTGCCAATGACCAGTTCTATAACTTCTACGATGGAAGGGAAAAACTGTATTATTACAATCACACAACTTTTGGTGCTCCTCCAACTTTGATGAATCTGGTAGAGCGTAAAGGAAAAATGGGTAGGCTGGTAGATGCCGGTGCATTGCTCAAGGCTATTGGTAATCACGGTTCAGACATGATTGTGCCAAATGTATATCTGGCAACGGGAAAAAGTACATCTATTGATCTGGCCCGTTATTTTATAGATGGAGAAAGCCTGAGCTACAGTTGTACCGTTGCCGATGAAAATATCGCAACTATAAGTGTAGACAAGACAATATTGACTGTAAATGGCGTTGCAGACGGTAGTACGACTGTGACTATCCAGGCTGGCAGTAAATCACAGACAATAACCATTACTGTTCGTAAAAATGCTGGTGAGAATGGCTGGTTATAATTGAGAGATTAAATAGACATGAAGAAACGACAGTTGATGATACTGACACTCTTTGTGAGCGGGTTAACCGGTTCCATTCCTGTAATAAAAGCGCAGGAATGGCGGTTAATGTCCCGTGAGGAGATAGAAGCCAAGGTACATCCAGTTTTGTTGGAGCAAGCCGGGGAGTTTCTTCATTTTGATACATGCCGCCTGTCGGTAGGTACTCTAAATGAAAAAAGTCAGCCCAAAACCGTATACTTCCGTTTTCAGAATGTAAGTCAGCAAACCATTACGTTGAACAAAATTACTACTACGTGTGGTTGTACGGCTGCCGGATTCAGCAAAAAGCCATTGGCGCCCAATGAGGAAAGTATTATTAGTCTGACTTTTCATCCCAAGAACAGACCAGGCACAATTGATGCAGAAGCATTGGTATATACCAATCTGTCCGATTTTTCACCTGTGGCACGATTGTCACTATGCGGCTATGTCAGTTCGTCTGATGAATGGAAGCACCTGCCTCAAAATATGGGACATCTGCGGCTTACACGCAAGCAGGTGTCATTCAGCAGAGCAGGAAAGACAACCATTGAGCGCATAGCATGTGCCAACAGTGGAGATCATCCGCTTAAACTGAATGCTTTACTGCTGCCTTCATGCCTAAAATTCCATACCGAGCCTGCGGTACTTGCTCCCGGACAGGAAGGTGATCTTGTGATTACACTTGATAAGGCAAAATTGCCCAGCTTCCATACTGAGGAGAAACATCTTTCTCTCATTATAGATGGTGTGATAGGCAAACCTTCGGAAAAAACGATAGAAGTAATTATTAAAAACTAAAAAAATGAAAACAAGAAATATGAAAACCTTATTCAGAATAATGACGCTTTTCTTGACGATTTTCTGTTTCGCAGGCTGTGACGATGACGAGGAAGTACTGGCCACATTGGACGTTACAGCCGCTAATCTGGACGGGACCTGGAAGTTAGTGGAATGGAACGGCGCCCCCTTGCAAGAAGGCAGTTATTGCTACATTACATTCAGCCGCAAGGATAAGACTTATAAAATGTATGATAAGTTTAGCAGTATGTACTCTAATCTCAAGACAGGTAGTTTTGAAATTGAAAAAGAAAAGGATTTAGGCTATGTCATTAGTGGGAACTATGATTTTGGCAATGGTGAATGGGCTAATTCCTATATCGTAACCAATCTTTTGGCCACTTCCATGATTTGGACTATAAAAGATACTCCATCAGATGTACAAAAGTTTGAACGCTGCGATAAGGTACCCGAAGAAATAGAAAATGAAGTTCGAGATTTTTAGAGATGTTTTGACGCCTCTGTTTAACAATATAAAATTCTCAAAATAAATTTCATAGTCTTTTCTATTTTAAGAGAAGAGCTGTTAAAGTTTAACAATGTTTAGAGGGCATGTCTGTGAAGGCATAGCCCTTTTTTAGTAATGGAAGGGGCTGATTGGAGCACTGAAGAAAGATTTATCACGCATCCGGTACAGTTCCCGGTGCGCCTTTTCCTTATAGGTTTGCAGGTCTCTGATTTAGTTATGCAATCGGTTATTTTCTTCTTGTATACGTTGGAGTTCCTTTTTCTGCTCTTCTGCCTGGTTTTCTACCTCGCTCCCCGTTGGCGTAAGGTACTATATGCTGTCATTATGTATACTATATGCTGTTTTTATAGCATATGGTATGTTTAAATCCGTAAGGTTAAAAAAAAGATTAAGATTTAGTGTATCCCCCATAAATTTAAATTGCATGTGGCTTCAACCTTTTTCTCAACATCATCCGGCAAAGCAGGAAAAAAGTCGATGCCAGTGATGCGTTCCACTTCATCCACGCTGTTGACATAGTTTTTTAACGGATGATTTCCTGATAAATTTTTAAAGATAAAGCCAATGGCTTTAGGATGCCCGTTGCGGGTACTGAGTATGACTTTGAAGAAAGCTTCGGGCACGGTAACTTTGTGTTTCCTGCCTATGGTACGGTGTTTTTGCCGGTAAAGAATCGGACCGCATACGATGTATAGCTTTCCTTCTTTTTTTGTCCACAGGCGGCAGGCATCTTCCAGTTCTTTCCAGTCGCCCCGGTTCAGATTGTGGTTTTGAGGGCAGATGTTGGTCATGTAGAAACTTTCCTGCATGGCTTTCCAGTGCCAGCGGTTGTCGCCGGCAGGGCACATGTGTCCGCGGTCCATTCCGGAGCGTTTATAGTCGTCGGTAGTCACAGCCTGGCTTTCGGGCAGGTCGGGGTCGGGCAGGAATTTGTCGGTACGGCTTTCCCGCTCTATCAGTTTTTCGGGTGTCAGTTCCCATGCCACCCAGTTGGGTATCTTATGTTCGCGGTTGTATGAAGTGGTATAGCCCTTGCGGTGCAATATCTGTTCGGGCACGTTTTTCAGGGGGGCGGGAAGCAGGGGGCTTCCGGTGATGGCGGGTGTTGCTTTTTGCGTTATCCTCTCTTTAATTACAGGAAGCTTGTCTTGCAGCGCACGGGCTATCGGTTCACGGCAGATGAGTGCCAGACATGCCAGCACTATCAGGTAAATCACTCCTTGAGATTGCTTCTTGCTGCTTTTTCTTTTTGCCATGACGATACGATTGTCTTTTCCTGTTATTAAAGAGAGGCGGTTTGCAATTGCCGGGTCATTCAACCAGTTTGTGTGCCCGTTCCAGTGCCACGTTGATGTTGGGGCAGATATTCTCTTTGCCTAAAAGCGTGTAGAAATCCGCCTTTTCCAATACCTGATGCACCTTTGTGTTTACGCCGGAGAGCACGACGGTTATCTTTTCCTTCTGAGACATTTTGCAAAGGCTTTCCAGGTTATGGATACCCGTGGAGTCGATGAAAGGAACCTTGCGCATACGGATGATGCGTACTTTGGGGCGGTCGCCGAGCTGTGCCATCACTTCCTCGAACTTCGTTGCGATGCCGAAGAAGTAAGGGCCGTTGATTTCGTACACCTCTACGCCTTTCGGGATGATAAGATGCTCTTCGTTCGTTGTGATGTCCGTTTCGGCGTTCGGGTCTATTTCATCCTTGATAACCGAAATTTCGGTCGTCTCCATTACACGGCGCATGAAGAGCACGCAGGCGATGACCAGACCCACTTCGATGGCAACTGTAAGGTCGAAGATAACCGTCAGGAAGAAGGTTATCAGTAACACGGTAACGTCCGATTTCGGGTTCTTCAACAATGCCTTGAACACGCGCCAGCCACTCATATTATAGGACACAACCACCAGTACGCCTGCCAGGCAGCCCATCGGAATGTATTGCGCCAGCGGCATCAGCAGCAGAAGAATCAGGAGCAGCACCACCGCATGTACTATACCGGCCACGGGCGATTTGCCGCCGTTGTTGATATTCGCCATTGTGCGGGCAATGGCGCCCGTAGCGGGGATACCGCCGAAAAGGGGAGTAGCCATATTGGCAACGCCCTGGGCTATCAGTTCGGTATTGGAGTCGTGCTTGTCGCCGATAACACCGTCGGCTACGGTGGCGGACAGCAAGGACTCTATCGCTCCCAGTACGGCAATCGTGATGGCAACGGGAAACAGGTTCTTAATCGCTTCCCAGTCCAGCGTGGGCATTACGGCATCGGGCAGTTCGGCTTTGATGCTGAAACGGTCGCCGATAGTGTCGATGCAGTCGATGCCGCCATACATCTTCATCAGGTACACGGCCACGGTCACTACGATAATGGCGATGAGCGAGCCGGGAATCTTCTTCGAGAACTTCGGAGTGATGGCAATGATAACGATGCTGGCGATGCTGACAGCCGTATTCCACCAGTTGACGGTATCGAAATGACGGCAATAAACCAGCCATTTCCCGATGAAGTCTCCCGGAACTTTCTCTCCGCCGAAATTCAATCCGAATACATCCGCAATCTGGGTGGTGAAGATAGTAACGGCGATACCGCTTGTAAAGCCTACGATAATAGGATAGGGGATAAACTTAATGACTGCCCCCAGCTTGAATACTCCCAGAAGAATGAGGATGACACCCGCCATCAGCGTGGCGACAATCAGCCCGGCCTCTCCGTATTGCTGGATAATGCCGTAGATAATGACGATGAACGCACCGGTAGGGCCGCCGATCTGAACTTTACTTCCTCCTAACAGGGAGATGATAAAACCGGCGATGATTGCCGTGATAATACCTTTTTCGGGCGATACGCCTGATGCAATACCGAACGCAATGGCAAGCGGCAAGGCAACGATACCCACAATGATACCGGCCATCAGGTCTGCCATGAAGAGTTCTTTCGAGTAATTTTTTAAAGCCGTGTATAGCTTTGGCTTGAATTCGAACGCTTTCATTGTATTTTAGAAACTTTGTTTTTACCTGTGAGGGTGTGTCCATCCGATTTGTCGGTGCACCCTCTTTTTTGAAAAGAGATTGCAAAATTAGGTAAAATAATGCAAATGACTATAAGAGCCTGTTTAAATTTTCTCCAAAAAGTATTTTTTCAGCTTCTTTTGAGTTCCTTTCCGGTCTGTTCTTCTCTTTTTATCCACTACGTAGTCCGCTATATTCCTTATAAACCGGAAAAACGGTCTTAGAAAGAGCCTTCGGAAGAATGATGTTTAAGCAGGTGCCGCGTATTCCGCTCTTTTTGCCGATAACCTGTTTCGGGTATGGCAGATGATTGTTTTACGGATGCCCGAACATAAATATGCCGTTTTTTGTTATTACTATCGGATTACTTGTTATGGGTTGGACATTAAAAAACAGCCTCGTCGGATTTATGAAACGAAATAGATACTGTCTGTTGAGTGATAGATAAATCCGATGAGGCAAAATGGGGATTATTAAAACTAAATTTGTATTTTTGTACTGTAAATAAAGCAAATACGAACAATCTATACGTAATTATATTAACTAATAAAAAAGAATTATGAGCAAGAGTATCAAAGGAACTCAGACAGAAAAGAACCTGCTGACTTCATTCGCCGGCGAGTCACAGGCAAGAATGCGTTACACTTATTTTGCAAGCGTGGCAAAGAAAGAGGGTTACGAGCAAATCTCCGCTATCTTTACCGAAACGGCCGATCAGGAGAAAGAACATGCAAAGCGTATGTTTAAGTTTTTAGAAGGCGGTATGGTAGAAATCACCGCATCTTATCCCGCAGGAGTTATCGGCACTACATTGGAGAATTTGCAGGCTGCCGCTGCAGGCGAGCATGAAGAGTGGTCGTTGGACTATCCTCACTTTGCCGATGTTGCCGAGCAGGAAGGCTTCCCCGAAATAGCCGCCATGTACCGTAATATTTCCATTGCTGAAAAAGGACATGAAGAACGCTACCGTGCTTTTATCCAAAACATCGAAACCGCTTCTGTTTTCGCCAAGGAAGGCGAAGTGGTATGGCAGTGCCGTAACTGCGGTTTCATCTACACAGGCAAGGAAGCTCCTCAGGTGTGTCCGGCTTGCTTGCATCCGCAGGCTTACTTCGAGGTGAAGAAGGAAAACTATTGATAACCGGCACATCTGCCCGAATACCGGATTCAGGCGCGGATTATACGAAAGCATACGGCATATTTTGTCCGTTTCGTATAATCCGCGCCTTTTTCATATC
>CAUAWO010000024.1:0-37821 GCA_958432865.1 Bacteroides stercoris
GATTTTTGCACTATGGCAAGCAAGTTATCTTTCCAGACAGATATTAACAGCATTCATCCCCTTTGCTCCTCGTTCGAGGTCGAATGTAACGATATTACCCTCTCTGACATCCGTAACAACATTGTTCACGTGAAAGAAATATTTTTCAATTCCTGCAAGGTCTTTGATAAATCCAAATCCTCTGGCTTCATTAAAGAACTCTATTCTTCCTCTCAAAATTACCGGTTCTTCATCTTCTTTCCTGGGAGTGGAAATCATTATCTCCTCTACATTAATCTCTTGCTTTTTGATATTCTCTTCGGGTGGAGTTGAAGTAATCATACCATATTCGTCCACATAAGCAATCATATCATCAAAACTGCTTTTTGTAGATTTTCTACCTTCTTTTCTTTTTAATTTTGCTTCCCGCTTAGCAAGTCTTTTCTTTTCATTCTCACGTTTTCCTACTGTCATGGATTTTGCCATAGATTTTATAGTTTAATGGGTGTATACTCGTCGGATAAATAAAATAATAAACTTAGAAACGACCTCAGATAGCAAACTCAACCTTACTGAGTTTCTTACCTGTCAGCTTCTGAATATCGTTAACCAACTTACGCTCTTCCTGCGAGCAAAAAGTCAATGCCGTTCCTAAATTACCAGCTCTACCGGTACGTCCGATACGATGCACATACGTCTCGGGCACATCGGGAAGGTCATAGTTTATAACCAACGGCAACTCATTGATATCAATGCCTCTGGCTGCAATATCGGTAGCTATCATTACGCGTATCTTACCCGTTTTGAAGTTTTCCAATGCAGATTGCCTTGCATTCTGACTTTTATTTCCATGAATAGCCTGACTACCGATACCTGCTTTGCTTAATACGCGGACAATTCTGTCCGCATTATGCTTGGTACGTGAGAAAACAAGCACCGACTGTCCCTCCGTTTTATGCAAAATAGAAATCAACAATTTACTTTTCTCTTTCTTCTCCACAAAATAAATAGTCTGTTCGATAGTATCTACCGTAGATGATTTTGGGGTTATAGTAATCTTCACCGGTTGTTTCAGCAGTGAGTTCGTCAAAGCGATTATCGTATCGGGCATGGTAGCCGAGAAGAACAAGGTCTGCTTTTCTTTAGGAAGTTTCGGCAACAAACGTTTGATGTCATGGATAAATCCCATATCAAGCATACGGTCGGCCTCATCCAGTACGAAGTGTCGCACATTATCCAAATGGATATATCCCTGATTCATCAAATCCAACAGACGTCCTGGAGTGGCGACCAATATGTCGACTCCTTTATGGAGCATATTTACCTGCGCACGCTGGTTTACTCCTCCGAAGATAACCCCATGACGGACTTGCGTATATTTGGCATAGTCGTCTATGCATTCGCTAATCTGCAATGCCAATTCACGGGTAGGTGTCAGTATCAAGGCTTTGATACTCTTATCCCGGTTTTTAAGGGCTTGCAAATGCTGAATAATGGGAATGGCAAATGCAGCGGTCTTTCCAGTTCCGGTCTGCGCACAGCCTAATATGTCTTTTCCTGTTAAGGCGGCAGGAATTGCTTTTACTTGTATAGGGGTAGGATTGGCATACCCTTTTTCTTCAATTGCTTTTAAAATAGGTTCGGTTATATTTAAATCTTTAAATGTCATATATATTGTTTTTGAATGTGCTAAAACACTAGCACAAGTATAATGAGAGCACGCTTCACCCAAGTGGCCCATACAAAAAGTCTGATAAGTCTTTGCAGAATGAAAAGTGCAGGTAATGAAGCGGAACGCTTCCGCTAAATAAAAAAGACGGAGTTATTTATGAAAGGCAGGAAAGCAAGTTTCCCGCCTTTAGTCTGATATTAATATCTTCTGGAGTTATTATAACCACCACGAGAGCTACCATTCGAGGGTCTTTCCTCGCGAGGACGCGCAACGCTTACAGAAATAACCTTGCTGTCATATTCTACGCCGTTCAATTCGTCAATAGCTTTCTGTCCTTCTGTATCATTGTTCATCTCTACAAAAGCGAATCCTCTGGATCTACCGGTTTCTCTATCGAGAATTACTTTAGCTGAAGAAACTTCTCCAAACTCTGCAAATAAATTTGTCAAGTCAGCATTATTAATGCCATAACTTAAACCTGAAATGTAAATGTTCATTCTAAAAATGTTATAAAATAAATAATAAATGGAGTGAGGAGGATAATTAAAGAAGAGGACTGCTTACTAATAATATATTAAAAAGAAGAACTATACGATAATGATTCGTAACTCAAACTCTGGGACAAAGGTAGTATAATAAATTTGATAAATACATTTCTTCCTGTTTTTTTTCACAAGAAAGACGATTATTATCATTTATTAAGCAGGTACGGAAATTCAAAACAGTTGTTTTTTACCTATTTATATCCATAACAAAAAGGATAAAAAGGAAAATATGAACACAAGCAGTCTATATATGGATAACATTTTCCCAAAATTAGCAACTAACTTTGCACAAATTATTGGTGATTATTATGAAAAAACTACTATTCATTTTTTCCTTTCTCTGTTTGTCGGCTGTCGAAGGATACGCCCAAAAGACTTTGACGCTGAAAGATTGCCTTGAAATAGGTATCGAAAACAACCTGTCCTTGGAAAGCAAACGCAAGGAGATGCAGAAAAGCAAATATGGAGTTTCCGAAAACCGGGCAAGACTATTGCCCCAAATCAACGGGTTTGCCAATTACAATGACAACATAGACCCGCCTGTATCCGTTACCGACGGTTCGGCCTACGGAAATCCGTATAACATTACCTATACCCTGCGGAACAGTGCCAATGCCGGCCTGCAGTTGCAAATGCCACTTTACAACCAAACCCTGTACACCACTGTTTCCATAGCCAAAACTATGGACGAGATAAGCCGTCTTTCTTATGAGAAAGCACGGGAAGACCTTATCCTGGAAATATGCAAGATGTATTATCTGGGGCAAACCACAGCCGAGCAAGTCACACTGATAAAGGCCAATATCACCCGGTTGGAAGAATTAAAAAACATCACAGTAGCTTTCCATGACAATGGTATGGCCATGGAAGTGGATGTAAAACGGGTCAATATCAATCTGGAAAATCTGAAAGTACAATACGACAATGTACTGGCCATGCAGGAACAACAACTGAACCTGCTGAAATATATCATGGATTATCCTGCCGAAGAACAGATAGCCTTAGTTCCGGTAAACTCCGAGAACATTACTCCTGTTAAGTTGACCGGACTATCCGAAAATCTGTACGAACTCCAACTGCTGCAATCGCAAAGGGTCATGGCTGAAAAGCAGAAAAAGATGATTGGTCACGGTTATATTCCTTCATTAAACCTGACCGCCAACTGGATGTTCTCCGCCTATACGGACAAGGCCTACCGTTGGTTCCATTCCGGACCGTCCAACCATTGGTTCCGTTCCTACGGACTGGGCGTATCCTTACGCGTTCCTATATTCGACGGACTGGATAAGCGTTACAAAAACCGAAAAGCTGCAATAGACATCGAAAATATAAAGCTGGCACAGGAAAATACCCGCAAAAATCTGCAGACCCAATATCTGAACGCCACCAACGACCTGATGAACAACCAACGTAACTTCAAAAAGCAGAAAGATAACTACCTGCTTGCCGAAGATGTATATACGGTCACAATGGATCGGTACAGAGAAGGTATCGCTTCCATGACCGAAGTCCTACAAGACGAAATGCAGATGAGCGAAGCGCAAAACAACTATATCAGCGCACATTACAACTATCGGGTAACAACCCTGCTGCTGTTGAAGCTGACAGGACAAATAGATACATTAATTAAATAACAAGTTAATCAAATCATCATAATATGGAAGCAATAGAAAAAAATAACGCATCGAACACACATCAGGAGAAAGCTAAAAAACTTCGTAAGTTACGTCGTTGGCAAATCGCAGTCAGCTTGTTGGGAGCAGCAATCGTTGTTTGGGGAATAGTGGAAGTTGCCTGTCTCTTCCTCGGCTACAATCGCACAGAAACCAGTAATGACGCACAGATAGAGCAATACATATCCCCTATCAACCTACGCGCATCAGGCTATATCAAGAAGATTTATTTTACCGAACATCAAGAGGTACATAAAGGCGATACGCTCCTTGTATTGGACGACCGCGAATATAAGATACGCGTAATGGAAGCCGAAGCCGCACTGAAAGACGCACTGGCCGGTGCTACCGTAATCGGGGCCACACTGCAAACCACACAGACCACCGCTTCCGTGTACGACGCTTCCATCTCTGAAATTGAAATCCGTCTTGCCAAACTGGAGAAAGACCGCCAACGCTACCAGAACCTGGTGCAAAGAAATGCAGCCACTCCCATACAGTTAGAACAGATAGAAACGGAATACGAAGCCACCCGCAAGAAGCTGGAAGCAACAAAACGCCAGCAAAAAGCCGCTTTGTCGGGAGTCAATGAAGTATCACACCGCCGTGAAAGTACGGAAGCCGCCATCCAACGGGCAACCGCTGCTTTGGAAATGGCACGTCTGAATCTTTCTTACACCGTAGTAGTGGCTCCCTGCGATGGCAAATTGGGACGCCGGGCACTGGAAGAAGGCCAGTTCATCACAGCCGGACAAACCATTACTTATATCCTGCCCGATACTCAAAAATGGATTGTCGCCAACTATAAGGAAACTCAAGTGGAAAACCTGCATATAGGACAAGAGGTTACCATCACCGTAGATGCTATCAGCGACAAAGAGTTCACGGGAACAATCACAGCCATATCCGGCGCCACGGGTTCCAAGTACTCATTGGTTCCTACCGACAATTCAGCCGGAAACTTCGTCAAAATACAACAACGCATACCCGTACGCATCGACTTCACCAATCTTTCCAAAGAAGATAACGAAAAACTTGCTGCCGGTATGATGGTAATAGTGAAAGCCGAACTCTGATTTTCAATCATTAATTGTTAAGGAAATGCCCGCATATCCCAAAAACTATCCTTTCTATAACTGGGTGCCTAAACCGATAGGCATTATCATCCTGTTCATGTTCTTCCTGCCCATTCTTACAGTAGGCGGAACTTACTCTGCCAGCGGCACGGAGATGATGAGCGGTCTGGGCATCATATCCGAACATATCCAGTTTGCCAACTTCGCCACATCCATAGGCATGGCGGCATTCTGCCCTTTCCTGTACCGGCTGGTATGTATCCGCAGGGAGAAAATGATGTGTATCGTCGGATTTTCGCTGATGTATATCTTCAGCTACATCTGCGCCAAGACAGACAGCATATTCCTGTTGGCGCTATGCAGTCTGTTTATGGGATTCCTGCGTATGGTGCTGATGATGGTCAATCTGTTTACCCTCATCAAGTATGCCGGTAACGTAGAAGCAACCGAAAAGATCACCCCCGGCAATGAACCCACCACCGGTGAAGGCTGGGACAAACTGGATATTGAACGAAGCGCTGCACAACCCGCCATTTACCTGTTTTTTATGGTATTGGGGCAGTTGGGCACATCGCTTACAGCATGGCTTACTTACGAATACGAGTGGCAATATGTTTATTACTTCATGATGGGGTTGCTGTTGCTCTGTATCCTCATTACCTTCGTCACGATGCCTTATCATAAGTATGCCACCCGCCGTTTTCCTATCAACCTCAAACAATTTGGCAACGCTTCCATCTTCTGTATCACACTGACGTGCATCACTTATGTGCTGACTTACGGCAAGGTGCTCGACTGGTATGACGACCCTACAATCCAATGGGCAACGGTCGGTGCTGTGGTTGCAGGTATCCTGTTTGTCTACATAGAAGTAACCCAGCGCAATCCCTACTATCAGTTCGACGTACTCAAGTTGCGAACTATCCGCTTCGGATTCCTGTTCTACTTTCTGTTAATGGTACTGAACTCCAGTTCAATGTTCGTCAATGTATTTACGGGAATAGGTATGAAGCTGGACAACTATCAAAACGCGACATTGGGCAACTGGTCTATGTTGGGCTATTTTATCGGTGGCATTGCAACAATCTGGCTCAGCGTGAAAGGAGTGCACTTTAAATATCTTTTTGCCGCAGGTTTCCTATTTTTAGGATTATCCGCCATGTTCATGTACTTTGAAGTACAGGGCGCAGGCTTGTACGAACGAATGAAATATCCAGTTATTATCCGTTCTACAGGCATGATGTTCCTATACTCGCTGATACCGACTTTTGCAACCCAGCGTATGCCCTATAAATACCTCTCATCGTGGATTTGCACAATGCTTACTGTACGTATGGTACTTGCTCCCAGCATAGGAACTGCATTATACAGCAATGTATTGCAGGAACGGCAGCAACACTACATTACCCGTTATGCACAGAATGTGGATATGATGCACCCCGAGGCATCCGCCTCATTTATGCAAACCGTACAAGGAATGCAATATCAGGGGAAAAGCAAGCAGGAAGCCGTTAACATGGCAGCCACATCCACCAAAGGGCGCATTCAGGTGCAGGCCACCTTATCGGCAGTCAAGGAGATGGCGGGTTGGACATTGTATGCTTGCCTTTTTTGCATGATATTTGTTGTGGTACTGCCCTATCCTAAACGGAAATTATTAACTTAGCACTGTTTTCAAACAAGAACCGTAAACCCTACTCTCATGGATACCCGACAAGAACGTTTATCGCGCCTTGACAGTGCGTTATTGGACAAACGGCAAATTTGCAGTTCGGAAGGCGTGCTTTGCGCCTTCCCGTCTGCCTTGAAAAGTCCGTTTATGATAGACGGAGTGGGACTTATAATTTGCCGTCAAGGAAATTTCACCTTCATCCTTAACCAGAAAACATTTTCCGCCAAAGCCGGTGATACGCTCTTTCTGCCGAAGGATTCCTTGTTTCAGGTACTACAGGCATCCGACAACGTAGAGGTATATATCTTCATCTATCAGACCGACCCCATACGGGACTTTATGGGAAACTCGGTAGTATCCATGCACCTATACTCGCATCTGGCCACCGAACCGTGCTACGTATGGAATACCGGGGAAGAAGAAGAGGTTTTAAAATACCTGTCGCTATTGGACAGTACGCTGAAAATAGAAGAGAATCCTTTTAACCGGTATGAACAGAAGTTGCTTCTGTTGGCACTGACCCACAGGCTTTGCTCGGTTTATACACGCAAACTCATTGCCGAAAAGACTTCCGTAAGCCACAAGCACGATATATTTATCCGCCTGGTGCAATTAATAGAACAATATTATACGAAAGAGCGGGGGGTGGACTTCTACGCGGACAAGCTATGCCTGTCGCCCAAATACCTCTCCGCCCTCTCCAAATCCATTTGCGGATACACGGTACAGGAGCTGGTATTCAAGTCCATTATCCGCAAAAGCATTTCACTACTCAAGAATACACAAAAGAACGTACAGGAAATCTCCGATTTCTTCAACTTCCCGAACGCATCCTATTTCGGCACTTTCTTCAAGAAACAGATTGGAATGTCGCCACAGCAATACCGCAGAATGTAGGGAAACATCATATCGCTATTACGCTTTCAGTCGAATAACGAAACGGCTGCCTTTTCCCAATTCACTCTGAACGGTCAGCGTGCCGCCATGAGCTTCTACAAAATCTTTGGATATGGATAGTCCCAATCCGCTTCCCTGCACTTTCGTACCGGGTACACGGAAGTAACGGTCGAAGATGCTCTGGTGATAGCGCGGATCAATACCTTTACCAAAATCCTGTACATAAAGTTCCACACTATTATCTTCCTGCCTTGCGCCGATAATGACATGCCCGTTTTCCTTGGAATAACGAATGGCGTTACTCAACAAGTTAGTGAGCACCCATGCTATCTTCTCGCTATCCACAAACAATTTCGGCATCTTCTCTTCCGGATATTCCACCTCAATCTGTATATTGAACTTATCGGCCTGCACCTGATTTGCCTTGATGGCATATTCTATCAGTTCGATAGGTTTCGTTATCTTCGGTATCATCTGTAACTTGCCGGCTTCCACCTGCGTCATATTAAGAAGCTCGCCTGTAATCCCCAGCAAGCGGTCGGCATTTTCCCTGATACTTTTCGAAAGTTGTTCCTGTTCCTCGTTCAAAGCGCCCACACGGTTGTCCTCTAAAAGCTGCAGACTCATAAGAATGGCGGAGATAGGGGTTTTCAATTCATGCGAAATCGTAGAAATAAAAGTTGTTTTTGCCGTATCCAGTTCTTTAAATTCGGTGATATTCTTCAACAGGATAACATCGCCCAGATTATGAGACTCGTCCGTATCGGCATCCGTATTCATAATAGTAATATAAGATGCCTGAAAATAGCTTTCCTTATTATCCGCGTAAATTTTCAAAGGCTCTTTCTTCTCGCCCGGATTAACCAACTCCCTTATCAGCCTCCGGAGCAGATCGTTTTTCAGCGACAGTTCCTCTGCCGAACGGCGTATGACATCCTCACGCTTCAGATTCAGTACGGTCAGCGCTTCTTTATTGACGAAAAGAATTTCGTGTTCGCGGTTTAAGCCGATAATAGGTTCATGAATACTGTTTACGATGGCTTCCAGAAACTTTTTGGCGGATAAAATATCATTCAACGTACTGGTACGATATTCCGTAAGGCGTTCCGCCATGCTGTTAAAACTATCGGCCACCTCGCGGAACTCTTCGTGTTCGCTCATATCAAGGCGCTTTTCATAATTATGGTTGGCTATTTCGAGGATGCCCTGCATCAGCTCCCTGATAGGTTTATTAATGGAGCGGGGCAACCATACCAACAACACGATACTGGCAAGAATGCAAATACCGCCCGTAATGGAAATCCAAAGCAAGGCCCGTTGCAAGCCGGGCATGGCGGCAGGGCTATCCGGCTCCGTAGCCGTCAGTATCTGGAGATTTACAACAGAAAGGGCTACCAGCAGGATTATCATACCTGCCAGAACGCCTACACTGAGTATCAGTTTTGTACGAATATTCATAACGGTCAATATATTAAATTTTATGCAAGTATAATCAAATCTACGTTTGCTTGCGCCAGTTCGTTCACAAATTTTCTATATTTCAGAACCATAAACAAGGATTGCGGCAAAGCGAACGAAGGACTGCCCATACAAACGGTCGTTATCTGCTTCTCTTTACAAGCCGTAACGATGCTGTCCAACACGTCTTTGGATTGCACCTGCATGACCTCTCCGCCCAATTCGGTCACCAGCTTGAAATGATTCAGCAGATGCCGCTGGTTCGCAAGGGCAATGCGGTCGGCACTCTCCCGGGGAGTCTGTACATAAAGGGCAACGAACGACGTATTATAACGGGTTGCCAATCGTGCCGCCTTGCGGATAATGCGGCGTGGCGTTTTCTCATGACTGCTGATACACGCCATGAACTTCTCATGCCGCACGCCCACACAGGAAACCACCACTTCATTCTCCACTTTCTTCTCCACTCTTAACGCCACCTCCTTCAGAGCCAGTTCGCGCAGTTGCAGAATATTTTCCGTCTTGAAGAAATTATTCAAAGCAAGGGCCACTTTATCCGGCTTGTATATTTTACCGGCTTTCAGGCGGGTTATCAGCTCTTCCGCCGTCAGGTCGATATTCACCACTTCATCCGCTTCTTCCAGCACACTGTCGGGAATGCGTTCCTTTACCTCGATACCGGAAATGCCTTGCACTTCTTCATTAATGCTCTCGATATGCTGTATGTTGACAGCGGATATAACATTGATACCCTCATCCAGCAAGTCCATTACATCCTGCCAACGCTTCTCATTCCTACTGCCTTCTACATTGGTATGCGCCAGCTCGTCCACAATAACGATTTCCGGATGGATACGGATGATAGCGTCAAGGTCCATTTCCTCGAGTTCCTTACCCTTATAGAATATCTTACGCCGGGGAATTACGGGCAGTCCCGCCAACACCGCCTCCGTACCGGCACGTCCATGCGTTTCCACATAGCCGATATTCACGTCTACCCCATTGTCCAGCAAGTCATGGGCTTCCTGAAGCATACGATAAGTTTTGCCTACACCGGCAATCATGCCGATGTAGACCTTAAACTTACCACGACGTGATTTCTTAATCAAGTCGAGGAAATGTTGTACACTCTCCTCCCTGCTCATGGCTTCAGAGTTATACCAAACACCAGATGCGCATCTTCCATACGGGGATTCCAAATAGCCTGCACAAATATCGGTATCGCGAATTTGTCCGTCACCTTTATATCCTTCGTGGCTTTCAGTGCCAGATTGGTTACGGCGAATCCGCTGTTCGGTACTCCGTAAACACCTACGCCGGCTTCGTAAGGCAAAAAACCGCAAGTGGCATTCAAATCGACGGATTTAATGCTGAACGGATAGTTCAATTCTACATAAGAAGAATAATTCTGCTCTCCCTTCTCATTCTTATCCGCGCCGGCAAACATCGTGTACCAGGCTATTGACAGCGGAAACTTCTCCAACGGAAGTGTATAGGCAAGCCCTGCTTCAAAATGGTGGGCCGTTTCATGGCTTTTGAAGTTAAAATACTTATTGCTCCCCTGACCTGCCCACCAAAGACTGGCAACGGACAAGGTCAAACCGGAATCACCGAACGTATAAGCTGCCGTCAAATCTATTTCTTTGGCAGCCTCACCGTCCGAGGAACTTGTTCCGTCGAAATCGGTAGAGCCCCATGCCGTCAATGAAAAGCCGCCTATCCCAAAGCCTAAAGTCGGCTGGAAACTAACTCCGGTTTGATAAAAGCCGCGCCATACATAAGAACTGACCAAATCACCCTGTATCTTAAATTCCTGCGCCTGCACCTTATCCACTCCCATAAAATTTACTGCCAAAGCGGCAATAACGCCTATTACCGTTACTTTTACCCGATTCATATCTTTCATTATTTTCTTATTTTCCATTTGCTTTTTCCAATGCAATATTCAGTTTCAGCACATTCACTTTCGCCGTACCGAACAATCCCAGCAACGGTTTTTCAACAGCCTTGTCAACGATGCCCCGGACAGTAGCCTCAGCCATTCCCCTTGCCTCAGCCACACGCTTTACCTGTACATAAGCACTGGCAGGCGTAATATCGGGGTCAAGTCCCGAAGCGCTGGCCGTTACCATTTCGGCAGGAACTTCTTTACGCTGCAAATAAGGATGATGCAGCAAGAATGTATCTATACGCGCTTCCACTTCCGCAAGGTATTCTTCGTTTGCAGGGCCTTTATTGCTACCTGCCGAGCTGCTTGCATCATAACCGTCACCAGCACAGGAAGGCCGTCCCCAAAAATAAATGTCTTCCGTAAACATCTGCCCCACATTGGCAGCGCCCACTGCCTTGCCGTTCAGGGTCAATACCTCGGCATTTCCTTTATTCGGCCCTGCAAATTGTGCGAATATCCACAATACAAGGATATAGAACACGGAAAAGAATATGCAGAAAGCGACAGTTATTCTAACTGATTTCCAAAGAGTTTTCATTTTATTTTTATTTTAAATTAAAAAAACAAACTGACAAACATATCTATTAACTTAATACCTATGAACGGCGCTATGACACCACCCAAACCATAAATCAGCAAGTTGCGGCGCAGTAACGCGCTTGCGCCGATCGGTTTGTACCGGACGCCTCTCAATGCCAACGGTATCAGTATGGGAATGATGACAGCATTAAAGATGATAGCCGAAAGAATGGCCGTTTCAGGGCTATGCAACCCCATGATATTCAATGGGGCCAATTGAGGGATAGCAACCATAAACAGTGCGGGAATAATAGCAAAGTATTTGGCCACATCATTCGCAATGGAGAAAGTCGTAAGCGTGCCGCGCGTCATCAGCAACTGCTTGCCTATCTCTACAATTTCAATCAGCTTGGTCGGGTCATTGTCAAGGTCTACCATATTGCCGGCTTCCTTTGCAGCCTGCGTACCACTATTCATGGCAACCCCCACATTTGCCTGCGCCAGCGCGGGGGCATCATTGGTTCCGTCTCCCATCATGGCAACCAGTTTGCCGGCCTGCTGCTCTTTCTTGATATACTCCATTTTATCCTCCGGCTTTGCTTCGGCAATGAAATCATCCACACCGGCTTTTTCGGCAATATATTTGGCGGTCAACGGGTTGTCACCGGTCACCATAACCGTCTTCACCCCCATTTTACGAAGACGTTCAAAACGTTCCTGGATGCCCGGCTTGATGATGTCCTGCAATTCTATGACTCCCAATACCACTTTATTGACACACACTACCAACGGAGTACCGCCATTGCCCGAAATGACGGCAATCGCTTCTTCCACTTCTTTCGGGAATTTATTCCCCGCGCTTTCCACAATCCGACGAATCGCATCGAACGCACCTTTGCGGATTTGAGTACCGTCTTGCAGGTCGACACCGGAACATTTGGTTTCGGCCGTAAACTTAATCATGTGGGCTCCCGCAGTATTGAGGTCGCGCATACGATGTCCGTTCTCACGCCCCAACTCGATGACGGACTTTCCTTCCGGGGTTTCATCGGAAAGCGAGGACAATAGGCAAGCCTCTACAAACACCTTTTCATCAATGCCCGGAGCCGGATGAAACTTGGTAGCCTTACGATTACCGATAGTAATTGTACCGGTCTTGTCCAACAGCAACGTATCAATGTCACCGGCAGTTTCAACGGCTTTGCCCGATTTTGTAATTACATTGGCACGCAGAGCACGATCCATACCGGCAATACCGATTGCCGAAAGCAAGCCGCCGATGGTTGTCGGTATCAGGCAGACAAACAATGAAAGAATAGCCGCAATAGAGATATACGTACCCGGATGGTCGATATTGGTATAGTCCGCCATCGGAATCAACGTAATACATACGATTACGAACACTAACGTAAAACCGGCCAATAAGATAGTCAGCGCTATTTCGTTCGGTGTTTTCTTCCGGGTGGCGCCCTCTACCAGCGCAATCATCTTGTCGAGGAAACTCTCGCCCGGTTGCTGCGTAACCAACACCTTTATCTTATCCGACAGCACTTTCGTACCGCCGGTAACGGAGCTTTTATCACCGCCCGCCTCACGGATTACCGGAGCGGATTCACCGGTAATGGCACTCTCGTCAATAGAAGCCAACCCTTCCACAATCTCGCCATCGGCAGGAATCGTATCGCCGGCTTCGCAAACAAAGAAGTCTCCCTTCTTGAGACGTGCGCTGCTTACAGTGCGTAACTTGCCTTCCACCAAAACCTTTGCGGGCGTTTCTTCACGCGTTTTACGCAGGCTGTCCGCCTGTGCCTTGCCACGGGCTTCGGCAATGGCCTCGGCAAAGTTGGCAAACAACAAAGTGACAAACAATATCACAAACACCAGGAAGTTATAACCGAACGTCCCGTATTCCGATGTTCCCAAAGAGAGGATGCAGACTACCAGCATCACCAATGTCACCAGCTCCACAGTGAACATAATCGGATTCTTTATCATCACCCGCGGATTCAACTTCACGAATGACTGTTTCAAACTTTCCATTACTTGCTCCTTTTGAAACAAAGAAGCTGATTTTTTATCCTTCATAAACATATCTGATTATTCTTATCTCGTTACAAACTGAAGTGTTCGGCAATAGTACTCAACGCATGTGCCGGGAAGAAAGACAAAGCTGCCACGATAAAGATTACGGCAAAAGTCATTACGGCAAAGGTGAACGTATCGGTTTTCAGCGTACCGGCACTTTCGGGAATAAATCTCTTCTGCGCCAACAGACCTGCAATGGCAACCTGCCCTACAATAGGAAGAAAACGGCTCAGAATAAGTACCCAACCGCAGGCATAGTTCCAGAAATAAGTATTGTCGCCCAAGCCTTCGAAACCGGAGCCGTTGTTGGCAGCGCACGAAGTAAATTCATAGAATTGCTCGCTCAGCCCGTGAAAACCGGGATTGTTCAGCCAGCCGCCCTCACTCTCTACAAACTCCGGATGGTGCGCAAGGAGGTAACAAGACAGAGCCGTGCCTACCAATATCACAAACGGATGAAGCAGCGCAACGATTGTCGCTATTTTCATCTCCCGGGCTTCCACTTTCTTTCCGAGAAACTCCGGTGTACGTCCCACCATCAGTCCGCTGATAAAAACTGCGATAATGATAAATGTATAATAGTTCATCCACCCTACACCGACACCGCCGAACCAAGTGTTTATCTGCATGTTCAGCATCTCCATCATACCGGACAGTGGCATCGTAGAATCGTGCATGCCATTGACGGAACCGTTGGAAGTAACCGTAGTCGTAATGCTCCATAATGCGGTGGCACCTGCTCCCAGACGGACTTCCTTGCCTTCCATAGCCCCATTGTCCTGTGCAATGCCCATATCGTCAATGCGAGGATTACCGTTCATCTCCTGATAAACATTGATGCCGACACCCGCCAAATAGGCACAGAGCATTACGCCGTAAATACTATAAGCCAGTTTCATCCGTTTTGTATAAAAACCCAACGCAAAAACCATAGCCATAGGTATAATCAGGATAGACCAGCATTCTACGATATTGGACAGGTAAGTAGGATTTTCCAACGGATGAGACGAATTTACGCCGAAGTAACCACCGCCATTCGTACCCAACTGCTTGATAGGAACGATGGCAGCCACCGGCCCTTGTGAAACCGTTTGTTCCTGTCCTTCAAGCGTAGTCACCTCCATCTTACCGTCAAAACCCATCGGAGTACCTTGTGTAATAAGGATAAAGCCGACAATCAGGGAAAGCGGCAAAAGAATACGCGTGCAACTCAATACAAGAAAGTTCCAGAAGTTACCGATTGTATTCGTTGTTTTACGGCTGATGGACTTCATAATGCCCGCCATAGCCGCCATACCTGTCGCTGCGGTAATAAACTGGAAGAGCATGATGACGAACAACTGGGTGAAATACGTCAGTCCGCTCTCACCGGAATAATGCTGCAAGTTACAGTTTACCATAAAACTGATGCAGGTATTGAATGCCTGGTCGGGAGTTTGCGGGCCATTACCGTCAGGATTCAGCGGCAGCCATCCTTGACTGACCAACAGCACCATTCCCCAGACAAACCAGAAAGCATTCAATATCAGCAACGCCTTGAGGAACTGCTTCCAGTTCATTTCTTCATTGGGATTAATGCCCGCTACCTTAAATATCAGTCTCTCTACCGGTTTCATAAAGTCCGACCATGTCTTCTCTCCTTTATAAACCTTCGCAATATATTTTCCCAGCGGATAAGACATCGCCACCAACAGGAAAATCTGTAAAACTACACCTAAAATTTCCGTATTCATTTCTTTAATCTTTTAGAACCTTTCGGGTTTCACCAGAACATACATCAAGTACCCGAACACTGCAACACCTAATACAAATAATACTGTGTACATAATCTTTTCTCTCCTTTTTAAATCTTCTCAAACCAATCCACACATTTCCAGAATAGCCAGAAAGCGAGAAATCCGCTCAACAGGCAGAAAATAAATGAAATCGTTATTCCCATGTTTTTACGTTGTTAAATTAATATTCATGTTTTACCGTCCTCATAATTGCCAAATGCGTGCCAAAATAGGAGCCTGAAAGATAAAACACTGATTGACAAAGAAATAAAACAATAAAGAGGAGTTACAGAAAAAGAAAACACCCTTTCAAAATGAAAGGGTGTCTATCAAAATAGAAAAAGTACATTGCATGATTCGAGGTTCATCTGGCGAAACCATTTATTTCCTTAGGAGAAACCGGAAGTTCCACGGGGTGAAACAAAGAGTACCCCGGCATGGTACACTTTGTTTCCCGACATGGAACACTTCGTTCCACGCCGGGAAACTTTCGGCAAGTTACGGAAAAGAACAGATTATATTCCGTATTCTTCGATTTTGCGGTAGAGTGTGGTCAATCCAATTTTGAGCAGGCGAGCTGCTTCGGTCTTATTACCTTTTGTATATTCCAACACACGGGCGATGTGGCGACGCTCCATGGCAGAAAGTTCAAAACTGCCGGGAGTGGTTTCATCGGATTGTTCGTAATGAGTGTTCTGTATATCGAGCGGCAAGTCAGCAACATCCAGCCGTTCACTCTCGCAAACAATCAGACTGCGCTCTATCACATTACGCAATTCCCGGATATTACCTTTCCAAGGTTGTTGTTCGAGGGCTTCGAGAAAAGCGGGTGTTATTTCCGTAACGGGACGTGCCAACCGAACGGAGAAGTCCTTTACAAAGGCTTTTGCCAAAATACGTACATCGCCCGCCCGTTCACGCAAGGGCGGCAGATGAATCTGGAATACGGAGAGTCTGTAGAATAAATCTTCGCGAAAACGTCCTGCGGTAATCTCTTCCGGCAGATTGCGGTTGGTTGCGGCAACAACACGCACATTCACACGGGTGGGTTTGGTATCGCCAATCTTTATATATTCGCCTGTTTCAAGAATGCGCAGCAGTTTGGCTTGCAGTTCAAATGCCATTTCACCGATTTCATCCAAGAAGATAGTGCCATTGTCGGCCTCCTCAAACAATCCTTTCTTATCTTTCAATGCTCCTGTAAACGAACCGGCTTTATGACCGAACATCTCGCTTTCCAACAGTTCCTTACTGAAAGAGGAACAGTTTACCGCTACGAAATTCTGCTTGGCACGCTTACTATTATAATGTATGGCTTGCGCAAAGACCTCCTTTCCCGTACCCGTTTCACCCGTCAGTAATACGGGCACATCCGTTCCCGATACTTTCCGTGCCAGTGAAACGGCATCTTTCAATGCTTTCGAATCACCCAAAACAGAATCGAAAGAATACGTATGCCCTACTTTCTTTTCCAGTTTCTCCAAGCGGACGTTCATGCGCGCCTTCTCCACGGCACGGCTGACAAGCGGTATAATCTTATTGTTATCATCACCTTTGGTGATATAATCGAAAGCGCCGTTCTTAATGGCCTGCACCCCGTCCGGGATATTACCGTGGGCCGTCAACAGGATTATCTCTACGTTAGGGGCTGTTTTCTTGACAGACGACACAAGGTCTACCCCGTTACCGTCAGGAAGGAACACATCGCACAAGACTACATCCGGGCTCTGAAATTCCAACTGCTTCAAAGCAGTCCTGCAATCACCGGCCTGGCATACTTCATATCCTTCCAACTCCAACATACGCGACAAAAGGGTACGGATCTGTACTTCATCGTCAACGACTAAAATCTTGCTCATATTTTTCGGATAAGTTTAAAGTAATAAATGGTAAAAACAGGGGATGTGCAAATATAAACGTTTTCCGGGAAACAAACGGCATGTCTTTTGAACTTTTATAAGTGAAGGGAGCGCACATAAGACTACGGAAAAGTAAAAAAACACCTTACAATGTATCCTCAGAGGCATTGTAAGAGAACTGAAAAGGAAACTCGCCCTTCCATTTCGGAAATGAGCCTTCTAAAACGAAAAGGAATACAGAGGCTTCATCCGACAGTAAAAAAAGAATAACTAAAAAAGATTTAAAAATGAAAGTTTGCAAATTCGGCGGTACTTCCGTCGGCACAGTAGAGAGAATGAAACACGTAGCGGAACTCATTTCAGAGTCCACACCGAAGATTGTAGTCCTGTCCGCAACGGCAGGCACAACCAATCATCTGGAAGAGATTGCAGCCAGCCTGTTCAACCGCGACATAGAACAGGCACACGAGAAAATCACCCGGTTGGAATTCCAGTTCATAGACTTTGCCAACGAACTGTTGACAGACGAATCCACAAAGCGGGAAGCGATAGATTATATTCTCGACCGCTTTCAGCGACTCTGGCAATTTATCAATGATGAATTCACCTCGGTTGAAGAAAAAGAGGTTTTGGCACAAGGGGAACTTATCAGTACAGCCCTGCTGCACTTCTACCTGCGGGAACGGAAGATTGCCAATATCCTGCTCTCCGCCTTCGACTTTATGCGTACCGGGCCGGAAGGAGAACCGGACTTGAAATATATAGAGGAAAAACTGCAGGTGCAATTGGCACAGTATCCCGGCATCAATCTTTTTATTACTCAAGGGTACATCTGCAAAAATGCTTATAATGAAACGGATAACCTGAAACGGGGCGGCAGCGACTATACGGCATCGCTCATCGGCGCTGCCATCCGCGCAGAGGAAATACAGATATGGACGGACATTGACGGGATGCACAATAATGACCCGCGTGAAGTAACGGGAACCCGCTCCGTAAAGCATCTCAGTTTCAACGAAGCCGAGCAGCTGGCCTTTTACGGAGCAAAAATATTACACCCGTTCTGCATCGCCCCGGCACGCAAGCGCAATATCCCGGTACGATTGCTCAACTCAATGAATCCTCAGGCAGAGGGGACATTGATTTCGGATTTGCAGGACGACAATATCATTAAAGCCATAGCCGCCAAAGACAACATCTTCTACGTGAAGTTCGAGTCGAAACATAACTTATGTCCTTATCAGTTTATCAGTAAGATTTTTGATACGTTTGCCAAATACAGAACGCCGCTTTGTCTGTTGGTTTCATCCAATCAGGATGTATCCGTCGCCATAGACAACAGCGAACATCTATGCAAAATCCTTGCGGAGCTGGAACAATATGCAAAAATTCTGATGGAAGACCGCATGTCCATTGTATCCGTGGTGGGAAACATGCGTTGGCAGTATGCCGGTGTCGAAGCACAGATTATAGAAGCTCTGGCAGATATCCCGCTACGTATGATTTCGTATGGCAGCAATGACAGTGACGTGGCATTTGTCATTAAGACGGAAGACAAGAAAAGAGCTTTGCAGGCACTCAGCAATAGACTTTTCGAGCCGGAGACGGATAAAATTGTAAAGTAAATAAAAGTTCAATCTATGGAGCCAATAAACAGATACTTTCAAAGAATTTCCGTATTTTTGCTTTCATTGTTTTTACAACCTTATATAATATAAAGTCTAACTAAAACCAACAGATATGATAACTCCCATCTATTCTCCCGCCCCCGGCAGATACGAAAACGGTATGAAATACCGCCGTTGCGGAAAGAGCGGCATCCTTCTACCTGAAATATCTTTAGGGCTATGGCACAACTTCGGCGATGTCAATACTTTCGCCAACTCGCTATCAATGGCACATTATGCATTCGACAAGGGTATCACCCATTTTGACCTCGCCAACAATTACGGCCCTTCCTGCGGCTCTGCAGAAGAAACATTCGGTATGATTATGAAGAAATCATTTATGCCCTACCGGGATGAATTATTCATTTCTACCAAAGCAGGACATGAAATGTGGCCGGGTCCTTACGGTGATTGGGGTTCCCGAAAATCACTGATGAGCAGCCTCAACCAAAGTTTAAAGCGGATGAACCTCGAATATGTAGACATCTTCTATACCCACCGTTACGACCCCAACACCCCTCTTGAAGAGACACTTCAAACACTCGTTGACATCGTACGACAAGGTAAAGCGCTATACATCGGCATTTCCAAATACCCTAAAGACAAAGCAGAATTAGCATATAAATACTTGGAAGAGCGGGATGTGCACTGCCTACTCCATCAAGGTAAATACAATCTGTTTAACCGCGAACCGGAAGAAGAAGGTATCCTGAGGCAAGCCAAAGAAAACGGTACAGGATTCATCGCTTTCTCCCCTTTGGCACAAGGATTGCTTACCAACCGCTACCTGAACGGTATTCCCGATGATTCACGCATCGCCAAAGGCGGCTTCCTTAAAAAAGAAGCGCTGACAGATGAAGTCTTGAAAAAGATAAAAGCACTGAATGAACTCGCCATCCGTCGCGGTCAGACACTTGCCGAAATGGCGCTTGCATGGATACTGAAAGACGACTTGGTGACCTCGGTGATTATCGGAGCCAGTTCTGTTGGACAATTGGCAGATAATCTGAAAGCGATTGATAATACCGCTTTCTCTGCAGAAGAATTAAAAAACATTTATCAGATTGTAAAATAGTCGCCAATACCCTCGTATGCTATGAAAGAGACTATCTCAAAATGAAAATTGAGATAGTCTTTTTGATATAACCAGTCCCAAAGCGGTAACAACTATTTAAAACCAGCTAATTCCACCGCCTTGAATTATTATTGTGCCACTTTATTGGCACAACAATGCCTATTTATTGGCACAACTGTGCCACTTATATGGCACGGTTATGCCAACGAACTGGCAATGATAGTCTGAAAAGCCATTCATACCCATCTGAATAAAAAGAAAACATACCAGTTTCTTTATAGTCCACCGCACATTTAACACATCTATTTTTGAACCTTTTATTTTTTATCTTGTTCTTTCTCCAAAAGCCTAAGGTACCAATAGGGCAGGAATTTATATTTAACCTAAACATTATAGAAGTATGAAGAAATTTATTCCCTTATTATTAGCGGTCTTCGCAATAGCATTCGTATCTTGCGAAAAAGACCCCGACATGGATAAGCTGGACAGCAAGTATCTGGTTTATACCAATTATGACACGAAAGCAGACTTCAAAGCTTTCGAAACCTATTACTTACCGGATAGCATCCTTGTTATCGGCAACAGTAAAGACGCCGAATATTGGAAAGACGAAAGTGCACAGGAAATCCTCAGCGCATACGCTGCCAATATGAACAACCGCGGTTATGTCCGTACAGACAATCGCGAAGACGCCGACCTCGGTTTGCAAGTGAGTTACGTAAAGAGCACTTACTACTTTACGGACTACGGACGCCCCGAATGGTGGTGGAACTACCCGGGCTATTGGGATGCTCCTTACTGGGGTAACTGGGGCGGATGGTACTATCCGTATGCCGTAAACTATGCTTATAGTACCGGTTCCTTCATCACCGAATTGCTGAACCTCGATGCTCCCCAAGGCGAAAAGGAAAAACTTCCCGTGCTGTGGACCAGCTACATGAGTGGGTTATTGAGCGGCTCGACCTCTTTCAACACCAAAATGGCAGTGGAAGGCGTGAACCAGGCTTTTACACAATCTGCCTATCTTAACAGAATGAGTGCCCAGCCGAGATAAACTACCACCTCCTTCTATGCCGATAGAAAGCTATTGTTGAATTTATAAAACAAGAACAAGTATGAAAACATTGAAATATATATCCTTGAGGGCATTCGCAATCGCCGCCCTCGCCCTTGTCTTCGCCATGCCGGCAAAGGCACAGATGACCGATAACGGTTATGCCAACATCGACTGGCAGTTCAATTTCCCCTTAAACAACCACTTTGCCGACAAAGGCAGCGGATGGGGTATGAACTTTGAAGGCGGTTACTTCCTGACGTCCAACTTTGCTTTGGGAGGCTTCCTGGCTTATCATAGCAACCATGAATATTTCAGCCGTCAGACCTTGCCGGTCGGTACGAGCGGCAGTTTGAATACCGACCAGCAGCATACCGTATTCCAGTTGCCTTTCGGTCTTGCCACACGTTATGCGTGGAACCGTGGCGGTGCATTCCAACCGTATGTGGGTGTAAAACTCGGTACACAGTATGCACAGTTGAAGTCCACTTTCAATGTATTTGAAACCAATAAAGATACATGGGGATTCTACGTATCTCCGGAAATCGGTTTCAACGTTTACCCGTGGGCTTACGGTCCGGGCCTGCACTTCGCAGCCTATTACAGCTACGGGACCAACAAAGGCGACCTCTTCACTTACAGTGTGGACGGTATGAACAACTTAGGTCTGCGTATCGGTATTGCATTCTGACATACACACCTAAAACTTAACAGAATAAATTAATTGTTTCAAAAAAAAGAGATGCTGCCTAACGATTTCAAGTTAGCCGGCATCTCCTTTTTTTATTCTGATGCGATTGCCTTACTTCAACACAGCCCGATACATCGCTTCCTGTATTCTTTCCCGAATATCCGATTTCAGCAATTTCGCATTCCATACCTCCGGATAAATACGGTTGCTGAGGAATACATACACCAAGCCGTTATCCGGGTCTACCCATGCACAAGTTCCGGTAAAGCCCGTATGTCCATACACCGATGCCGGAGCGGAAAGGGCGCAAGGACTTTTCGCAGGATTCTGCATATCCGGCTTATCGAATCCCAAACCACGGCGGCATCCATTGGCAACCGTAGTGGTAAAAAGCCTGCACGTCTCCTTGCTTAAATAACGTTTTCCGTTCAACTCACCGCCATTCAGCAGCATCTGATAAATCTGCGCCACTTCCTCAGCCGTGGAGAACAATCCCGCATTGCCGGAAACACCGCCTTGAAAAGCGGCCGATTCATCGTGTACAAATCCTTGCAAAACTGTTTTCCGCAGGAAAGGGTCAACGGACGAAGGCACAATTTCCTCTTTAGACAAGAACCGTAACGGAAGATACCCGGTACGCTTCAGCCCCATCGGAGTATAAAACTCTTGAGCAAGAAACTCATCCATAGGCATTCCCGCACGTGCCTCAACCACCTGCTGCAGCAGAATGAAGCCCACACAGCTATAACGATACCGTTTATCCCTCAAAGGCGCATCCGCTATCTTTTGGAGATACTCCTTTTTAAAGGACTTATTCAACCAAAGACTGTCACAGACCTGCAAAGTATATTCGGCTGTACGTACTTTCGACGTCAGCCCCGGACGGAAACGGAAATTCGGGTTAGCCCACGTCTGCCGCCCGATACGGACAGGATGCAGTTTATCCGGCCGTGCCTTAAATAATGTACCCTCGTAACTATCCTCATCAATGGCATCCTGATAGAACAGCAAGGTGGAAGGTAATCCCGACTGGTGGAACAGCAGTTCCCTGACCGTTATATTGCGTTTATCCGTATCCTGCAGGTAGGGAAGATAATCAGACACACGGTCTGTCAGGCTTAAACGGCCTTTATCATAAAGCTTCATTACGGCCAATAAGGTAGCTGTCGTCTTCGTCAAAGATGCAACGTCATATACAGATGCCGGTGTCACCGGAACTGCTTCCTTATTTCCGGTTGTATATGTATAAGTACCGAAAGCCTTATTATACATCTCTTTCCCGTCCTTCAAAACCACTACCTGACATCCCGGATAGGCTCCTTCCCGTATGCCTTCCCGGGCAATCGTATCAATCCGTGCCAATAAGCGGGAATCCAGGCCATGCTCTTCGGGAATGAAATGAGACTTTGTCTGCGGACTTAAGGTTATCCCTTCTCCGGCGGCAAACAAACTGCCGATACTTGCCGAAAGCCGGCCGTCAGCCACGGCATCCGCATAAAGCATCCCGGCCACCTGCCGCTGTACGTCATCATTCGAAGAATGCGCCAATACCACCGCTTCGGCTGCCGATATGCCCTGACGTATCTGTGGCAGTTGCTTGCCGGGAATAAAGCACACATACACCACCGGAACGTCCGGAGCAAACTCCGCAAAGAAAGACTGATAAGCCGCCAGACGATGCTCGGTGACACATACCAGAATACGTTTATATCCGGACAGTTTATCTCTCAAAGCCTTACGTCCTGCCGCCGGTAAATCTTTTCCCAATTGGAACTCTACCGGATGCGTATATTCGGAAAGCTGCTTGACAAAAGGCCGTATCTCCGCTGCTTCCCCGACATTCAACACCGCAACATCTTTAATCGCCGGATCCAATGGCAGCACTTTCGCCGCATTGCCCAGCACGGTAACAGCCGCCAGATTCAAACGACGAATCAAATCCCGCGTATAGGGCGTATTAATTCGGGTTCCCAATCCGGAAAGACGAATAAGAGGCTTCTTATTCAGCCCAAGTGCATATTTATAAGTCAATACCTTTCTACATTTCTCCTCCACCGCCTGCTCCGTCAACTCACCGCGCTTTACGGCAGCCAGTATGGCATCCACTTCTTCTTTTATACGCCGGGGAACGAGAAGTAAGTCATGCCCCGCCTGCAATGCTTTCAAGCAGAGCGACTCATGTTTGGAAACTCCCTTCATAGCCAAAGCATCTGTGAAGACAAGTCCCCGGAACTGCAATTCGCGTGTCAGCAAGTCATAAACCACATTGCGGGAAAGGGAAGAAGGCAATCCGCGCTGCGCCTCAAAAGCAGGCACTTCCAAATGCCCCACCATAATGCCGCCTACCCCTGCCTGAACAGCTTTTCTAAAAGGATACAACTCGACACTGTCCAAACGCTCGCGCGTGAACGGTAAAACCGGAAGCGATTTATGCGAATCCACGTCCGTATCCCCATGCCCCGGAAAATGTTTGGATACCGAGAGTACTCCGCCGTCTTCCAGCCCTCTGGCATAGGCGATAACCTTATTGGCAACGTTCACCGGATTTTCACCGAAAGAGCGGGTGTTGATAACCGGATTCTTCGGATTGATATTGACATCCGCCACCGGAGCAAAATTCACCTGTACGCCGAGTTCCCGGCACTGCCTTGCCATTTCCCTGCCATACTCATAGAGCAGGGTATCGTTCTGTATACATCCCAGTACCATATTCTTCGGAAAGACGGGTGTACCCCGCAGACGCATGGAAAGCCCCCACTCACCGTCGAACGTAATCAGCAGAGGAATATCCGCCATGCGTTGCGCTTCATTCGTCAGCATGGCCTGGTTTTGCATCAGTCCGCCGGAAAACAGCAAACCGCCGACTTTATAATCCTCGACAACCTTACGCAGCAACTCCTTGTTGCCCTTGTCCTGATAGGGGGCGATTGTATAGATAAAAAGCTGTCCTATCCGCTCTTTCAGGCTGAGTGTGACCAAAACCGAATCCACCCACTGCCTGCATCGCACATCATCCACTGCCGACCTCACCAGCAACGGCTCCACAGGGGGAACAACGGCAGGTGTAGCCGGACAACGTTTCGCATCCGAAGCAAAACGCCCGCAACATCCCATTATAACCAGTATAAACAGTAACAGCCTTTTCATCCGCTATTCCTTCGTCAGTGTCAAATCCAATTCTCCTACAAAAATGCCGCTTCTCCCGGTGTGCAATACCGGAATACTCTTCCCCTCCGCATTCAGGCAGAAAGCCGGTTTCTCCATAAAAGTATGGGAATGGCCGCCCAATATTACATCAATTCCCCTGGTTGCCGCTGCCAGCTTCTCATCGCAGACTTCATTTTTAAGACGGAAGCCGAGATGGGAAAGACAGATAACGACATCACACCCTTCCTTGGTCCGCAAAAGGTCGGTTACTTCCTGCGCCGCAACAATAGGGTCGTTGTATACAATGCCTTCACACTTATCGGCCTGTACCAGCCCTTCCATCTTGGGACTCACCCCGAACACTCCGATTTTCATACCTCCGCGTTCCAGGACTACATAAGGTTTCACCAGTCCCTCAAGAACTGTTCCGGTGACATCGTAATTGGCACATACCACCGGAAAGTGGGCCATACGGAACAAACGCGCCATATTATCCAGCCCGAAGTCAAACTCATGATTACCGATAGTCATGGCATCATAGCCCATAAGGTTCATCATCCGGACTTCCACCTCGCCCCGGAAAAGATTGTAATAGGGCGTACCTTGCGAAATGTCGCCGCAGTCAAAAAGCAGGACATCCGGATTCTTGGTACGGAAATCTTTCAGAAAAGTAGCGCGGCGTACCACACCGCCCGCCCCTGCATACGGGTCGGCAGCGTGCAGGTCAATCGGTTCGATACGGCTGTGAGTGTCACTTGTGTGCAGAATGACCAATTGCTTGGTCTGCTGTGCCGATGCTGTCAGCAATGCACAGAACATCAGCAGGCAATATATAGATATACGTTTCATCGAATTCTCTTTTTTAGTTTTCTGTTCTTAATCTTCCACGGTGATTCGTCCTTCCATGCGCGAAGTAATCTTCTTGCCTGCTGCCGTCTGTTGCTCTACATAGTCCATAAACAGACCGCGCAAGGTCGCACCCGGCGGACAATCTCTCTTTTCAGCCTGAATCAGGGCGGTCATATCGCTATTGCCGTCGGCCAGATAATCAATAGTGGCAACCGTGTACAGCTTGTCGTCGACAACCGGCTTGCCGGCTACAGTAGCCCCCAGCAACTTTCCGCTTTTGGTAATCCGCAACTTCACACCGCTGACTCCTTCGCCGCCGCGTGCCGCAATGCTCTCAAACAGTTGCTTCAGATAAACACCTTTCAAAGTCACGACACAAAGTGAGTTCTCGAACGGCAGTATTTCGTAGATGTTGCCGCAAGTAATGGGGCCTTCCGTCAGCACGTTCCGCAATCCGCCCATATTCACAAGCCCCATATCGGCAGGTTTTCCAAGCACCTGCGCAGCCGCTCCGCGCAGCACATCGGCCACCAGATTGGAAAGTAGGCTTTCGGGAGCTCCTTTATCCATAGACATCTCGGCAGTGCCCACTACCCGGTACATCATACTGTCTATCTTCGCCTTGTAGGGGGCAAGCAACGCCATGGCTTCCGCATCGGGAGCAACATCATAGGTAGAGTCTATCGGCTGCATGCGCCCTTCGGCTTTTGTCACTTCGTAGGCCGAATGGCAAGATGCAAACAAAAACATCACTGCCAACGCTGTTCCTGAGACGATTTTCAAATAACATTTCTTCATATTCATCCATTTTTAAATTGCTACAAATATACTTTTCTTTTGCTGTAATCCCAAAGAGGAACGGCATTTCTTTCCATCCGGCAAAAAAGAAAAAGAGTACATCTCTTTGTCAATCAAAAGAAAAACTCTACCTTTGCACCGCTTTCGCGCAATCGCTGTCAGGACACCGAGTGAGAAGCCTGGTATGTTGCGTTGTAACGATCAAACAATTTAATAATAAGAACAATGGATTTAATTAAAATTGCAGAAGAAGCATTTGCTACCGGCAAACAACACCCGAGCTTCAAGGCAGGTGACACTGTTACAGTAGCATATCGTATCGTCGAAGGTAACAAAGAACGTGTACAGTTGTACCGTGGCGTTGTTATCAAGATTGCCGGACATGGAGAGAAGAAGCGTTTTACTGTACGTAAGATGTCTGGTACTGTAGGTGTAGAACGTATTTTCCCGATTGAATCACCGGCTATCGACAGCATCGAAGTGAACAAAGTGGGTAAAGTTCGTCGCGCTAAATTGTACTACCTGCGTGCTCTTACCGGTAAGAAAGCAAGAATTAAAGAAAAAAGAGTTAACGGTTAATCCCAAACTCCTATTTCTAAATAAAAAAGGGAAGCCGATTGATTCGGTTTCCCTTTTTTAATGTCTCAAATACCTCACCCCACGGAATGGAATTATTTGTCTTACGGAACGGACAAATATCCCTTCGCCCGCTATCCCGTATGAATAAAAAATGCGAAAAGCAAAGGGAGTACAAGCAAACCTGCATTTTCTACAAACATTTTCTTTTTTCGTGGGATTAATAAAGATTTTTCATTATAGTAAAAAAAACGTTTGATACGGTTGAAAACTTTATCTGGTGTATATCCAAAAAAAATACCGCCCAGCCGAGAAATTATATTCCGGCAGGGCGGCTATATTTTCAATCAAAGACTGAGCTTATTTAATATCTCTCAACTCCCAGCCCAACGCACTGGCTCCCAGCACAGCAGCATCAGAGTCTTTCAGTTCGGACATCATCAATTTGGCCTTGCCCTTGTAAATCATCAGGATATTGTCATCAATAGCTTTCTGGATAGGCTTGAAGATGTAATCTCCGGACTTAGCCAACCCACCGAACAGAATAATTGCTTCGGGACTGGAGAAAGCAATGAAGTCTGCAATAGCCTCTCCCAGAATAGTACCGGTAAAGTCAAAAATATCCTGTGCCAGCTTGTCACCTTGAACGGCTGCATCATACACATCCTTAGAGGTGATGTTTTCGGCCGGAATGGAACGCAACAAACTCGGTTCGGTACGTGCAGTGAGGAACTCACGTGCAGTACGCGCCACACCGGTAGCCGAACAGTAAGTTTCCAAACAGCCGTGGCGACCGCATCCGCAGAGACGACCGTTTTCGCGACGTATGATAGTATGTCCCAACTCTCCGGCAAAACCGTCGTGTCCGTATACCATTTGTCCGTTGATAACGATACCGCTACCTACGCCCGTACCCAGCGTTATCATGATGAAATCTTTCATACCGCGTGCAGCGCCGTAGGTCATTTCACCGATAGCAGCGGCATTGGCGTCATTGGTCAGTGCCGTAGGGATGCCCAAACGTTCTTCAAACATGGCTGCCAAAGGAATTACTCCTTTCCACGGAAGATTCGGGGCAAACTCGATTGTACCGCTGTAATAGTTGCCGTTAGGAGCACCGATACCGATACCTTTTATTTTATCAACACCGCCATTTGCGATAATCAGCGGAAGAAGATTCTTGCATACTTCGTCTACGTAATTGTCCGCCTCATCATAAGCTCCCGTCTTGATGGAACCACTTGCAAGAATAGTGCCACGTGCATCTACGATACCAAAGACGGTGTTCGTTCCGCCTATGTCAATCCCCACTACATAGGGTTTTTCCATGTTTGAATTCATGATATTTACTTTTTTGTTTAAAGGGTTAGTTATAACATTAATGGTTACAAATTACACAAAGAAAAACGACACTGCAAAATCTTTTTTTAAAAAACTTCACGTCAATTGCAACTTTTCGTCACATAGCTGCGTCTAATAGTTAAAATCAATAAGAACAAAGCTATAAACAGGAAAAACGTGATACAACTGAAAGACATCAACAAGACCTATAATAACGGAGCACCGCTACACGTACTCAAAGGCATCGACCTTGATATCCGAAAAGGAGAGTTCGTCTCTATTATGGGAGCGTCAGGCTCCGGAAAATCCACGCTCCTCAACATCTTAGGCATTCTGGACAACTACGATACAGGAGAATATTACCTGAACGGTACGCTTATCAAGAACCTGAGCGAAAACAAAGCCGCCGAATACCGCAACCGTATGATTGGCTTTATCTTCCAGTCATTCAATCTGATTTCCTTCAAGGATGCAGTAGAGAATGTGGCTCTACCTCTCTTCTATCAAGGAGTAAGCCGCCGGAAGCGTAACGCTATGGCGTTGGAATATCTGGAACGCCTGGGGCTGAAAGAGTGGGCTCACCACATGCCCAACGAAATGTCCGGCGGACAGAAGCAGCGTGTAGCCATTGCCCGTGCATTGATTACCCGCCCCCAGATTATCCTTGCCGACGAACCGACCGGTGCTCTCGACAGCAAGACTTCCGTAGAGGTCATGCAAATTCTGAAAGACTTGCATGAAACGGGCATGACCATCGTGGTCGTAACCCACGAGAGCGGCGTTGCCAATCAGACAGACAAGATTATCCACATTAAAGACGGTGTGATAGGAAGCATTGAAGAGAACCTGAATCACGACGCATCGCCATTCGGCAAGGACGGTTTCATGAAATAACGGACACTGCCGCGTCATTACATTAATCTCCTATCGCTTTATAACATCACTTACAGTAATCATGATAGACCTTTGGCAAGAAATATACGGTACAATCAAGCGTAACAAGTTGCGCACGTTCCTCACCGGTTTTGCAGTGGCGTGGGGCATCTTTATGCTTATCGTACTGCTGGGAGCAGGCAACGGCATCATCCATGCTTTCGAACAAAACGCATCCGAACGCGCATTGAACTCCATCCGCCTGGGCGGTGGCTGGACCACCCAATCGTACGAAGGCTTGAAAGAAGGACGGCGTATCCAACTGAAAAACAAAGACCTCGCCGCAACCGAAAAATACTTTCCCGACAATATCATCACTGCCGGCGCCACCCTGCGGCAGGGAGATGTAAACATCAGCTTCGGACAAGAATACATCAATATCTCGCTGATGGGCGTACACCCGAACTACGTAGAGTCCGAAGCCATCAAGACCGCAAGCGGACGCTTTATCAACCGGAACGATGTGAAAGAACGGCGGAAAGTTATCATTCTTCATAAAAAGTCGGCAGAAATTCTTTTCGGAAAGTCACGTACGGAACCAGTCGGCCGGTTTGTCAATGCAGGCGGTGTAGCCTACCGGGTAGTCGGATTGTACGAAGACCAGGGAGACCAAAGCAGCCTGGCCTTTATCCCCTTCTCCACCATGCAAACCATCTATAACAAAGGCGATAAACTCAACAACATCATCTTCACCACCAAAAATCTGACGAGCGAAGCGGCCAACGAAACCTTTGAGAAAGAGTACCGTAAAGTCATTGCCGCCAACCACCGTTTCGACCCGGAAGATGAAGGCGCAATATGGATATGGAACCGCTTTACACAATACATACAGACACAGAACGTAGCCGGCTTGCTGCGTACCGCCATTTGGGTGATAGGTATTTTTACCCTGCTGAGCGGCATCGTAGGCGTATCGAATATCATGCTGATTACCGTCAAGGAACGCACACGCGAGTTCGGCATACGCAAAGCGCTGGGTGCAAAGCCTTTTTCCATCCTTCGGCTGATTATTGTAGAAAGCGTTACGATTACCACTTTTTTCGGCTACATCGGCATGGTGGCAGGCATCGGAGTAACGGAATGGATGAATTCCGCCTTCGGCACACAAACAGCGGATGCGGGTATGTTTCAAGCCAGGATGTTCACGGACCCCACAGTGGATATCGGCATTGCCATACAGGCTACATTGACCCTGATTGTCGCAGGTACGCTTGCCGGATTCTTCCCGGCTAAAAAGGCGGTAAGCATCAGTCCCATCGAAGCACTTAGAGCAGATTAAACGATTATGAGAATAGACATGGATACATGCGAGGAAATCCTCGTTACGATAACAAGAAACAAGACACGCAGTCTGCTGACGGCATTCGGTGTATTCTGGGGCATCTTCATGCTTGTGGCACTTATTGGCGGCGGACAAGGCATGCAGGAACAAATGAAAGCGCAATTTGAAGGTTTCGCTACAAACTCCGGATTTATTGCAGCGCAAAAGACAAGCGAGGCCTACAAAGGATTTCGTAAAGGACGCTGGTGGGACCTGGAAATGGAAGATGTGGAACGGGTACGCAGCATCGACGGAATAAAAACGGCCACTCCTTCATTTGCCTTATGGGGACAGACAGCCGTTTACGGAGAAAACAAATACGAATGCAGCGTCAAAGGTCTATACCCCGAATATGAACAGATAGAACATCAGGAAATGACGTACGGCCGCTTTATCAATGACGTGGATATACGTGAGGCGCGCAAGGTATGCGTCATTGGCAAACGCGTGTACGAAAGCCTCTTCAAGCCGGGCGAGGACCCTTGCGGAAAATATATCAGGGTAAACGGCATTTATTACCGTGTTATCGGCATGTGCTCTTCCGAGGGTAATGTGAACATACAGGGACAGGCTTCGGAAGCGGTTACCCTACCCTTCACAACGATGCAGCAGACATATAATCTGGGACAAAGAATAGATGTAGTCTGTTTTATCATGAAACCGGGAGTGAAAGTTAAGGACGTAGAACCGGAAATAGAGCATCGCATCAAAGCCGCCCATTACATCTCGCCGGACGACAAACAGGCAATCATGTTCCTCAATGCAGAAGCCATGTTTTCCATGATGGACACACTGATGACAGGTACCCGCATCCTTATCTGGATGGTGGGCTTGGGAACCTTGTTTGCCGGAGCTATCGGCGTATCCAATATCATGATGGTAACGGTAAAGGAACGCACTACGGAAATAGGCATACGGCGTGCCATCGGTGCCCGTCCCAAAGATATTCTGCAACAAATCCTTTCGGAAAGTATGGTACTGACTACCGTAGCCGGCATGGCAGGTATCTCTTTTGCCGTACTTATACTGCAAATACTGGAAAGCGCAGCGAATGATCCCGGAGTCATCAAGACCCATTATCAAGTCTCCTTCGGACTGGCTATCGGCACTTGCGCCCTTCTCATTGCATTAGGGATGCTGGCAGGACTGGCACCTGCTTACCGCGCAATGGCCATCAAACCTATCGAAGCGATAAGGGATGAGTAAAAAACGGCAAGGTAACAGACTGATAAAACGATAGAAAAATAAAACAATAATACAATAAAGATGAAAACAAAGAAGTATCTGAAAATCGCATCACTGGCGGTAGTAGCTGCCATATTTATCTGGACATTCGTGTTTTTGTACCGGAAATCCCAGCCCACTGTAAAGGTATATGAGACCATCGTTCCGGAAACAGCCGATTTGGAAAAGACAACCGTAGCCACCGGAAAAGTGGAGCCCAGAGATGAAGTGCTTATCAAGCCGCAAATATCCGGTATCATTTCCGAAGTATATAAAGAAGCCGGACAAAGCGTCAAGCAAGGCGAAGTGATTGCCAAAGTAAAGGTTATCCCCGAACTGGGCACGCTGAACTCTGCCGAAAGCCGCGTCCGTCTGGCAGAAATCAATGCCAAACAAGCCGAAACGGACTTTGCCCGTGTCGAGAAATTGTTTAATGACAAACTCATCAGTAACGAAGAATACGAAAAGGGGGAAGTGAACGTAAAACAGGCACGGGAGGAATTGCAAACAGCCAAAGACAATCTGGAAATCGTAAAGGAAGGTATCACCAAGAACAGCGCTTCATTCAGCAGCACATTGATTCGTTCCACCATTACCGGACTGATTCTGGACGTACCTATCAAAGTCGGCAACTCCGTTATCATGAGCAATACGTTCAACGACGGAACAACAATCGCCACGGTTGCCAATATGAACGACCTCATCTTCCGGGGCAACCTGGATGAGACCGAGGTAGGCCGCGTACACGAAGGCATGCCGGTAAAGCTGACTATCGGTGCTTTGCAAAATCTCTCGTTCAACGCCGTACTGGAATACATATCTCCGAAAGGCGTAGAAGAAAACGGAGCCAACCAATTCGAAATCAAAGCGGCCATCCAGGCGCCGGACAGCGTACAAATCCGTTCCGGCTATTCCGCCAATGCGGAAATTGTGCTGGAACGTGCCCTCAAGACGCTCGCCCTGCCGGAAAGTACGGTTGAGTTCAGTGGAGACAGCACCTTTGTATATGTACTGACCGACAGTGTACCCCAACAGAAGTTCAAACGCCAACAGATAGAAGTAGGCATGAGCGACGGTATCAAAATTGCCGTCAAAAGCGGCCTGACTGCCAAAGACAAAGTGCGTGGCGCCGAGAAAAAAGATAAATAACCGTTATACTTAGAAGAAGCAAAAACGCCATGAAGAAAAAGATACTTATATATATGGCCGTTCTGGCTTGCATACAAGTTCAGGCGCAAGACCGCTGGTCGCTACGGCAATGTATAGACTACGCCATCGAGCATAATATCGACATTCGCCGGACAGCCAATGCAGCCGAACAAAGCAATGTTGAAGTGAATACCGCCAAATGGGCACGACTGCCGAACCTTAATGCCAGTGCCGGACAAAACTGGAACTGGGGACGCACGCAGACCGCTATCAAGGACGAGAGTACCGGTGATTACTCCACCGTATATGTCAACACAGGCAGTCACGGTACAAATATGTCCGTTTCCACCAGTATTCCACTGTTTACCGGACTCGAGATACCCAACCAGTATGCTTTGGCCAAATTAAACCTAAAAGCCGCTCTTGCCGACTTGGAGAAAGCCAAAGAAGATATCTCCATCAATATAGCCTCAGCCTACTTACAGGTACTGTTCAACGAAGAACTGCACCGGGTTTCTTTAGGACAAGTAGAACTGAGCAAAGAACAATGCAACCGCATAGAGCGGCTGGCAGAAGTGGGGAAAGCCTCTCCGGCAGAAGTTGCCGAAGCCAAAGCACGTGTAGCGCAGGATGAGATGAATGCGGTACAGACGGGCAATAACTATCAACTGGCATTGCTCGACCTCAGCCAGCTTATCGAACTGGAAACACCAAAAGGTTTCCTCTTGGAAAATCCTGCCGCAACAATAGAACTTATCCCATTGGCTTCTCCGGACGAAATATATCAGTTAGCATTAGGTTGCAAGGCCTCAATACAAGCTGCACAGTATCGTCTGGAAGGAAGTAAACACAGTATCCGAATCGCCCAAAGCGGTTACTATCCGCAACTGACTCTCAGCGGGAGTCTCGGTACGAATTATTATTCGACAATCAACCGCACTTTCAGCCAGCAAATGAGTGATAATTTCAACAAATACATCGGTTTTAATCTGAGTGTCCCCATCTTTAACAGACTGGCTACACGCAACCGGGTACGTACAGCCCGCCTGCAACGTGAAAACTACTCCTTGCAACTGGATAATGCCAAGAAGGACCTCTACAAAGAAATTCAGCAGGCATGGTACAATGCAGCAGCATCCGAAAGCAAGTACACAAGCAGCAGCGCGGCAGCCTCGGCAAGCGAAGCATCGTTTAAGCTGATGAGCGAGAAATACGAAAACGGGAAAGCGAACGCCGTAGAATACAATGAGTCCAAGCAGAACCTGATGAAAGCACAATCCGATGAACTACAAGCTAAATACGAGTACCTGTTCCGTACCAAGATACTGGACTTTTATAAAGGAGAGCCTATCGAATAAATATAATTTTAGTTGTTGTGTGTTTGTAAGGAGATGAACACTTTTTATTTATTTTCTTTTCAGGCACGGACTACACGGAAAACACAGATTTTCTTTACTTCTTTTTCCGTGAATTCCGTGCCTGAAAGAAATCATCAGGTATATTGAAGTATCCCCCGTTTATCAGTTATAAATACACATGGATAAGCGTTTAATTTCGTCTTGACGTTTCTTTACCTCTTTCTGACGAGCGGGAAGAAGAACGTGTTGTACGCGTAGAGGATGAAGAAGAGTTGCTGCGCCGTCTTATGCTTTCGTTTTCCTTCTGAATACTCTGCCCGCGTTTAGGAGCATTTACTTCCTTCTTAGTATCGGAACGGCGTACCGGACTGTTGGTAGCAGGACGGCGATTGGACTGTTCCACGTTAGGGCGCGTACCGGAATTGGGACGGATATGAACCGAACCGAAATCCGAACGCCGGCTTGTATGGTACGATTTATTATCACGGATACGGAAAGAGCCGTTATAGGTAGGATGGTTATGTCTGCCCCGGTAATAGCTTACATTATGATAATGAACACGGTTATGTCCGCCACAGTAAGTACGATAATGATAAGGACGCGGATAGTAGAAATGATTCGGATTGGTATAAGTAACATAAATCCGGAAAGACCAATGCCCGCCACTCACATAAATCGGACGGAAGAAGTAGGCAGCCTGCATGAAACGGGAATACTGTCTGCGGCTCAATACCCAGCGTAAATCGTCATTGCGTATATCCAGATAATCGTAATACCGATTCAACGCCCATTCTTCACCCCTCAGCACATCATCCATCAGATAACGTACACCTGAAATAAAGTCATAATTAATTTCATATACATCATTATACTGAGCCGTATTCAGATTCAGTTCATGAGCCATCTTATCCGTAAGAAAGCGTGTTTCTTTACGCACTTTACTGTTGCTCATGGCCGCATGGCAGACAGCAGTACTCATTATCACGGCAAATAACATAAATAATATTCGTTTCATGGCAGCGTTCTTTACAAGTTTATATTCCATCATTTTAGTAAAAACAAAAATAGGGGAATATTTTCCCCCATCCTTCTGTTTCTCTCTAATATGTTATAGGGAAAACCCTATTGCAGGTAGGGATTAGAGTTTTTTTGCCAGTTCAATCCCATTTTCCTGCAGCGATACCAGATGTTTTTTGTATAAATCGCCAACTGCTTTTTTAAAGGTTTTCTTGCTGACACCGAATGTATCGTAAATCTCTTCGGCAGGGCTCTTGTCATGCAAAGTGATGTGTCCGCCCTGCTCACGGATATAATCCAATAAAGTAGCAGCAAAGTCTTCCACCTTGCCCTGCCCCGGTTTCTGAAGTATCAGGTCAATCTTTCCATCCTCGCGAACCTGCTTTACATAAGCCTTCAATGTCATGCCTGTATGCAGGGGTTGAAATATCTCGCTTTCATACAGCAAACCGCTATATCGGTTTTCAATAATAGCCTTAAAACCTAAATCAGTCTTCTGCCAGATAAGTATGCTGACTTCCTGACCGGGTTCATAAGGCGCTTTTTCTCTCGAAAGATAACGGTCCACTTTGGCAGAGGCTACAATCCGGTAACTCTCATCATCCAGATGAGCATGGATTACATATTGCTTCCCAACCTGCATCTTCATTTTCTGTTCACGGAAAGGAACAAACAAATCTTTCATCAATCCCCAGTTAAGGAAAGCGCCGTATTGATTTATCCATGCCACTTCCAAACAGGCAAACTCACCGACCTGTACTAATGGTGTCAGTGTAGTAGCTACCAACCGTTCCTCGTTATCCAGGTAGATAAACACAGTCAGTTCATCTCCCGGCTTGCAGTTTTCGGGCACATAACGCGACGGAAGCAGAATTTCTCCTTCTTCACCACCATCCAGATACATGCCGAAATCAACCTCTTTCACTACCCTCAAAGTATTGAACTTTCCTAACTCTATACTCATACAAATTATATTTCGTAATATTTATAACAAGAACGATACGCAATAGAACACAGCCTATTCCGGCATCCTGCGCAAAGATAGCGAAAGGTGAGCGCAATACCAAGCCAAAAGCCCGCTTTTGAGCGCAGGTACTGCCGAGCCGCATCCTACCTTATACAAAGATAAAGATAAGGAATAACTTTTCGCTCTAAAAGATAACTTTTTTATATAAACAACTCTTCCGGAAAACGGTTATCTTTGTAACGTAACAATAGACAAAAGCGTTTATTATTCACCTTTAAATAATATAATTATGGAATTTATTACAAACGAAAAGCTGACCATTGTAGGTGCAGCCGGTATGATCGGCTCCAACATGGCACAGACTGCAATCATGATGCACCTTACCCCGAACATCTGTTTATACGACCCTTATGCTCCCGGTCTGGAAGGTGTGGCGGAAGAAATGTTCCACTGCGGATTCGAAGGCCTGAACCTGACATTCACATCCGACATTAAAGAGGCTCTGACCAATGCCAAATATGTAGTGTCTTCCGGTGGTGCAGCCCGTAAAGCAGGTATGACCCGTGAGGATTTGCTAAAAGGAAATGCCGCCATTGCCGAAGAATTCGGTAAGAACGTGAAAGCTTACTGTCCGGATGTGAAGCACGTGGTTGTCATCTTTAACCCGGCCGATATTACCGGCCTGATTACATTATTGTACTCAGGATTGAAGCCATCTCAGGTTACAACACTGGCAGCCCTTGACAGTACCCGCCTGCGTAGCGAACTTTCCAAACATTTCGGCATTGCTCCCGATAAGATAGAGAACTGCCGTACATATGGCGGACATGGCGAACAAATGGCTGTATATGCTTCTACCGCCAAAGTAGATGGGAAACCGTTGCTGGATATCATCGGCACTCCTGCCCTGACAAAGGAAGAATGGGCAGAAATACAGACCAAAGTTACCAAAGGCGGCGCTAACATTATCGCTTTGCGCGGTCGTTCTTCTTTCCAAAGCCCTGCGTACATTTCCATAGAAATGATTGCTGCCGCCATGGGTGGAAAGCCTTTCCGCTGGCCGGCAGGCACATATGTACACAGTCACGGTTTCGACCATATCATGATGGCTATGGAAACCGAAATCAATAAGGACGGTGTGCACTACAAAGAGCTGAAAGGTACTCCCGAAGAAGAGGCTAAACTGAAAGAAAGTTACGCCCACCTCTGTAAACTACGCGACGAAGTTATAGGAATGGGCGTATTGCCGCCCATTAAAGACTGGCACAGTATCAATCCGAATATAGATTAAGCAATTACGTAGAAATCTATACTCATAACTAATACAAATATCCCCTTTGTTCTTGTTTTAAAAGCTACAAAGGGGATTTTTCTAATATTTTTCCTCAAAAAGCCTTGTAGTATAAAAAAATATCTTTATCTTTGCACCCGCAAACGGAAAAGGTGCCATAGCTCAGTTGGTAGAGCAAAGGACTGAAAATCCTTGTGTCCCC
>CAUAWO010000025.1:0-37386 GCA_958432865.1 Bacteroides stercoris
AAAAGGATGGAACGGTGCATCTGACCATCATTCCGGGTAAGGTAAAGACCATCAAACTTTGACGGATATTGAATTGTTTGGGTATGGAGTGGGTAAATTTCAGTATATCACGGGTATTTGATGAGGAGAGCAATTAGTGTAAAATAGTTTTTACGCCTTGATGTTATAATCTTTACATAAAAGAAAACAATTCTACCGTTGAAGCTCTTACGTGGGATACCGCTTTCAAGAACATAAACGAACCAAGCGGATGGGCCATGAAAGGGATACATGAAGAAGCCTACCAATAAATCCGGCATCAATTGACATAACAAAATCGGATAACTGAAAAATTATCCGCTTTTAGTTTCTTTATTTCGAAAGAAAGATATATATTTGCAACGCTTTTTCAGAAAAGCACCCGATATTGCAGAAAAAACAGTTGCCGAAATGGCTCAGTTGGTAGAGCAATTCATTCGTAATGAATAGGTCCCGGGTTCGAGTCCCGGTTTCGGCTCAAGAAGCGGTAGAATACCGCTTCTTTTTATTTTATATAGTTCTCTTTTTCCATATAATAAAGCCCTTCTCCACGGTCACCATTCTCTAAATCAGTTAACTCTACTTTAAATATTCGGTAGGGGAGAATATTTTTCTGGTGTTTGGGCATATCCACGGTCAGCAGATAGGCATTACCGTATTCAGTAGCATCGAAGTACTCTTTTATCTCTTGTTTCATCAGAACAGGTACTTCTTCTCCATCTATCCAAACGATAGCTTTTAATTTGTCAGCCGATGGTGCCAGCAAAACGCCTTTGGCTTGTTTGCTTAAACCTGTTTGCTCAATCTTGCTAAGATCCTGTGCATGTACAAGTGAGGATTTTTCTTCTTTTTGCCATTGCAGGGTGCGGGTCAGACTCATGGGTCGAACATATATCTGATAGGTGGGCATGCCTCCAGGGATGTGGAAAATACGTAGTCCATAGACTTCCATACGATGATAGCGAATGTTGAGAGTGGTATCACGATCGGCAATGAAATTCCATGCCCAAAATTCGAGACGTTGGTCTTTTTCCGCTAGTCTGGGTTTTACGGTATGTGGGTAGGTAGACATATTGATAGCTCCCATACTTTGATATTTTCCTTTAGGAATACGGGTGGTGTAGTATCCGTTTTTGTCAGTGATGGCTTGTTTAATGTCATCAAAAGAGGGGCTCTGCCAAAAGATGGAACAACTGTCAATGGGTTGTCCGTTATAATCTGTTACTTGTCCGCGTATGGTTACTGAATCCCGTTGTTGTGCATATCCAGCAGAATAAAGAAAAAATAGGATAAAAAGGAGAATCAATTTAGGAATAAAAGGTGTTTTCATTATTTTATCTATTAATTGTGTTTTTAATGTGTATCTTTTTCACTTCTCACCACTTCCCATCCTTTGAACTGTATCAGGACTTTATGTAACGTGGTTCCTTGAGCCAGATACAGCACTTTTCTTCAAAATTATCATAATAAAAAGAAGCGTAATCCTTTATGAACAGGTAGAGGACAACATTGCAATAAGTCTCAAAACATTTTTCCAGTCTTTCCAATGAAACCCCTGTCTTTGAGAAATCAAAATAAATCATCTGGAAACGGTTGCGCTGGTCGGTGGAATTCTTACCTATTCATAGTCCGCTGAATAACTTTCGAAACGGTCTTTTTGCAAAATGTCATAGTAGGCTTTCATTATGCTTAGGAAAAGGCTTTTTCCGAAACGGCGCGGACGTATCATAAAGATATAGCTGGCTGTATCTTCAATCAGGGGCAAATACATGGTCTTGTCCACATAATAATAATTTTCAGTCCGCATCCGCACAAAGTCCGAGATGCCGTAAGGGATTTGAGGCGCTTTTTTTGTTTCCATCTTTCTTCTTCTCTTTTTTATAGCTATACAAAGTTACACCATTTTTTTCTGATACCCGGCATGGAAAGGGCTGTTTTTTCCACTCTATTTCGAAAACGTTGGCAAAAGCACCGCGCAGCCTTCCTCTTTTCGAAGGCAAGGCCGCGCAAGATTTCGGGGTGCAAAGCATCTCTTCTTTGAATACATGCTGTAAGAGAAGCGGTAAAGATATGCATGAAATTGTTGGAATCAGACTCACGTTGCCATATTATGAATCATATGCTTCTTCGTGCACTCCCTTCACGGCCCGTCCGCTTGGTTCGTTCATGTTCTTGAAGGCGGCGTCCCACGCAAGGGCTTCGGCTGTAGAACATGCCACACTGGGCACGCTTGGCACGCTGCGGGCTGCGCTTTCACTGGGAAAGTGCTCCTGGAAGATGCTGCGATAGTAGTATTCTTCCTTGTTTTGCGGCGTATTGATAGGAAACCGTTCGGCTGCGTGCGCCATTTGCTCGTCACTGACGGCTTCGGCGGTAAGGGCTTTCAGTGTATCAATCCAACTATAGCCCACGCCGTCGCTGAACTGCTCTTTCTGTCGCCATGCTACACTGTCGGGCAACATGTCTGCAAAGGCTTTGCGGACGATTTTCTTTTCGATGGTGCTTCCGGGGCACATCTTTGCCTCGGGATTGAGGCGCATGGCTATGTCCAGAAAATCTTTGTCCAGGAAAGGCACTCGGCCTTCCACTCCCCATGCTGCGAGGGATTTATTGGCACGGAGGCAGTCATAGAGGTGGAGCTTGCCTAGTTTACGCACGGTCTCTTCATGAAAGGCTTGGGCCGTAGGAGCTTTGTGGAAATAGAGATAGCCGCCGAACACTTCATCAGCCCCTTCGCCACTCAGCACCATTTTGATTCCCATGCTTTTAATGACGCGTGCCAGCAAATACATCGGGGTAGAGGCGCGAACGGTGGTGACATCGTAAGTCTCGATGTAGTAAATGACGTCGCGGATAGCGTCCAATCCTTCTTGGATGGTATAGTGGATTTCATGATGCACGGTTCCGATAAAGCGGGCCACTTCGCGGGCCTTTATCAGGTCGGGCGCACCTTCCAGACCGATGGCAAAGGAATGGAGCTGAGGCCACCAGGCATCTTTTTTATTGTCGGTTTCTACCCGTTTGCCTGCATATTTCTTGGCAATGGCAGAGATGACGGAACTGTCCAGACCGCCGGAAAGAAGTACGCCGTAGGGCACATCACTCATCAGTTGGCGTTTAACGGCCTCTTCCAGTCCGTCGTGTATGTCCTGGGAATAGGCATTGTTGTTTTTCACGGCTTCGTATTCAAACCAGTCGCGGACGTACCAGCGGGTCATCTTGCCTTCTTTTCCCCAATAGTAATGGCCGGGAAGGAAGGGTTCGTATTCATCACAGAACCCTTCGAGGGCTTTCAACTCGCTGGCGCAGTATATTTTGCCGTCCTTATCCTTACCTATATATAAAGGTATGACTCCGATGGGGTCGCGGGCAATGAGGAAATCGTCTTTCTCCTCATCATAAAGGGCGAAGGCGAAGATGCCGTTCAGGTCTTCGAGGAAGTGAATACCTTTGTCACGGTAAAGGGCAAGGATGACTTCGCAGTCGCTTCCGGTTTGGAAATCATATTTTCCGGCGTACTTTGCACGAACATCCCGATGGTTGTAGATTTCTCCGTTCACGGCAAGGATTTGTTTCCGGTCGGGACTGTATAGGGGCTGCCCTCCGCTTTGAGGGTCTACGATGGAGAGGCGTTCATGGGCCAGGATGGCAGAGTCGCCTACGTAGATGCCGCTCCAGTCCGGCCCGCGGTGGCGGAGCTTTTGTGACATTTTCAATGCCTTCTGACGCAGTTCCTGCGTTTGTTGCTTTATCTTGAATATTCCTACGATTCCACACATAATTGTATTTGTTGATTTATTTATTGAGATAACTGTCTATGTCCGTTGCCGCTTTCCGTCCGCTGGCAATGGCGCGTACCACCAGGCTGGCTCCGCTTGCCGCATCGCCGGCTACGAATACGTTTTCGGTGAATTGGGGATGTTCGGGTTTTAAGAAGCCCATTGCCAGAAGAACCAGGTCGGCTTCAATCACTTCCACCTTTCCGGTGGGCTTCATGACAGGGCGGCCGCCGTCGGGATCGGGAGTCCATTCCACCTGTTCCACTTCCACACCGCACACTTTACCGTTTTTGCCTAAAAACTTACGGGTGGCGAGAGACCATAGGCGGCTGCACCCTTCTTCGTGGGAAGAGGTGGTTTTCAGTACGATGGGGAATTGGGGCCATGGAGTGGCAGGATTCTGTCCTACGGGCGGCTGGGGCATGATTTCTATTTGGGTGACGCTTAGGGCACCTTGCCGGTTGCTGGTCCCTATGCAGTCGCTGCCGGTATCCCCTCCGCCGATGACCAGTACTTTTTTCCCTTTGGCAGTAACCAGTTGTTCTTTCGGGAACGTCATGCCGGCAAGGATACGGTTTTGTTGCGCCAGCATGTCCAGTGCCGGGTGGATGCCTTTCAGTTCGCGTCCGGGGACAGGGAGGTCACGGGCGGTCGGAGCTCCGGTGCAGATGCAGTAGGCGTCAAAACCTTCGGGGAGTTGCCGCACATCCACATCGCTGTTCATTTTGAAGTGGATGCCTTCTTCTTCCATCACCCGGATACGGCGGTCGATGATGGGCTTGTGCAGCTTGAAGTTGGGGATGCCGTAACGTAGCAGGCCGCCGGGAGCCTCATTCTTGTCGAAGACGGTCACTGTGTACCCTTTTCCGTTGAGCTGGTTGGCGGCGGCCAGTCCGGCGGGCCCGGCGCCGATAATGGCTACTTTCCGTCCGTTGCGTTCAATGTTCCGGGGCTTGATGTAACCTTCGCGGAAGGCTGTTTCGGCAATGGCCGCTTCGTTCTCGCGGATGGTGACGGGAGAGTCCATGCTCAGTTTCAGCACGCAACTCTTTTCGCAGAGGGCGGGGCAGATGCGGCCGGTGAACTCAGGAAAATCGTTGGTTTCGTTCAATATCTTGTAGGCTTCCTCCCATTTGCCTTTGTAGAGGGCATCTTGAAATTCGGGCTGCTTGTTGCCCAGCGGACAAGCCCAGTGGCAGAAGGGAACGCCGCAGTCCATGCAGCGTGAGGCTTGAAGTTTCCGGTCACGGCTGTTCAGAGTCTGTTCTACCTCGCTATAATCTGATATCCGGTCGTGGATGGGACGGTAGCCCGCTTCCTGACGCGGTATAGTTAAAAATGCTTTTGGATTTCCCATATCTTTGTTGTATTTCTTTGTTGATAATTTGTGTGATGTATTAATAATCTCTTTGTACATCAGCTATTTTTTGCTGTAGCTTGCGCATTTGTTCTTCTTGCAATACTCGTTTATATTCGATAGGTACTACCTGGATAAATTCGTCCACATAGTGATTCCAGTCATCCAGCATCGTTCGTGCCAGTTTGGAGCCGGTATAGAGGTAATGCTGACGGATCAGTTCATGCAGTTCCTTCCGGTAAGATGCCTCCTCGATAAGCGAGAGCTCCACCATCTCCATGTTGCAGAAATAATCGAAGTTGTGGTTCTTGTTCCACACGTAAGCCACGCCGCCACTCATTCCGGCAGCGAAATTCCGTCCGGTTTCCCCCAGTACCACGACCCGTCCTCCGGTCATGTATTCGCAACAGTGGTCGCCTACACCCTCTACCACGGCCGTCACACCGGAATTGCGGACGGCGAAGCGTTCGCCCACCCGTCCGTTGATATACACCTCGCCGTCAGTAGCGCCATACAGCAGGGTGTTTCCGGCGATGGTATTCTTTTCCGCATCGAAATTGCTGCGCACGGGGGGCAGTACCGCAATGCGTCCGCCGCTCAGTCCTTTTCCCAGATAGTCATTCGCTTCGCCTTCCAGCTTGAAACTGATGCCGTGGGTCAGGAACGCACCGAAACTTTGGCCTGCCGAACCTTTGAATTTGATGTGGATGGTCTGTTCCGGAAGTCCTGCCTGCCCGTATTTCTTGGCAACCGCTCCTGCCAGCATGGCGCCTACCGAACGGTCCGTATTGGCGATGGTGTATTCCAGGGAAATTTCTTTTCCGTTTTCTATGGCATCCCTGGCGGCGGCCAGTATGGTCACATCCTTCACATGGGCAATGTCGTGCTTCTGTTCCATGACATGGTGTATGGTAGCTCCGTTGTCCACCCGGTGTAGCAGTCTGCTGAAATCCAATAGTGAGGATTTCTTCTCACTTGGCGCTTGTTGTATTTCAATCAGGTCTGTCCGTCCAATGATATCCTCCAACCGGGTGAATCCCATTTCGGCCAAATATTCGCGTACTTCCTGTGCTAGGAAAGTGAAATAATTCACTACATATTCATAGTGTCCGCGGAAATGTTTGCGGAGTTCGGGGTCTTGGGTGGCCACGCCTACGGGACAGGTGTTGGTGTGGCACTTGCGCATCATGACGCATCCCAGTACAATCAATGCGGTGGTACCGAAACCGAATTCTTCCGCACCCAGCAAGGCCATGTTGATAATATCCCGTCCGGTTTTCAACTGTCCGTCCACTTGCAGTTTCACTTGTCCGCGGAGTCCGTTCAACACCAAGGTCTGTTGCGTCTCGCTCAGTCCTATTTCGGGCGAGATACCTGCATACCGCATACTCGATGCAGGCGACGCGCCGGTTCCTCCTTCCGCTCCCGAAATGACAATCAAGTCGGCTTTCGCTTTGGCCACTCCGGCGGCAATGGTTCCCACGCCGCTTTCGGCTACCAGTTTCACACTGATTCGTGCCTGTGGGTTTACGTTTTTCAGGTCGAATATCAACTGGGCCAAATCTTCGATGGAATAAATGTCATGGTGGGGTGGAGGGGAAATGAGCGAGATGCCCGGAATGGAGTGGCGGGTTTTGGCAATCACCTCATCTACCTTGAATCCCGGCAGTTGTCCTCCTTCTCCCGGCTTGGCGCCTTGGGCCACCTTTATCTGGATCTCTTCGGCATGGACCAGGTATTCGGCGGTGACTCCGAAGCGTCCCGATGCTATCTGCTTGGTCTTGCTGCAAAGTGAGATACCCTGGTAGGTGCCGGTAATGCGGTCGCTGTCCTCACCTCCTTCACCCGTATTGCTGCGTGCGCCCAGTTTGTTCATGGCCAGTGCCAGCGCCTCATGTGCCTCCTTGCTGATAGCGCCGAAGGACATGGCTCCTGTCACGAAATGTTTCACGATGTTTTCTACCGGCTCCACCTTTTCAATATCGATAGGGTTTCGTTTGTGCCCGAAGAAGTCGCGCAGGAAGAGGGGTGACTCTTTTCCATCTACCATGGAGGTGAATTCCTTGAACTTCTTATAGCTACCCAGCCGGGTGGCCAGTTGCAGGGTGGAGATGGTTTCCGGATTCCAAGCGTGCCGTTCTCCGTCTTTGCGGAAAGAGAACAGTCCGTTGTGCGGTAAAATGTCGCTCACTTCTTTTGCAGCGAATCCGGCATCGTGCAGGGCGATGGCGTCTCTGGCGACTTCTTCCAGACGGATGCCTCCGATGCTGGATGTCTGTGTGCCGAAATAGCTTCTCAACAATTCCTCGCTGACCCCTACGGCTTCAAAAATCTTTGCGCCCCGGTAGGAACGGATAGTCGAAATGCCCATCTTGCTCATAATCTTGAACAAGCCCTTGCGGATGGCCTTGATATAATTCTTCTCGGCCGTTTCGTAATTCATCTGCACATCGCCTTTCCTCACCAGTTCATCCAGTACGGCGAAGGCCATGTAGGGATTGATGGCACTGGCGCCATATCCCAGCAACAGGGCGGCGTGCATCACCTCGCGAATCTCGCCACTTTCTACAATCAATGCGGTTTGCACGCGTTTCTGAACGGAGATGAGGTGATGATGGACAGTGCTAACTGCCAGTAGCGACGGGATGGCGGCATGGGTGTCGTCCACAAAACGGTCGCTCAGAATGATATAGTTCACTCCGTCCGTAACGGATTGCTCGGCTTTTTTGCACAGGTCGTTCAGGGCCTCTTGCAATCCGGCTTTTCCCTTGCTCACCTCGAATACGATAGGGAGTTTCACGGTATTGAATCCTTTATACCGGATGTTGCAGAGGATGTCCAGTTGGGTGTTGTTCAGCACGGGATGGGGCAGGCGTACCATTTTGCAATGGCTTTCGCTGGGCACCAGTATATTCATTCCCACGGCCCCGATGTACTCGGTGAGCGACATGACTAACTCTTCACGGATAGGGTCGATGGCGGGATTGGTCACTTGGGCAAACTGTTGCCGGAAATAGTTGAACAGCAACTGCGGCCTGTCCGAAAGGACGGCCAGCGGCGTGTCGTTACCCATAGAGGCGATGGGCTCGGCCCCTGTGTTGCACATCGGCATGAGGGTGCGTTCTATATCCTCGCGCGAGAAGCCGAAAGTACGCAGCATACGGTCATAGCCGTCTATCCGGTTGTCTATCTTGCGTCCGCTTTTTAAGGTATCGAGCTCGATGCGGTTGGCAGACAGCCATGCGCGATAGGGGCGGGCCGACGCCAGTTGTTCTTTCAGTTCACCGTCATAATATATTTTACCTTGTTCGGTATCAATCATCAGTATTTTGCCCGGTTGCAGACGCCCTTTCTCTTTAATCTCTCCCGGTTCGAAATCCATCACGCCTACTTCACTGGCCACTACCATCATGTCATTATTGGTAATGAGGTAACGGGCAGGGCGCAGGCCGTTGCGGTCCAACATTCCTCCGGCAAACCGTCCGTCACTGAACAGCAGCGCGGCAGGCCCGTCCCAAGGTTCCATCAGGATGGAATGGTATTCGTAAAACGCTTTCAACTCTTCACTGATAGGGTTTTTGTCGTTGAACGATTCGGGTACCAGCATCGCCATGGCATGGGGCAGGCTCAGTCCCGACATTACAAAAAATTCCAGCACATTGTCCAGTGAGGCGCTGTCGCTCATGCCCGGCTGGATAATGGGACGGATGTCTTTGACATCCCCCAATGCCGGAGAGGAAAGGACACTTTCGCGCGCCTCCATCCAACCCCGGTTACCGCGGATGGTATTGATTTCGCCGTTGTGCGCTAACAAACGGAACGGTTGGGCGAGGCTCCATGTAGGAAATGTGTTGGTGCTGAAACGGGAGTGTACCAATGCCAATCCACTGGTAAAATAGGGTTGCGTCAGGTCCGGGAAGTACTCGCGCACTTGCATGGACGAGAGCATACCTTTATATATAATGTTTTTTGCCGATAGCGAAACGATGTAGAAGTCCGTGTGCCGCACGCGCTTTTCTATCTTCTTGCGGATGATGTAGAGGGTGCGTTCCAGGCTGTCCGCATCTGTCACTCCGGTGATGAATACCTGTTTGATGTCCGGTTCGGTGGCCCGTGCGTCCTTGCCCAGGCAGGCGGGGTTGGTGGGCACATTGCGCAGGTGCATCAAGGTAAGTCCTTCGCGTTCTATTTCTTCAATCATAATGCTCAGGATGCTGGCTTGCTCTTTTTCGTCTTTGGGCAGAAATACGAGTCCGGTTCCGTATTTTCCTTTTTCGGGTACGGGGATGCCTTGCAGGAGGATGAATTCGTGGGGAATCTGTAGCATGATTCCGGCTCCGTCGCCGGTTTTGTTATCGGCTCCTTCTGCGCCTCGGTGGCGCATGTTTTCCAATACCTTTAATGCGGAGTCTACCAATTCATGCGATTTGTTGCCATGAATGTTGACTACCATGCCTACGCCGCAAGCGTCATGTTCGTTGGTTGCGTCATAAAGACCTGTTTGCTCTGTTTTTGCCATTATTGCTGTCTTTGGTTTATAATAATGTTGGTTTGTATTTCATATTGTTCTGCAAAAGTAGGTAATTTATTTCTTTTTGATGAAGAGCTGATGCTTTCTTTTGATAAAAAGATGCAGTCTTGCGTCCTTGTCTTACAGTTTGTTGTGTATATGACGTGTTTATTTAATATTTGAAAGATATATTGTGAAAAATACTTTTAAATTGTAAGTTTGGGCATTTCTTTTATTCATATAGATTGTATTTAGGACGGCATCCCCCCTTTATAGTCAATCAACCGGAGTATAATAATAGGAATATTACATCCCTCAACCATATAACGACCTATTGACTTATAATTCAAAACTATCTTCCCTTGTTCTGATGTAATTTGAAAGATAAAACAAACATTTCGGTTTCTATTTGTTATTAGAGTGAAAATAAATAAGAAAATAGAAACGATTATATCTTATAAAATATCAAAAAGACATATATTTGCATATAATTAAAAGCAAAAGGAAACAACAATAAATAAGTATTAATCAAAATGGCAACAACTATCAAGTTCACCAAGATGCAAGGAACCGGCAATGATTATATCTATGTAAATACCTTGTCTTCTCCGCTGCAAGATCCGATAAAAGCCGCCAGAAAATGGAGCGCTTATCATACCGGTATCGGTGCAGACGGTCTGGTACTGATTGGAGTATCCGAAAAAGCGGATTTCAGTATGCGTATATTCAATGCAGACGGCTCCGAAGCCATGATGTGTGGAAACGCCTCGCGCTGCATAGGCAAATATGTATACGAGAAAGGATTGACGGATAAGGAGGTGATCACACTGGAAACCCTTTCGGGAATCAAAATCCTGAAACTTCATACAGGCAACGGGGTGGTGAAGGATGTAACCGTAGATATGGGTACGCCCCTGCTATCAAACCCCGGACAGATAGCTACGAAAACCGGCGGAATGCTGGCAGAAACTATCTTGGCCGATGGAAAAGAATACAAAGGAACATTCGTCTGCATGGGAAATCCGCATGTTGTCATTTTCGTAGATGATATAAAAGAGGTGGATTTGCCGGCGGTTGGTCCGAAACTGGAAAATCATCCGCTTTTTCCTGAGCGGACCAATGTGGAATTTGTAGAAATATTGCCGGACCAATCCTTACGGATGAGAGTGTGGGAAAGAGGTTCAGGCATCACAATGGCTTGTGGAACAGGGGCTTGCGCCACCGCCGTGGCGGCCGTACTGAACCATAAAGCCGGACGAAAATCGTGGGTAAGGATGGACGGAGGCGATCTCCACATCCACTGGGACGAGAAAGACGGACATGTATACATGACCGGTCCGGCCGGAAAGGTTTTCGAAGGCGAAATAGAGATGTGATAATGATTTTGAAAAACTTAAAACAACGATAAAAACAATAACAACGATGGCACTAGTAAACGAACATTTTTTAAAACTACCAAACAATTACTTGTTTTCGGACATTGCCAAAAAGGTAAATGCATTCAAAGTCTCTCATCCCAAAACGGACCTTATCCGCCTGGGTATCGGAGATGTAACCCGCCCGCTGCCTCAAGCTTCCATCGAAGCCATGCATAAGGCAGTAGACGAGCTGGCAAACAAAGAGACATTCCACGGTTACGGTCCCGAACAAGGTTATGATTTCCTGATAGATGCCGTCATCAGGAACGATTACGCTCCGCGCGGCGTCTATCTGGAACCCGGCGAAGTCTTTATCAGTGACGGCGCCAAGAGCGATACGGGAAATATCGGAGACATCCTTCGCCACGACAACAGCATCGGCGTGACAGACCCCATCTACCCCGTATACATCGATTCGAACGTAATGTGCGGCCGTGCCGGGATACTGGAAGACGGGCGATGGAGCAACGTGGTATACTTGCCTTGCCTGAGCGAGAATAATTTCGTGCCCGAAATTCCCGACCGCAGGATAGATATCCTATACCTCTGCTATCCCAATAACCCTACGGGGACGGTCATTAGCAAGGCCGAACTGAAAAAATGGGTGAACTATGCATTGGAAAATGATACCCTCATCCTTTACGATGCTGCCTACGAGGCCTACATACAAGACCCGGACATTCCTCACTCCATTTATGAGATAAAAGGAGCGAAGAAAGTAGCGATAGAATTTCGCAGTTTCTCGAAGACGGCCGGATTCACCGGGGTGCGTTGCGGATACACCGTCGTACCGAAAGAACTCACAGCCGCCACGCTGGAAGGAGAGCGCATTCCGCTGAACCGGATGTGGAACCGCCGCCAGTGCACCAAGTTCAACGGCACATCCTATATCACCCAGCGTGGTGCCGAAGCGATCTATACCCCCGAGGGCAAAAAGCAAGTGAAAGCCATCATACAGTATTATATGGCTAACGCCCGCATCATGAAAGAAGCGTTGGAAAGTACAGGACTCAAAGTTTTCGGCGGAGAGAACGCCCCCTACCTGTGGGTGAAGACACCGGGTGAGGTAAACTCGTGGAAATTCTTTGAACAGATGCTGTATGAAGCCAATGTAGTGGGCACGCCGGGAGTAGGCTTCGGCCCCAGTGGTGAAGGATATATCCGCTTGACCGCTTTCGGAGAGCGGGCGGATTGCGAAGAAGCCATGAAACGGATCAGAAAATGGTTGCTCTGAGCACAGTACATGACAACACCTTGAAGCACTTTGTGCTTGCATCGGACTTACATCAATCAAGCCAATAGGTATATAAAATATGACATACTCACTATTATTAATTAAAAGGTAAAAAGCTATGAAGATGAATTTTAAGGAAACGGCATTGCTATTAGGCCTGTCCATGACAGTGCCGGCAACGAGCATCGCTCAAGACAAGGTGGAAGCCAGCGTAGGAGCTGACTTGGTAAGCGGCTATATTTGGCGCGGACAGGATTTGGGAGGCGTAAGCATACAGCCGTCATTGTCCGTTGCCTACAAAGGATTTTCGCTCGGCGCATGGGGATCCGCAGGCATTGAGTCCGCTGATACGAAAGAACTGGACCTGACGCTGGGCTACAGCACCGGCGGTTTCAGCATTTCGGTGACAGACTACTGGTTCAATGGCGGCCCCGGCTATTTCCACTATGGCACGCACCATACCAGCCATGTATTCGAAGCGCAGATAGGTTACGATTTCGGTCCGCTGGCAGTGAACTGGTACACCAACTTTGCAGGTGCCGACGGGGTGAACAAGGACGGCGACCGGGCTTACTCCTCTTACATATCACTCGCCGCCCCCTTCAAACTGGCAGGCCTGGACTGGACGGCAGAAATAGGAGCCACGCCATGGGCCAATGACTTCTATAACGTGTCCGCAGATCCGGAATGCAGCGGTTCGGACGGGTTCGCCGTATGCGACATCAGCCTTGGGGTATCCAAGGAAATCAAGATTACAGACTCATTCTCAGTCCCCGCCTTCGCCAAGGTGACGGTGAATCCGCGCACCGAAGGGGCCTATTTCGTATTCGGACTGAGTTTCTGACAGGAAGTGCTGAAAATGCAGATACAATAACAAATTCAGACATAACGACAAAGTAGAGAGAGGTATCAGTTTTTAAAAAGGTAAAAAGATTGGAACATATAAATTACAAGTACAACAATGAAGAAAATTGAGGCTATTATCCGTAAGACCAAGTTCGAGGACGTAAAGGACGCGTTGCTCGAAGCCGACATCGAATGGTTTTCCTACTACGATGTAAGAGGCATTGGTAAAGCACGCCAGGGACGTATCTACCGTGGTGTGGTGTATGATACCAGTTCGATTGAAAGAATCCTGGTTTCCATCGTGGTGCGCGAAAAGAATGTGGAGAAAACAGTGCAAGCCATCATCAAGGCGGCGCACACCGGCGAGATAGGCGACGGACGTATTTTCGTCATCCCCATTGAAGACGCCGTCCGCATACGCACGGGCGAGCGGGGTGACATAGCCCTGTATAATGCAGAACAGGAAAAATAAGCGCAAGCTACTTCCCTTTACCGGCAAAAGTAAAGTCGGGAATAAAACAATACTACAACGTAAACGAGAAAAATTATGGATACTATACTCTTATTTATGCTCCCCGCCGGCCTTTGGGCGCAAGATGCAGGCGTGGCAGCCACCACCGCGGCGCCCGATGCAACCGCCGGGGCCCTAGGCGAACTTGCTACCGGACTCAACACCGTATGGATGCTACTTGCCGCCATGCTGGTATTCTTCATGCAACCGGGATTCGCACTGGTAGAAGCCGGGTTCATCCGTACCAAGAACACGGCCAACGTGCTGATGAAAAATCTGGTAGACTTCATGTTCGGCTCCATCCTGTTCTGGTTCATCGGCTTCGGGCTGATGTTCGGCATAGGCGGTTTTGTGGGTGCCCCCCATTTTTTCAACTTGGAGGCGATGGACAAAATCATCGACAACGGATTGCCCATCGAAGGCTTCCTGATTTTCCAGACTGTATTCTGCGCCACGGCGGCCACCATCGTGTCCGGAGCCATGGCGGAACGTACCAAGTTCTCCATGTATCTGGTCTATACTGTCTTTATCAGCGTACTCATTTATCCGGTTTCCGGCCACTGGACCTGGGGCGGCGGATGGCTGATGAACGGAGACGAAGGCTCCTTTATGATGAGGACGTTCGGCACTACTTTTCATGACTTTGCCGGTTCTACGGTGGTTCACTCCGTAGGCGGATGGATTGCCTTGGTGGGCGCCGCCATTCTGGGGCCGCGTATTGGCAAATACGGGAAAGACGGCAAATCAAGGGCCATCCCCGGTCATAGTTTGACGCTTGCCTGCCTGGGCGTGTTTATCCTTTGGTTCGGCTGGTTCGGGTTCAACCCCGGTTCGCAGTTGGCAGCGGCGACAAGTGGAGACCAGACGACCATTTCGCATGTGTTCCTCACCACCAACCTGGCAGCTTGTGCAGGAGGTTTCTTCGCACTGGTGGCGAGTTGGATGAAGTATGGCAAACCTTCCTTGTCCCTCACACTGAACGGTGTGCTGGCAGGACTGGTGGGCATCACGGCGGGATGTGACCTGGTATCGCCTTTCGGGTCTGTACTTATCGGTGCCATTTGCGGCGTGGTAATGATATTTGCAGTCGACTTTATCGACCATGTGCTGAAAATTGACGACCCCGTAGGCGCATCGTCCGTACACGGCGTTTGCGGTTGCCTGGGAACGATTCTTACAGGACTCTTCGCTACAGAAGAGGGGCTGTTCTATGGCGGCGGAAGCAGCTTCCTGCTGGCACAGCTCTTCGGCGCGGCCGTAGTAGGAGTGTGGGCGGCAGGCATGGGCTTCATTGTTTTTAAAGTGCTGGACAAGATACATGGCTTGCGTGTTCCGAAACGCATTGAAGAGGAAGGACTCGATATCTACGAGCATGGCGAGTCGGCATACAATTAAATTAATCACAAAAGTTTTTTCCATTCATTCTACTAATCAACAACTAAACAAATTTAGGTATTATGTCAAAATTAAGATTCAGAGTAGTCGAAACGGCTTTCAAGAAGAAAGCAGCAACGGTGGAGACACCAGCCGAAAGGCCCAGTGAATATTTCGCCAAATACGTTTTCAACCGCGAGAAAATGTTCAAGTATCTGCCCGGCGCCGTCTATGCCAAACTGACGGACGCCATGGACAACGGCGCCCCCCTGGAGCGTGCCATAGCCGACGAAGTGGCGGCAGGCATGAAACGCTGGGCAACCGAGCTAGGTGTAACCCACTACACCCACTGGTTCCAACCCCTGACGGAAGGCACAGCCGAAAAGCACGACGCCTTTGTGGAACACGACGGCAAGGGTGGAATGATGGAGGAATTTTCGGGCAAACTCCTCGTACAGCAGGAGCCCGATGCTTCCAGCTTCCCCAACGGCGGCATCCGAAACACCTTCGAGGCACGCGGCTACAGTGCATGGGATCCCTCATCGCCTGTCTTCGTGGTGGACGACACCCTGTGCATCCCTACCGTCTTCATTGCTTACACCGGCGAGTCGCTGGACTACAAAACGCCACTGCTGAAAGCCTTGAGTGCTGTGGGCAAAGCCGCCGTGGACGTGTGCCGTTACTTCAACCCGGAAGTGAAGAAAGTGGTGGCCTACCTGGGCTGGGAACAGGAATACTTCTTGGTAGACGAAGGACTGTATGCCGCCCGTCCCGACCTGCTGCTGACCGGGCGCACCCTGATGGGACACGAAGCCAGCAAGAACCAGCAATTGGAAGACCATTACTTCGGAGCCATCCCCACGCGTGTGGCTGCCTTTATGAAAGACCTTGAAATACAGGCGCTGGAACTGGGCATACCCGTCAAGACCCGCCATAACGAAGTGGCTCCCAACCAATTTGAGCTGGCTCCCATTTTCGAAGAATGCAACCTGGCGGTAGACCATAACATGCTTCTCATGTCGCTCATGCGCAAGGTGGCGCGGAGCCACGGCTTCCGCCTGTTGCTGCACGAAAAACCCTTCAAAGGCGTCAACGGCTCGGGGAAGCATAACAACTGGTCACTGGGTACAGACACCGGCGTCCTGCTGATGGCTCCGGGCAAGACCGCCGAAGACAATCTGCGCTTCATTACCTTCATAGTCAACACCCTGATGGCGGTATACCACCACAACGGTTTGCTGAAAGCTTCTATCATGAGTGCCACCAACGCCCATCGCCTGGGAGCCAACGAAGCGCCGCCCGCCATCATTTCTTCTTTCCTGGGCAAACAGCTCACGCAAGTGCTGGACCATATAGAAGAAAGCGGTAACGACGACCTTGTCTCACTGGCAGGCAAACAGGGAATGAAGCTGGACATCCCGCAAATCCCCGAACTGCTGATTGACAATACCGACCGCAACCGCACCTCGCCGTTCGCCTTCACCGGCAATCGCTTCGAATTCCGCGCCGTAGGCTCGGAGGCAAACTGTGCCAGTGCCATGATTGCGCTCAACGCGGCCGTTGCCGAACAACTTGCCCGGTTCAAGCAGGACGTGGATGCGCTCATCGAAAAGGGTGAACCGAAAATCTCCGCCATCATTGAAATTATCCGCCGCTACATCAAGGAGTGCAAGCCTGTCCGTTTTGACGGCAACGGCTACTCGGACGAATGGAAGGCGGAGGCCGCCCACCGGGGTCTGGACTGCGAAACGAGCTGCCCGCTCATTTTCGACAACTACTTGAAGCCCGCGAGCATCGCCATGTTCGAATCCACCGGCGTGATGACCCGCAAGGAGCTGGAGGCGCGCAATGAAGTGAAATGGGAAACTTACACAAAGAAAATCCAGATCGAGGCGCGCGTGCTGGGCGACCTGGCGATGAACCACATCATCCCCGTAGCCACCGAATACCAAAGCAAGCTGATAGACAATGTGTATAAAATGAAAGAGCTCTTCCCGGCGGAAAAAGCATCCCAACTGTCGGCTGAGAACATGAAACTCATCGAAGAGATTGCCCGGCGAACCATTTTCATCACCGAGCATGTAAATGCCATGGTGGAGGCGCGAAAAGTGGCGAACAAAATAGAGAGCGAGCGCGAAAAGGCCATTGCCTATCACGATACCATCGCCCCGATGCTGGAAGAGATACGTTATCATATCGACAAGCTGGAGCTGATCGTAGACAACCAGATGTGGACATTACCTAAATATCGTGAATTGCTTTTTATTAGATAATCACTGCATAAAGGTTATCTATTTCTTTTGTTGGTTGTTTTAAGTTTGCGGAGAGGGGCGTCGGGATGACGGTCCTCTTTACACATTACCCTTCTTGCTTGCTTACTGTCTTTCAAATCGTAACTAAAACCACAACAGACAATATCATACTGTAAGTTTTCATATTTATTAAAAAAACGAATAAAATATTTCTTTTCGATTTTTATTCTTACTTTTTTATCGCTTTCGTCAATTATTTATGGTTTTTTATTGCATTTATGTTAATTGATATTTGTATCTTTGCAGTCGAATCAGAACATATACTTAGTAGATTATGTGTGGAATAGTAGGCTATATTGGAAAACGAGATGCTTACCCTGTTCTCATAAAAGGCCTGAAGCGGTTGGAATACCGGGGCTATGATAGCGCAGGAGTCGCATTGATAGACAAAAAAAGGAGGTTGAACGTTTATAAAACGAAAGGAAAGGTTTCAGACCTAGAGGCTTTTGTTTCCCAAAAAGACGTTTCCGGTACAATTGGTATTGCCCACACCCGATGGGCCACCCACGGAGAGCCTTGTCAGGCTAACGCTCATCCTCATTTTTCTTCTTCAAAGAATCTAGCTCTTATCCACAATGGTATTATTGAAAACTACGCTACCCTGAAAGAAAAGCTACAAAAAAAAGGGTTCATCTTTAAAAGTAGTACAGATACCGAAGTTCTCGTACAGTTAATTGAATTTTTCCAACTTTCCAACCATTTAGATTTACTTACTGCCGTTCAGTTGGCTCTGCATGAGGTGATTGGCGCATACGCTATAGCGGTGCTCGACAAGAATAATCCCGATGAGATTATTGCAGCACGCAAAAGCAGTCCGCTGGTGGTAGGGATAGGGAAGGATGAATTCTTTCTGGCTTCGGATGCTACTCCGATTGTAGAGTATACGGATAAAGTGGTGTATCTGCAAGATGGGGAGATAGCGGTGATTCGCAGAGACAAGACATTGGAAGTCGTCAATCTGGACAACGTGCTTCAAAATCCCGAAGTACGTACGGTGGAAATGAATCTGGGACAACTGGAGAAAGGGGGATACCCGCATTTCATGTTGAAGGAGATATTCGAACAACCCGATTGTATTAACGACTGTATGCGTGGACGCATCAATGCGGACGGTGATAAAGTAGTACTGTCGGCGGTTATTGATCATAAGGAACGTTTGCTCAAGGCCCGTCGCTTTGTAATTGTGGCTTGCGGAACTTCGTGGCATGCCGGATTGATAGGGAAACAACTGATAGAAAGTTTCTGCCGTATTCCGGTAGAAGTGGAATATGCCTCCGAGTTCCGCTATCGTGATCCGGTGATTCATGAAGACGATGTGGTAATAGCTATCTCGCAATCGGGTGAAACGGCCGATACATTGGCTGCCATAGAACTGGCGAAAGAGAAAGGAGCTTTTATCTATGGTATATGCAATGCGGTAGGTTCATCCATTCCGCGCATTACAGATACCGGTTCTTATATTCATGTAGGACCGGAGATAGGAGTGGCGTCCACCAAGGCATTTACCGGACAGGTAACCGTGCTTACCATGCTGGCGCTGACACTGGCAAAAGAGAAAGGGAGTATGGCAGATGAGAAATACCTGGAAGTGATCCGGGAATTGACTGTGATTCCGGCTAAAATAAAAAAGATATTGATCAGTAATCCTAAAATAGCGGAACTGTCGCGTATTTTCACCTATGCACATAATTTCCTCTATTTGGGGCGGGGGTACAGTTTCCCGGTAGCTTTGGAAGGCGCGTTAAAGTTGAAGGAGATATCTTATATTCACGCTGAAGGCTATCCCGCCGCTGAGATGAAACATGGACCTATCGCATTGATTGATGCCGAAATGCCTGTTGTGGTGGTAGCTACGCATAATGCGATGTATGAAAAGATAATGAGTAACATACAGGAAATCAAGGCGCGGAAGGGAAAAGTAATCGCTTTGGTCACAGAAGGAGATACGGTAATCAGTAAGTTGGCCGATGATTGCATTGAGTTGCCCGAAACATTAGAGTGCCTCGAACCGTTGATAGCTACGGTCCCCTTACAGTTATTGGCCTATCATGTAGCCATTTGCAAAGGGAAGAATGTGGATCAGCCACGAAATCTGGCGAAGTCGGTAACAGTAGAATAGAAGGCAATGCTGCCGGAGATTATGCAGGAAGTTTCCGGCATAATTCTTGAAAGATGTACCGTAAGTAAGTTTGGAAAAATGACAGAAGGTCTTGTCATACCTTTGGGATGTTTTTATAAGAATCTGAAAATGAACTATTAATTTAAGTAGTAAAGAGAGAGCATGGAACCGTTAAAGCATGAATGTGGAGTCGCTATGATACGACTGCTGAAACCGCTGGAATATTATCAGGAAAAGTATGGAACCTGGATGTATGGCTTGAACAAGCTGTATCTGCTGATGGAAAAACAACATAACCGCGGACAGGAAGGCGCCGGGCTGGCCTGTGTCAAACTGGAGGCCAATCCCGGTGAAGAATATATGTTCCGTGAAAGAGCTTTAGGTTCAGGGGCGATAACAGAGATATTCGGTACGGTGCAAAATCATTTCAAGGATTTGGCGCCTGAACAATTGCATGATGCCGGATACGCCAAGAAATGCCTTCCCTTTGCCGGAGAGGTATATATGGGGCATTTGCGTTATTCCACTACCGGAAAAAGCGGTATCTCCTACGTGCATCCGTTCTTGCGCCGTAACAACTGGCGTGCCAAGAATTTGGCGTTGTGCGGCAATTTCAACATGACCAATGTGGATGAGATTTTCGCACGTATCACTGCCGACGGCCAGCATCCGCGTAAATATGCCGACACATATATTATGCTGGAACAAGTGGGGCACCGTTTGGATCGCGAGGTGGAGCGCCTCTATGTGGAATGTGAGAAGGAAGGTCTGAAAGGCATGGATATCACTCACGCTATAGAAGACCGCATTGATCTGGGCAATGTCCTCAAGACTTCGAGCAAGGAGTGGGATGGAGGCTATGTGATCTGCGGTATGACCGGTAGCGGTGAGTCTTTTGCGGTGCGCGATCCGTGGGGCATTCGTCCGGCTTTCTGGTACATGGACGATGAAATCATGGTATTGGCATCCGAGCGCCCTGTCATTCAGACTGCCTTGAATGTATCTGCCGGAAGCATCAATGAATTGCAACCGGGACAGGCTATCCTTATAAGCAAGACTGGAAAGATGCGTCTGGCACAGATCAACCGGGCGAAAGAGAAGAAAGCCTGTTCCTTCGAACGTATCTATTTCAGCCGGGGAAGTGACATGGATATTTATAAGGAAAGAAAACAGCTGGGCGAAAAACTGGTGAATCCTATTTTGAAAGCGGTAGACTATGATGTGGAGCATACCGTATTCTCTTTTATACCCAATACGGCGGAAGTGGCTTTCTATGGACTGCTGGAAGGATTCGACAATTATCTGAATGAACTGAAAGTAAAGAAGATAGAGGCTTTGGGGCATCATCCCAATCACGAGGAACTGGAAAAAATCCTGTCCAGGCGTATCCGTAGCGAGAAAGTAGCCATCAAGGATATCAAGTTGCGTACCTTTATCGCCGAAGGCAACAGTCGGAATGATTTGGCTGCCCATGTGTATGATATCACTTATGGAAGCCTTGTGCCTCATGTGGATAATCTGGTGATTATTGATGACAGCATCGTCCGGGGAACTACGTTAAGACAGAGCATTATCGGCATCCTCGACCGCCTGCATCCGAAGAAAATCGTCATTGTTTCTTCTTCGCCACAGGTGCGTTATCCTGATTATTATGGTATTGATATGGCCAGTATGGATCAGTTTATCGCTTTCAAGGCTGCTATCGATTTATTGAAAGAACGGGATATGAAAGATGTGATAGCCCGTGCTTACAACAAATCGAAAGACCAGGTGGGGTTACCCAAAGAGCAGATGGTGAATTATGTGAAAGAAATTTATGCCCCTTTCACTAATGAGGAGATTGCGGCAAAAATGGTGGAACTTCTCACTCCGAAGGGTACGCAGGCGAAAGTGGAAATCGTTTATCAGACACTGGAAGGATTGCATGAAGCGTGTCCCAACCATACGGGCGACTGGTATTTCAGTGGGGATTATCCTACTCCGGGTGGAGTGAAGCTGGTGAACCAGGCGTTTATAGACTATATAGAAAAAGTTTATCAATTCTAAAGAACAACCATTCAAGATAGATTAGATGAGAAATGTAACATTGATCCTCGACGACGGGAGCCGTTTCCCGGGCAAGTCGTTCGGTTATGAGAAACCGGTAGCCGGCGAAGTGGTGTTTAATACCGCTATGACCGGTTATCCTGAGAGTTTGACAGACCCTTCATACGCGGGGCAGCTGATGACCTTAACTTATCCGTTGGTCGGTAACTACGGGGTACCTCCCTTTACTATCGAACCCAATGGCTTGGCTACTTTTATGGAAAGTGAACGTATCCATGCCGAAGCGATTATTGTAAGTGATTACAGTGAAGAATACAGTCACTGGAATGCGAAAGAAAGTCTGGCCGACTGGCTGAAGCGTGAGCAAGTGCCGGGCATTACAGGCATCGATACCCGTGAACTGACCAAAGTTCTTCGCGAACATGGGGTAATGATGGGGAAAATCGTATTTGATGATGAACCCGGCAATGTGCCCGAAGCAACGTATGCAGGTATCAATTATGTAGATAAAGTATCGTGTAAGGAAGTCATTCGTTATAATGAAGGTGCAGGTAAGAAAAAAGTGGTGTTGGTGGATTGTGGTGTAAAGACAAATATTATCCGTTGCTTACTGAAACGGGATGTGGAAGTGATCCGTGTTCCTTGGAACCATGACTTTACAGGGATGGAGTATGACGGATTGTTTATTTCGAACGGTCCGGGTGATCCGGATACTTGCGATGAGGCGGTACAGCATATCCGCAAGGCGATGAGCCTGAGCGACAAGCCTATCTTCGGCATTTGTATGGGGAATCAGTTGCTTTCCAAAGCAGGAGGCGCTACCATCTATAAATTGAAATACGGTCATCGCAGCCATAACCAACCGGTGCGCATGATAGGAACGGAACGTTGTTTCATTACCAGTCAGAACCACGGTTATGCGGTAGATAATAATACATTGGGAACCGATTGGGAACCGCTGTTCATCAATATGAATGACGGTTCCAACGAGGGTATCAGGCATAAAACCAAACCTTGGTTCTCGGCACAGTTCCATCCGGAAGCTGCATCGGGACCTACGGATACCGAGTTCCTGTTTGATGAGTTTGTGAAGTTGTTATAAACCGTGTATTAAAAAGAACAAGTATGAAAGACGAAATAAAGAAAGTATTGTTATTAGGTTCCGGTGCCTTGAAGATTGGCGAGGCCGGAGAGTTCGACTATTCGGGTTCGCAAGCATTGAAAGCCTTGAAGGAGGAAGGGATTGAAACGGTTCTGATCAACCCGAACATCGCTACCGTGCAGACCAGCGAAGGGGTGGCAGACCAGATTTATTTCCTGCCCGTTACTCCTTATTTTGTAGAGAAGGTGATAGAAAAGGAACGTCCGGACGGCGTGCTCCTGTCTTTCGGCGGACAGACTGCCTTGAACTGTGGGGTGGCACTGTACAAAGCAGGTATCTTCGAAAAATACAATGTCCGTGTGTTGGGTACTCCCGTGCAGGCCATCATGGATACTGAAGACCGTGAATTGTTTGTAGAAAAACTGAATGAAATCAATGTCAAGACCATCAAGAGCGAAGCGGTGGAAAATCTGGAAGATGCCCGTCGCGCCGCTAAAGAATTAGGTTATCCGGTCATTATCCGTGCCGCCTATGCATTGGGTGGTTTGGGCTCAGGTTTCTGTGACAATGAAGAGGAACTGAATGTTCTGGCTGAAAAGGCCTTCTCTTTCTCGCCGCAGGTATTGGTGGAAAAGAGTTTGAAAGGCTGGAAGGAGGTGGAGTATGAAGTGGTCCGTGACCGTTATGATAACTGCATCACTGTATGTAACATGGAGAACTTCGACCCGCTGGGTATCCATACCGGCGAGTCTATCGTGATCGCCCCTTCGCAGACACTGACCAATGCCGAGTATCATAAACTTCGTGAACTGGCTATCCGTATCATCCGCCATATCGGCATTGTGGGCGAATGCAATGTACAGTATGCCTTCGATCCCGAATCGGAAGATTACCGTGTCATTGAGGTCAACGCCCGTCTTTCGCGTTCGTCTGCATTGGCTTCCAAGGCTACCGGCTATCCGTTGGCTTTCGTTGCCGCCAAATTAGGCTTGGGATATGGGTTGTTCGACTTGAAAAACTCGGTGACAAAGACCACCAGTGCCTTCTTCGAGCCTGCACTGGACTATGTGGTGTGCAAGATTCCCCGTTGGGACTTGGGCAAGTTCCACGGTGTGGACTGTGAACTGGGCTCGTCCATGAAATCGGTGGGCGAGGTGATGGCTATCGGACGTACTTTCGAAGAAGCCATTCAGAAAGGTTTGCGCATGATTGGTCAGGGAATGCATGGTTTCGTAGAGAATAAGGAATTGGTTATAGAAGACGTGGACAAAGCCCTTCGTGAGCCGACGGACAAACGTATTTTCGTGATCAGCAAAGCCATGCGTGCAGGTTACACGGTAGACCAGATTCATGAGCTGACCAAGATTGACAAATGGTTCTTGCAGAAATTGCAGCACATCATGGACACTTCTAAAGAGATGCACGAATGGGGCAATAACCACAAGCAGATTACCGATATGCCGGACGAATTGCTCCGCAAGGCGAAAGTGCAGGGATTCTCCGATTTCCAGATAGCCCGTGCCATTGGCTACGAAGGAGATATGGAAGACGGTATTCTGTATGTGCGTAATCATCGCAAGCAGGTGGGAATCCTTCCGGTGGTGAAACAAATCGATACCTTGGCGGCCGAGTACCCTGCACAGACCAACTATCTGTATTTGACGTATAGCGGTGTGGCCAATGACGTAAAGTACTTAGGCGACCATAAATCCATCGTGGTACTGGGTTCAGGCGCTTACCGCATCGGTTCGTCGGTGGAATTTGACTGGTGTGGTGTGCAGGCTTTGCAGACTATCCGTAAGGAGGGTTACCGCAGTGTCATGATTAATTATAATCCCGAAACGGTTTCTACCGACTATGATATGTGCGACCGTCTGTACTTTGACGAGCTGACTTTCGAGCGTGTGATGGATATTCTCGAACTGGAGAATCCTCACGGAGTCATTGTATCTACCGGTGGCCAGATTCCTAACAATCTGGCTCTCCGTCTGGATGCGCAAAATGTAAATATCCTCGGTACCAGTGCCAAGAGCATTGACAATGCCGAAGACCGGGATAAATTCTCGGCCATGCTGGACCGCATCGGAGTGGATCAGCCCGAATGGAGCGCATTGACTTCTATGGAAGACATCCATGCCTTTATTGACAAGGTAGGCTTCCCTGTTTTGGTACGTCCCTCGTATGTGCTGAGTGGTGCGGCCATGAATGTCTGCTCCAATCAAGAAGAGTTGGAACGCTTCCTGAAACTGGCTGCCAATGTATCGAAAAAGCATCCGGTAGTGGTGAGCCAGTTCATCGAGCACGCCAAGGAAGTGGAAATGGACGCTGTGGCTCAGAATGGTGAGATTGTGGCATATGCTATCAGTGAGCACATTGAGTATGCCGGAGTGCATTCAGGCGATGCCACTATCCAGTTCCCACCGCAAAAGTTGTATGTGGAAACGGTGCGCCGCATCAAGCGCATCTCCCGTCAGATAGCCAAGGAATTGAATATCTCCGGTCCGTTCAATATCCAATATCTGGCAAAGGATAACGATATCAAGGTGATTGAATGTAACCTTCGTGCTTCACGCAGCTTCCCCTTTGTCAGCAAGGTGCTGAAAATCAATTTTATTGAACTGGCTACCAAAGTGATGCTCGGACTGCCGGTTGAGAAACCGAATAAGAATCTTTTCGAGTTGGATTATGTGGGTATTAAGGCCAGCCAGTTCTCTTTCAACCGTTTGCAGAAAGCCGATCCGGTATTGGGGGTAGACATGGCCTCTACCGGTGAAGTAGGCTGCATCGGTACGGATACTTCGTGTGCCGTATTGAAGGCGATGCTGTCTGTGGGGTATCGTATTCCGGAAAAGAGCGTGTTGCTTTCTACAGGTAATGCCAAGCAGAAAGCGGATACCTTGGAAGCGGCCCGTATGTTGCAGAAGAAAGGTTATAAACTTTATGCCACCGGAGGCTCATCCCACTTCCTGACCGAGAACGGGGTGGAAAATACCCGCGTGTATTGGCCCAGTGAGGAAGGGAAACCTCAGGCACTGGATATGTTGCACCGGAAAGAGATAGACATGGTAGTCAATATCCCGAAGAACCTGACAGCCGGGGAGTTGGACAATGGATACAAGATCCGTCGTGCCGCTATCGACCTGAATGTGCCCTTGATTACCAATGCTCGTCTGGCAAGTGCGTTTATCAATGCTTTCTGTACCATGACGATAAACGATATCGCTATCAAAAGCTGGTCGGAATACTAGTTATTAGATTAGTGGTTAGTGGTTAATGACCTTGCGGGATGATAGCGCAACTCATTAACTACTAACTATTAATCGCTAATCACTCATCATTCACTACTCACCACTAATCCCCCTCCTTCTTCTCATTATTAAAAAATAATTCACTATTCTTTCTTGATTCACAAAAAGTTTCTTAAATTTGTAAGATTAGGAATCCTAAAGATTTTCAATAAATATGGATTGTGAACACAAGCTTAAAATAGTGGAGCAAGAACTTGCCTCTTTGAGAGAGGAGAACAGGTTGTTGAAAGAAAAATTGTCCGCTTTGGAGCATGGCTCTGATAACATTAGTTTCAAAGAAAAATATGCAGTAAAGATCCTTGATTCGTTACCGGATATGTTGACGGTTTTCAATCATGAAGAAACGGGCATTGAGGTTGTTTCTAATGAGGAAACCAATCATGTAGGTGTTTCAAATGAAACCTTTAAAGGAATGTCCATGCGTGAGATGGTTCCTAAAGAGGCCTATCATAATATTCATAATAATCTTCTGAAAGTAATTACTACCGGTAGAGGATCTACGGCCCATCATGAACTGGATGTAAACGGAGAACATCATTATTATGAAAACCGTATTTTCCCATTGGATGATGAATATGTGCTGATAATGTGTCGTGATATTAGTGAAAGAGTTGCCACACAGCAGAACCTGGAAATATTTAAACGGGTACTGGATAAGGTCAGTGATAGTATTCTGGCTGTATCGGCTGACGGAACCTTAGTTTATGCCAACCGGCAGTTTATTGAGGAATATGGAGTGAAAGAGGAGCTGGGAACACAGAAGGTTTATGATTTATCTGTTTCTCTGAATACCAAAGAAATATTTGATAAACGTGTTCAAGAGATTCGTGATAATGGAGGTAATTTTGCTTATCGTGCCAAATATACCCGTGTGGGAGAAACAAAACTTCGTGTTCATCAGGTTTCGGCCTTTATGATTCAAAATCAGGGCGAGGAAATGATTTGGTTTTTTACACAGGATATAACGGATGTTATCAAGAACCGTGACGAATTGCGTGAACTGAATTATCTGATGGATGCCATACTGAATAATATTCCTGTTTATTTGTTTGTGAAGGACCCTGAAGATGATTTCCGATATCTTTATTGGAACAAGGCGTTTGCCAGCCACTCTAAAATTCCTGCTTCCAAAGCATTGGGCCATACTGATTTTGAAGTGTTTCCCGAACATGAGAATGCGGAGAAGTTTCATCGGGATGATTTGGAATTGATCCGTACCCGCGAGCGCATGGAAATGCAGGAAACGTATGTGACGGCTACAGGCGAGACCCGTATCGTGCAGACTTTAAAAACATTAGTTCCTCTGGAAGGGCGTGCACCGCTTATTATCGGCATTTCGTGGGATATTACCAATATGCAGAACATAGAGCAAGAACTGGTTCAGGCCCGTATCAAGGCTGAGCAGTCCGATAGGCTGAAAACAGCCTTTCTAGCCAATATGAGTCATGAAATCCGTACTCCTCTGAATGCAATAGTAGGTTTCTCCCGTTTGATGACTATAGCGGATAATGCAGAGGATGAAAAACTTTATTCGGACATCATCAACCAGAATTCGGAAATATTGTTGCAATTAATCAATGACATTCTTGATTTGGCAAAAATAGAGGCGGGTACATTGGAATACATCAGATATCCAATGGATTTGGGAGAATTGTGCCGTAATGTGTATGAGATGCATAAGGATCGGGTGCAGACTGGGGTTGTTTTGATATTAGACAATAAAGACACCAGTTTGATAATCAATGAAGATCAGAACCGAATTATGCAAGTTGTTACAAATTTGATAACCAATGCTATAAAATTTACTTTCAAAGGGGAAATCCGTTTTGGTTTTGAAGTGAGGGAGGAGTATATTGATTTTTATGTAAAAGATACGGGAATGGGTATCTCCGAGGAGAAGATTAAAATGATTTTTGAGCGTTTCGTGAAACTGAATACTTTTGTTCAGGGAACAGGTTTGGGGCTTGCGATTTGTAGGGTGATTGTAGAAAAATTAGGTGGAGAGATTACTGCGGAATCCAAACTGAATGAAGGTTCTACTTTTCGTTTTACGATTCCTTATAAGGCGGGTAAAAAATGTCCGGAATCCGAAAAGGCTACGAAGTGTCCGGAATCAGGGAGTACGGAACCGAGAAAAGTATTGCAAAGAAGAACAGTACTGGTGGCGGAAGATGTAGACAGCAACTTTTTGCTGTTAAAGACATTGTTAGGGAAAAGATGTAATCTGCTATGGGCTAAGAATGGAGAGGATGCGGTGAATCAATTTAAAGAACATCAGCCCGACTTGATTTTGATGGATATCAAGATGCCCCATATGGATGGGCTGGAGGCTACGCGCCTGATTCGTTCTTATTCAAAAGAAGTGCCTATTGTCGCTTTGACTGCCTTTGCTTTTGAGTCCGACAAAGACAGGGCTATAGAAGCCGGATGCGATGATTGCCTGACTAAGCCGGTTTCACAAAATGCCTTGGAAAAAGTGTTGGATAAATATGTTAAGTAGACATTGGCGAGGTATAGTGCGTAAAGAGAACAGGCAATATGGAACAGAACAGGGAAGGGAGGATGCAATGCGAAGATTATAGATCTTACAGGTGAAAGATTTATATCTTTGGGTTGTAAGATTACGATGAACTCATAGGGAATAGAAACGGACTTTTATAAAAACAAAAGAGGAACTGCCTCTGCGGCAATCCCTCTTTTCTGAATTTGAGAGCATGTTATTTAACTTCGATAACCTTGGCTGCTTTTTCTTTGTCTTCCGGCGTACGTTTCGGCAGCTCGATAGTTAATACACCATCGTTTACTTTTGCATCAATTTTATCTTTATCTACATCATCAGGCAGGATCAATGTCTGTTGGAATTTAGAATAAGAGAATTCGCGACGCAAGTAACGGCTTTCTTTCTTGCCTTCTTTATCACCTTCGGTACTTTCTGTTTTCTTTTCCATAGAGATAACCAAGTCGTTGTCTTCGTTGATATGAATCTTGAAGTCTTCTTTGGTCATTCCCGGAGCGGCGACTTCTACTTTGTAGTCTTTGTCACTTTCAATAACATTGATGGCGGGAGCTGTTGCATTGGCTTTTACCATCCAGTCGTTATCAAAGAAATCATTAAAAATACTTGGTAACCATGTTTGGTTTGATCTTCTTACTGGCATCATAATCTTAATCTCCTATAGGTTTTGGTTAAACATTTTGTTTATTTCTGAATTCCTTCACCTTTCGGCTTTGTCATTCACTATCCATAATGCAAACCGCATACCATTAGTTCGATGATATGCGGTTTATATTGCACTCTTTTAAACCTATAAAGGTTTTCTTAAAGATTAAAACCTTTGCATTAAAAGTTGGTAAGCCTCTTTAAACATTTGATTGTCAAGGCTACTGCCAATTTGTAATTTTAGGGGGACAGATTGACAGTTGTTCTATATCAGCTTGAACCGCATACGGAAGATTCCGTCTTTATAGTCGTGGCTTATAATTTTAAATGTACCTATTTCGGACGTATTTTCCACGTGTTGACCTATACAGAGGCATTCGTCGTAATCGCCGACTTTTACAATCCGTACGGTTTCGGAAGCTTTTTCCGGTAAACGTTTCATGTCAAAGCGCCCTATAGCTTCCTCTTGAGAGATAAATTCCATTGTAACGGGCAAATTTCTTCGCAATACTTCGTTTACGGTGTTTTCTATTCTTATAATATCCGCTTCTTCCGGACAGGTTTGCAGCGCAAAATCCAGCTTGCTTTTTTTGCGTTCTATATGGGCGGATATTGCCCGTCCGCATCCGAAAAGATTGACCATTGTCCTGTTTATGACATGCTCTGTAGTATGCATGGGAGGGTATTCCTGTTTATTATGGTCGTTGAGTGATGGTTGTTCCATAGTTATTTTATTTTTGTTCTGATTTTGATGGGATATTAAAATCCGTTCAAAGATAAATTATTCTTTTGTAATAAGGAAGCAGAGAGGAAATGATTGCTTTTGTATTATTATAAAACAACGAATTTTAAAAGATACTCAATGCCGGAAGGGAGTACTTTTGCAGAAAAGTATGACGTTCACGAGGCTCTTAACCGATTTTAATGAGGCATGAACGTCATATTGATTTTTACTGTTTTACATCACAGGGGTTTGGAATAAGAATACAAATGAGTCGCTGTCTTTTAAATCTTTTACAGCATCTCCTGCATAAATCTTTCCGTTGGTGAGGGTCAGTTTCTTGATTCCGGCTTTGGGACTGAAGTCGATTTTCTTCAAATCCAACCAAAACAGATTAGGAGTCATGACCGATTCAAAATAATATATTTTATTCTTCTGATCGGATACAGAACGCCAGCGGGTGGAAGATATATGAGGTTTGTCCGGTGTGGTAATTCCGAAAGGAACAGATACATTACGCATCACACTGAGCACACTGGGTACAGCTATTTTAGCATCCGGAGTCTGAGGGATTGCATGTATATAAAAAGAGGCACGCACAAAGCGGTCGCTGGAACGGTTCGTGCCCGGCAGCATTTGCAATCCTCCTACTTCTTTCCAGTAATTATTGATAGCCAACTGATAATCATATCGTGGAGAATTGGTCATCACTTGGAATTCTTTTCCTTCGTGTATGCTTAAATTCCCGTCCAGATATTCCAAAACCGCTGTATTTCCTGTTTCATCTGTAATAGCCAGGTGAAGAGTGGAAGCTGAACCGTTGGGCATGTGGGGAGCATCAATGCGGAATGATTCTTTTTTCAGCTCCTCGACAGCTTCATGTACGGTGGCAAAATTGTCCAGTACATATTGTGTCCATATGCTGATCCCCATGACAGGACGTGTATCTCCCGGGCGGTCAAAGACGGATTCTGGCAAAAATAACAGACTGGCAACCAATCCTTTTTCATTCATTCCGTCACACGTACCTATATCATATCCTGTTGCAATGACGCTGCCGTATTTTGAAGTCCATTTCACGGCATTTTCTTTATTATATCCTGCACGTTGTATTCCTCTGGGGAAAACATAGATATTACTCATAATATCTTCTTTCCAGTCCATTGTACGTCCGGTTACTACCATATGGTCCGGTCCGATATAGACGGCACGCGTGCATGCATCCGCTTTTTGTACGCTCATATAGAACATACCTGCCAATGTTAGTAATGCAATACTTCCTTTTTTTAATTTCATGATTCTATCATTTATAAAGATTGTCTTTGCCATTTAGAACAAACCGGATAAGGAACAGGTTTATGGAAATGCAGTGATTTGTGATACATTTGTTGATAAATGCTAATTCATCGGTTCGATTGGAACGTAAATCACATCCGCATTCCCTTCATAAATTTCTACCTGATTATCCTGTCGGAGGGATTCTGTTGAGAACGATTGAAGATAGGTCGAGGTTTCTGGATTAAAAGAAATACTTGTTTTATCGTAAAAGTAAGGGGGATAAAATAAAAAAGGAGCAACGCCTTGCTCCAACCTTTGTTAACCTTAAATCTAATACTATGAAAAACACATTGCAAAGGTACGGACTTTTTGGAAAATAGCAAATAATCAGACTTAAAAAGTATGCTATATAACATTGTTTAATATTTGCGTTTCTCGAAAACCTGTTTTTTAAGACTTCTTTTGCGTATCTTTGCAGCCGTTAAAAAATAGCAGACGATAGTAAAAAGAGAAAATATATGGCATTTGAAGCGACAAAGAGAGAGTGGGGCGAGCTTTACGCCTTTTTCCGCTTGTTAGCGGACGGATATGTGTATGCAGGTACGCCTGATGTGAAAAGGAATGAAGTGCAAAAGCTTCCTGTGGCGATGGTACAGCGTGAGGAACATGACGGGACACGCCGTTATATTCTGGAGGATGAGGCGACCGTACGTATTTGTGGGGAAAAGATAGATAAGCAGATACCTCGTGGGGATTTTGCGGCTGTGGCAGAGTTGGTTTTTGCTGCTGTCAAAGAGAGCCGAGAGAATGATGTGATGTCTCCCGACGGTGTGGAAGAATTTTTAGATGAAGTCGCCATTTATGACTTGGAAGCAAAGACGGATGACCGTACTGATTTCTATGTTGCTTTTTACAGTATAGAGGCCCCGTTGGTAGGTTTTTGCGTTCGTTCCCGTTTGGGAACTATGTTCCCGTTGTTGGATGGAGGGCGTGCCGCCAATTTGAAGTTCGAGCAGACTGGTGTTAAATTCGCTACTCCTACCGTAAACAAAATTAATGCTTTTGGTGAAGAAGATGATGTGGCAGGACGTATGTTGATGATAGAACGCTTGGGAGGAATCTTAAAATATAATGATGTGGCCGATAAGGTATTCCGTAGTAATCTTTGCATGATAGATCTTCATTTTCCCCGTATGTTGGGCGAGATGTTGCGTGTCATGCATTTGGATGGCATATCCAAAGTTAGTGACCTGACAGAAGCAATCAAACAAATCAATCCGTTGAAAATAAAGGATGAATTGATCCATAAGCATAGTTATTATGAATATAAGATGAAGCAGTTTCTTATGGCTTTGGCTTTAGGAATGCGTCCTGCCAAGATATTTAATGGGATAGATTCTGCCATATCCGGTTTTCTGTTTGTAAATGGTAATGGAGAGGTACTTTGTTATCAGAAGGCTGACCGTCAGGTATTTGCCGATTTCCTGTTTGTTAATTCCCGGTTTGAGAAAAGTTCTACTGAAAAAGATAAATACGGATATCTGGAACGTGAGAACGGAGTCTATTATTTTAAGCTGAACTTGAAAATCGGTCTGTTGAAGAGATAGGACAATGAAGGAATTTGTATTTTCCTAGAGTTAAAATGTTTTTTACCACAGATTACACAGATTGAAATACGATTTATTGCTTATTTCAATCTGTATCTGTGTTAATCTGAGTAATCTGTGGTGGGAAACTATAGCTTGAATTTCAGAATTTTTCCATTCATTCCATCTAGTAATACGGGAGTTGTTTTGTCCGGCATAAGAGTCAGCTTCTCTGTGTTTCCGGTCAGCAATTCGGTTGCCTCATATTCTCCATAACGATGGATGCCTAAATAATCAAACGCATGTTGCGGAATATTGACGGCTGAACGTGCCGGTATGGAGTCAAAGTTAACCATAATTAATATCAGTTCATCATCCTGTTTTCGTAAAAAGGCGTATTGTTTATGTTCGTTAAATACCCATCCGGCCAGATTGGCATAGGTTAAGTCAAAGAACACACCTTCCCGTATGGCTTTTTCACTGTTGCATATATTCAGCAGACGGGTATAGAATTGTTTCAATTGCTTTTCATCCTCATTCAGGAATTTATTGTCAAACTTGCCTCCATTGCGCCAGCGGCGTATGCTGTCCACACTCCAGTAATCAAAGATGGTAGTTCTTCCGTCACGCCCGCTGAAACCTTCCGTATCCATGCCATGTTCTCCCAATTCCTGCCCGAAGTAAATCATGACCGGATTGGTATTCATGCAAGCCGATACAATCATTGCGGGGATGGCTTTTGAGCCGTTTCCGGCAAAATAATCGGAAGCTATGCGCTGCTCGTCATGATTCTCCAGGAAATTGAGCATTCGTTTTTCAATACCTCCCAAGCTTTGCCAGCGTTGTGGAATAGCAGTTGCCGATTCCCATCCGCAGGTAATGGCACGTAGCGTATCATACAGACCTACTTTGTCATATAAATAGTCGAATTTGCCATTGAACAGATAATTCCTGTATTCTCCCGGATTATAGACCTCGGCGATAAAGATCAGTTTCGGATGTTCAGCTTTGATTTGCGGAATCACCCATCCCCAGAATTCTACAGGAACCATTTCTGCCATATCACAGCGGAATCCGTCAATGCCTTTGGCAGACCAGAACAGTAGGATGTCACGCATCTTCACCCATGTGTCCGGAATCGGTTCGAAGTGGCGGCTATGACCGTTCAAGTAGTCTATACCATAATTCAGTTTTACAGTTTCATACCAGTCATTGGAGTTGGGCCATGCGTCAAAACGGTCATTACCGGTTGCTTTTGCCGGAAACTCTATGTAAGGTTCCGCTGCGCCACGGTGCAGGTCAATATTGCCTTCCAGCTTTGTATCGGGAATATAATAGAAATTATTGTTGGGGCTGAAAGCTTTTGTCACATCATCTTTCTCACCCAAATCGGTTACTCCTTCAGGCTTGGCGTCTGAACCATATTGGCGGGCTACATGGTTGGGGACAAAATCAATGATGACCTTCAATCCGGCTTTGTGGCTTCGTGTTACCAGATTCTCGAACTCTTTCATACGGTCCGGGATACTGGTTGCCAAATCAGGGTCTACATCATAATAATCCTTGATGGCATACGGTGATCCGGCCTTTCCTTTTACTACTGCGGGATGATCGGGTTTGATGCCATAGCGGGTATAATTGGTTTGGGTAGCATGTTCAATGATACCTGTATACCAAATATGTGTGGCACCCAGTGTTCTGATCTCGTTTAAAGCCTTTGTCGTGAAATCGGCCATTTTTCCGCAACCGTTTTCCTCCAAAGAACCATTAGGCTTACAACGCAGGCTGTTGTTCCCGAATAAACGGGTGAATACCTGATAGATAATAATTTTTTCTTGTGTATCCATTTTATTCTTTTTTTGTTTATCTCCAAATTGTTCCATTCTCCAGGAGTAGTCTGTCCAGGAGTTCCGTTGCCGTATTGTATCCTTTTTCGAATATCTCTTCGGCTCTTTCCAGTTCTCTGTTGCTGTATTCTTCCAGTCCGTATGATTCGATCAGCAAATCTGCAATCCCTTTTTGAGGCAGTGTATTGGCTTGGAAAATAAAATGATAGGCTCTGAGTGCGATGCTTACCACATTCTTGCTATATTCATCTGCTACCAGCGGATCTACATTGAGTGCTATCACTTTCTCGCATTCTTTGCGAATGGGGCTGACCGGCAGGTTCATCAAGATTCCTCCATCTACATAATATGTATTGTTGATGCGTATGGGGGCAAACAAGATAGGCATACAGCAGGAAGCAGCCAGTCTTTCGGCTATTTTCCCTTTTTTAAAAGAAACGATGCGTCCGTGATCCAAATCGGTGGCGGTAATAATAGTGGGAATTTTTAGTTCTTCTATCGTTTTCGACTCCAAGTTGCTGTTTAAGAAATCGATAAAACTATCCAGTTTCAGCAGACCTTGTTTGTTGATAGAAAAAGTGGTCAGTTCTTTGAATGAATGGTGCTCAAAAAGTTCAACAATATGATAAGGCTCTTTGCCGTCGGCATAGAAGACAGCGGCAAGAGCACCTGCACTTACTCCGGAAAGTATTTCCGGCCTGATGCCATGTTCATGCAAAGCCTGCATAATCCCCAAATGGGCAAATCCTTTTATAAATCCTCCGCTCAGGGCATAACCAATGTTATATTTAAATTCATTCATAGTCTGATCTCGTTTAGATACCGACAAACTTACGAATATTTTTGTGAAATGCCATAAAAAAAATACGGATTACTCAGCATATTCCGGTAATCCGTATGAAATTTATGATAACTGAATTTTGTTTATCAAGCAATACCGTGTGCGTTGACCGATCCATCAATTTTCTTGATCAGTCCTTGCAGTACAGCACCCGGTCCGCATTCGGTAAAGTCATCGGCACCATCGGCAACCATATTCTTCACTGTCTGGGTCCAGCGTACGGAAGCGGTGAGCTGAGCTACCAGGTTTGCCTTGATTTCAGCGGGATCTGTGTGAGGCAAAGCGTCCACGTTCTGATATACCGGGCATTTCGGAGTATGAATTTCAGTAGCGTTGATAGCAGCTTCCAGTTCCACTTTGGCGGGGTTCATCAGCGGAGAGTGGAAGGCGCCTCCCACTTTCAGCGGCAGGGCACGTTTAGCACCGGCAGCTTTCATTTGCTCGCAAGCCTTGTTGATTCCTTCGATAGAACCTGAGATGACAATTTGTCCCGGGCAGTTATAATTGGCAGCCACTACCACTTCTCCTTCTTTAGAAATCGCTTCACAGATTTCCTCTACTTTTTCGTCAGGCAATGCTATGATGGCAGCCATCGTAGAGGGTTGTGCCTCACAAGCTTTCTGCATAGCCATAGCACGTGCATAAACCAGTTTCAGACCATCTTCGAAAGACAATGCTCCGGCTGCAACCAATGCGGAAAATTCGCCCAGCGAGTGTCCGGCAGTCATTTCAGGTTTGAAATCATCACCCATGCAAAGAGCGGAAATTACCGAGTGCAGAAAAACGGCAGGCTGAGTTACTTTAGTCTGGCGCAAGTCTTCGTCAGTACCTTCAAACATGATGTCTGTGATACGGTATCCTAAAATGTCGTTTGCTTTTTCAAAAAGTTCTTTGGCTAAAGCCGAGTTTTCGTACAGGTCTTTACCCATACCTACAAACTGTGCTCCCTGTCCGGGGAATACAAATGCTTTCATATTTTTCCTATTTTGGTTTAAAAACGTTGCAAAGTTAATTATTTCTTTCGGAACTACGGAATAATAATGAGGCAATTTGCTAATATGCTGCATTATGTACCGCATGGTAATTAGCACATTGACAAATTATTTCATTGTTTTCATCGGAACAGGTGCGTAAAAGTGATTCAGCGGACCGTGTCCTTCGCCTATATGCACGTCTTTCCCGGCGTGGATTCCTTTGGTGACATATGCTTTTGCATGTTCTACGGCCTGCGGCATATCATATCCCAGTGCCAGAAAAGTAGCAATGGCGGAAGAAAGAGTACATCCTGTTCCGTGTGTGTTTTTGCTTTCTATCTTATCTGAGATAAAGAGATGAGGCTTGTCTTCTCCAGCTGTTTGTAATACATCGCACATCTTGTCGCCCTCCAAATGTCCTCCTTTCAGTAAAACGGATCCGCAACCGAATTTTAATAATTCCGATGCGGCAGCTTTCATTGTGTCCACATTGCTTATGCAGTGTTCCGTCAATACTTCCGCCTCACTCAGATTGGGCGTAATCAGACTGGCCAGAGGCATCAGTTCCCGGGTCAGTGCACTGATGGCGTCCTCTTCTATCAGCCGGTGTCCGCTAGTCGATACCATGACCGGATCGAACACAACGAAACGGGGCCGGTATGTACGAAGGCAGGAGGCTATGGCCTCGACTATTTCCACATCATTAATCATACCTATTTTAACAGCATCCGGACGGATATCTTCCATTACGGCTTCTATCTGCCCACGTACATATACCGGTGGTACGGGATGTATGGCACGTACTCCCAAAGTGTTCTGTACGGTGATTGCAGTAATGGCTGTCGCAGCATAACCACCCAAGGCGGAGATGGTCTTCAGGTCAGCCTGTATGCCGGCTCCTCCGCTGCAATCGGATCCTGCTATACTTAATACACAAGGATATTTCTTCATATAAATCTCATTTTGACAAAGTATTTGCAAAGATAACGAATAATCTTGTTTTAAATGTTTGCACAAGTGAAGGGAATCAATTATTTTTGCTAAA
>CAUAWO010000026.1:0-37173 GCA_958432865.1 Bacteroides stercoris
TCCATAAGCTATGAATTTGGAGACAAAGATAACAATTTATAAATTTACCCCTCAGCTTTTTACATTGACCCCTCATTTTTAGTAGTGACACTTTTTTTTGGGGGGGCTAACAAGAATAAAATAAAAAAGGCTATCTTCCCAGACAGCCAATCTTTTGTTAACCTTAAATCTAATACTATGAAAAACACAGTGCAAATATACGAATTTCTGAGATGGGTCCAAATTCTTAGAAAGAAAAAAAGCTTGTTATAACATGGTTTAGCAAATGAACTTTTTTCTTAACAAATAGCAGATTGAAAGAGTGGAATTGGTTGCTTTTTTGTTCAACGGAAATAAAACATGCTTGTTGCGGCAATAACTCATTGTATTATTCTTAATTCGATTATTTCCATTATCTTTGCACTCCCAAAATGCTTGTTGATATGCAGTTGTTAAAAGCATAATGGATATTATAGGCAGATTGTTTCCAGATAAAAAATAGATTAGAATATATGTTGTCTCATGGTATTTATTCAGTAATTTTGCTGATTTTTTCAAATGTCTTTATGACGTTTGCTTGGTATGGTCATTTAAAAATGCGACAAGAGTTCAGTTGGTTTGCAGCCCTTCCGTTGATTGGTGTGATTGCACTTAGTTGGGCAATTGCTTTTTTTGAATATTGTCTTCAGGTTCCTGCCAATCGTCTTGGGTTTAAAGATAGTGGAGGACCGTTTGATATTATGCAACTCAAGGTGATTCAAGAAGTCATCACATTGGCTGTATTTACATTATTTTCTGTTTGGGCATTTAAAACAGAACTGAAGTGGAACCATTTAGCGGCTTTTCTCTGTTTGGTCCTTGCCGTTTATTTTGTCTTTAAGAAGTAATGAGTTTTGGTTAATAATTGCTGAATCCTTTTTGATAAGCAAAGTGTCTTGTTTGGGCAATGAATCTTGTTCAGATACTTTGCTGATTCTAGGAAACAAGATGGAATCCTGTCGGGTTGGTACGTAACTTTGATAGATTTTCCAACCTTTGGCACGATTACGATTACGTCGGATGGCACGTCCTCGTTTGGTTAAAGATTCATACAGGAATTTGTCGGTATCCAGTCCTCCTATTAATGGGTTATTACTGGGAGTTACCGTTTGATCCATGCCGGCAGGTAATATTACATAGCCGTTTTGCAAACCGGGAATCAGTTTGATATTTAGTTTCCATGATATTGTCAGAGAGTCTTTTCTTTTCAAGAAAATGGGATCATTAACCGGATCTTCATGCCATGTGGTGTAAGGAGTGTAGGGAGTAAGACGCACAAAGTTAGGGCGTACCCATTTGGTTGTGTCGCCGAAGTTTTTAGGCAAGTCTTTCAGAAACTTCATCCACGGTTTGTCTTCGGACATGATTGGAGTACCTTTTATATTGTCTTTGTCCGATTGAAAGTCGAAATGGATAGACTTTACGGCTTCTGTGTTGATTTTTAGTTCTCCATCTCCATTCAATAGCTCCTGTAAACGAATCGAGTCCTGTTTGTTCCATTGTGCTTGTGCTGTCAGTATACTGATAGTGCAGAATAATATGCTAAAATTTACCCTTTGGGTCATTCGTTTTTTCTTTATGGTTATAATTGGTAACAAAAGTAATCTGGAGTGAGTTTAATGCTGGTTAAATTTGAGTTATTAATTGTTTATAATGTGAATACTTTAAATTTTATTTGGTTAATAAAAGGATTCGTTTACACCTCTTTTGTTGTCATGGAGCACACTTCATATAGACATTTAGATAGTTACTTCAATATTTGGTAATCAAGTTTTGTATTTTATTTTCAGATATAGTGACAGAGTTCATATTCATGGTATGTATTTCAATTGATGTCAGTACATTGGTCAGATAGGCGATATAGGTCTATATGGATTTATGGGGTCCATTCTGTCTGTGTGATTTATTTTCGGTATAGAATAAAAATAGCCCGTTAATTTTTAATAACGGGCTAAATTAGTGAAAATGATAATATTTATTTGGAGGAGAGTTGTGCATGCATGGAAGTAGCTGCTTTACGTCCGTCACCCATTGCAAGGATAACTGTAGCTCCACCACGCACAATATCGCCACCGGCATAAATAGTCGGGATTGACGATTGCATATTTTCATTTACGGCAATTGTTCCTTTGCGTCCCAATTCCAATCCCGGGATGGAACTGGGAACAATCGGGTTAGGGGAGACGCCTACGCTGACTATCGCCATATCAATGTCAATGGTTTCTGTTGCTCCTGGAATAGCTATCGGACTGCGACGGCCGGAAGCATCTGGTTCGCCTAATTCCATTTTCTGTAAAACGACTTGTTTCACACGCCCCTTTTCATCGGCAATATATTCTATGGGGTTATGCAGAGTCAGGAATTCCACACCTTCTTCTTTAGCATGTTTCACTTCCTCCAGGCGGGCAGGCATTTCTTCTTCCGAACGGCGGTAAATAATCATTGCGCGTTCTGCTCCCAAGCGGCGTGCTGTGCGGACAGAGTCCATAGCTGTGTTACCACCGCCGATTACTGCTACACGTTTGCCGAATGTTACAGGAGTATCTGAATCCTCACTGGCTGCATCCATTAGATTTACACGAGTCAGATATTCATTGGAAGACATGATATTGATAGAATTTTCACCCGGGATATTCATGAAGTTGGGAAGCCCGGCACCTGATGCTACAAATATACCTTTGAAATCTTCTGCTTCCAAGTCTTCCACACTGATTGTCTTTCCTACGATGCAGTCCTTCATGAATTTGACACCCATCTTGGATAAATTGTCAATTTCTACATCTACGATTTTATTGGGTAGGCGGAATTCGGGAATCCCATATTTTAATACACCCCCTATTTCATGTAAAGCTTCGAATACAGTGACATCGTATCCCTGTTTAGCCATATCTCCAGCAAATGAGAGTCCGGCGGGACCTGAACCGATAACTGCCACTTTTATGTTGTTCTTTTGCGCTACTTCCGGTACGGATATTTGACCGCTTTCACGTTCGTAATCAGCAGCAAAACGTTCCAAATAGCCTATGGCAACGGCTTCGTGTCCGGCTTTCAGATGAGTGCATTGTGATTCACACTGTTTTTCTTGAGGACATACACGCCCGCAGACAGCAGGTAATGCACTGGTTGCTTTTAAGGTTTTGGCAGCTTCAAGGAATTCACCGCGTTCTATATTTTTGATGAATTTCGGGATATTGATTCCTACGGGGCATCCGTTCATACAAGTAGGGTTGGGGCAGTCCAAACAACGTTTTGCTTCCGTTACAGCTTGCTCTTCATTCAAACCTAGATTGACTTCTTCCTTACGGCTATGTGAACGGTATTCTGCATCCAGTTCGTTCATTTTTACACGGGGGATAGCCATTCGTTCTTTAGGCTTCATGGCTTTACGTAAGCTTGCACGCCATTCGGCATCCCGGCCGTCCAGTTCTTTAGTCGCTTCACAAGTCGTCGGCTTTTCGGTGTCTAGTTTGTGAATTTCTTCTTTTTCTATATCTTTGAAAGCTCCCATGCGTTTCAACATTTCGTCAAAATCTACTTGATGGCCGTCGAATTCCGGGCCGTCAACACAAACAAAACGTGTTTTGCCTCCTACAGTGATACGGCAGGCACCACACATACCGGTTCCATCCACCATAATGGTGTTCAGAGAAACGTCGGTGGGAATTTCATATTTTTTAGTCAGCAGGCAAACGAATTTCATCATGATGGCAGGACCGATGGCGAAACATTTGTTTACCGTTTCACGTTTGATTACTTCCTCCACGCCTTCAGTCACTAATCCTTTGCGCCCGTATGAGCCGTCGTCTGTCATAATGATTACTTCATCAGAGCTTTCACGCATTTCTTTCTCAAGGATAATTAATTCTTTGGTACGTCCGGCCAATACGGTAATTACGCGGTTGCCGGCAGCTTTCAAGGCCTGTACGATAGGAAGCATCGGAGCAACGCCTACTCCTCCTCCGGCACAGACTACAGTTCCGAAATTTTCAATGTGGGTGGCTTTACCCAGCGGACCAACAACATCTGTAATATAATCTCCTTCGTTCAATTCACAAAGTCGTGTAGAAGAAAGACCAACTTCCTGTACTACCAGTGTGATGGTACCTTTTACGGGATCGGCACCGGCGATAGTAAGTGGCATACGTTCTCCTTTTTCACCGACACGGACAATTACGAAATGTCCGGCCTTACGTGACTTGGCAATCAGAGGTGCCTCTATGACCAATTTAAAGACCTTTTCCGAGAAATGTTCTTTTGAAATAATCTTATTCATTTTGCTATACTATAAGTTCGTTGTTTTTCTGAGTTGATTGTCAAATTGATAATTTATGCAAAGGTAGGATTATATTTTTTAAAGACAAAAGAAAAGCCGCCCTTTTGTGAGGGGCGGCTGATCCTATCATGATAAATCCGTTTTTGATTTTGTTGCAGTTTGTTCTTGATGTGAAAAAGAGATTATTTCTTTGTTCTGATTTTATATCCTATCATTCCATAATATAGGATGAAAAGGAAACAGGGAACACAGATCCAGTAGGAGGTCTGGAAGCTAGTTGCATCTTGAACCACACCGCGCACCCATGGCATAACCGCTCCACCGGCAATAGCCATGGTTAGCAATGAAGAGCCGGCTTTGGTGAATTTGCCGAGATCCGCCATTGCGAGAGGCCATAATGCGGGCCACATTAATGAGCATCCTAATGCCATAAAGAATATGCAATAGATTGAAATTTCAGCCGGCATGGTTGCTACTAATGCAGAACCAATGATGGCTATGATGGCACATATTTTCATTGCGGTAGCCTGGCTCAGATATTTAGGGATTAAGGTTGCGCCGCAAATGTATCCTACTACCATACCGATGGAAGGGATAAATCCGTAATTGTCACCCGGCAGCTCCAATGCTTTGGCATATCCGGTTGCAGTTGCCAAGGCTATGGTTTCCACACCTACATAAAGGAAAAGAGCAAGTACTCCTAATAGCAAGTGAGGAAATTGCATGATGGAAGTTTTACCTTCTGCATACGGACAGGCAACCGCTTCTTCCGCATCTGTGGCGGCATCCTCTCCGGCAGCTTTTACTTCAGGCAGTGGAGCCATTAAGGCGATAATGCCTAATACAACGAAAATACCGACAATAATACCAAATGGCTGGAACAAATCTTCCATTTTTATTTGGTCTATGGTTTTGCCGATTACTAAGGTAATAAAAAGAGTAGTAGCAGGCCAAGCCAGTTTGTTGCAAATACCCATGATGGAAATACGTTTTGCGGCAGACTCTATAGGTCCAAGAATAGTTACATATGGATTTACTGACGCTTGGAGTACTGCATTGGCGGCACCACAGATGAATGAGGCGAAAAGAAACCATACAATAGATTCTGTTGCGGCTGCTTGGATGAATAATCCGAAAGCGATCGCGAAAATGATGAATGAAAGAGCCATTGTTTTTTTGTAACCGATGGCTTCAATGCATTTGGTGGCCGGTATACCAAAAATTAGGAATGGAACAAACGTGGCGGCAAGCAGGAGATTGGATTCTGAAGCCGACATTTCCATTGACCGTTCTAATACCGGCATTAGGAAAGAGTTAATGCCCAATGCAAAACCAATTGCAAAAAACATCATGCCTACAAAGGCAAGAGGTACCATGAAATTTTTCTGTGAAGTATTCATAATAATAGGTTAAATGGTTAGTAATCAGGTTGAAATAATAAAAAAAGAATGTCATTCTGCATACAAGACAGAATCTGTCGGGAAAGATCGGATTCTGAATAATACTCAGAATGACATTCAATATATGTAATTAGCTGTTATTAGTCAATCATCTCGAATCCGCAATAAGGAACTAATGCTTTAGGGATACGGATACCTTCCGGAGTCTGATTATTTTCTAATAAGGCTGCAACAATACGCGGCAAAGCCAGTGCGGAACCGTTCAAAGTATGGCATAATTCTGTTTTCTTTTCGGCAGAACGGTAACGGCATTTCAGGCGATTAGCCTGATACGTATCGAAATTGGATACAGAACTTACTTCCAGCCAACGCTGTTGTGCTTCCGAATACACCTCAAAGTCAAAGCAAAGTGCAGCTGTAAAACTCATATCACCACCGCAAAGGCGGAGAATGCGATAGGGGAGTTCTAATTTCTTCAACAGGCCTTCTACATGGTCCAACATTTCCTGATGTGACTGTTTGGAATGTTCGGGTTTGTCAATGCGTACCAGTTCTACTTTTGAGAATTCGTGCAAACGGTTCAACCCACGTACGTCTTTGCCGTAAGATCCGGCTTCACGACGGAAACATTGAGTATATGCGCAATTCTTGATAGGCAATTGTTTTTCGTCCAAAATCACGTCACGATAGATATTGGTTACAGGAACTTCTGCGGTTGGAATCAAGTACAAATCATCTACTTCACAATGATACATTTGTCCTTCTTTGTCGGGAAGTTGTCCTGTTCCGTAGCCCGATGCGGTGTTTACTACCGTCGGTGGCATGATTTCTTCGTAACCGGAAGCGCGGGCTTCATCCAGGAAGAAATTGATTAATGCGCGTTGAAGACGTGCCCCTTTACCTTTATATACAGGAAAACCTGCCCCTGTGATTTTCACGCCCAGGTCAAAATCTATCAAGTCGTATTTTTTGGCAAGTTCCCAATGGGGAAGCGCATTCTTGGGGAGTTCGGTTTCCATACCGCCCATTTTTTCCACCACATTGTCTTCAGCGCTTACACCTTCGGGCACACTGTCATAAGGAACATTGGGAATGGTGTAAAGCAGGTTGGTCATGTCTTCCTGTGCTTTGTCCATTTCTGCTTGTAAAGCTTTGCTGGTTTCTTTGATTTCGGCTACACGTGCTTTAGCTGTTTCAGCATCTTCTTTCTTCCCTTCTTTCATCAGTTGCCCGATAGATTTGGAGAGCGAGTTCACTTCTGCCAGGTTTTTATCTAATTGATTCTGCGTGCTACGTCTTTTGTCATTGAATGCAAGCACTTGTTCTATCGTTGCTTTTGCATCTTTAAAATGCTTCTTTTCCAGTCCGCGGATTACCTCTTCCGTATTCTCTGTAATTTGTTTAATGGTAAGCATATCTTTTCAGTCTTTTTGATATTTCTTGAATTAATGGACAAAGATAGATAAAAAAATGGTAAGGTGTATGAGTTATTCGTTACTTTTGCATCCGGATTAGAAAATGAAAAGTAAGAAAGATGAATTATCTTGAGATAGCGGGCGCTTTAATCGGTCTGCTTTATTTATGGTTTGAATATAGGGCGAGCATTTGGTTGTGGCCGGTCAGTGTCATTATGCCTGCCATTTATATAGTTGTTTATTATCAAGTGGGTCTGTATGCCGATTCTGTTATCAGTATCTATTATTTGTTGGCTGGAATTTATGGTTGGTGGATGTGGTTGCGCCATACGCCGGATAAAGGGGAGAAGCCTGTTTCCGGCACACCGTCTAAGCTGCTGTTGCCTATGTTTGTTGTGCTGCTTGTGGTGTTTGTGCTGATAGGGATTATTCTCGAAACTTGTACAGATAGTACGGTGCCCTGGTGGGATAGTTTTACAACAGCACTTAGTATTATTGCCATGTGGATGCTTGCACATAAATATGTGGAACAATGGTTGGCATGGCTGGTTGTTGATGCTGTTTCTTGTGGTATCTATATTTACAAAGATTTATATTTCACTTCTTTTTTGTATGGACTTTATGCGGTAATCGCTTGTTTCGGTTATTTGAAGTGGAAACAATTAATGAATTTATCTTATGAAAGAGTATAAATTACCGATAGGATGTGACGTGCCGGAAACAATTATTCTGGCTGATGGTGATTTCCCTTCCCATCCGTTGGCACTGGAGTGGTTGAGGCAGTGTCCTTATGTGGTTTGTTGTGACGGGGCAGCAAATACTTATATTCGTTCAGGTAGAATGCCGGAAGCCATTGTTGGCGATGGCGATTCTTTATTGCCGGATATTAAAGAGCGATATGCTTCGTTGATTCATAGTGAGGCAGAGCAGGAAACAAATGATTTAAGTAAGGCATTTCGCTTCTGCCTGTCACAGGAGAGGAAGCGTATTACTATCATGGGGGCTACAGGAAAAAGAGAAGATCATACAATAGGGAATGTCAGCTTGCTGGCGGATTATATGGAGCAGGCGGAGGTTAGTATGATGACTGATTATGGTATCTTTGTTCCCATAAGGGAGGACAGTATGTTTGAATCTTATATCGGTCAGCAGATTTCTGTTTTTAATATGAATAGTACGGCTTTATCTGCCGAAGGGTTGGCTTATCCTTTGTCTGTGTTTACCAATTGGTGGCAAGGGACTTTGAATGAGGCATTGGCCAGGCATTTTATAATCCGGACTGAAGGTAAGGTCTTAGTGTTCAGGGTATTCTAAAAGAAAAGACTCTTCAAGGAATGAAGAGTCTTTCAATTTTTTTTATTTTGTAACTGATTATGCTTCTACAGCCGGAACAACAGAAACAGATCTTCTGTCATTGCGACCTACTTTGAAACATACTGTACCATCTACTAAAGCGAAAAGAGTATGGTCACGTCCCATACCGATGTTTTCACCCGGATGGAATTCTGTACCTCTCTGACGAACAATGATGTTACCTGCTTTACAAGCCTGTCCACCAAATATCTTAACGCCTAATCTCTTACTTGCTGATTCACGGCCGTTCTTAGAACTACCTACACCTTTTTTATGTGCCATTTCTTCTTAAATTTTAAATGATTAAGCAATAACTTGTTTAATAGTTAACTCTGTAAACTGCTGGCGGTGACCGTTCAGTTTTCTATAACCTTTTCTTCTCTTTTTGTGGAATACAAGTACTTTGTCGCCTTTTACCAGCGGAGATACTACTTCACAAACTACCTTGGCACCTTCTACAGTAGGAGCACCTACAGTTACTGTTCCATTGTTGTCTACCAACAATACTTTTTCAAATTCAACAGTTGCGCCGTTTTCTGCGTTCTGAATGTGGTGTACAAACAGTTTTTTGCCTTCTTCAGCTTTGAACTGCTGACCGTTAATTTCTACAATTACGTACATCTTTTTATAATATTAAACGGTTTTCTCCGTAAGGTGGAATGCATCACTGCCTTCACTTTTCTACCTCATCGGACTAAATCGGGCACAAAATTACTATATTTATTTATATCTGCAAAGAAAAAACATCTTCTTTTTTCTTGTACTCAATGTTTTTATTCATATTGCATTTTGTGGATGCGCGATTGTATAAATAAGGTTTGTGTGATTGTACTTTTATTTACCCCATTGTATAATATAGGCTATCAATACAATGATGCCTATAATGATAGAACAGACTAGCAACAGTCCCAAAAAGCAATACCAAAACATGATTATTGTACGGCAGAAGCTTTTCCACCAGGAAAGTCCGAACAGTTGGCGGTAATCCCAGACAAATAATATAAAGATTGCTTTGTAACTTAAATCAAAAATATCATTCAAATGTGCTGTTCCGGTAAATGGCAGGATCAGTAAAGAAATCCATAAGATTTGGCAAGCTATATAAACTTGTGCAAAAAAGTTTTCCGTCAGATTTAGTCTACGTCCGATAGAGGTCCGGCAGAAGCTTAACCGGGTGCTTATTGTAAAAAGAGGGAGCAGAGCAAGGATGCTGAAGGCTTTGTTGCCATGTATCCAACTTTTCATCAGGTTACCGACTGCAGAGAGAAAACTATTTTCTGTGAAATAATTGTTAGTCATTTCGTTAAAGACATTTTTCATTTCACTTCCGGCTTCGCTCAAATCATTCCAGATATCTTGATCTTCATAGGGATTATCTTGTTGGGCCATGTTTGCCAATATGTTTTTTCTTATTTCCGATATGGTTGAGTCTTGTTTGTTGGCTTCTCTTCCTAAAGTGGCCATCCGTAAGCTATCTTGTCTTGCCAAAGTCGTACCAATTTCTTTCATCAGACCTCTCCAGTCATCAATCTCGCCGTTTTTTGCTTTTATTTTTTGTTTAAGCTCCTTTTTTATTTGTTTGCTTATTTCTTTTTTTAGCTCATTGGGGTCTTGATTGCTGAATTTTGCATCGATTTGTGCTTGTATTGATTCTGATAAACTGTGAGTTTGGGCCCACTGTGCACTGTCTGCATAGGTAATACTTTGTCCTAGATAATATTTGGTACAACTGTCTGATGTCTGTTCCTGTTGGTACTTGATGTCGTCCATCAGGCTGGCGATAGTAGGCTCTTCTTCCATTTCCTTTTCCGATAGTTTTATCGCTGCCGGGTCAATGAGTTGTACGCCCATGATGTATAGAGCAGCCAGAACGAACAAGGTTTGAAATGGTTTATAGTAATGTACACGTTTTCCCTTCAGATAATCCCGTATCATGTATCCTGGTCGGTAGAGTAGTTCTATCAGGTTACGGCTGAAACCATGGTCTATGTTAAAGAACCCACTTAAAATATTTTGAAAGGCATTTCGTATGGTAAAACGTGGCGTGTGGCGGTTTTGTCCGCAATGGGGACAATAATTTCCTTGAAACGTGTTTCCGCAGTTCTTACAGACGCAACATGTCGGATTCTCTTTTATTTCATGTTTCCCTCTTATTTGTTTTTGATGGAGCAGTTTGTAGAAGGCTACTATTTTTTGGGGAAAACAGGAAGAATAAAAGAACTTTTCCGGAAAATGTTTGTCTGGTTCGTAAGGGGTGAATTTATGAATTAATGGAAGTAACGAAAGATTGTCTAGTATTTGCCGGTGTGGGTAGACCATCAGTTCTTCGCGGGTTGTCATGCCATTGAGCACACCTACGAAGTCTACTTTGGCTGCTTGGGCGGTTTCTGCGTCCACTGTGCTGTCACCGATGTAGAGTGTTTCGCTTTTCCGGCGATGCAGCCGGCGTAGTGCTTTTTTTATACCTTGGGGATCTGGCTTGGCTTGCTTTACATCCTCTCCTCCGATAATAATGTCAAAAAAATCTTTCGGAAAATGTTGGTCTACCATTTCGCGGATACGAAAACGGAATTTAGTGGAAATGATACCTATTTGGGCACCTTGGCTTTTCAGTGTTTTCAGCACGGTAACCGTTTCAGGAAAAAAGAAAGTGTTGACAGTCATGTATGTATCTGCTTCCTTTACATATTCTTTTTTATATTCGGCTAATGTTTCGGGAGTAGTGATTCCGCTCAAAATACTGAATGAATCTTCCAGTGTTTTTCCAATGGTGCGTTTTATGGCTTCATCACTGATGCCCGTATGCCCATGGCGTTCCAGTACATTACGAAAGCAGATAACGATGCCGCGTGAAGAATCGGCTAGTGTGTAATCAAAATCAAAAAGGTATGTTGTGTATTTCATTCTTTCAAATTAAATTCATTTTAGTGTAATGAATATATTGTCCGCAAGGATCTTGTCAAGGACGGCCTCCACTTAACCAGTGTTTACGGTAATAATCTTCATTCAGGCTGCTGATTATGACTCCCCGGCTGGTACTGGCATGGATGAACTTATTATCTTTCAAATAAATACCTACATGACTGGCAATCCGTTTTTTTCTGCCGTTATGGAAGAATACCAAATCTCCTTCGCGCAAGTTTCTCTTACTTACTTTATGGCAATCTTGGGTACGTTGGTCATCCGAATTACGTTTCAATTTTTTGTGGTATACCTTTTTATATAAATGTGAAGTCAGTCCGGAACAGTCCACTCCCCGTTTGCTGTTACCACCGCCACGGTAGGGGACTCCCAGCCATGCTGCTGATTCTACGTACAGTTGGTGATTGTCTTTCATGTCAATATCCATATTCAGACGGATGGAGGCACGCGCCAGTTCTTTGTAGTTATAACGTGGGGCAGAGGTACCGCATGAAACCAACAACATGGCCAGTGTACCTAATACCAGCAAATGGGATAGTAGTTTTTTCATTCTGTTACATTAAAATAGTCCTCTAATTCCTTTTCGGCGGAATTCCCTTTATTGTCAATATCTCGGATAATCTTTCCGTTTTCCAACAGAGCGATGCGTGGGCATATATCTACTGTGTGGTTCAGATTATGGCTGGATACCAGTATGGTGGCTCCGGTTTCTTCATTATAAGCTTTCAGTAAATGCTTGATAATGGACTGCGAACTAGGGTCCAGAAAGTTGAACGGTTCATCTAGAACCAGTACCTGCGGTTGGTGCAGCATAGCCGAAATGATACCTATTTTCTGTTTGTTGCCTGCCGAATAGTTACGAATCAGTTTTTTTTGTCCGATGACTTCGCCATTCATAAAACGTTCAAACCTAGCGACACGTTTATCTACTTCTTCTTTTGTTAACCCGTACATTTTTCCTACAAAGTAGAAATATTCTTCGGGGGTAAGATAATCTATCAGGAAACCTTCGTCAATGAAAGCTCCCGTTATATTTTTCCATTCCTCACTCCGGCTCACATCGATGTTTCCGATATGTACACTGCCTCCGTCGGCTTTCAGCAAGTCCAGCATCAGGCGGAACAGGGTCGTTTTTCCTGCTCCGTTATTGCCCACCAGTCCCAACATGTCACCGCTTTGAATGGAGTAATTTTCTATGTCTACAGCCACTTTCGGGCCAAAGTTCTTTTGTAATTGGTTTATTATGATATTCATACGCAATTCGTTTTAACGTGAGTCACGGAAGCCTTCCATATTCTCATAACGGCGCTTCATGAAACGGTTATAGATATTTTTTATCCAAATATTGTGGGTTGCAATCAGTAACAACCCTATAATCATCATGATGATGCAGGCTGTATCCTGTTCAAAGAAAGCCGTCAGAGCTTTGTTGATAATCAAGGGCAGGAAAAAAGCACATGAGATGATAATGGTCTGGAATAAGGAACTTCCCCGATTGCTTCGCATGACATTGGCGTTTAACGGGAGTGTCTTTTTATTGTACACAGCCAGTTGCAGCATCATGGCGAATACGAATCCTGCTGTAAACAGCATATAGGATAGAGCCATGAGGAAGGGTATCTTGCCCTTAGCTACAGGGATCATCATAATCAGGAAAGGGATGAACACGATGATGCAGTTCAGGTAATACTTGGCACGAAGCAAGTTATAGATAGATTCCTTACGGCTCATAAGACCATCCAGATAGTTGCCCTCAAAAGACATCACTTGCCCCAGGGTCATGATACTTAAAATGGCAAAATTGTATATGCAGATAAAATTTATCATTCCTGTTCCGTCATACACATCCGTGAAGGCAATCAGTGCCGAAAAAGCCAGCATGATGATAAATCCCATGCGGAATTGTGTCTTTACGGTTTTGTTACGGAAACACAGTTTTAGTTCCAGACGTAGATATTCACCTACGTCACCATAGCGGTCCAGGAATTTATATTCGGATACATGCTTCATCTTGGTGTCTTCCACTTTGGCTATTTCATTATAGATGAAGTGCAGCTGTAGCTTGCGATTTACTAGCAGAAGTAACAGAATGGCTGCTATGACACCTAGAAAGGCGAGTATGTTTCCTTCTATAAATCCTTCTCCCAAATTCATCATGAACGTGGAAACCGGGTTTCCTTCGGGAATAAATTCAGTTCCCGCTAATAATCCGTATACTCCGATCGGGAGAAGTATATAAAGCAGTTTCTCATTCAGTAAAGTTTTGCATATCAAATACCAATAACTGTTCATAACCATCAGAAGCCAAATGCCGCACAGATAGCATAGGATGCCCGTGAGTCCGTAGAAACGGATAATCGTAAGCAGAGCAAAAGGTATGATCAGGAAAAACCAGAAGAAATTGTAACTGCTGATTCCGGATTGTAGTAACAGGGTATCCACCAGCTTATTCTTTTTTACCGGCATAAGCAGATAGGGCTTGATCTCTTGTGACATGGCCGGTTGGAGCATGAAGCGTAACAGGAAATCAAGTATCAGAAGATAAATCAACCCTTGGTTCATAATATGGTAAGGTTCCATGCTGGGAAAGATATCTTCAAAAGCAAAGGACAGCATGACCCCGATAAAGATGAGGTATGCTGCCCAAAAAGCGACCATAAAGTAAATTAAAAACTTGGCGAAGCGGTTCCTGTCAAATGCAGGATTCCGCTTGGCCGCAAGTTTTTGATTCTGTCTTATAATAGATAGAAGCATAGGCTTGGATTATTTTGTTTCTTCCGAGGTCATGCTTACTTCTACACGGTTATTCTGTTCCAACAAGGCTTTGGTAAATTCTTGCAGATCTTTAGCAGTAATGCTGTTTACGGTATTTGTGTAGCCGGTGTTCATGTCTGTCCCTTCCCAGAAATATTCACCCAGTATATTTACCCAATAACTGTTTTCTTTGGCATTTTCCTTGTATTTCTTCAGCATGAATTCTTTTACCTTGTTCAAATTTTCGGCAGACGGTCCTTGGTCGACAAACTGATTCAGTTCATTCAAAATGATATCCGTCATTTTGGCACGTTTGGCAGGATCGGTATCGAAATAGATTTGCAGAACCGCTTTCTCTTTTGGATATTTGGTCAGACTGCCGAATGCGCTTACTCCGTACGTACCGCCTTCTTTTTCACGCACACTTTCGGTATACATGATATTCAGTATCTGTGAAAGCATACTCATCATGATTTGGTTTTTCAGAGTATATGCACATTTACCATTGTTGATAACCAGTACAGAGGCTTTGGGCGTTTCCAGTTTTTTGCTGAAAATGTTCTTATAGTCGCCTTGGCGCATATCAATGTGATTGTCACGGAAGGTTTCCTTGCGGTTGACAGAAGGCAAAGCTCCCAGATAAGTTGCAATTAACGGCTCTACTTCTTCCGGTTTGATGTTTCCTACAAAGATGAAAGTAAAGTCGCTGGCGTCTTTGAAACGGTCTTTGTACATCTCCATAACTTTGGCATAGTCAATCTTGTCCACCATATCGGCTTTCATACGGATAGTACGCGGATGTCCCATATAGAGGGCTTTTTGCAACGTATCCTGTAAGGCAGTCATGGGGTTGGCCTCTTGATTTGCCAAAGATGCTTGCAGACGGTTCTTGAATGAAGTGAATGCATCATTGTCCATTCGTGGAGCCGTGAATGACAAATAGACTAATTGCATCAAGGTCTCAAAATCTTTGGGTGAGCAGCTTCCGCTCAGCCCCTCTGTATTGCCACCGACAGAAGCACTTACACTCGCTTTTTTACCTGCCAATACTTTCTCCAGATCAACATTGCTGAAGTTACCCAAACCGCCGATACTTGCCACATCATTCATGACATTGATATTGATAATTTCATCATTCGGGAACAAGGAACTGCCACCCGGACTGAAAGCTCTCATTCTGATTTCATCCGCTTTGAAATCGGTCGACTTTAAGATAACGCGTACTCCATTGGATAGAGTCAGGATAGTAGAACCGAACGGACCATTTTCCTGTTTTGTAATCTTTCCACCTTGGGGCTTTTCAGAAATCAAAGGTTCATCAGAAACTTTGTCTTCATAAGCAGTCAGTGTTTCAGCTTTTACCTTATTGACAGCAGCCAAAATTTCTTCCTTGGATGGAACTTTTAATCCTTCCTTTTCTGGGAAGAATACATTTACTACCAGATTGCTGTCGGTAACCAAGGCCGGGATCAGACTGTTTACCATTTCCACAGACAGGTTGGGGACGATCTGATTCATAATGGCATATTCATTTTCAATACCTGGAATCGGTTCGTTGTCAATGAAGTGGCGTACATATTCATCCACGTATGCACCGTTTTTCACTTTATTGCGTTCGTTGTATGCAGATTCCAGCATACGCAGATAATCCGCTTTGGCGCGGGCATATTCGGACGCGGTGAAACCAAATTTATGGACCCGTTCAATTTCGCGTACAATGGCGGTTATTGCACTGTCAATTCCATCTTCCTTGCTTGCTACTATTCCTGTAAAGGCATCTTTTGTTTTGGAAATCAGGAATTCTTGGTCGCTGACTTGAGCGAAGATGAAAGGAGGATTGGCTGTTTGGGTCAGTTCGTTCAGACGGGCGTTCAACATATTTTCTATCATGGATTTCATGTAGTTCACTACCAGATAATCCATGTTTCCCTTTTGTTCATTAGGAATAGCTTCATGTTTGTAGCATAAATAAGCTACTGGGTTTGCCTGTTCTTTATCTGTTTCTATTGCTACAATAGTTTCCTTATTGTCGGGAACTTGGAAGTATTCTCGTTCTGCCGGGTTGTCTGGCATTTTAATAGGAGAGAATATCTTCTTAATCTTTGCCTCAATCTTGTCTACATCTATATCGCCTACTACGACAATACCCTGTTGGTCCGGACGATACCATTTTTCATAATAATCGCGTAATGCCTGATAAGGGAAATTGTCTACTACTTCCATAATGCCGATGGGAAGCCTATAGGCATATTTACTTTCCGGATAAAGGGTAGGGAGGGCTTTTTCGTACATACGCATCATAGCGTTTGTGCTGGTACGCCATTCCTCATGAATCACACCGCGTTCGCTGTCTATTTCCTTAGGATCCAGTGTCAGGTCGTCGGCCCAGTCATGCAAAATCAGCAAACAAGAATCTACAACGCCGTCACGTATCACGGGAACATTGGAAATATTGTATACGGTTTCATCTATGCTGGTATAAGCATTCAGGTTTTCACCGAATTTCACCCCTATGCTTTCCAGATATTGGATGAGGGTTTTGTCGGGAAAGTTTTTAGTCCCGTTAAAGCACATGTGTTCTAAGAAGTGTGCCAAGCCTCGCTGGTTGTCTTCTTCCAAAATGGAACCTACTTTTTGAGCGATGTAGAAATCGGCTCTTTTTTCCGGGAGTTCGTTGTGACGGATGTAATAAGTCAATCCGTTGTCCAATTTGCCGATGCGAACGTTAGGGTCCGTCGGGATGGGAGGCATTTGCTGTTGTGCAAAGCCCACCGACACGCTGCCTAGAATAATCCAGGCAGCTGCCATCTTCCTAAGAAAATGTGTCATAGTGTTTGTTGTGGGGTTAGTTTGTTTTTATTATAATAAGTCGTTGGCAGATAGGTATCTTTCTGCTTCTATGGCAGCCTTGCAGCCACTTCCGGCAGCAGTGATAGCCTGACGATAATGCGGGTCGGCCACATCACCGGCAGCGAACACACCGGGAACCTTCGTACGCGGAGTACCTGCTTCTGTTATAATGTAGCCTACTTCGTCTGTGTCCAAATAATCCTTGAAAATGTCTGAATTGGGTTTATGGCCGATAGCCAGAAAGAATCCGTCAATAGGCAAGTCATAACGTTCTTCGTTGCATTCACCCTGACGCTTTACCAAATGAACACCTTCTACGCCATTCTCTCCGTATAAGCCGACAGCGTTGTGCTCGAACAGTACCTTGATGTTAGGATGGTTCATAACACGTGCCTGCATAATCTTGGATGCGCGTAAGAACGGTTTGCGTACAATCAGGTAAACCTGTTTGGCCAGTCCTGCCAGATAGACAGCCTCCTCGCAAGCAGTGTCACCGCCACCTACTACAGCTACGGTTTTCTTGCGATAGAAGAAACCGTCGCAGGTGGCGCAGGCGCTTACACCCATTCCGGCATATTTCTGTTCGTCTTCCAGACCTAGATATTTGGCGGTGGCACCTGTGGATATAATTACAGTTTCTGCCTCAATCACTTTTTCGTCATCAATGGTGATACGGTAAGGACGTTTGCTCAGGTCGGCGGAGGTTGCAATGCCATTGCGGATATCCGCGCCGAAGCGTTCTGCTTGTTTGCGCAAGTCCTCCATCAGTTGGGTACCGCTGATACCTTCGGGATATCCGGGGAAATTTTCCACCTCGGTAGTGATGGTCAACTGGCCTCCGGGCTGTAGACCTTCATATAAGACCGGGGCGATGTTGGCACGTCCTGTATAAATGGCGGCGGTGTAGCCGGCAGGACCTGAGCCGATGATAAGGCATTTAACTTTTTCTGTACTCATAATACTTATTTCTTTACTTAATTTAATTTGATGAATATTATATTATCTCTCTATCTTGAACTCTGCTTGTTATCGTAAGTCTATCACTTCGGCATTTGGGAATTTCTTTTTATCAAACTTGAATGTCGCATTGTCCAGCGGCTGGTTGGTTTGGTAAGAAGTGACGATAATCTCATTTGCCGATTTATTACTTTGTTCTACCTTTATATATAAAGGCTGATATGTTTGGGAAACGAACAAGGTGATGGATGTGATATCCTGTTTATTCTCCGGAGTCAGTATCACTTCAAACCCCTGTTTGCCGTTACGGCTTTTGATCCCTGTATACTTATAATTATATCCGCTTTTGTAAATGGATAACAGTGCATAAGGATTGATGGTTTGCAACTCTTCCGGGGTAGGATTGCTCACATTCACTTCTTCGCTGCTTTCCAGATAACTCCATTGCGTTGTTCCGTCAAACCAGCTTTGTATTCCGCCACTGTTCAGATAGAACCGGTTGCCTTTTAGCAATAAGGTTCCATTGCTTGTCCCTCCAAAGGTGGCACGGATGCCTCCGGCCTGTTGCAGGGCATTGGCGGTTTTGTCCAATATCTCCCGTGCCTGTTTGTCCTTTTGTGCGGATAGGCTGACTGAAAGGAAAAGGATTAATACCAGTAAATATGTTCTTTTCATTTTTATCATAACATTATTAAACAACTTATTGTTGCAGATTGTTCAATTTCATTTCCAGGTCTGTTTCATCCATGCAGAGTACGTCACGCGCCTTGCTTCCTTGAGTGGGGCCAACAATTCCAGCTTTTTCCAGTTGGTCCATGATACGCCCCGCACGGTTATAGCCGATAGAGAACTTGCGTTGGATTAATGAGGTAGAGCCTTGCTGGTGAATCACGACCAGTCTGGCTGCGTCTTCAAACATAGGGTCTAACCGGTTCATGTCTACTTCGCCAACGCTGCTTTCACTCTCTTCGCCTACATATTCGGGCAACATGAATGCGGTGGTGTATCCTTGTTGTTTACTGATGTAATTGGCTATTTTTTCCACTTCAGGAGTATCCACGAATGCACATTGCACACGTACCGGATCATTACCTTGCAAGTAAAGCATATCTCCCTTACCAATCAGCTGTTGTGCTCCCGAACGGTCCAGAATAGTACGTGAGTCCATCATGGCAGCTACACGGAAGGCAACACGTGCCGGGAAGTTAGCTTTGATAGTACCGGTAATAATGTTCGTTGTCGGACGCTGGGTCGCGATAATGGCATGTATGCCTACTGCACGTGCCAACTGGGCGATACGGCAGATAGGTAATTCCACTTCCTTACCCGCAGTCATAATCAGGTCACCGAACTCATCAATGATAATCACTATGTAAGGCATGAAGCGGTGTCCTTTTTCCGGATTCAACTGCCGGTTGATGAATTTCGCGTTATATTCCTTAATATTACGGCAACCGGCTTTACGCAGCAAGTCGTATCGGCTGTCCATCTCTATACATAGTGAGTTCAAGGTTTGTACCACTTTGGTAACATCGGTGATAATCGCGTCTTCTCCATCCGGCAGCTTGGCCAGAAAATGCTTCTCAATCGGAGCATAGATAGCGAACTCCACCTTCTTGGGGTCTACAATTACAAACTTAAGTTCTGCCGGATGCTTCTTATATAATAAAGAGGTCACGATGGCATTCAATCCTACGGACTTACCCTGTCCGGTAGCGCCGGCTACCAACATGTGGGGGGCTTTTGCCAAGTCCACCATAAAGACTTCGTTCGTAATGGTCTTGCCTAATGCCACAGGCAGCTCATAGGTGGTTTCTTGGAACTTTTTGCTGTTCAGGATGGATTTCATCGGTACAATGCGCGGATTGGCATTCGGAACCTCAATACCGATAGTGCCTTTGCCCGGTATCGGAGCAATGATGCGGATACCCAGTGCCGACAAACTTAATGCGATATCATCCTCCAAGTTCCTGATTTTAGAGATACGTACCCCCTCTGCCGGAGTAATTTCGTATAATGTGATGGTAGGACCTACACTTGCCTTGATGGAACTGATTTCAATACCGAAGCTACGTAAAACCTTGATGATGCGGTCTTTGTTGGCGTTTTGCTCTTCCATGTCAATATTAGGACCATCATCTTCATATTCATTTAGCAAATCCAAACTAGGGAATTTGTAGTTTTCCAAATCCAGACGAGGGTTGTATGGTGGAAGTACGGGACCTTTGTACGCCTCGTCTTCTTCATTTGTTTCTTCACTGATTGAAAAATCAGGTTCATCTGTATTTTCAACTTCCTCTTCTTCGTTTGTGTAGGCAGGTTCTTCTATCACTGCCGGTTCGGTAACCTGCTTGCTCTCAAAAGGGAAGGGCACTTGTTCTTCCACTTCCTCTTCTTTCTTTGTCGGTTGTTCTAATTCGAAATCTACGATAGCAGGACCGGGATTAGAGAATTCTTTCCTGGATTCTTCCTTCCGGGGAGCTTCTTTAATCGGATTTTCTTCAGTTGCAGAAATTGTTTGATCCTCTTTTTTCTTTCGTCTGAAGCTGGGACGCAGTGCTTTACGGATAACCAGTATGGTTTCGTTACTTAAATAGATAAAGAACAATAGTGCCGCTATGAACAGCAATAATCCCAAACCTGGAATCCCAATTTGTGAAATCAGCCAATTGCTTACATTATGTCCGTGCAATCCCCCCGGATAGATAAAACTATCCCCAAAGGTGCCGTCAAAAATAAATCCCAATGTGATAGAGAACCAGATGAGCAGGATAGAACAGGACATAAACCATTTCCAGATACGGAACTGGTAAGCTTTCATTAATTTCATACCCACTACGGCCAGGAATAAAATGATAAAATAAGCAGCTAAGCCGAAACATTCGTTTATAAGGAATTCGGCAAGTTGTGCACCGCGTGCTCCGGCGTAATTTTTTACATGATTGGCGGTTTGCATCAGTTCACCCGGCTGCTGATTATCCAAAATACTTTGGTCGGCGGCCCCCGTAAAGAAGAAAGAGGTAAATGCCAGTAACAGATAAACTGCAAAAATTACACTGATCAATCCGATTACAAAATGTGTGGTTTCGTTCTTTAAAAAAGCGGAGAATCGTTTGGTAGATACCTTTTTAGGCTCTGTCTCCTTATCTGATTTTTTCTTTGCCATAGGTCTTCGTTCTATTTATTATTTCGCAAATGTACATGAAAAACATTAATTATTGCCTTATTTAATCTCTTTTTTCTTAACTTTGCGATTCAATTTTAATGTTTATGGAAAAGTACAGTCAGGTGATATTTGACAAAAATACAGTAGAGTTTGTAACGGTAGCCGCCGAATTTTGTGGCTTTCTGGAACGTGCCCGTGATATGAAACGCTATGACTTTGTAGATACCGCTTTAAAAATACTTCCGTTGCTTTATTTGAAAGCGACTTTGTTGCCTCCGTGTGAGCCGATAGGAGAGGACGAACCCGAAACCTTCGTTACTGAAGAAGATTATGAACTGATACGTAGGGCTATAGCCGGTGTGTTAGGAGCCAAGGATGATTATCTGGAAGTGTTCTTGCCGGATATGGTGTACAGTGACACGCCCATCAAAAAATGTATTTCAGAGGATTTGGCAGATATCTATCAGGATTTGAAGGACTTTATCAGTGTGTTCCAACTGGGCCTGAATGAAACGATGAACGATTCTTTAGTGGTCTGCAAGGAACATTTCAGAGAGTTTTGGGGACAACGGCTGGTAAACACTATGCGTGCTTTGCATGATGTGAAGTACAGCCCTGCCGATGATGGCGAGGAGGAAGAAATGGAAGATGAGAATTCATTATTATGAAACAAATAAGGAAAACGATTACTAAAGCCGAGATAGCAGCAATGCCCAAGGTGCTTTTTCCGGGACGCATCTTCGTGATTTATACCGAGAGTGAGGCCGAAAAAGCGGTAGCCTATTTGAAAGATCAACGCATAGTGGGAGTGGATACGGAAACACGCCCTTCTTTTAAACGCGGTACTACCCATAAGGTAGCTTTGTTGCAAATATCTACGCAAGATACCTGTTTCTTGTTTCGCCTGAACCGGATAGGTATGCCCGATTCTCTGCAAGAGTTTTTGATGAGCGATACCTTGAAGATAGGTTTGTCTCTGAAAGACGATTTTAACTCGTTGCGGAAACGTGAGGATGTGCATCCCGACCGGGGAAACTGGATAGAGTTACAGGACTATGTAGGACGATTCGGCATAGCTGACCGGAGTCTGCAAAAAATCTTCGCCAATTTGTTTGGCCAGAAGATTTCAAAAAGCCAGCGTCTTTCCAATTGGGAGGCGGAGGTGCTCAGCGAGGGACAGAAACTATATGCAGCCACGGATGCGTGGGCTTGTGTGGAAATTTACAATTGCCTGACGGAATTGGAACGTACGGGCGGTTATGAGATAACAGAGGAAGAACCAATAGAAACAACAGTAAATACAAATGGCTTATAAGAAAGTATACCTGAAACCGGGTAAGGAAGAGTCGTTAAAGCGTTTTCATCCGTGGGTATTCTCCGGAGCTATCCAGCGCATTGAGGGAGAACCCGAAGAAGGCGAGATAGTGGATGTGTACACTTCGAAGAAAGAGTTTATAGCTTGCGGGCATTTCCAGATAGGAAGTATTGCCGTGCGCGTGCTCTCTTTCAAGGAAGGTGAGATTGATCATGAATTTTGGAAGCATAAACTGGAAGTGGCATACGATTTGCGCCGCAGTTTGGGTTTGGCCGGTAATCCTGCAAACAATACTTACCGTCTGGTTCATGGCGAAGGAGACAACTTGCCGGGCTTGATTATTGATGTATATGATCATACAGCTGTGATGCAGGCACATTCGGCCGGAATGCATGTTTACCGTATGGAGATAGCCGATGCCTTGTCCGAGGTGATGGGGGATGTAGTCCGGAACATTTATTATAAATCAGAAACCACATTGCCTTTCAAGGCGGATTTGGGACCGGAGAATGGTTTTATCAAGGGGGGAAGCTCCGAAAACATAGCGATGGAATACGGCTTGAAATTCCATGTGGATTGGCTGAAAGGTCAGAAAACAGGCTTTTTTGTGGATCAGCGTGAGAACCGCCATTTGTTGGAGCGTTATGCCAAAGGGCGTAATGTATTGAATATGTTCTGCTATACAGGAGGCTTCTCTTTCTATGCCATGCGTGGAGGCGCGAATCTGGTACATTCGGTAGACAGTTCGGCAAAAGCTATTGATCTTACCAATATGAACGTGGAATTAAATTTTCCGGGTGATACCCGTCATAAGGCGTATGCTGAGGATGCTTTTAAATACCTGGATCGTATGGGGGATCAATATGATTTGATAATTCTTGACCCTCCTGCATTTGCCAAACACAAGGATGCTCTCCGCAATGCATTGCGCGGCTATACGAAATTGAACGCTAAAGCATTTGAGAAAATCAAACCGGGAGGCATTCTGTTTACTTTCTCTTGTTCGCAGGTGGTGGATAAGGTGAATTTCCGTAATGCGGTATTTACAGCTGCCGCACAAAGCGGACGTAGTGTGCGTATTCTGCATCAATTGACCCAGCCGGGAGATCACCCCGTAAATATTTACCATCCTGAAGGAGAGTATTTGAAAGGGCTGGTGTTGTATGTGGAATAATTTGATTGGTTTGTATAATCATATGTAGTACAAAGGCGTTTTTACAGAATTTGAAACTGTAAAAGCGCCTTTAAAATTTAAATGATGTTAATTGAAAGCAAATAATTGTAGTGTTATTATGTTTGATAACATAAAACTACTTATCTTTGCACTGTGTTTTTCATGGTATTAGATTTAAGGTTAATGAAGATTGGGTGTCTGGGATAGATACCCTTCTTTTTTTATATATGATATAGGCCGTTTTTTTAGGCTTCTTCTTCCTGAAAAAAAAGATTTGCTCTGTTTTTTCTTCCACTTCTTACATTTTCTCTTTTGGGGTGACAGCCCTCTGTTGGTTCTTCTTCAATGCTGGCGGCATAGTTCGTTCTGCCTGGGTTTAAAGCTTTATATACGCTTTCCTAAGTCTTTTCGGGCTGATGATTAAGGGGATTTGTACGGTTATGTAGTACAGACTCCGGCAGTGGACTATACAGTTGCCTATAGTAGACTGTATAGTCTATTCCAATCGTCTGTACAGTCCACTGCCGGAGTCTGTATTAGGTGGCTGGAAGAAAAAGCTTAATGTAACAGAAGAAAATACTTAGATGGCGGGTTATAACATCTTGGTAATTATAGTGTTGGTATAAACATGAAAGTAGTATAAATGGGTTGCCTCAATCATGAAGCTCACGGTGGCGCGTTATATAGAAACAGGAGGTGCTGAAGTAATTTCTGATATATTTTAACTGTGCCAGTACAGGATATAATTTTCGTGGCCGCAGATGGAACTTTTGTTGGTAGTGTGGGTTGATGAACCATAATTGTCTGTCGGTTATTTCGTATCCATACTTTTCAGCAAGTTGTTCAAAGGTGTCTATGGTCATGCGGCAGCGTTTGATGTCTGATAATTCTTCAATACATGATGGCGTTTCATGGAAACATCTGAGCAGAAACCGATAGAATATACCGGGACATAAATGAATGAAAGGGAGAGAGGAGACGAACCGGTTGTGGCAAATTTGCTGATGTCCGCCAAATGGCATTTGCCAAGACGGGAATCCCCAGAATATGATGCCTCCCTTAGCTAGAAGAGGAGAGAGGCAACGGAAGAATTCTTCTTTGTTACTGATGTGTTCAATAACATCGTGTATCAGGATGAGCTGGTAACGGGAAGCTGAGGAAAAGTTGAAGAAATCCGTTGTGGTGAATTCTCCTTTGTAGCCGGAGGCGGCGAAGAAGGTTTCTGCCTGGTGTATGCGACTGGCTGCACGGTCTATTCCTGTTACCTTGCAGCCTAGTTCGGCAAAGGGAAGCAGGTTGCCTCCTTCTCCGCAACCTATTTCCAGTATGTGGGTGGAAGGGCTGAGGGAGATAAATTGCTTCACATAGTCTATATAGAAACTACGGGACGTATTCGCCAGCTCGTTAAAATAACATTGTCTGTCTTTATGTCTTTTTTGCATGGTTGTTTTTTTTATCTTATAGATACAAGGATGGACAAAAGACTGCATGAAGTTTCCTTAATAATTCCAGCGCACCCCCAATTGCAGGTTGAAATGGAGCGGGTGTTTGTCACGTATGGTGTTTTTAAAGCTGCCGTCCTTGAAATAAAAAACTGTTCCGGGCTCAATGAAAGCACCTAGGGTGGGATTTATATTATATTGTATTCCCAATGCGGCGTGTATGGAGAATTGGAACGGTTTTATTTTCAGATTCTCTGTACTGGAATAGATTTTCTCTTTCTGAACGATGAAATCTTGTTCCAGTTTACCCGAAACGGATTTGTCTATTGTGCCTCCTCCTGTGGCATAAAAGGAAAAGGTGCGGGTGGTATAAAGCCGGCGGTCTAATTTCACGGACAAGCCTATGTAGTGGAGCTTTTGTCGTTTAACCCACTTGGAATCTTCTCCTATGGAACTCTCGGACGACAGATAGGTGTATTGCAGTCCCGCGCTGACCCCCCAGTGCCTGCTTATAGATTTACGGAGCGAAAGCTCAATGCTGACGGGGAGATTATAATGGGTATATTCTGTCATGGGTCGTCCCGTGTTGTCATTTGCTATTTGTAGTAGAGCTTCGTAAGCTTGTGCATCGGGAAAGTCCGATGGATATTCCTGCAAATAGTCTTTGAAGTCACTCCAATACATAATTTCATCCTTATGAGAACTCCCTATGTCTCCCCGGGAAAAAGTTTTGTTTATGAAGCCGGTACTTGCTCCGTTATTGCCGGCAGATATGGCAAGTGCCAAAGTATATCCGGAACGCTTATACGGTAGTGCAAAGTGCTTGTGTCCGGAAGGGCGCTTGTGTACAGATTCTGTATTCCGGATTGTATCTTGTACCGGGGGCATACATTCTGTTTCTATATTATTTGCCGTATCGGTGTGGATACTTGTTTGGATTGGCGGCCTTGTCAAGGAAGCTGTCTTTGATTTGGTCCTGTCCTGTAACAGTTTGTTTTCAGGCATAATGGAAGGGCTGCCTGTAATGCTTCTTGGCTGGTATGCCGGTAAGGATACAACAGGTGAGGCTGCTTCATGTTTTTCTGTCTGTAAAAAATAAAAAGTAGTGGCAAAAGGTATGAATATCAAGAAGAAAACGGCTGCTATACGCATCGTTTTCATCCTTCTTCTCTTATGTAGATAGGGAGTGAAAAATTCCGTTTGAAAATGATTCCAATCATTTTCTGGGAGTGGCTTTTCGTATTCGTTAACCCGTTGTTTCAAGTGGTCTATCCACGGTTCTTCTTCCTGTTTCATAATGATTGTCGAGTTAAGTATTCTTTAATTTTCTGAGCAAGTATACATTTGGCGCGGTACAGTTGTGAGGAGGATGAATGTTCGTTAATGCCTAATGTCTTCGCAATCTCCTTATGAGGCATTTCCTCGAATACGGCCAAGTTCAGTATGGTGCGATAGCCTGTCGGTAATTCAGCTATGAATTTCATCAGGGTTTCAATAGGAATTGAAATCATATCTTCTTCGTCCACAGGTTGCATGTTTTCTTCCAGGTCATCTACAGAAAGGAAAGAGCTGTTTTTCTGTTTGCGGAGATGGTGCAAGGAGGTGGTTACCATGATACGGGTGATCCAGGATCTGAATCCATGCAGGTCGGTGGCATGTAGCTGGCCGATGGCGGAAAACACTTTGACGAATCCATCGTGCATGACGTCCAGTGCCGAATCTTCGCCTACATAGCGATAGCACACTCCATACATTTGGCGGGAGAAGAGCCTGTATATGGTTTCCAAAGCTTCCCGCTTTCCGGCTTTACATCCCTCTATTAGTTCTGTGTCATTCATTCTTCTTTTGTCATGTTATTATATGAAGATACAGGAGAGGGTAAAAGACTGCATGGAAACAGAAGTTTTTCTGAAAATAAATGTAAAAAGAAGATAATTGTCTGCATTTGTTAGGTTAAAACAAAACAGATGAAAAATATGAGAATACAACTTTATGCAACACTGGCTTGCTTTCTTTTAACTTTGGTCACAACTTACGGGCAGGGCTGAAAACCTTATGTGGAAGCAGGGATGAATGGTTGTATGGCGAACGTTTCATTGTTTATAATCCGTACTGCATATGGTCCGGAAGCGGAAAAGATAAATCTGCTTGCAGGATTGTTGCAGGAGGCAGGATTACAAGGCGAGATTAAGGTTGCCTGTGGAGTGGAAGCACTAGGTTGTTTGTTTGGGCTTAAGCACTATCAGTCAGTTATTTCTGGATTTTCCTATCATAGCGGGGCAGACAGGAATATCAACCTGTCAATACGCTGGATGGTAAAAAGATGGTTTTGAAAGAGAGGAAGCGACAGGGTAAAAATTGGTTGAAATGGTTGAAAAGTTGGTCATCCTTTGAAAAAGGGAAGGCCGGCTTTTCTTATTTTCCATCGGAGGATTTACATTTGTGGTATTTAAAACCTATAAAATGAATGATATGAAAGGAAAACAGGGTATGGTTTGTATGGGCTTGTTGCTGGTGCTCTCTTCTTGTCACACCGGTAAGCAAATCACAGCTTCTGGATTACAGCGGAAGGATTTTCAAACAGAAGTGAATGGACAGCATACCGATTTATTTACATTGAGCAACAAGCAGGGAATGGAGGTCTGTATCACAAACTATGGGGCACGGGTGGTTTCTATCCTTGTCCCCGACAGAAATGGAAAACGGGAGGATGTGGTGTGCGGATTTTCCACGATTACTGAATATATGGAGCAACGGCAGAATTTTGGTTCTACGGTGGGGCGTTATATAGGACGTATTCTGAATGCGCGTTTCACGCTGGATGGAGTAGAGTATAAGCTGGTCCCTAACAATGGGAAGTCCGGGCATATATCACATGGAGGGAATCCCGGCTTTGCCGATAGAATATGGAAAGTGGAGCAGGCAGATACACATAGGGTCCGTCTGTCTTATCTTTCTCCTGATGGAGAAAATGGTTTCCCCGGAAACCTGAAAGTGACGTTGGTCTATAGTCTTGGTGAGGATGATAATGCGTTGGATTTGACATACGAGGCAACTACGGATGCACCCACGGTACTTAATCTTTCCCATCATTCTTTTTTTAATATTTCGGGAAATTTTACGAAAAGCGTGGAGGACCAGCAACTTTGGGTAGACGCAGATCGTTTTACTCCATACGATGATAAGAAATGTGTTACAGGAGAATATCTTCAGGTGGCCGGTACTCCCCTTGATTTTCGTATGCCGCATGCTATCGGAGAATGTATAGATGCGGATCATCCCCAATTGAAGGTGGTAAACGGATATGATCATACTTGGGAATTGAATACGAAAGGAGATGATACAAGGCCGGCTGTTTGGGTGTATGATCCAGCAAGCGGGCGTAAGATGGAGATCTTCACCACCGAGCCGGGAATGCAAATTTATACCGGTAATGGACTGAAAGGAAAAATGACAGGTAAAAGGGGAATAGCTTATCCTTTCCGTTCGGCGGTATGTTTCGAAACGATGCATTTTCAAGATAGCCCCAACCAGCCCGGATTTCCTAGTACTGTACTCCGTCCGGGAGAGGTCTTTCGTAGTCATACGGTTTATAAGTTTGAATAATTGGTGCATCCGTCAACTGGCTGATGTGCCAATTAGCGGTGCTATATATGCCCATACGGTTATTGGTATATTGGTAAATTGACATGTCAGCAAATTTTTTTTTCATTTTGATGTAACGTTTCCCTACCTCTATGTGTCATACTGGTGAACATGGAACAAAATAGATTTGAAATAGAGGCAAAACGAATGCGGCCGGCTTTGTTAAGAATGGCTATCCGTTATTTGGAAGACTCCGACGAGGCAGAAGATGCAGTGCAAGATGCACTGTTGAAACTTTGGTTTCTTCGTGACCGTCTGGACCAATACCGCAGCGTGGATGCATTGGCTATTGTTATAACCAAGCATTTGTGCATCAACCGTCTGCGAGGCACTCGGATAGAGAAAGTCGATTTGGAGCAGGGCATCAGCATTGGTGGAGGTGAAAATCCTGAAATGAAACTGGTAGAGGAAGAGAATATGCAGGAGATACTGGAAGTAATAGGTACTTTGCCTGACTTGCAACAGTCTATTCTCCGCATGAAGCACCTGGAAGGTTTCGAAGTAGAGGAGATAGCCCGTCTCACAGGAAGTACGCCGGTGGCGGTACGAACCAATTTGTCGAGAGCTAGAAAAAGAGTAAAAGAACAATTTATGATACACAGTAAGGTATGGAATTAGATAAGAGGAATATAGAAGAATACATTAACCGTTTCCTGGAAGGGGAGACCACGAATGCCGAGGAGCAGGCTATTTATCGCTTCTTCCATACAGGGGATGTACCTTCTCATCTGATGGGATATGCTCCGATGTTTGCCTGGTATGAGGGAGGTATGCAGGGAGAACCGGGTATGTCGCAGCCAGACGGTCAGGAGGAGGTTGCCGGAGGGAAGAGATCGGAAAAGGTACCGGTGGTTGGAAAAGAAGGCTTTTATCAGCGTATTCCGGTAGCTGTCTGGAGTGCCGGTATAGCGGCAATGATGGTCATTGCGCTGGGGTTAGGCTTGATTTTCTATTCGGAGAACCAAGCAGGCGGAAGTGGTGAATGGTCGTGCTACGAAGGTAGTTATGTGGAAGTGGGAGGCAAGCGAATTTCGGATGTGAAACAGATTATGCCTTGTATTATTGAAACACTGGAAGAGGCGGAACGGGTGGAGAAACTGGCTCAGGAGCGTGTGGAGGAAATTTGTCGTTCCGAGAAAGAGATAGAAGAAAAGGAATTATTGGTAAGCGAATAAAAAACATAAAAAAAATAAGATATGAAAACAAGATTTATTTTAGGAAGTGCATTGGCGGCTGTTTTGCTGATGTGGGGTGGAACAGGTAAGGTTATGGCCCAGAAGAATATTGATAAAATGGCGGCGGAACTGGAAAAACGGGATGATGTGGCTATCAATTCTGTAACGAAACGTGACCCTAAAACCCGCAAAGTGGTGAAGGTGGTGAAAAGTTTCTCGTTAAAGGATGAGAATATAGGTGCAAGGTTGATTGAGGCTTTCGAGAAGGATGAGGAATATGCCGAAACTGCCATCAAGGATATGCCGAAGGGAAGAGGTAAGGCGCAGAAAGCGAATTTTACGTTCATTTATAAGACGGATAATGAGAAACGTACTTACACCCTTAATGTCAAAGAAAGCGGAAGTGTAAGCATGACCGTCATTATCAGTCCGATGAAGGATGGGCAAGAAGTGTGTTCTGTTGTCCTTGACCCGGAATATTGGGATTCGTTCAATGAGCAGATGGCCGAATTAGGGAATAATCTAAGGGATTCCGGTATAGAGGTGCGCCAAATGAGTCGGGAAGAGATGGAGAAGATGCAGGAAACTATCCGCCAGTCATTGAAAGGACTGGATGCTTATGCCATAGCTGAATAGATGATGGCATTATTTTTCACGAACACAAGATAATAAAACACTCTCTTTTAGTTAGATTACAAAAACTTTTTAATTGTCTTGCCTTTCCGGAAGTTGTGAAACTGCCGGAAAGGCTTTGTTTTTTAAGATGAATCTCCATGAAAAATCGAATTGTTTTATATCTTTGCAAGTAATATAAAAAACACACATTAAAGAAGAAAGATGAAAAACGAAATTACCGGAATGAAACTCAGACTGATAGTCATGAACTTCTTGCAGTTTGCCGTATGGGGGGCTTATCTTACTTCCATGGGGACGTATTTGTTTAATATTGGCTTGGGGGCCAAGATAGGTCTGTTTTACGCCATGCAGGGGATTGTTTCCTTGTTTATGCCTGCCATAATGGGAATTATTGCCGACAGGTGGGTGCCTGCTCAAAAATTATATGGTTTCTGTCATTTTATGGCTGCCGTGTTTATGGTGGCTGCCGGGTGGTATGGCTATGTGGATGGTGAAGCGGTTAATTTCGGTACTTTGTTTACATTTTATTCTCTTAGTGTAGCTTTTTATATGCCAACATTGGCATTGACAAATTCGGTAGCCTATACCGCACTGGATAAAGTAAAACTGGACCCTGTCATCGCTTTTCCTCCCATCCGTATTTTCGGAACGATTGGTTTCATCTGCTCCATGTTGCTGACGGATATCTTGGGATTCCAAAATAATTATATGCAGTTTTTTTCTTGTGCTTGCTTTGGAGTGATACTGGCGGTTTATGCGCTTACTTTGCCTGAGTGTCCTGTAAGTCGTGGTGGAGAACAGAAATCGTTGGTAGATGCTATGGGATTGCGGGCGTTTACACTGTTCAAACAGAAAAAGATGGCTATTTTCTTTATATTTTCTATGTTGTTGGGGGTTTCTTTACAGATAACCAACGGTTTTGCCAATCCGTTTCTCAGCAGTTTCAAGGGAGTTCCGGAGTATGCCGATACGTTTGGAGTGAATCATGCCAATGCATTGATATCTTTGTCGCAGGTGTCGGAAACATTGTGTATCTTATTAATACCGTTTGTGTTGAAGCATTTCGGAATCAAGCGTGTTATGCTGATAGCCATGTTGGCATGGGTACTTCGTTTCGGATTGTTCGGACTGGGGAATCCTGGGCCGGGTGTCTGGATGTTTGTACTGTCCATGATTGTGTATGGGGTGGCTTTCGACTTCTTCAACATTTCTGGTTCGTTGTTTGTTAACAATGAAACTGATTTATCCATCCGTTCCAGTGCTCAGGGATTGTTCGTGATTATGACAAATGGTATTGGCGCTACGGTGGGAACGTTGGGAGCTCAGGCAGTGGTAAATCGTTTTGTTGATATGAACAGCAGTGCTCCGCAGATGGAGGGATGGAGCATGACATGGTTTGTCTTTGCGGGATATGCCTTGGCGGTTGCGGTATTGTTTGCTGTCATATTCAAGTATAAGCATCGTCCCGGGCAAGTTTGATAAATTATTTTTTGACCGTTTCCGATGTAGACGGGAATGGTGGAAGGAAAGTTAAATTATGGATGAAATAGAATTGAAGGTACATGATATGTCCTCTACATTGCAGCCGGCGGATGCATATGCGTTGGTGTTGGAAGAAGTGAACGGTAACCGTAAGCTGCCTATTATTATCGGTTCGTTGGAGGCGCAGGCTATTAAGGTGGTAATGATGGGCTATAAGATGCCCAGACCATTGACGCACGATCTTTTTCTGACGGTGACCAAAGAGTTGGGGACTGCTTTAAAGAAAGTATTGATATATAAGGTAAAGGATGGAGTCTATTATTCCTATCTGTTTTTGGAAAAGGAAGGTGAGGTATTTAAAATAGACTCACGTACTTCCGATGCGATTGCGTTGGCTATGCGTTGCGGGTGTCCTGTCTATACTACTGATGAGATTATGGAAAGTGAGCAGTTGCATGAAGTTGGGAATACGGCATTTTCTGTCAATGTAAATACAGTTGATGTGGTGATGCTGAAAGAAGCATTGTCAAAGGCTATAGAAGAAGAGAATTATGAGCAGGCATCCCGTTTGCGTGATGAGATAAAACGACGGGAACAAGAGGAGGAGAATACAATAGCTTGATATATAAATTGAAAAAACAAGAAGAACTATGCATGTTTTTTATACCCCTGATATAGCGAGTAACCTTGAGCTTCCGGAAGAGGAAGCAGGACATTGTTTACGGGTTTTGCGCCTTTCCATAGGCGATGAGATTATGTTGACCGATGGGAAAGGTTGTTTTTACAAAGCTGTAATCAGTGCTGCAAGCGGTAAACGTTGCCAAGTGAAGGTAACGGAAACGATTCCGCAGGAAAAAGGGTGGAACGGCTGGTTGCATATTGCCATGGCTCCCACTAAAAATATGGATCGTACTGAATGGTTTACAGAGAAAGCGACTGAAATAGGCTTTGATGAACTGTCTTTCCTGAACTGCCGTTATTCCGAACGGAAAGTAATCAAGAAGGAACGTATTGAAAAGATTCTGGTATCGGCAGTGAAACAATCGTTGAAGGCGACTATGCCGGTGCTGAATGAAATGACGGACTTTAATAAGTTTGTTTCACGGGATTTTAAAGGGCAGAAGTTCATCGCCCATTGCTATGAAGGGGAAAAACCTTTGTTGAAAGATATATTGCGTTCCGGAGAAGATGCTTTGGTGATGATAGGTCCGGAAGGAGATTTTAGCGAGGAAGAAGTGGCTAAGGCTATAGCGGCGGGTTTTCAGCCTGTCAGTTTGGGAAAGTCCCGTCTTCGCACGGAAACAGCTGCATTGGTAGCCTGTCATACGCTGAATTTATTAAACCAAAAATAAGAATATGAGAAAAGGTATTTGGGGATTTGCACTCGTAGCGATAGTGCTGCTTATGGCTTCTTGTTCGTCTGAAAGTGAGTATGCCAACGCTATTCCTAAGGATGCGGCAATGGTTATGTCATTCGATTTCAAGACGATGGCGGAGAAGAGCGGCATAAACGGTAAAGGAGGAGAAAAGGTTGTGGCCAAACTGACGGACGCATTGAAAAGCGGTTTGGAGGGTGAAGCTTACAAGACTGCCGAGAAGATTATTCAAAATCCGTCTGAATCGGGCTTGTCTTTTACCGATAAGGTGTATATGTTCATCACTCCTCATTCTAATGCTTTTGCTTTATTGGCGAAAGTGGATGATGAAGGTAAAGTGGAAGCTTTGCTGGAGGCATTAAAGAATGAGCAGATATGTACGGAGTTGAAAAGTGAAAGCGGATGTACATGGACACAGATGGGTACGGCGCTGTGCGCTTTTAATAAGGGGACTTTCTTATTGATGGGTAGTAATAAAGGAGATGCCCTCAGTTTGAAAGGAAGTTTGCTTTCATTGATGCGTCAGGATGCTGAAAACAGCTACGTAAAGACTACAGACTTTGGTAAGTTGGCTTCGGCAAAAGGTGAAGTCGTTACAGTGATGAATATGTCGTTCATTCCTAATGATATTACCATGCAGATGCGTATGGGAATGCCTGCCGATTTGAAACTGGAAGATATCAAATATCTGGTTTCCGCTACTTTCGAAAAAGGCAAAATTGTAGTGGACGTGGAGACTTTGATTGAAAACAAGGATTTGATTGCTATGTATGAAAAACAGTCGGCTGCTTCCTCATGTATTAAAGGAGCCTGTTTAGAGTATTTCCCAGCCAATACGTTGGTTTGGGCAGGAGGTAATATCAATGGAAAGGGTATTTATGATTTGCTTTGCGAAAATCCTACCATCAGGCAAGCGTTGGATAATCCGATGTTACCAATAGATATTGAAGGTATATTCTCTTCTATTCATGGAGATGTTGCGGTTGGCTATAATTCCTTGTCGAATAATGACTTGCTGATTTATGCTGATGTAACGAATAAAGACTTTTTGCAGTCCTTCGAAGACCTGAAACCTTTGTTGGCTATGACCGGTGGGCAGATGCAGTTGAACTCTACGGGTAAAGACCAATACGAGTTCCGTATGTATCGCCAAAGCATTTGGTTTGGTGTGAAGGACAATCTGCTTTATATCTCGAACAATGAAAGACTGGCAGATGAGGCAGGCCGCCGTTACGGAGTTTCTTTGCAGAATACTCCTTGGGCCGGACAGGTGACAAAGAACCGTTTCTTTATGGCGTTCAATGCGGCGCAGCTGGTGAAGGATGTTCAGGAGAATCCCCGGTTAACCCGTATGCTGGGCAGCGATGCCGCCATGTTCAATGCCATCCTGGGACCTTGCGACTATATGGATGTGATGGCTCCCGATTGGAAAAGCGCCCAAATGAATATTGTTATGAAAGATAAAGAGGTCAACGTGCTACAGTTGATTGTACGTGGATTGGAGAATTTATGAACACTATAGAATTACAACAGACCCTCCCTGCCGTTTTTGCAGGGAGGGATTCTATTATATCTGATGTCTGGCATCAGTCGTTGACTCTGAAGCGTGGAGAAGCTTATTTGGTGGAGGCAGCGTCCGGTACAGGAAAATCATCGCTTTGCAGCTACGTATACGGATACCGTAACGACTATCAAGGTATCATCTGTTTTGACGGGAAAAATATCCGTACGCTTTCGGTGCGCGACTGGGTGGAGATTCGGAAATGTTCCATCAGTATGTTGTTTCAGGAATTACGTTTGTTTACAGAACTGACAGCGTGGGAGAATGTGCAGTTGAAGAATTCGCTGACCGGATTTAAATCTAAGAAAGAAATCAAGGCTTGGTTTGAACAGTTCGGCATTGCCGATAAATGGGATACGCCAATAGCTAAAATGTCTTTCGGACAACAGCAGCGTGTTGCGTTGGTCCGCGCCCTTTGCCAACCTTTCGATTTTATTTTTCTGGATGAACCTATCAGCCATCTGGATGAGGAGAATGGACGGATTATGTCCCGGATATTGGTGGAGGAAGCGGATAGACAGGGGGCAGGTATCATTGTGACCTCTATCGGCAAGCATTTGGAGTTGAACTACACAAAAACGTTGAAGCTATGAGGTTGGTCTGGAAATTATTACGTCAGCATATCAGTTTTTCACAATTGGCGGGTTTTTTCTTTGCCAATCTGTGCGGTATGGTCATTGTGTTGCTGAGTGTTCAGTTTTATAAAGATGTGTTGCCGGTTTTTACAGAAGGTGACAGTTTCATGAAGAAAGACTATGTGATAGTAAGCAAGAAAGTGAGCACATTGGGTTCTTTTGTCGGTAAAAGCAAGACTTTTTCCGAACAAGACATTGCTGAAATCAGCGAACAGCCGTTTACCAAAGGGGTAGGGGCTTTTATCCCTTCCCAATTTAAAGTGTCGGCAGGCATGGGGATGGAGAACGTGGGATTGCACATGTCTACAGCCATGTTCTTTGAGTCTGTTCCCGATGAGTATGTGGATGTGAACCTGGATAAATGGGAGTTTGATGAATATGAACGGGTCGTTCCTATTATCATCCCCCGTAATTATCTGAATCTGTATAACTTCGGTTTTGCACAAAGCCGGAGCCTGCCGCAATTGTCGGAAGGGGTGATGGGTATGGTTAATTTGGATATACGTATTACCGGTGTGGGGCGTACGGAAAACTTTAAAGGAAAAATAGTTGGTTTCTCTAATCGTCTGAATACGATTCTTGTTCCGGAAACATTTATGACGTGGGCCAACAATGAGTTTGCCCCGGGGCAGAAAAGCGAACCGTCACGACTGATTGTTGAAGTGAACAATCCTACGGACGACCGTATTGCCAGGTTCTTTAAAGACAAGGGATATGATACGGAAGATGACAAGTTGGATGCGGGAAAGACTACCTGGTTCTTGAAAGTGATTATAGGAATTGTGCTTTCTGTAGGTTTGCTTATCAGTGTGCTCTCTTTCTATATTTTGATGCTCAGTATTTATTTGTTGCTGCAAAAGAATACATCCAAGTTAGAGAATCTGTTATTGATAGGTTACAGTCCGGCTAAGGTGGCGCTCCCTTATCAAATGCTGACATTGGCACTCAATGCTGTGGTGCTGTTTTTATCAGTGGGAATTGTGATTTATGTGCGGAGTAACTATATGGATATGATAGGAAAGTTATTCCCACAATTGGAAGCAGGAAATTTAGGACCGGCCTTGGTTATAGGTGTTTTGCTTTTTGTGGGTGTATCCTTATTTAATATAGTAGCGGTACGTCGTAAAGTGGCATCTATATGGATGCATAAAGGTTGATAATAGTTATGGTATCTCAGACAGAATTTACGCTTCGTCCCCGTACCAGGGGATTTCACCTGATTACTGATGAAGTGGTGCGCAATTTGCCGCCACTTCCCCAAACAGGTTTGCTTTATTTGTTCATCAAACATACTAGTGCGGCATTAAGTATCAATGAAAATGCCGATCCGGATGTCCGTACGGATATGGAATCTATTTTTAATCATTTGATAAAGGAACGTGAGCCTTATTACGAACATACTTTAGAAGGTTGGGATGACATGCCTGCTCATGCAAAAGCAACAATTATAGGCGTCAGCCTCACTATTCCTATTACAGAAGGTCGGTTGAATATGGGTATTTGGCAGGGAATTTACCTTTGTGAGTTCCGCAACCATGGAGGTGGTCGTAAAATTGTAGCTACTGTAATGGGGGAATAACTTTTTCAGATGTTCATCCGGGTTATTATTTATTTAAAAAAATAG